>NZ_JBEXGP010000031.1:0-34156 GCF_040607375.1 Micromonospora sp. NPDC005298
CGGGGCCGGGGGCGGGGGGGGGGGGGGGGGGGGGGGGGGGGGCCGCCGGGGCGGGGGTGTCGCTCACGCCGTCTGGCGGCGGGTCTTCAGGGCGGTGTCGATGAGGTCCCACACCATGATCACGGCCACCCCGACCGCGATGGTCGCCCCGAGGACGTCGCGGTTGTCCGCCTCCGCCAGCCAGCTCAGGCGCTCCCCGAGGGCCGGGTTGAGCAGCCGGTCGGTGAGGGCCAGCCACACCACCGGCACCGAGAACGCCAGGTTGAGCAGCGCCTTGGCCCCGTAGAGCGGCCAGGTCCAGCGTCCGGTCCGGTACTTGACGATCTCGAACACCACGCTGGCGGCCAGGACGACGATCAGCGCCGGCAGCCAGAACGACCAGAGCGACGGGTCGAGGATCGGGATGTTGTCGCCGTCGGTGTCGCGTACCCAGGACCGGTAGTGCTGGAAGGGCAGGTATCCGATGGTCACCAGCAGCATGACGACTGACGCGATGGTCTCGGGCAGGGAGATGTCCCGGTGCGCGGGGACGTCGGGCAGCTGGTCGACCGTCCAGTCGGGCAGTTCGGTGCTCGGTTGGAACCGGTCGATGAGGACGAAGGTGAGGGTGAGCCAGAAGGCGATCTGCACGCCTGTCTGCATGGCCGCGACGATGCCGGGTCCGATGGCGCCGAAGCCGTCTCCCTCGGAGACCTTGACGATGGTGACGATCGTGCCGACGATCGCCGGGATGAGGCTGAGCAGCAGCTTCAACAGCCGCCACCAGACCAGGTAGTACGTCGGGCCGAGGAGTTGAAGCCGACGGTCGGCGTACCGGGCGGCCAGCAGGTCGGGGTTGCCCAGCTCGGTGAGCACGTCCCGCTCGGCGGTGACGGGGTCGGCGCCGCCGCTGGTGCGGTCGTCGATCATGTCGCCGATGGAGGCGCGCAGCTCGGTGGCGATCTCGTCGCGGCGCTGGGTGGGCACCGAGCGGAGGGTGGCGGCGAGGTAGCGGTCGGTCAGGGTGTTCATCGGTCGACTCCTTGGATCAGCCCGGTGATGGAGGTCTGTACGGCGGCGAGATCGTCCAGGAGCCGGCTCAGCATCGACTCGCCCTCGTCGCTGGTCCGGTAGAACTTGCGCGGCCGGCTCTCCTCGGTGTTCCACTCGCTGGTCAGCAGCCCCTGGTCCTCGAGGCGGCGCAGCAGCGGGTAGAGGGTGTTGGCGTCGACCGGGAAGCCGTGGTCGGTGAGCCGTTGCAGCAGTGCGTAGCCGTAGTCCGGTCGACGGAGCGCAACCAGGCTGGCCACCACGACGGTGCCTCGACGCAACTCCTGTAGATGCGTCCGTAGAACGTCCTCGCTAACCATGTGTCACACCATACTGTGTGGCACACACTATTGTCTACGCCTATAACGTCGCGTCTCTAGGGGGTGTGCGGCGGTGGCGCACGTCCGGCCCCGGCGACGGACCGCGCAGGCCCTCCGACCAGGCCCTCCGACCCTCCTTTGCTCTGCCGCCGCGGATGCGCCACCAGGTCACAGCCGGGCGGTGCGTATGCGCCACCAGGTCGGCGGCCGGGCGGTGCGTATGCGCCACCAGGTCGCCGCCGGGCGGTGCGTATGCGGCAGCAGAGCAAAGGAGGCGCGCACGAGGGTGGCCCGGCGCCCAGAGGGCGTCGGGCCAGGTGGTCGGATGACGCGCTCGCCGCGTCGTACGCGCTACTCGAAGCGGGACACGTCTCCCGCGCCCCGGCGCAGGATCTCCGGTTCGGGACCGGACAGGTCGATCACGGTCGTCGGCTCCTTGCCGCAGTCTCCGGCGTCCAGTACCGCGTCGACCTGGTGGTCGAGCCGCTCCTTGATCTCCCAGCCCTGGGTCATCGGCTCGTCGTCGCCGGGCAGGACCAGGGTGCTCGACACCAGCGGCTCGGCCAGCTCGGCCAGCAGCGCCTGGGTCACGGTGTGCCGGGGGACCCGCACGCCGACGGTCCGCTTCTTCGGGTGCAGCATCCGGCGGGGCACCTCACGGGTGGCCGGCAGGATGAACGTGTAACTGCCCGGGGTGGACGCCTTCACCAGCCGGAACACCGCGTTGTTGATCTGGACGAACTGGCCGAGCTGCGCGAAGTCCCGGCAGACCAGGGTGAAGTGGTGCCTGTCGTCGAGGTGTCGGATCTGCCGGATCCGGTCCAGCCCGTCCTGGTTGCCCAGTTGGATGCCGAGCGCGTAGCAGGAATCCGTCGGATAGGCGACCAGCCCACCGCCGCGGATCAGGTCGGCGACCTGGCCGATGATCCGGGGCTGGGGGTTCTCCGGGTGCACGTCGTAGTACCTCGCCATGGTCCGAGACTAGGCGCTGCGAGGAGACACGGACCACCCTCGGCGCGGACGGTGGAGCCGCCGAGATCACCTCGGTAGGGTAGGTCCCGGTCGGCTCCGACCACCTAGATCCACACCGCCGGGGGGCGCCACGCATGGCCGATTCGTTCGCGCATCTGCACGTGCACACCGAGTACTCGATGCTCGACGGAGCGGCCCGACTGAAGGACCTGTTCGCCGAGGCCAACCGGCTCGGCATGCCGGCCGTGGCGATCACCGACCACGGCAACATGCATGGCGCGAACGACTTCTACAGGCAGGCGATGGCCGCCGGGATCACCCCGATCCTGGGCGTCGAGGCGTACGTGGCGCCGGAGTCGCGCTACCACAAGGCGCGGGTCAAGTGGGGTCGGCCGGAGCAGAAGAGCGACGACGTCTCCGGTAACGGCGCGATCACCCACAAGACGATGTGGGCGAAGAACGCGCAGGGCCTGAAGAACCTGTTCACCCTCAACTCGCGGGCGTCCATGGAGGGCCACTACATCAAGTGGCCGCGGATGGACATGGAGCTGATCGCCGAGTACGCCGAGGGGATCATGGCCACCACCGGCTGCCCGTCCGGCGCGGTGCAGACCCGGCTGCGACTGGGCCAGTTCGACGAGGCGCTCAAGGTCGCCGCCAGCTACCAGGACATCTTCGGCAAGGACAACTACTTCGTCGAGATCATGGACCACGGCCTCTCCATCGAGAGCCGGGTCCGCGACGGGCTCACCGAGATCGCCCGCAAGCTGAACATCCCGCCGGTGGTCACCAACGACTCGCACTACACGGTCGAGGAGCAGGCCACCGCCCACGACGTGCTGCTCTGCGTGCAGACGGCCAGCAACATCGACGACCCGAACCGGTTCCGCCTCGAGGGCGGCGGCTACTTCATCAAGAGCGCCGACCAGATGCGCGCGGTCGACTCGTCCGAGCTGTGGCAGCAGGGCTGCCGTAACACGCTGCTGGTCGCCGAGAAGGTCGACCCGACCGGGATGTTCGAGTTCCACAACCTGATGCCGCGTTTCCCGGTGCCGGAGGGGGAGACCGAGGAGTCCTGGTTCCGCAAGGAGACCTTCGCCGGCCTGGCCCGCCGCTACCCGAACGGCATCCCGGAGGGGCACGTCGTCCAGGCCGAGTACGAGCTGGGCGTCATCAACCAGATGGGCTTCCCGTCCTACTTCCTCGTCGTCGCCGACTTCATCCAGTGGGCGAAGAAGCAGGGCATCGCGGTGGGTCCGGGTCGTGGGTCGGCCGCCGGCTCGCTCGTCGCGTACGCGTTGGGCATCACCGACCTCGACCCGATCCAGCACGGCCTGATCTTCGAGCGGTTCCTGAACCCCGAGCGTGTCTCGATGCCTGATGTCGACATCGACTTCGACGAGCGTCGGCGCGGTGAGGTGATCAAGTACGTCACCGACAAGTGGGGTGAGGACAAGGTCGCCCAGATCGCCACGTTCGGCACGATCAAGGCGAAGGCCGCGATCAAGGACTCGGCCCGGGTCCTGGGTTTCCCGTACGCGGTCGGCGACCGGATCACCAAGGCGATGCCCCCAGCCGTGATGGGCAAGGACATCCCGCTCACCGGCATCTTCGACACCAAGCACCCGCGCTACGCCGAGGCGGGCGAGATCCGCGGCCTGTACGACTCCGACCCGGACGTCCGCAAGGTGATCGACACGGCCAAGGGCATCGAGGGGCTGATCCGGCAGACCGGTGTGCACGCGGCCGGCGTCATCATGTCCGCCGAGCCGATCATCGAGCACATCCCGTTGATGCGCCGCGACGCGGACGGGGCGATCATCACGCAGTTCGACTACCCGACCTGCGAGTCGCTCGGGCTGCTGAAGATGGACTTCCTCGGCCTGCGCAACCTGACGATCATCGACGACGCCGTCAAGAACATCGAGCTGAACCACGGCCTCAAGCTCGACCTGCTGGCGCTGCCGCTGGACGACAAGGCCGCCTACGAGCTGCTGTCCCGCGGTGACACCCTCGGCGTGTTCCAGCTCGACGGCGGGCCGATGCGGTCCCTGCTGCGGTTGATGAAGCCTGACAACTTCGAGGACATCTCCGCCGTCCTGGCCCTGTACCGGCCCGGCCCGATGGGTGTCGACTCGCACACCAACTACGCGCTGCGCAAGAACGGCCTCCAGGAGATCACGCCGATCCACCCGGAGCTGGAGGAGCCGCTGCGGGAGATCCTGGCACCCACCCACGGCCTGATCGTCTACCAGGAGCAGGTGCAGCGCGCCGCGCAGATCCTCGCCGGCTACACCCTCGGTCAGGCGGACCTGCTGCGCCGGGCGATGGGCAAGAAGAAGAAGGAGATCCTCGACAAGGAGTTCATCCCGTTCCGGGACGGCTGCCGCGAGCGCGGCTACTCCGACGAGGCGATCCAGGCCGTGTGGGACGTCCTGGTGCCGTTCGCCGGGTACGCCTTCAACAAGGCGCACTCCGCCGCGTACGGGCTGGTCTCCTACTGGACGGCGTACCTGAAGGCGCACTACCCGGCCGAGTACATGGCCGGGCTGCTGACGTCCGTCGGCGACGACAAGGACAAGATGGCGCTGTACCTGTCCGAGTGCCGCCGGATGCGCATCCAGGTGCTCCCACCGGACGTGAACACCTCGGCCGGGCCGTTCACGCCGGTCGGCAAGGACATCCGGTTCGGTCTGGCGGCGGTGCGCAACGTCGGCGCGAACGTGGTCGCCTCGATCATGCGCTGCCGCCAGGAGAAGGGCGACTACACCGACTTCTACGACTTCCTGTCCAAGGTGGACGCGGTGGTCTGCAACAAGAAGACGATCGAATCGCTGATCAAGGCGGGGGCGTTCGACTCGCTGAACCACCCGCGTAAGGGTCTGCTCGCGGTGCACGCGGACGCCATCGATGCGTACGCCGACGTCAAGCGCAAGGAGGCGGTCGGCCAGTACGACCTGTTCGGCGCGGGCTTCGGTGACGCCGACACGGGCAGCACGACGGTGATGCCGGTCATCGGCGACAGCGAGTGGGACAAGCGCGACAAGCTGGCCTTCGAGCGGGAAATGCTCGGCCTGTACGTCTCCGACCACCCGCTGTTCGGCCTGGAGCACATCCTCAACGCGGCGGCCGACACCACGATCGCGTCCCTCGCCGAGGACGGCGCGGTGCCCGACGGCGCTGTCGTCACCCTCGCCGGCATCCTCTCCGGCGTGCAGCGGCGGGTCACCAAGCAGGGCCGCGCGTGGGCGTCGGCCACCCTGGAGGACCTGGCCGGTGGGGTGGAGACCCTGTTCTTCCCCAACACGTACGAGGTGATCGGGCAGTACATCGCCGAGGACGCCATCGTGGTGGTCAAGGGCCGGGTGGACCGCCGCGACGACACCCCCCGCATCATGGCGATGGACATGTCCATGCCGGACGTCAGCACCAGCGCCACCAACAAGCCGGTCACCCTCACCATCCCGGTGCACCGCTGCACGCCACCGCTCGTGGAACGCCTCAAGGAGACCCTGGTGCTGCACCCCGGCGACACCGAGGTGCACGTGAAGCTGCTCAACGGCGGTCGCACCACCACCCTGCGGCTGGGTCCGTTCCGGGTGGCGGCGACGACCGCGCTGATGGGTGACCTGAAGAGCGTCCTCGGCCCGGCCAACGTGAGCTGAGCCGGGTCGCGGCCCGGCCGGTCCGGCCGGGCCGCGCACGGCCGTCGGGGGTCAGCCCCGCTCGGGGGCCGCGATCTCGCGCAGCTTGCCGTCGGCCAGCCGCAACCAGCGCTGCACGCCGATCTCGGCGAGGAACCGTTCGTCGTGGCTGACCACCACAAACGCCCCCTGGTACGCGGACAGCGCGCTCTCCAACTGCCCGACGCTGACCAGGTCCAGGTTGTTCGTCGGCTCGTCGAGCAGCAGCAGTTGCGGCGCCGGTTCGGCGCAGAGCACACAGGCCAGGGTGGCGCGCAGCCGTTCGCCGCCGGAGAGCACCCCGACGGGCAGGTTCACCCGCGAACCCCGGAACAGGAACCGGGCGAGCAGGTTCATCCGCCGCGCGTCGGGCAGGCTCGGCGCGTACGCGGCGAAGTTCTCCGCCACCGTTCGGTCGAGGTCCAGCAGGTCCAGCCGCTGCGACAGGTACGCGATCCGCCCGTCGGCCCGCCGGATCTCACCGCCGGCCGGTTCGAGGTCGCCGTTGACGAGGCGCAGCAGTGTCGACTTGCCGGTCCCGTTCGCCCCGGTGAGCGCGATCCGTTCCGGCCCCCGGATCACCAGGTCCGCGCCGTCGCCGCCGAA
The DNA here is from genome assembly GCF_040607375.1 of Micromonospora sp. NPDC005298. NCBI lineage: Bacteria > Bacillati > Actinomycetota > Actinomycetes > Micromonosporales > Micromonosporaceae > Micromonospora > Micromonospora sp. NPDC005298. The sequence continues at coordinate 6,611 of NZ_JBEXGP010000031.1, forward strand.
CAGGTCCCGGTCGTCGAAGCGGGCCCGCATCCCCGTACCGGAGAAGACCGTCCGGCCGGCCGGGACGGTGGTGTCCGCCAGGTCCACGACGATCCGGTCCTCCTCGCGCAGCGCCCGGCCGGCTTCGTCGAGGCGGGACCTGGCCTGCCCGAGCCGGTTCGAGTGGGTCTCCTGCGCCCTGCCCGCCGACTCCTGCGCGCTGCGCTTGAGGCCGCCGGCGACGATCCGGGCCAGCCCGGCGTTCTTCAGGTTCCTGGAGGCGTTGCTGGCCCGCCGGTCGGCCCGTTCGCGCGCCTGCTGCATCTCCCGCTTCTCCCGCTTGACCTCCTGCTCGGCGTTGCGCAGGTTGCTCTCGGCGACCTCCCGCGCCGCCCGCACCGCCTCGGTGTACGCGGTGAAATCGCCCCCGTACCAGGTGATCTCGCCCTGTTCCAGTTCGGCGATGCGGTCCATCCGGTCCAGCAGTTCCCGGTCGTGGCTGACCAGCAGCAGGCACCCGGACCAGTCGGTGAGGACGTCGTAGAGCTTGTGCCGGGCATCCACGTCGAGGTTGTTGGTCGGCTCGTCGAGCAGCAGCACGTCGGGGCGTCGGAGCAGTTGCGCCGCCAGACCCAGGGAGATCACCTGCCCGCCGCTGAGGGTGTGCAGCGGTCGGTCGAGGGACAGCTCGCCCAGGCCGAGCCGGTCGAGTTCGGCGCGGGTGCGTTCCTCGATGTCCCAGTCGTCGCCGACGGTGGCGAAGTGCACCTCGCTGGCGTCGCCGCCCTCGATGGCGTGCAGGGCCGCGATCCGTTCGGCGACGCCGAGCACCTGCGCCACGGCCAGGTCGCCGACCAGCGGCAGGGTCTGCGGCAGGTAGCCGAGTAGGCCGTCGACGGTGATGCTGCCGCCGGTGGGCCGCAGCTCTCCGGCGATCAGCCGCAGCAGGGTGCTCTTGCCGGCGCCGTTGGGGGCGACCAGGCCGGTGCGACCGCCCGGGACGGTGAAGGACAGGTCCGAGAAGACCGGGGTGTCGTCCGGCCAGGAGAACGACAGGTTCGAGCAGACGATGAACGCATCAGACATGCGAGTGACCTCAGGGGTGGGGTGGGCGCGCCTAGGCTGCCCGACGACAACGGGAACCGGTGGAACGACGGCATGGCCTCGGTGGCTGCGCCTACGCGCGCCGAACCGATGGCCGAACACATCCGGTCTCACCCGGAGATGTCGTCGTCACCCGCCATGTCTGGTCTCCCTGGTCGTACCACCAACCCAACGCCGAAAGTCTAACAACGGATCTTCACCCCGCCACCTGGTTCACGGAGACGGTCAGGGAGCCGCCCTCGCAGGATCGCCGATGCCACATCGGTGTCCAGGACGACGAGACTCACGCGGCACCGGCCCGCCGGGAGACGTAGAGGTCAGCGAGGAAAGCATCTGATTCGTCGTCCGACTCGAACAGGTCTGGGCGTGCCAGGTCGTCCACGGAGGCGATCAGGCTGAGTTGCAGTTCGCTCACCGGGGGCGGTACTCGACCTCGGGGCGGCCGGGGGTGCCGTAGCGGGGGCTGCGGGCCGCTCGGTCGACGGTCACCAGATATTCCAGGTAGCGGCGGGCGGTCACCCGGGAGATGCCGGTCAGCCCGCCCACCTCGGTCGCGGACAGCCCCGCCTGGGTGCCGGTCCCGTCGGTGAGGGCTGCGCGTACCCGGTTGAGGGTCTGCGCGTCGAGCCCCTTGGGCAGGGAGTGCCCGGCGGTGCCGCGCAGGGTGGCGAACATCCGGTCCACGTCGTGCTGCGCGGCCACCTCACCGTCGGCGAGGGCCTGCGCGCGGTAGTCCGCGTACCGTTCCAGCTTGTCGCGGAACGCGGCGAACGTGAACGGTTTGAGCAGGTAGTGGGTCACCCCGAGGGACACCGCCGTGCGCACCACCGCGAGGTCCCGCGCGGACGTCACCGCCAACACGTCGACGCTGCTGCCGGCGGCCCGCAGCGCCCGGCAGACGTCCAGGCCGTGCAGGTCGGGCAGCCGAAAATCCAGGAGTACGAGGTCCACGTCGCCGCCGTCGTTGGCGCGCAGGGCCGCCATCGCCGCCCGCGCCGTGTGTGCCACCCCGACGACCACGAAACCGGGAACCCGTTCCGTGTACGCGGAATGCGCCTCGGCCAGCAGCGGTTCGTCCTCGACGACCAGCACCCGGATGTCGGTCACGACCGTCCACCTCCACCGGGCAGGCGGACGGTGAACAGGCTGCCGCCGTCGTCGGAGCGGCCCACCTGGTAGCTGCCGCCGTGCCGGCGGACCACCTGACCGACCAGGGCCAGGCCGAGGCCGCGCCCGGTGCTCTTGGTGGACCAGCCGCGCCGGAACGCGTCGGCCACCCGATCCGGGGCGAGGCCGGGACCGCTGTCGGCGACCCGTACCACCAGTTCGTCGTCGACCGCGCCGACGAAGACGCGTACCCGCCGGGGCGCCGGGGTGCCGGCCACCGCCTCGAGCGCGTTGTCGACGAGGTTGCCGACGACGGTGAGCAGGTCGCCGCTGGGCAGGGGGCTGTCGTCGAGGCGGCAGTCCGGTTCGATGACCAGGTCCACTCCGCGTTCGCCGGCCTGCGCGGACTTGCCGAGCAGCAGCGCGGCGAGGGCCGGCTCGGTGACCGCGCCGACCACCCGGTCGGTCAGCTGCTGGGCGATGGCCAGGTCCCGGGTGCCGAGCCGGACGGCCTCCTCGGTGCGGCCCAACTCGACAAGCGTCAGCACGGTGTGCAGCCGGTTGGCCGACTCGTGGGTCTGCGCCTGCAACGCCTCGGTGAGCGCGCGTACCGAATCCAGTTCGCTGGCCAGGGTGCGTAGGTCGGTCTGGTCGCGCAGGGTCAGCACGGTGCCGAGCACCGCGCCCTCGAAGCGGGTGGTCCGCTGGTTGGCGACGAGCACCCGGTCGCCAGCGAGGACCGGTTCGTCGCGGGCGTCGCGGCCGGAGCCGAGCAGGTCGGCCACCGCGGGCGGCAGGTCGATCCCGGCGACCGGCTGGTCGATCACCGGCGCGTCCGCGTCGAGCCCCAGCAGCCGGCGACCCTCGTCGTTGACCAGGGCGATCCGCCGGTCGGTGGTCAGCACCACGAGACCCTCACGCACCGAGTGCAGGACCGCGTCGTAGTACTCGTACATCCGGGTCATCTGCGCCGGCCCCAGACCGTGCGTCTGGCGCCGCAGTCGGCGACTGAGCAGCCAGGACCCGGTCGCGGCGAGCGCCAGAGCCGGTGCGGCCACACCGAACAGCACCGGCAACTGGCCGAGCAGCTTACGGTCGATCGCGCGGGTGGTGATGCCCACCGAGACCAGGCCGACGATGCGCTGCCGCTCGTCGTACACCGGGACGACCGCGCGCACCGACTCGCCGAGCGTGCCGACGTTCGTGGTGGTGAACGGTTGGCCCGCCAGGGCGGGTCCGATGTCCCCGACGAACGGCTTGCCGATCAACTCCCGCGTCGGGTGCGAGAAGCGGGTGCGGTCGGGGGCCATCACCACCACGAAGTCGGTGCCCGTCGCGAGTCGGGTCGATTCGGCGTACGGCTGCAGGACGCGTTCCGGGTCGGCGGTGGTGAGAGCCGCGCGGACGTCGGGGGAGCCGGCCACGGTCTGCGCCACCGCCAGCACCTCCTCCTGCGCTGCCTGGCGGGAGTCGCTGCGGGCCAGCCACACGGCGCCCGCCGCCCCGGCCAGCACGAGCAGCGTCACCACCATCGCCTGAAGGGCGAAGAGTTGCCCCGCGATGCTCCACTGGCGTCGGGCCACCTCCACCACCTCCCGGGGTTTTCGCGGTGAACAGAATGACCGCAAGGCTGTCAACGGGTGAGACGCGCTTCACATTGTCGACATGGACACCACCGCAGCCACCACCACGGCGGAGCCGTCGGCTCGCCGGGACCGTACCCGTTACCTGTATCTGGCCGTCATCGTGGCGGTGCTCGCCGGCATCGTGGTCGGCCTGGTCGCCCCTGACTTCGGCAAGGAACTCAAGCCGATCGGCACCGGCTTCGTCAACCTGATCAAGATGATGATCAGCCCGGTCATCTTCTGCACCATCGTGCTCGGCGTCGGCTCCGTCCGGCAGGCCGCGAAGGTCGGCAAGGTCGGTGGCCTCGCCCTCGGCTACTTCCTGACCATGTCGACTGTCGCGCTCGCCATCGGCCTGGTCGTCGGCAACCTCATCCACCCCGGCTCCGGCCTGAACCTCGGTGCGGACCTCGCCGGCGCCGGCAAGGCGGCCGCCGGCGACGAGGCCGGCGGGACCGTGGAGTTCCTGCTCGGCATCATCCCGACGACGCTGCTCTCCGCGCTCACCGAGGGCGAGGTGCTCCAGACGCTGCTGGTCGCGCTGCTGGTCGGCTTCGCCGTACAGGCCATGGGTCGGCGCGGCGAACCGGTGCTCGGGGCCATCGCCGTCATCCAGCGGGTCGTCTTCAAGGTCCTCGCCATGATCATGTGGCTGGCGCCGATCGGCGCGTTCGGCGCGATGGCGGCCGTGGTCGGCGCGACAGGCGTGGACGCCCTCAAGAGCCTCGCCCAGATCATGGTGGGCTTCTACGCCACCTGCCTGATCTTCGTGCTTGTCGTCCTGGGCGCGCTGCTCTGGTTCATCGCCCGGATCTCGATCTTCTCGCTGCTGCGCTACCTGGGCCGGGAGTTCCTGCTGATCCTCTCCACCTCGTCGTCCGAGTCGGCGCTGCCGCGACTGATCGCCAAGATGGAGCACTTCGGTGTCAGCAAGCCGGTCGTCGGCATCACGGTGCCGACCGGGTACTCGTTCAACCTCGACGGCACGGCCATCTACCTGACCATGGCGTCGCTGTTCATCGCCGACGCGCTGGGCAAGCCGCTCGCCGTCGGGGAGCAGATCTCGCTGCTGCTGTTCATGGTCATCGCCTCGAAGGGAGCGGCGGGCGTCACCGGCGCCGGACTGGCCACGCTCGCCGGTGGACTCCAGTCGCACCGCCCGGACCTCGTCGACGGCGTCGGGCTGATCGTCGGCATCGACCGGTTCATGTCCGAGGCCCGGGCGCTGACGAACTTCGCCGGCAACGCCGTGGCGACAGTGCTGGTGGGCACCTGGACCGGCGAGTTCGACAGGGAACGGGCGGCGGGGGTGCTGCGCGGCGACGACCCGTTCGACGAGGCGACCATGCTCGACGAGCACGACGACGAGGACGAGACGGCGGCGCGGCGGTCCGACGGCGAGAAGGCGACGGCCGTGCCTGCCTGACGGGACCGGCTCCGGCTCGGCGACACCGGGGTGTCCCCGCCACCAGCGCACCCCGGTACCGCCGAACTCGTGCCGATCACTGTGGACGTGTCGGCTCACGACTCCACAGCAGGAGGTGGAAGGGGTCCTCGCCGCAGGTGAGCCAGGTGCCGTCCCCGAGTGCCATCGGGCTCTCCGACACGGGCACCGGGTACTCGACCCGGCCGAGCACCTCGCCCCGCGTCGCGTCGACGAGCCAGTGCCGCTGGTGGCCGTACCCCTCGTCATCGTCCTCGGCGGCGCTCGCGATCACCGTGCGCTCGTCCACGAAGCCGCACAGGTAGTCCCAGTAGGGATCCTCCGCCAGGTCCGACGCCGGCCGCGGGTGGAGCTGATCGGCGGCGACCTCGTGGAGCACCGCCCCGTCGGGGAGCCGGTGGACCGCCAGATCACCCTGCTGGTGCGCGACCGTGAGGAGCAGCTCCCCGGACGGACTGACGTCGACGAGGCAGCGGTCGTCGTCGCCGATGGACGTGACGGTCAACCGCACGCCGTCCCACCGCCCCCACCGCAGCGGCACACCGTCCTGGCCCTCGCCGATGCTCAGGCCCATCTGACCCGGGTCAGGGTGGGGGACGTGGTGCGAGCCGGCGGCCGCGGTGCCGGTCGGGACCCGCCCGAGGATCCGGCCGTCGATGGCGTCGACGACGAGCCACTCCTCGTCGTACGCCGGTTCGGCGTCGTCCGGCAGCGGGGTGCGCACATGCGCCCAGACCGTGGAGCCGTCCGCGCTGATCCCGCACGAGCCTCGATCCGGGTGGCGGTGCTCACCGTCGTCCGCGTACTCCTCGTAGGACTCGTGCAGTGACGGGCAGTGCGACACCCAGCAGGCGTGCCGTATCCGCCACCGCGGCGCGCCCGTCGCGTCGACCGCGTGCAGCGCGTGCGAACCGCTGAAGACCGCCACGTCGAGGTCGGGGCTCACCGCGTCGACCCCGCCCGCCCGGCGCGGCCACGGCGCGGGAAACCGCGCGGCGGGAGCGTCGTCGCCGGCGACGAGCCGGTCGAGGTCGTACGCCCGCAACTCGTCGTCCCGTCGGATGACGACGAGTCGACGATGCGGCCAGCGCTGAACGGCGGGAGTGTCGGCGGTGCTGGGCGAACCGGGTACGCGAGGGGAGTTCGACGGGACCCGGAACGACGTCACGAGACAAGGGGTGATGCGCACCGCAGCATCCTGCCAGGGTTGCCGCGAAACGCGCCGCCACCGAGAGGCACCGTGGACAATGGGGGACCGGGGGGAGGGGTGCTGCGACGGACCCGGGGGAGCAGGCGTGCGCGGAACCAGCCTCCTGGGCGCGCTGCGCACCCGCGACCCGGGGTACGCCGTCCTGCGGCGCGCCGCCCGGCTGACCCTCGTCGCGTCAGTGGTTTTCTACGCCTGCCGGTACGGGGCGGGCAGTCCGATGCTCGCCACGTACGCCCTGTTCGGCACGATCGCGGCGGGCTCGTTCGCGCAGCTGCCCGGTCCGGCGCCGCAGCGGGCGCGGATCCTCGTCACGTCCCTGCCGGTGGTGTGGGCGCTGGTCGCGGCGGGTTCGCTGGTGGCGTGGAGCACGTGGGCGGCGGCCGGCGGGATGCTGGTGATCGGGTTCGTCGTGGCGTTCGCGGGGGTCGGCAATCCGCGCCTGGTGGGGTGGGCCAGCGCGTTCCAGCTCTTCTACATCCTGGCGTCCTTCCCGCCGTACCAGCCGGACACCCTGCCGCAGCGCCTCGGCGGCGTCACCCTCGCCATCGTGCTGCTCGCCGCCGCCGAGGTGTTCCTCTGGCCCGATCCGGTGCCGGTCTCGTACCGGCAGCGGCTCGCCGAGGCGGCGGACGGCGTCGCCGCGTTCCTCGACACCGCCGCGGAGGCACTGGCCGACCCGCACGCCGGCCCCGGTGGTCGCGATGCGCGGCGCCGGCGGGCGTACGACGTGGTCGCCGCTCTCGACCTGGCCCGCAACCCTCCGGCGTGGGCGCCCACGGCGGCGGGCTCGCAGGACCGGGCGCTGCGGATCTGCGCGGCGGCGTTACGGGAGGTGCTCTCCGAGGCGGACCGTCTGGCGGCGGACGCCCCACCGGAGCCGATCCCGGATCTCGCCGCGGCGGGGCTGCTGCGTTCGGGCGCCGGCACGACCCGCGCCGCCGGACGCAGCCTGTCCCCGGGCGCCCCGCCGGTCGACCTCGGCGGGCTGGATGTCGCCATCGGGCGGGCCGAGGCGGCGTACCCCGTGGGCCGTGACGTGCCGGACGTGGCCCGCCTGTGCCGGGACGCGACGGCCCTGGCCCTCGCCGACCAGGTGCGGGTCTTCGCCGTCGGCGCCCGGGTGGCCACCGGGTCGCGGGCCGACGGCGCGGACGACCCGTCGGGGTTGTTCGAGTTCGCGCGGCACGGCCCGTGGACGTTGTACTGGCGGCAGTTCCGCTCCCACCTCGCGCCCCGTTCGGCCCACCTGCACAGTTCGCTGCGGCTGGCGGTGGCGCTGGCCGTCGCCCGCGTGGCGGCGGGGGTCCTGCAGCTCACCCACGGCTTCTGGGTGCTGCTGGCGACCCTCACCGTCCTGCGCACCTCCGCGGCGGACACCCGCACCGCGCTGCGGCCCGCGCTGCTGGGCACCATCGCTGGCGCCGCCGTCAGCGGCCTGGTGATGCTCGTCGTCGAGGAACCGGTCGTCTACGCCGTCGTCCTGCCGGTGACCCTGATCCTGGCCTTCGGCGCCGGTCGCCTGCTGGGGCCGGTCTGGCAGCAGGCGCTGTTCACGGTGCTGCTGACCGTCGTGTTCGCCCAGCTCAGTCCCGAAGGGTGGCGGCTCGCCGAGGTACGCCTGGTCGACGTCCTGCTCGGCGCGGTGGTGGGTGTGCTCGCCGGGGTGGCGATGTGGCCGCGCGGCGCGGGTCACGACCTGCGGCGCAACGCCGCCCGCCTCCTGACGTCCAGCGGGGACGCGGTCGAGCGGACCGTCGAGGCGGTGCTCGGCGGCGGCGCGCACCCCGAGCCCGCGATCGACCGGATCCGTCGACGGATGGTCCTGGTCGACTCGTCGTACTCCCAGTTCCAGGCCGAGCGGCACGACCCGCACCGACAGCAGGTGAGCTGGGACGTGGTCCTCAGCGCCGGGCACCGCGTGGTGCCCGGCGTCGAGTCGCTGCTGCGCCGCAACCCGCCGGGCTGCCTCGCCGGCTGGCCCGCCGCCGCGGCCCTGCTGCGGGACACCGCCGGGCACCTGCGTTCGGCGTACGACGACCTCGCCGCCGAGGTGGCACACGGCCGGACGGCGGCGCCGCTGCCCGTTCCCGGCAACTGTGTGCACGAGCTGGACCGGGTCCGCCCCCTGCTCGGCGCGTCCGACGCCGCGTCGGTGCGCCATCTCGTGGAGGTCGACAGGTGGCTCGCCGGCCTCGCCGACACCCTCGCCCGGATCCACGCACCCGCCGCCGACGAGCCGTCCGGACGGCGTACGAGGCAGTGACGAGTCCCGGTCGACACGCCGGGCTCACCGATCGTGGTCGTTCCCATGGGTGGGGTCCCGGTTGCGGCTCGCTCGTTGGCATTCCCGGCCACCGGTCCCGCGGGCCGCCGATCGTCTATTGGCCGTGGCCCACAGGTGCCCGGCCGCCTAGCGTCGACGGCATGGGGATCACGCAGGCGCAGCAGTTGTGGAAGCCGGAGCCCGGCTGGTTGAACACCGCCTCCTACGGGCTGCCGCCCGAGCCGGCGTGGACGGCGTTGCAGGAGGCCCTGTCCGACTGGCGGGTGGGCAGCACGTCGTGGGAGGGCTGGGGCGACTCGGTGCGGCGTTCCCGTACCGCGTTCGCCGGTCTGATCGGCGTGCCGGACGGCGATGTGGCGGTCGGCGCCACCGTCTCCCAGATGCTCGCGCCGGTCGCGGCGGCGCTACCGCCGGGGGCGACGGTGGTGGTGCCCGAGGTCGAGTTCACCTCGAACCTGTTCCCCTGGCTGGTCCAGGAGGAGCGGGGCGTCACGGTCCGCACGGTGCCCGTGGACGGCCTCGTCGACGCGATCGACGCCGACACCGACCTGGTCGCGTTCAGCCTGGTGCAGTCCGCCGACGGGTCGGTCGCCGCGTACGACGAGATCGTGGCCGCCGCCCGCGCGCACGGCGCGTGGGTGGTGGTCGACGCGACCCAGGCGTGCGGGTGGCTGCCCTTCGACGGGAGCCTCGCCGACGTGGTGGCGGTCGGCGGCTACAAGTGGCTGATGAATCCGCGCGGCACCGCGTACGCCTATCTGGCCCCGGCGTTGCGCGACCGCCTGCGCCCGGACGCGGCCGGCTGGTTCGCAGGCCGTGACCCGCACGCCTCCTACTACGGCCCGCCGCTGCGGCTGGCCGACGACGCCCGCCGGTTCGACATCTCACCGGCCTGGTTCAGCTGGGTGGGCGCGGCGCCCGCCATGGAGCTGGTCGCCGAGATCGGCGTGGCGGCGATCCGGGAGCACGACGTGGCGCTGGCCAACCGGTTCCTGACCGGGCTGGGCCGGCCACCGGGGGACAGCGCCATCGTCGCCGTCGACGTGCCTGACGCAAAGCGGCGTCTGGAGGCGGTCGGCATCCGGGCGGCGGTGCGCGCCGGGCGGGTCCGGGCCTCCTTCCACGTCTACTCCACCGAGGCCGACGTGGACGCCGCGCTCACCGCGTTGATCGGCTGACCCTCAGGCCAGGTGACCGCCGATCTTCGTGTACCCGCGCAGCAGGTCACGGGAGATGATCAGGCGCTGCATCTCGTCGGTGCCCTCGAAGATCCGGTAGAGCCGGACCTGCCGGTACCAGCGCTCGATGGGCAGCTCCCGCGTGTAGCCCATGCCGCCGTGGATCTGGAGGACCCGGTCGACCACCCGGTTGACCATGCCGGCGCCGTAGAGCTTGCCCATCGACGAGGCGTGCCGCGGGTCCATGCCCTGGTCGACCGTCCACGCCGAGCGCAGCACCAGCCAGCGGGCCGCCTCCAGCTCGGTCTCCGAGTCGGCGATCATCCACTGGATGGCCTGGTTGGTGCCGATCTTCGCGCCGAAGGTCTCCCTGGTGTTGGCGTACTCGATCGCCATCTGCAGGACCCGCTCGGCGATGCCGATGGCGTGCGACGGGATGGTGTAGCGGCCCTTGCCAATCCACTCCATGCCGAGGGTGAAGCCCTGCCCGATCTCGCCGAGGATGTTGCGGTGCGGCACGCGTACGCCGTCGAAGATCAACGACGCGGGCCCGCCCTCACCCATGGTCTGGATGAACTCCGACCGCCACCCCATCGACCGGTCCACCAGGAACGCGGTGGCGCCGCCGTTGCGGGCGCCCTTCTCCCGGTCGGTCACCGCGACCACGATGGCGAAGTCGGCGTCGTGGCCGCCGGTGATGAAGGTCTTCTCGCCGTCGAGGACCCAGTCGTCGCCGTCGCGGCGGGCCGACAGCCGGATGTTGGCGGCGTCCGAACCGGCGCCCGGCTCGGTGATCGCGAAGCAGGACCGCCGCTCACCCTCGATGGTCGGGATGAGGAACTCGCGCTTCTGCTCGTCGGTGGCGTGGAACAGGATGTTGTCCGCCTCCCCGCCGAAGCGGAACGGCACGAACGTGCGGCCCAGCTCCGTCCAGATCAACGACTGGAGGACTGCCGGCAGGTTCATCCCGCCGTACTCCTCGGGGGTGGCCAGCCCCCAGAAGCCGAACTTGCGGGCCTTGAGTTGCAGCTCGCGCACCTCGGAGTGCTCCAGGCCCGGCTGGTGCGCCCGCTCCCGGCGCAGCACCTCGGCCTCCAGGGGCATCACCTCGCGCTGGATGAACGACCGGACGGTGTCCCGTACCGCCCGCTCCTCGTCGGTCAGCGAAAAGTCCACGATGGTCCTCCTGGCGTCGGTGCGGCCGGTCACCCTTAAACTAGCGGTGTAAGTTTTGCCGCGTCCAGACCCGGCCGCCGCGACCGCGAGGAGCGCAGTGCCCCGACCCCGCCAACCCCGGCTCACCCGGCAGCTCATCGTCGAGACCGCCACCGCGCTCATCGACGCCGAGGGCCTGCCGGCGTTCTCCACCCGCCGGCTCGCCGCCGAGTTGGGCGTGCGCGGTCCGTCGCTCTACAACCACTTCGCCACCAAGGACGAGATCCTCGACGCGGTCGCCGACAGGGTCGCCGGCGCCGTCGACACCACTGGCTTCGCCGGCCGGGACTGGGTCGCCGCGCTGCGCGACTGGGCCTGGTCGTACCGGCGGGCGCTCACCGCGCACCCCAACATCGTGCCGTACCTGGCCCAGGGGCCCGGCCGGCGACCGGCCGCCCTCGCCATGGCCGACGCGGTGTACGGCGGCCTCGTCCGCGCCGGCTGGCCGCCCGCCCGGGCCACCCACATCGGCGCGGCGCTGCGCTACTTCGTGGCCGGGTCGGCGCTCGGCTCGTTCGCCCGCGGTTTCGTCGAGGACCCCGAGCTGTACGCGGCGCACTACCCCCACCTGCGCGACGCGCACCGCCTCGCCGAGCACCAGCAGAGCGTGGACGAGGGCGCGTTCGCCCTCGGCCTGGACGCCCTGCTGCACGGTCTGACCGCCGAGTACGCCCGCACCGTCGACCCGGTGGAGTCCACCCGGGCGAACGGGTAGCGTCCAAACTCCCAGCGCTAGTTTCGCCGCCCACCACCATCGCCCCGTCCACCACCATCGCCCCCGCCCACCCCCGAAGGGACGCCATGGACCTCGCCGCCCCGCCGTCGCAGCTACCCGACGCCCTGCGCCTCCGCCGCCACCTGCACGTCGGCGGTGAGTGGACCGCCCCCGCCGGCACCGACGTGATCGACGTCGAGTGCCCGAGCACCGGCGAGACGATCGGGCAGGTACCCGCCGGCACGGCCGCCGACGTGGACACCGCCGTCGCCGCCGCCCGCGCCGCCTTCCCCGGCTGGGCGGCGCTCGCGCCCGCCGAACGCTCCGCGCACCTCGACCGGTTGCACGCCGCGCTCGCCGTACGCGCCGACGACCTCGCCCGCACCATCGCCGTGGAGTTGGGCGCCCCCCTCAAGCTCGCCACCCGGGTGCAGGTCGGCCTGCCGCTGACCGTCCTGCGGGATCACGTCGGCCTCGCCGCCCGCCCACCGGTCGAGGAGACCATCGGCAACTCCCTGGTGGTCCGCGAGCCGATCGGTGTGGTCGGCGCGATCACCCCGTGGAACTACCCGCTGCACCAGGTGATGGCGAAGGTGGCGCCCGCGCTCGCCGCCGGCTGCACGGTGGTGCTCAAACCCAGCGAGCTGACACCGCTCACCGCGTACCTGCTCTTCGACGCGGTCACCGAGGCCGCACTGCCGCCCGGTGTGCTCAACCTCGTCCCCGGCACCGGCCCGGTCGTCGGCGAGGCGCTGGCCGGGCACCCCGACGTCGACCTGGTGTCGTTCACCGGCTCCACCGCCACCGGCACGCGGATCATGCGGCTCGCCGCCGACCGGATCGCCCGCGTCGCGCTGGAACTGGGTGGCAAGTCCGCGAACGTCATCCTCCCGGACGCCGACCTGGCCACCGCGGTCAAGGTGGGCGTCGGCAACGCGCTGCTCAACTCCGGGCAGACCTGCACGGCGTGGACCCGGATGCTGGTGCACCGCGACCGGTACGACGAGGCGCTCGACCTGATCGCCACTGCGGTGGCCGCCTACCGCCTCGGCGACCCGTTCGACCCGGCCACCCGGCTCGGCCCGCTGGTCTCCGCCGCCCAGGCCGAACGGGTCCGCGGCCACGTCGGGCGGGCCCTCGCCGACGGCGCCCGGCTGGTCACCGGCGGCCCCGACGCACCCGTACCGGACCGGGGCCACTTCGTCGCGCCGACGGTCTTCGCCGACGTGCACCCCGACAGCGCCCTCGCCCAGGAGGAGGTCTTCGGCCCGGTGCTCGCCGTCCTCCCGTTCGCCGACACCGACGAGGCCGTCGCCATCGCCAACAACTCGCGGTACGGGCTGGCCGGCGCGGTCTGGTCCGCCGACACCGACGCGGCCGTCGCGGTGGCCCGGCGGCTACGCACCGGAGCGGTCGACATCAACGGCGCGACGTTCAACCCGCTCGCGCCGTTCGGCGGCTACAAGCAGTCCGGGCTCGGCCGCGAACTGGGCGTGCACGGGCTCGCCGAGTTCTGCGAGCTGAAGGCGATCCAGCGATGAGCGCTCCCGAGCCGACGACCGACACCGGGCCGACGACCGTCACCGGGCCGGCGTCCGCGCCGGTCACCGTCCGCGCGCTTGTCGCGCGCGGGTCCGGCGCCGAGCTGCGGGTCGAGCGGGTACGCCTGCCCGCTCCCGGCCCCGGCGAGGTGCGGGTGACGATCACCGCCGCCGGTGTCTGCCACTCCGACCTGTCGATGGCCAACGGCACCCTCGCGGCGAGGTTCCCGCTGGTGCTCGGGCACGAGGCGACCGGGGTGGTGGCCGAGACCGGGCCGGGCGTGGACCTGACCGTCGGCACCCCGGTGGTGCTCAACTGGGCGCCGGCCTGCCGGGACTGCTGGTGGTGCCGACGCGGCGAGCCGTGGCTCTGCGCCGCCACCACCGCCCCGACCGTGCCGCGCGGCGAGACCGATGACGGCGTACCCCTGCACCTGACCCTCGGCCTGGGCGCGCTGGCCGAGGCGGTGGTGGTGCCGCAGCGCGCCGTCATCCCGATCCCCGCCGGACTGCCCGCCGACCAGGCGGCGCTGCTCGGCTGCGCGGTGCTCACCGGTGTCGGCGCGGTCCGCAACACCGCCGAGGTGGCGCCGGGCGAGTCCGTCGCCGTCGTCGGCCTCGGTGGGGTGGGGCTCGCCGTGCTCACCGCCGCCCGCCGGGCCGGCGCCACGACGATCCTCGCCGTCGATGTCGCCGAGGCCAAGCGGGACCTGGCCATGGCCGCCGGGGCGACCGACTTCCTGCTCGCCGACGACCGGCTCTCCAAGGAGGTACGGGCGCGCACGGAGAGCCGGGGCGTCGACCACGCCTTCGAGTGCGTCGGCCGCGCCGCCACCATCCGCGCCGCCTGGCGGCTGACCCGGCGCGGGGGAGCGGTGACCGTGGTCGGCATGGGCGCCAAGGACGACATGGTCAGCCTCGGCGCGCTCGACATCTTCCACTCCGCCCGGACGTTGCGCTCCTCGGTGTACGGCTCGTCCGACCCGGACCGGGAGGTGCCGGTGCTGGCCGCCGAGTTGTCCGCCGGCACGCTCGATCTGGGTCTGCTGGTCAGCGGCACGATCACACTGGACGAGGCGCCCGCGGCGTTCGACCGGCTCGCCCGGGGCGAGGGCGCCCGCTGGGTGGTCACGCTGGACTGAGCATCGTGTCGGTGCGGACCGGCAGGATGGCGTCATGGATTCACGTCTGGGCACTGTCGTTGTCACGGGTGCCGCGGGTCGCATCGGTTCGGCGGTCTGCCGGCACCTGCGCGACGAGGTTCGCCGCCTCGTCCTCGTCGATCGGGTGCCCCTGCGTCCGCAGTCGCCGACGGACCGGGTGGTTCACCTGGATCTGGCGGACGCCGACGCCGTGACCGCCGCACTCGAGGGAGCGGACGCGGTGGTGCACCTGGCCGGGCTGCCGGACGAGGCGCCCCTGGCCGACCTGCTGGACAGCAACGTGCTGGGCACGTACCACGTGTTGGAGGCCGCCCGCCGGCAGCGGGTGGGGCGCGTCGTCCTGGCCAGCAGCAACCGGGTCACCGGTTTCTACCCGGTCGGCCAGGTGGTCGGGCCGGACGACCCGGTCCGACCGGACGGCTTCTACGGGGTGAGCAAGGCCGCCGTCGAAGCGCTCGGGCGCCTGTACGCCGACAAGTTCGGCCTGTCGGTGGTGTGCCTGCGCATCGGCAGCTTCGAGGACGAGCCGGACGAGGCCCGCTACCTGGCGACCTGGTTGAGCCCGCGCGACGGCATCGGCTTCGTTCGCGCGGCTCTCACCGCTCCCGACGTGCACTTCGTGACCGCGTACGCGGTGTCCGCCAACACCCGGGCGTTCTGGGACACCACGGCCGGGGCGCGGCTCGGCTATCTGCCGGTGGACGACGCGGAGATTTTCGCCGACCGGGTGCCCGGTTCGCGCGACCCGGTCGATCCGGCGGCTCCGCAGGGCGGCGCCTTCACCGCCGCCGCGTACTCGCTGCGGCACGTCGGGGCGGACCAGCCGGCCTCCTGAGCCGGGCATCGAGCGGCAGGGAGCCGGCCCACCCGCAACCGGGTGGGCCGGCTCCTTCTCACTTGCCGGTGACGATGCCCGGGTTGATGCAGAGCCCCGGGTTGGCGCCGTTCTTCTCGGCGATCTCCAGGCAGCGGGTCACCTTGTCGACCTTCGCGTTGGTCTCGGTGATCTGCTTGGAGATCTCGGCGTTCTTGCGGTCCTGCTCCAGGTTGCGGGTCTGGGCCAGCTTGTCCTGGAACGCCTTGATGTTGCCCTCGGTCTTGTCGTCGTGGTTGACCCGCGTGATGGTCACCGAGAGGATGTCGACGTCGGTGGCGAGCCGGGTCTCCGCGCTGGTCTTGATGTTCGCGGCGAACGGCTTCAGGTCGACGTTGAGGTCACCGGTCTGGGCGTCGATCTTCTCCAGGGGGTTGTACGCGGCGAACGCGTCGTTGACAGCGCTGTCGAGCTGCACACCCACCCGCTGGCCCCGGAAGCTGATGAAGTCGCCCTTGTAGTCCATGAACTGCTTCGGGGCGTTCTCCGGCTTGACCTGCCACTCGACGAGCACCTCGACGCACGCGTCGGCGAGGGTGCCGGTGCGCACCCGTACGCAGTTGTTGCCGCCGATGTGGTCGTACTTCTGACGGCCGGCGTCCCACTCGCCGACCTTCTGCCAGGGGGCGACCCACTTCAGGCCCGAGCCGGTCACCTCGCCGGTGGGCTTGCCGAAGCTGGTGACGATGCCGACCGAGCGGATGGGCACCGAGTGGGCGCTGGAGGCGACGCCGACGACCAGGGTGAGGGCGAGAAAGCCGAGCGCCACGAGGGCGGCGGCCCGCTTCAGCGGTCGGGCGGGGGCGACCAGGGCGACGACGGCGCTGACCGCCAGGGCGACGGCGAAGACGATCGCCATGGTGAAGCCGACGGGCATGGGGTGGGGACCTTCCGTTGGGCTGTGTGGATCATCAACCTAGGGGGTCAGGTCAAGTCGACGGCACGGGGGAGTGGAGTTCGCGCACGTCAACCGCCGATCGAATATGGAGCGCATCGACATGGCTCGACTCCGCCGGCCCGCCGTAGGTTTCGTCCACGCGACGGGCCTGTGACCACGGTCACCGGATCGACAGTCGCCGCGACGTGCGGAGGATGAGGCGATGGCCGGGCAAGCGCTCCTGTCGGCCCGCGGGCTGACCCGGGACTTCCGGGGCTTCCGGGCGGTCGACGACGTCGACCTGGACATCGCGCCGGACAGTGTGCATGCGCTGGTCGGCCCGAACGGCGCCGGCAAGACCACCCTGTTCAACCTGCTCACCGGGTTCCTCGCGCCCAGCGGTGGGCGGATCGAGCTGGCCGGCCGGGACGTCACCGGTCTGCCACCGGAGCGGGTGGCCCGGCTCGGCGTGGCCCGCTCGTTCCAGATCACCAGCCTCTTTCCGCAGTTGTCCGCCCGGGAGCACGTCGCGTTGGCGTTGCAGTCGTCCAGCGGGCTGGGTTGGCGGTTCTGGCGCTCGGCGAGGTTGATGGGCCGCTACACCGAGCGGGCCGACGAACTGCTGTCCATGGTGGGGCTGGCCGACCTGGCGAACACGCCGTCGGAGACGTTGGCGTACGGCCGCAAGCGGGCCCTGGAGCTGGCCATCGCCCTGGCACTGGATCCGAAGGTGCTGCTGCTCGACGAGCCGACCGCCGGGATGGGTCTGGAGGACGTCGACCGCACCGTCGAGCTGATCAGTCGGGTCCGTCAGGGGCGGACCGTGGTGCTGGTGGAGCACAACATGAGCGTGGTCGGCCGTCTCGCCGACACCGTCACCGTCCTGCAGGCCGGCAGGGTCCTCGTCGAGGGCCCGTACGAGCAGGTTCGCGCCGACGAGCGTGTGATCACCGCCTATCTGGGAGCCGCCGATGCTGCGCATTGAGAGCCTGTCCGCCTTCTACGGCGAGGCGCAGGTGCTGCGGGACGTCAGCCTCCAGGTCTCCGCCGGCGAGGTGGTCACCCTGGTCGGGCGCAACGGCGCCGGCAAGTCCACCCTGCTGCGCTGCGTGATGGGGTTGCACACCGGCCAGCGCGGCACGGTCGAGCTGGACGGGCGCGACATCTCCCGGCTGCCGGCGCACCGGCGGGCCCGACTCGGGTTGGGCTGGGTGCCCGACGACCGGGGCAGCTACGCGACGCTCACCGTCACCGAGAACCTCACGCTGCCGCCCACCGTCGGGCCCGACCCGTGGTCGCTGGAGCGGGTGTACGACGCGTTCCCGGCTCTGTACACCCGGCGGGACTCGGCGGCCACCATGCTCTCCGGCGGCGAGCAGCAGATGCTCGCGCTGGCCCGGGTGCTGCGCATGGGCGCCCGGCTGCTGCTCTGCGACGAGCCCACCGAGGGGCTGTCGCCGCTGCTGGTGCGGCAGGTCGGTGACCTGCTGCGCGAGGCCAAGCGGCACGGGGTGACCGTGCTGCTCGTCGAACAGAACCTGCACTTCGCCACGGGTGTCGCCGACCGGCACTACCTGCTGGCCGAGGGACGCGTCGCCGAGGCGATGGACAACTCCGAGGTGCGCTCGCGCGAACGCGAACTGCTCGCGTACCTCGGGATCTGATTTCTTCCAACGACGAGCCGCGCGACGACGCGCGGGATGGATGGAGTGGGCATGCGCAGGACGGTGGGTGTGGCCGTGGCGTCGGCCGCGGTGGTGCTGGTCGCCGGGTGCGGTGGCGGTGGTCCCCAGTCGGGCGGCGACCAGAAGCTGACCGGCGGCAAGATCGTGCTGGGCGTGCTCAACGACCAGTCCGGGGCGTACTCGGAGTTGTCCGGCAAGAACTCGGTGACGGCGGTGGAGATGGCCGTCGCCGACTTCACCGCGAAGTACGGCGACAAGGCGGTGACCAGCGACATCACCGTCGAGACGGCCGACCACCAGAACAAGCCGGACGTGGCCAACTCCAAGGCCCAGGAGATGTACGACCGCAAGGGCGTCGACCTGATCCTGGACGTACCCACCTCGTCGGCCGCTTTGAAGGTGGCCGACGTGGCGAAGGAGAAGAAGAAGCTCTACTTCAACATCGGCGCGGCGACGACCGACCTGACCGGCAAGAGCTGCAACAGGTACACCTTCCACTACGCGTACGACACGTACATGCTGGCCAACGGCACCGGCAAGACCACCACCGAGCAGATCGGCAAGAACTGGTACATCCTGTACCCGAACTACGCCTTCGGTCAGGACATGGAGAAGAGCTTCTCCACCGCGATCACCGCCGCCGGCGGCACCGTCGTCGGCAGGGACGGGGCGCCGTTCCCGAACACCAGCGGCGACTTCTCCACCTTCCTACTCAAGGCGCCGAACCTGAACCCGAAGCCGGACGTGCTGGGCACCATGCAGGCCGGCGCGGAGCTGGTCAACGTGGTGAAGCAGTACAACGAGTTCAAGCTGCGGGAGAAGGGCGTCGGCCTGGCGGTGGGGCTGATGTTCCTCACCGACATCCACTCGCTCACCCCGGCCGCGCTGGCCGGCACCACGTACACCGACGCCTGGTACTGGAACTTCGACGCGAAGAACCGGGAGTTCGCCGACCGTTTCCAGCAGAAGGCGGGCACCCGGCCCACGTTCGCGCACGCGGCCAACTACTCGGCAGCCTTGCAGTACCTGGAGGCGGTGCAGGCGGCCGGCACCGACGACGCGGACGCCGTGGTCAAGGGTCTGGAGGGCAAGACGGTCGAGGACGTCTTCCTGCGCAACGGAAAGATCCGCGCCGAGGACCACCGGGTGGTGCACGACGCGTACCTGGCCCAGGTGAAGCCGCAGTCCGAGGTCACCGAACCGTGGGACTACGTCAAGGTGCTCAAGACGATCCCCGCCGCGGAGGCGTTCCGCGCGCCCTCCGCGGACTGCAAGCTATGAGTGGGTTCGCGCAGAACACGTTCAACGGGTTGGTGAGCGGGGCGTTCTACGCCCTGCTCGCCCTCGGGCTCGCGGTCATCTTCGGCATGCTGCGGGTGGTCAACTTCGCCCACGGCGCGTTCTACATGCTCGGCGCGTTCGGCGCGTACGTGCTGCTCACCGAGGTGGGCGTGCCGTTCTGGGCAGCCCTGGTGATCATGCCGGTGGGGCTGGGCCTGCTCGGCATGGCACTGGAACGCGCGGTGATCCACCGGCTGACCAAGCTCGACCCGCTCTACAACTTCCTGCTCACCTTCGGCCTGACGCTGATCCTGCAGGACCTGGTGAAGCTGCGCTACGGCGTGCAGTCCAGCCCGTACGCCACCCCGTCGCTGTTGGACGGGTCGGTGAACTTCGGGCTGTTCGACTTCCCGACGTACCGCGTCTTCATCCTCGGCTTCGCGGTGCTGCTCTGCGTCGCGGTGTGGTGGGTGCTGACCCGGACCCGGATCGGCATGGTGGTCCGCGCGGCCACCGAGCGGCCGGACCTGACCCGCGCGTTCGGCATCGACGTCGGACGCTGGGTGACCCCCGTCTTCGGCTTCGGCATCGGGCTGGCCGGCCTGGCCGGGGTGTTGGCCGCGCCGATGCGCGCGGTCAACCCGCTGATGGGCGCCGACCTGATCATCGTGGTGTTCGCGGTGGTGGTGATCGGCGGGCTGGGCTCCATCTTCGGTTCCGTCGCCGCGGGTTTCGGCATCGGCCTGGTGCAGGCGTGGGGCGAGGCGTACCTGTCGCACTTCCCGATCGTGTCGCAGACGATCGTCTTCGTCGTGATGGCCGGTGTGCTGCTCTGGCGTCCGGCCGGGCTGTTCGGCCGTGAGGAGGCGCCGGCATGACCAGCACCGTTGACACTCCCGCCGACGCGCCGCGGACGACCCCGCCGTCCGGGCTGGTCGCCGTCGCCCGCGCCCCCGGCTGGGCGCGGTACGCGCTGCTCGCCGTCGGGCTCATCGTCGCGGCGTGGCTGCCCAACGGCCTCTACCCGGCGGTCGCGGTGGACATCCTCTGCTGGGCCCTGTTCGCCGTCGCCGTGGACCTGCTGCTCGGCTTCACCGGACTGATGTCGTTCGGACACGCGGCGTTCTGGGGCACCTCCGCGTACGTCACCGGGTTGGTGGCCATCCACGCCGGCCTGCCGTTCCCCCTCGCGGTGCTGGCCGGGGCGCTCGCCGCGGCAGTGCTCGCGGTGCCGATCGGCTACCTGGCGGTGAAGCGGGCCGGCATCTACTTCGCGATGGTGACCCTGGCGTTCGCGCAGATGGTCTACTACGTCGCCAACGAGTGGCGCTCGGTCACCCAGGGTGAGAACGGCCTGCAGGGTGTGCCCCGGGAGCTGTTCGGCGTCGACCTCACCGACGACTACTACTTCTACTACGCGATCCTGCCGATCGTGCTTCTCGGGCTGGCCGCCGCCTGGCGGATCGTGCACTCGCCGTTCGGTCGGGTGCTGGTGGGCATCCGGGACAACCCGGCGCGGGCGCGGGCGCTGGGCTACCCCGTGCACCGCTACAAGCTGACCGCGTTCGTCCTGTCCGGGTTCATCGCCGGCCTCGGCGGTGGGCTGTTCGCGCTCGGCCACCGCTTCGTGTCGCTTGACGTGCTGCACTGGACCACCTCCGGCAAGGCCGTCATCGTGGTCGTGCTCGGCGGGATCGGCACCCTCTGGGGCGGCGTGCTCGGCGCCGGGATCGTCGTACGGCTGGAGGACTGGTTGTCGTTCTCCGGCTTCGAGGCGATCGGCCTGGTGACCGGCGGGATCTTCGTCCTCGTGGTGGTGCTGTTCCGGCGCGGCATCTGGGGCAGCGTGGCCGAGTTGGCCCACCGGCTGGCGGCCCGCCGCCGGTAAATTACGCCGCGGCGCATCCGCCGCGCGTCGTTTCAGCGAACCCCCGGGTAGGGAACGTCTACCCGGGGGTACGTCTGTGCTGACCGATCCGATGCCGGCCGAGGCCGTGGAGACCGTGCAGAAGCAGGTCCGCCTGGCCGCCGAGGACCTGGACGGTAACCGTGTCGCCACGCTGACGCTCGAGGTGGCCGACGCGTGGGGGGTGCCGGCGCTGTGGGGGCAGGTCTGCCGGCCGCTGCTGGTCCGGCTGTCGGGGCGTACCGCCGCCGAGATCGCCGTGGAACGCGCCCTGTGCGAGGGCGTCCGGGTCGGTCTGGACGTGCACCGTCGGGAGCCGGGCCGGTCGCTGCCCACCGGCGGGGTGCTGCTGGCCGGCGCCGAGAAGGAGGCGCACTCGCTCGGCCTGCACGCGCTCGCCGCCGCGCTGCGCGAGCGGGGCCGCGGCTGCCTGCACCTCGGCCCCGCGCTGCCCTGGTCGGCGTTGACCAGTGCGGTGCACCGGGCCGTCCCGCATACCGTCGTGCTCTGGTCGCAGACGCCGGTCACCGGCCGCGCGTACCGCCTGGCGCGGTTCGCGCGGGACTTCCCGCCCCTGCGGGTGTACGGCGCCGGACCGGGCTGGATCGAGCCGCTCGCCGCGCCGGCCCGCCGCCTCGGCACGCTGTCGGCGGCCGTGGACGTCTGTCTGCACGCCGGTCGCTCCCGCTGAGCCCTCGCCGCACGTACCCCCGTCGTACCCCTCGCCGGCTGCGCCCGGTCATCCGGTGACGTGACGTCCGCCACATGCGATACGAAACCGTTCCGTATCGTTATTGGCCGTCGTAGTCTGATCGCCGTTACGAGTCTGACCCGTATCGTATTGCGGCGCGGGTGAACCGGGGGGAGAACCGGGCAATGGAACTGCACGACAACACGGGACACCCGAGGAGGTGGGCGATCCTGGGGGTGCTGGTGATCAGCCTCCTCGTCGTCGTCCTGGACAACACGATCCTCAACGTCGCCCTACGCACCCTGGCCGACCCGGTGCGCGGCCTCGGCGCCAGCCAGGGCGAGCTGGAGTGGTCCATCAACTCCTACACCCTGGTCTTCGCCGGGCTGCTGTTCACCTTCGGAGTGCTCGGCGACCGCTCCGGCCGCAAGCGCTTCCTGATGATCGGCCTGGTGCTCTTCGGGTTGGCGTCGCTGCTCTCCGCGTACGCCCAGAGCCCGGCCCAGCTCATCGCGGCCCGCGCCCTGATGGGGGTCGGCGGCGCGGCCATCATGCCGGTGACGCTGTCGATCATCTCCAACGTGTTCGACCCGCGCGAGCGCGGTCGGGCCATCGGCGTCTGGGCCGGCGCGGTCGGCCTAGCCGTGGCGATCGGCCCGATCCTCGGCGGCACGCTGCTGGAGCACTTCTGGTGGGGCTCGGTCTTCCTGATCAACGTGCCGGTGGTCGCCGCCGGCGTCGTCCTGGTGGCGCTGCTCGTCCCCGAGTCGCGTGACCCGCGGCCCGGACGCGTGGACGTGCTCGGCGTCCTGCTCTCCGTGGTCGGCCTGGTCGCCCTCTCCTACGGCATCATCGACGGTGGCGAGCACGGCTTCGACCGCCCGGTGGCCTGGGGTTCGATCGTGGCCGGCCTCGCGGTGCTGGCCTGGTTCGTGCAGCACGAGCGCCGCAGCGAGCACCCGTCGCTGGACGTCCGGCTGTTCAAGGTGCCCCGCTTCGCAGCGCCGGTCGCGATCGTCGGCCTGGTGTTCTTCGCCGCGATGGGCGTCATGTTCTTCAGCTCGTTCTACCTGCAACTCGTGCGCGACTACAGCCCGCTCCAGACCGGCCTGCTCTTCCTGCCGTTCGCCGGAGCGCAGCTGATCTTCGCGCCGCGCAGCGCCGCGATGGTCCGCCGCTACGGCGGTCGGGCCGTGGCCACCGTCGGCCTCGGGCTGACCGTGGTGGCGCTCGCCGCGTTCGCCTTCATCGGCGCGTCCACCCCGATCTGGATCGTGCTTGTCGTGTTCTTCATCCAGGGCGTCGGAATGGCGAACATCATGCCGCCCGCCACCGAGTCGATCATGTCGGCTCTGCCCCGGGAGAAGGCCGGCGTCGGCTCCGCGGTGAGCAACACCGTCCGCCAGGTCGCCGGCGCGCTCGGCGTGGCCGTCCTCGGCTCGGTGCTCTCCGCCGTCTACCGCTCCGACGTGAGCGGCGCGTTGACCGGGCTGCCAGCCCAGGCCCAGGAGGCGGCCAACGAGTCGATCTCCGGGGCGTACGCGGCGGCCGGGCAGCTCGGGCCGGCGGCGCCGACGCTGATCGCGGCGGCCAACGACGCCTTCGTCACCGCCATGCACTGGGCCGCGGGCCTCTCCGCACTGGTCGCCGCCCTCGGGATGATCGTGGTGCTGCGCTGGATGCCGGGTCGGGAAACCGCCACCGGCGCGGCGGCCGCGCCGGTCGCCGAGCCCGAGTTGGCCGGCACGGCATAGGTTCGGGAACAATGTCGGACATGACGTCCAGCGCTGATGCTCCGCGGTCGCCCGGGCGACCGCGGAGCGTCCGCGCCGACGAGGCGATCATCGAGGCCGCCCTCGACCTGCTCGCCGAGGGCAGCACCATCGAGGCGCTCTCGATCGAGGCGATCGCCGCCCGCGCCGGAGTCGGCAAGGCCACCATCTACCGCCGGTGGGCCGGCAAGGAGGCGCTGCTGCTGGACGCCCTGCGACGGCTCAAGGGCATCATGGCGCAGCCCGAGGGGCACTCCGTCCGGGACGACCTGGTCCTGCTGGTCGGCGCCATCGGGAGGAACGTCGACCCGCGCGCGTCGAAGATCATGCCGTGTCTGGTGCCCGAGGTGAACCGCAGCCCGGACCACTTCCGGCTCTACCAGAACATCATCGCCCCCCGCCGGCAGCTCATGCGGGAGGTGCTGCGCCGCGGCATCGACGAGGGCGTGCTCCGCGCCGACATCGACGTCGAGGTGACCATGGCGCTGCTCAGCGGCCCGATGCTGATCCAGCGGGTGCTCCAGTGGAACCCGGAACTGGACGAACGGACCCTGCCCGAGCGGGTCGTCGACACCGTCCTCGCGGGCATCCAGGCCCGCTGACCGACACCGGTCAGGCGGCGGGGGTACGCAGCCGGTGCAGGCGCAGCGCCAACTGCACCTCCAGCGCCCGCTCCGGCCTCTGCCAGTCCGCGCCGAGCAGCTGACCGACCCGCTCCAACCGCTGGGTCACCGTGTTGACGTGCACGTGCAGCTGCTCGGCGGCCCGGGCCAGGCTGCCACCCACCCCGAAGTACGCCTCCAACGTCTTCACCAGCGCCGTACCCCGCCGGGCGTCGTAGTCGACCACCGGACCGACGGTGGCGCTGAGGAACTGCGTCACGTCCGTCTCGCCCCGATCACCGACCGTGCCCAGCAGCAGCCCGACGAAGCCCAGCTCCGCCGTGCTCGCCCCCTGACCGGCCCGCCCCAACGCGCCGAGCGCGGTCAGGCACCGGTCCGCCTCGTGGAACGTCCCCGCCAGCGCCGTCGGCCCGGTGGCCGGGCCGCTCGCACCGGCGGTCACCGGTCGGCCGGTCACCCGGGACAGGTCCCGGGCCACCGCGCGGGCACTGCCACCGGCGTCCCGACCGGGCAGCATCAACACCACCCGACCGTCGCGCGCCGCCGCCAGGCCACCGCGCGCCGAGGCGTACGTGGTGGCCCAGGACAGCACCCGCTGCCGGGCCGAACCGGTGGCGGCGATCGCGTCGTCGCCCACCGCCACCAGCACGTGCGGGGCGTCCAGGTCCACCCCCAGGCGGCGGCCCCGGCTACGCAGCGCGTCGGTGTCCCGCAGCGGACGGGCGATCAGGTCGTCCAGCAGCTCGCCACGAACCCGCCCCTCGGCCTCGGCCACGGTCCGTCGGAACAGCAGCAGCAGCGCGGTCACCAGCGCCGCCCGCTCCAGGATCCGCTGGTCGGCGTCGACCAGCTCGTCGTCGGGGCGCAGCACCAGGGCGCCCAGGTTCTCCGCGCCCGCCACCACCGCCGCGTACCAGAGCGGGCCGCGACGCACACTGCGCCCCTCGGTCCGCGACGCGGCCACCGCCTCGACGATGTCCGTCCGGTCCGGCTCGTCGATCTCGCCCACCCGGGCCAGCAGCCGACCCTCGGCGTCCAGCGCCAACAGCGCCCCGCCCAGCACCTCGGTCACCGCGGCGGCCACGTCCTCCACGCCGCCGCCGCGCAGCACCAGCGCCGTCATCCGGTCGTGGGCCGCCGCGGCCCGCTCCACCGAGCTGCTGTGCGCCCTGATGGTGGTGTTCGCCGCCGACAGCTCGGCCAGCGCCGAACGGGTCTCGGCCAGCAGCCGGGCCGTGTCGATCGCCACCGCGGCGTGTGCGGCGAGCGACACCAGCAGCGCCACCTCCTCCCGGGCGAACGGCCGGGCGGACCGGTTCGCCGCGTAGAGCACCCCGATCGAGGTCGAACCGAGCCGCAGCGGCACCCCGAGGATCGCCACCAGGCCCTCCTCACCGACCCCGGCGTCGATCTCCCCGGTGTGGTGGAAGCGTTCGTCCTCGCCGTAGTTCGCCGTCACGTACGGGGCTCCCGACTGAGCCACCAGACCACCGAGGCCCGCGCCCATCGGCAGCCGCAGACGTTGGAAACGCGCCGACACCGACCCGTCGGTCACCCGCATGTAGGTGTCGCCGCGCTCGTCGTCGTTGAGCGTCATGTAGGCCACGTCGGCGCCGAGCAGGTTGCGGGCCCGGTGCACGATCGCCCGCAGCACGTCGTCCAGGTCGCGCAGGCCGGCCAGGTCACTCACCGTGTCGTACAGGCCGGACAGCTCGGTCTCGCGACGACGCCGACGCTCCAGCAGCGCGCGGACCCGCAGCGCCACCGCCTTGGCCTGCTCCAGCTCGGCCAGCCGGTCGGCGGGCAGGCCGGCCGCCCGTGCGGCCACCAGCGGCCCCTCGAACTCCACCGGGGCGGCCTCACGGGCGAGCAGCTCCAGGAACTCCACCGACGACGACATGGTCGACATTGTGCTTGGGCGCACTAGTTGGCCGTCCAGCCCCCGTCGAGGGCGATCGACGCGCCGGTGATGAAGGCCGCCGGCGGTGAGCAGAGGTACGCCAGCAGCTCCGCCACCTCCTCCGGCTCGATCAGACGCTTGATCGCCGCGCGGGCCAACATGATCTTCTCGATCACCTCGGACTCGTCGATGCCGTGACTGGCGGCCTGATCGGCGATCTGGCTCTCCACCAACGCCGTGCGCACGTACGCCGGGTTGATGCAGTTGGCCGTCACCCCGTGCGCGGCGCCCTCCAACGCGACCACCTTGGACAGCCCTTCCAGGGCGTGCTTCGCCGAGACATAGGCCGCCTTGTACGGCGACGCGCGCAGCCCGTGCACCGAGGAGATGTTGACGATCCGCCCCCAGCCACGCGCGTACATGTGCGGCAGCGCCCGACGGATCAGCAGGAACGGCGCCTCGACCATCACCCGCTGGATGTACTCGAAACGTTCGACGGGGAAGTCCTGCAACGGGGCGACGTGCTGCAGCCCGGCGTTGTTGACCACGATGTCGACGTCCGCGTCGAGCCGGTCCACCGCGGCGGAGTCAGCCAGGTCCACACCCTCGGCCCGACCGGCGGCCTCGGCGGCCACCGCCTTGGCCGCCTCCAGGTTGCGATCCACCACCAGCACCTTCGCGCCGGCCGCGGCCAGCCGCAGGGCACACGCCCGCCCGATGCCGCTCCCGCCCCCGGTGACCAGGGCGGTCCGACCGGCGAGGTCGACCTGCACGACGTGGGGGACCGCCACGGGTTCTGCCGTCATGGCGCAAGAAGTTACGAGCTGTTAGAGCCCCGGCACATGGGCCGACGACACATACTCCGGTCCCAAGCTGTGTGGTCCCACCCGTCCCTGCCGGCCCGGCCGCCCCATCCGGCCTGCGGCCGCCCCACTCCCCGGCCCGCGCCGGGCCCGGGCGGTGCGGCGCTTGGGCCGTCCCGGACCGGGGTGGTGCCGCGCCGCGCTGGGGCGGTGGCGGGCTGGGGCGGTGGCGGGCTGGGGTGGTGGCGGGCTGGGGAGGTGGCGGGCTGGGGCGGTGGCGCTTACCCCCTTTGCTCTGCACCCACGGCGGCGACAGTGACCCTCCGCTATCGGTGCGTATTGAGGTGCAGAGCAAAGGGGGCGGGGTGGGCAGGTCGGCCCGGCCGCCCGGCAAGCAATACCGCGCAACTTCCGGGATCGAGTGGCCTCGGCGCGTCGCCGAGGCCACTACTTCCGGGATCGAGCACGATCTTGGCGAGGGGCGAGGGGCGAGGGGCGAGGGGCGAGGGGCGAGGGGCGAGGGGCGAGGGGCGAGGGGCGAGGGGCGAGGGGCGAGGGGCGAGGGGCGT
>NZ_JBEXGP010000031.1:34253-62810 GCF_040607375.1 Micromonospora sp. NPDC005298
GGGCGAGGGGCGAGGGGCGAGGGGCGAGGGGCGAGGGGCGAGGGGCGAGGGGCGAGGGGCGAGGGGCGAGGGGCGAGGGGCGAGGGGCGAGGGGCGACGGGCGACGGGCGACGGGCGACGGGCGACGGGCGACGGGCGACGGGCGACGGGCGACGGGAGGGCGTGTCCCGTGGGGCTGGTGGGGAGGGCGCCCGTTAGGGTGTCGAACACACGTACTGCTGGTGGCTGGGGAAGGGGTGCGGGTGCGGGTTCTGGGTGTCGATCCGGGGTTGACCCGGTGTGGGGTGGGCGTGGTCGAGGGTGTGCCCGGCCGGCCCTGCACGCTGGTCGCCTACTACGTGGTCTACACGGACCCGGCCGACGACCTGGCCCTGCGCCTGTTGCACCTGGACCGGTCACTGAGCAAGCTGGTCGCCGAGCACCAGCCGGAGAGCGTCGCCGTGGAGCGGGTGTTCAGCCAGCACAACGTCCGCACCGTGATGGGCACCGCGCAGGCCAGCGGCATCGCGGTGCTGGCCGGGGCGCGCGCGGGGTTGCCGGTGCAGACGTACACGCCGAGTGAGGTGAAGGCGGCCGTGACCGGCTCCGGTCAGGCCGACAAGGCGCAGATGACCGCGATGGTGACCCGGTTGCTGCGGCTGGACGAGCCGCCGAAGCCGGCCGACGCCGCCGACGCGCTTGCCCTCGCCATCTGTCACGTGTGGCGCGGCGGTACCCGCTCGAAGCTGGCCGCGGCGGCCGACCGGGCACGACGAGGAGGAACGCGATGATCGCCAGCGTGCGCGGCACGGTGACCGCGACGGGACCGGACCAGGCGGTGATCGAGGTGGGCGGTGTCGGCCTGGCCGTGCACTGTGCCCCCGGCACCCTGGCCGAGCTGCGGGTCGGCCAGACCGCCCGGCTGGCCACCAGCCTGATCGTCCGGGAAGACTCGCTGACCCTCTACGGGTTCGCCGACGACGACGCCCGGTCGTTGTTCGAGTTGCTCCAGACCGCCAGTGGTGTCGGTCCGCGGCTGGCCCAGGCGGTGTTGGCGGTGCACACCCCCGACGCGGTACGCAAGGCGATCGCCAACGCCGACACAGCGACGCTGACCCGGGTGCCCGGGATCGGCAAGAAGGGCGCCGAGCGTCTGGTGTTGGAGCTGCGCGACCGGATCGGCCCGGTGCCGGTCGGCGCCGACGGGGTGGGCGGGGTGACCGGTGGCGCCTGGCCCGACCAGGTTCGCCAGGCGCTCGTCGGGCTGGGCTGGACAGCCGGTCAGGCCGACCAGGCGGTTGCCGCCGTCGCGGAGACCATCGACGGTGCGACGCCGCCCGTTCCGGTCCTGCTCAAGCAGGCCATCCGCCTGCTGGGCCGTACCCGATGAGTGAGACCGAGGGGCTCGTCTCGGCGTACGTCAGCGACGCCGACCGGGACGTGGAGGCCACGGTCCGGCCGCGGCGGCTGGCCGAGTTCATCGCCCAGGACCGGGTACGGGACCAGCTCGACCTGTTGTTGCAGGGCGCGATGCGGCGGGGTTCGCCTCCGGACCACATTCTGCTCTCGGGTCCGCCGGGGCTGGGTAAGACGAGTCTGGCCAACATCGTCGCCGCCGAGCTGGGCGCGGGCATCCGGGTGACAAGCGGTCCGGCGATCGAGCGGTCGGGTGACCTGGCGGCGATCCTGACCAGCCTGGCCGAGGGTGACGTGCTGTTCATCGACGAGATCCATCGGATCGCGCGCCCGGCGGAGGAGCTGCTGTACAGCGCGATGGAGGACTTCCGGGTCGACGTGGTGGTCGGCAAGGGGCCGGGCGCGACCGCGATCCCGTTGGACGTGGAGCCGTTCACCCTGGTCGGGGCGACGACCCGTTCGGGTCTGTTGACCGGGCCGATGCGGGACCGGTTCGGTTTCGTCGCGCACCTCGACTTCTACGCCCCGGCGGATCTGGAGACGCTGCTGCACCGGTCGGCCCGGATCCTGGGTGTGCCGATCACGGCTGACGGCGCGTCCGAGATCGCCGGCCGGTCCCGGGGTACCCCGCGGATCGCCAACCGGCTGCTGCGCCGGGTCCGGGACTACGCCGAGGTCCGCGCCGACGGTGTGGTCACCCTGGGGACCGCCCGCAAGGCCCTGACGGTGTACGACGTGGACGCGCTGGGCCTGGACCGGCTGGACCGGGCGGTGCTGACCGCGCTCGTCGACTCGTTCCGGGGTGGGCCGGTGGGGTTGTCGACGCTCGCCGTGGCGGTGGGGGAGCAGCCGGACACCGTGGAGGAGGTGTGTGAGCCCTTCCTGGTGCGGGCCGGTCTGCTGGCGCGTACCCCGCGAGGTCGGGTGGCCACCGAGGCTGCCTGGCGGCACCTGGGCCGAACGCCCCCGAATGGTACATTTGGTGCAGAAGTCCCACCAGTGCCCGATCTGTTCTCGTTGGAGACCGATCAGCCGTGATGTGAACGTGATCTGTGCCGCATTCGGTGTTCTCAGGTGCAGGGATTAGACTTCGCCGCGGTCTGTACGGGACGTGAGAATCCGCCTCCGCTCCGGCACTCCCCGTGCCGGGCAGGTGGCCAATGGGAAGGTCAGTAACTGTGCATTACCTAGCAGCGGGCGGCGGCGCCGGCGGCTTCACGCCGATCCTGATGATCGCCCTGCTCTTCGGTGTCATGTACTTCATGATGATCCGCCCCCAGCAGAAGCGCCGCCGCGAGGCGGAGGCGATGCAGTCCGCGCTCGGCCCCGGCGACGAGGTCGTCACCATCGGTGGGCTCTACGGCACGGTCACGGGCGTCGAGGACGACACCGTCCTGATCGAGGTCGCCCCCGGTGTGCAGACGCGCTACGCCCGGCCGGCCATCGCCCGGGTCGTCACCCGCGCGGAGCTGCCGAGCGAGCCGGTCACCGAGGACGCGGAAACCGTCAAGGACTGACCTCCCTCCCGAGGGTGGTGCCCTCCGGCGTACGGCCGGGTCGAGCACTCCCGGGGGTCGTCGCGCCCGACGGGGCAGCGAACGAGACGTGAAAACTGGATAGTTGGGTCGACGCCGGGCGTCGGCACGTTCCCGTGACCGTCGGCGTCCCGCGTCGGCCCGTCCGGCCATCGTGTCGGCACCTCGCCGACCCAGGTCAGACCCGTCGGCCGGGGCCCCCGGCCCGACACTCGCCGCCGCTGCTGGCAGCGGCGCGACCGTACAGGGAGACAGGACAACCGTGGCACCACCTCAGGGACAGATGCGCCCCGGCCGGCAGCTCGCCGTGCTCGGGTTCATCTTCGTGGTCCTCTACCTTCTGGTGTTCTTCGCGGGCGGTGCCAGCGGCAGCTTGAAGGACCGGCTCGAGCCACGGCTCGGTCTGGACCTGATCGGCGGCACCCGGGTGACGCTGGAGGCGACCAACTCCGTCGACGGCAAGCCTCCGACGGCGGACAACCTCGAGGAGGCCCGGCAGATCATCGAGAGCCGGGTCAACGCGTTCGGCGTGGCCGAGGCCGAGGTCGTCACCGAGGGCAACCGGAACATCGTCATCTCCCTGCCCGGTGAGAACCGCAACCTCGACGACGTCGGCGAGGCGGCCGAGCTGCGCTTCCGCAAGGTGCTCAAGGCCGCCGACGGCAGCGGGACCGCTGCCGCGCCGCCGGCCGCCACGCCGAGCCCGTCCGGCGCCGCGTCGCCGGCCCCGTCGGGTAGTGCCGCGCCGAAGGTGACCCCGTCGGGCAGCGGCGCGCCGAAGGCGACCGCGTCGCCCAGCGGCGGTCAGGGCGGCATGGCCCCGGCGTCGCCGAGCGTCGCGCCGACCCCGTCGGCGTCCGCCCCGGCCTCGCCGAGTGCCGCCGCGCCGACGCCGAGTGCCAGCGCCGAGCCGGTGCCGGCCAGCATCGAGGAGCAGCGCAAGGCCGTCGAGCAGAAGGTGGGCGCCGCCGCCTGGCAGGCCGCCAAC
Organism: Micromonospora sp. NPDC005298; assembly: GCF_040607375.1. Lineage (NCBI taxonomy): Bacteria > Bacillati > Actinomycetota > Actinomycetes > Micromonosporales > Micromonosporaceae > Micromonospora > Micromonospora sp. NPDC005298. Next base: position 38,172 of record NZ_JBEXGP010000031.1, read on the forward strand.
GGTCTGCAGGCCCCGGCCGACCTGAGCGCCGACCCGTCGCTCGCCGACAAGCTCAAGCCGTTCGGCACGTTGACGCCGCAAGAGGTGGCCGTGCTGCCGGCGCAGATGCAGTTCAACGTGCCGACGATCGGCTGCGCACAGCTCGACCAGCGTCCCCCGGCGTCCATCTCCGACGCGAAGCAGCAGGTGGTCTCCTGCGAGGACGGCGCCTCGAAGTACCTGCTCGACCAGGCCAAGGTGCTGGGCACCGACGTGTCCGACGCCGACGCGGTGCTCGACCAGACCAACTCCTGGGTGGTCAGCCTCGACTTCACCGGCAACGGCCAGGGCAAGTGGACCGCGCTGACCCGTGAGGCGTTCAACAACGAGGGCCAGGCCTGCGACGCGACCGCGCTGGGCCAGGACGGCAAGTGCCGGGTGGCCGTCGTGCTGGACAACGAGATCGTCTCCTCGCCGGAGATCCAGGGCGTGCTGACCGGCAACTCCCAGATCACCGGCAACTTCACCCAGAAGGACGCCAGCACGCTGGCCGGTCAGCTCCGCTACGGCGCGCTGCCGGTGACCTTCGAGCAGCAGGAGGCGCAGAACGTCACCGCCACGCTGGGCGCCAGCCACCTGCGGGCGGGTCTGCTCGCGGCCGGCATCGGCATGCTGCTGGTCATCATCTACGCGTTCTTCTACTACCGGCTGCTCGGCTCGGTGATCTTCCTGAGCCTGATCCTCTCGGCGCTGCTGGTCTTCGGCGCGCTCGTGGTGCTCGGCCGGCAGATCGGCTTCACGCTCACCCTCGCCGGCATCGCGGGCATGATCGTCTCGCTCGGTGTGGCGGCGGACTCGTTCGTCATCTACTTCGAACGGTTGAAGGACGAGATCCGGGAGGGGCGTAGCCCGCGCAGCGCCGTACCGCGTGCCTGGATCCGCGCCCGCCGGACGATCATCTCGGCCAACGCGATCACCCTGCTCTCGGCGGTGGTGCTCTACGTGGTGTCGGTCGGCACGGTCAAGGGCTTCGCCTTCGCCCTCGGCCTGGCCACCGTGCTGGACCTCGTGGTGGTGTTCCTCTTCCGGCACCCGATCATGACGATGTTCGCCTCGACGAAGGCGTTCCTGTCCCCGCGGGTCAGCGGTCTGGGCCGGGCGCTCCCGGCCCGCACCCAGCAGACTCAGCCCCGCAACCCGCGCGCCAAGGAGGCCTGAGATGGCTGCTAACGGTCTTGCGAGCCGCCTCTACAACGGCGAGGCCGGTCTCAACATCGTCGGCAAGCGCAAGCTCTGGTTCGGCGTCGCCGGTGTCCTGATCCTGATCGCAATCCTCAGCTTCGGGCTGCGCGGCTTCAGCCTCGGCATCGAGTTCGCCGGCGGCAACTCGTTCCAGGTGCCGGCCAGTGTCGGCACGCTCGACGACGCCGAGCGGGAGGTCAACTCGGCCCTCGCCGCCGAGAACACCGGCGTCGCGGTGGCCACCACGCAGAAGGTCGGCGGCCCGGGCGGCGACTCGTACGAGCTGCGTACGCCGCAGCTCAGCGCCGAGCAGGCGACCGCGGTCAAGGCGCAGATCGCCGAGGACCTCGGCATCAACGTCGACGAGATCAGCAGCAACCAGGTCAGCGAGGCGTGGGGCAGCCAGGTCACCGAGCGGGCCGTGCTCGGTCTGGTCATCTTCATCGCGCTGGTGATGGTCTACCTGATCCTGCGCTTCGAGTGGCGGATGGCCGTCGCCGCGGTCGCCTCGCTGATCACGAACCTGGTCCTCACCGCCGGCATCTACTCGCTCGTCGGCTTCGAGGTCACCCCGTCGACGATCATCGGCTTCCTCACGATCCTGGGCTTCGCGCTCTACGACGTGGTGGTGGTCTTCGACAAGGTGCAGGAGAACACCCGGGGTATCACCGCGAACAACAACCAGACGTACGGCGAGGCGGCCAACCTGGCCGTCAACCAGAGCCTCATGCGGTCGCTGAACACCTCGGTGGTGGCGCTGCTGCCCGTGGGTGGTCTGCTGTTCATCGGTGCCGGCCTGCTCGGCGCGGGCACGCTGAAGGACCTCGGTCTGGTGCTGTTCGTCGGTATGGCGGTGGCGTTCCTGACCTCCATCCTGGTGGCGACGCCGCTGCTGGCGCTGCTGAAGAACTACGACCCGCGGATCCAGGCGCACAACAAGCGCGTCCTGGCCCGCCGGGGCGCCCTGGCCCGTGGCGAGGTCACCCCGAAGGGGTCCGCCAGCCCGACCCGGGCCGACGCGACCGACGAGCCGCTCGACCCGGACGCCGCGGCGCTGGCCGGTGCCGCCCCCAAGGTGGGCGCCCGGCCGGCCGGTAAGCGACCGACCGGCACTCGGGGCGGTCGCCCGGGTGGCGGCGGCAACCGGCCGGGTGGCGCCAAGCGGCGCTGACCCGAACGGAAACGCCCGAACGGCGTCCGGCATGCTGTGTGAGCAGCACTGCCGGACGCCGTCGTCGTTGAAGGAGAGCGGAACAGCCGTGACGGAGACCCACAGCACCGAGGCGCGCGGGGACAGCGGCCCGGAGGCCGCCCGACTGGTCGCCAGCCGGGTGCTGGACGTGCCCGACTTTCCCAAGCCCGGCGTCCTGTTCAAGGACCTGATGCCGCTGTTCGCCGACGGGAAGGTCTTCCGTGAGGTGATCGACGGGATTGTCGCGTACCACGGGCGGGACGCCTTCGACGTGGTGGTCGGCATCGAGGCGCGCGGCTTCGTCGTCGCGGCGGCCGTCGCCTACGCGGCCGGGGTGGGAGTGGTGCCGGTGCGCAAGGCCGGCAAGCTGCCCCGTCCGGCGCACTCGGTGTCCTACGACCTGGAGTACGGCGAGGCCACCCTGGAAGTGCACGAGGATGCCTTCACCGCCGGGCACCGGGTCCTGGTCGTCGACGACGTGTTGGCCACCGGCGGCACCGCCGAGGCGACGCTGGACCTGGTCGAGCGGGCCGGCGGCACCGTCACCGGCTTCACCGTGCTGTTGGAGCTCGGGTTCCTGGGAGGGCGCGAGCGGTTGGCGCAGCGTCCGGTGCACGCCCTGCTGACCGTTTGAGCCGTTCAACCCGTGCTTGACCGTTTGATCCCGGATCCGGCGGACACTGCCTGCGTCGACCGTCCGGCGGAGCGGCAGGGGCCCTCCGGTGCGGGTAGCATTGCCCTTTGCTGACGCCGGCCGCACACGTCCGGCGAGGCGAGACCAGGCCGGCCGATGTTCGGTCGGTGTGTTTCCGGCGAGCGGTGAGGAGGCCGGTGTCCCACGATGTCGTCCCTCCGGCGGAGGGCACGGTGCACCCGACAGGCGACGCTGACGGCTCGGTGACTGACCGGACAGGCGACGCGCCGGCCCGGGTGACGGGCACCGGCAACGGCTCCGGCACGGCCGCGGGCGAGAGCACGGTACGCCCGATCAGCGGCCCACCGAGCGTCGAGGCCGCGCCCGGCGCCGACGGGGTCGTGGTGCCGTTCCCGACCGACGCCGGCGTCGACCCGTCGCCGAGTGGCGGTTTCGCGCTGTCCAACGCGCCCACCGGCCGTCGGGTCCGCGCCCGGCTGGCACGGTTCAACGCGCCGTGGCAGACCTCGCAGGTCAGCGAGGTCCTGGAGCCGCTCATCGCGAGCCACCGGGACAACCACCCGAAGGCCGACGTCCGGCTGTTGCAGCGCGCCTTCGACACGGCCGCGCGGTGGCACTCCGGGCAGTACCGCAAGTCCGGCGACCCGTACATCACGCACCCCCTTGCGGTGGCGACGATCCTGGGCAATCTGGGGATGGACACCACGACGCTGGTCGCCGCCCTGCTGCACGACACCATCGAGGACACCGAGTACACCCTCGACGCGATGCGCGCCGACTTCGGTGGCGAGGTCGCCCTGCTCGTCGACGGCGTCACCAAGCTCGACAAGGTCAAGCTGGGTGACGCGGCGAAGGCCGAGACGATCCGCAAGATGGTCGTGGCGATGGCCAAGGACCCGCGGGTGCTGGTGATCAAGCTGGCGGACCGGCTGCACAACATGCGCACCCTGACCTTCCTGCCCCGCCCCAAGCAGGAGCAGAAGGCCAAGGAGACGCTGGAGATCCTGGCGCCGCTGGCGCACCGGCTCGGCATGAACACGATCAAGTGGGAGCTGGAGGACCTGTCCTTCGGCACGCTCTTCCCGAAGCGCTACGAGGAGATCAACCGGCTGATCGGGGAGCACCAGCCGCAGCGTGAGTCGCTGTTGCGCCAGGTCACCCAGAAGGTCGGCACCGACCTCAAGGCCGCCAAGATCAAGGCGGAGACGACCGGGCGGCCGAAGCACCTCTACTCGATCTACCAGAAGATGATCGTGCGGGGTCGCGACTTCAACGACATCTACGACCTGGTGGGTGTGCGGATCCTGGTCGACACGGTGCGCGACTGCTACGCGGCGTTGGGCGTGATCCACGCCAACTGGCAGCCGGTGCCCGGCCGCTTCAAGGACTACATCGCCATGCCCAAGTTCAACATGTACCAGTCGTTGCACACGACTGTCATCGGGCCTACCGGCAAGCCGGTGGAGATGCAGATCCGCACGTACGCGATGCACCGCACCGCCGAGTTCGGCATCGCCGCGCACTGGAAGTACAAGGAGCACAAGGGCACCCAGATCGTCGGCCCGCCGGCGCACATCGACGAGATGACCTGGCTGCGGCAGCTGCTGGACTGGCAGCGGGAGGCGGCCGACCCGAGCGAGTTCCTGGACGCGCTGCGGTTCGACCTGTCCAGCCAGGAGGTGTACGTCTTCACCCCCAAGGGTGACGTCATCCCGCTGCCGACCGGGTCGACGCCTGTGGACTTCGCGTACGCGGTGCACACCGAGGTCGGGCACAAGTGCATCGGCGCGCGGGTCAACGGCAAGTTGGTGCCGCTGGAGTCGACGCTGTCCAACGGCGACGTGATCGAGATCTTCACGTCGAAGTCCGAGACGGCCGGCCCCACGCAGGACTGGCTGGGTTTCGTCAAGAGCCCACGGGCCCGCACGAAGATCCGCCAGTACTTCAACAAGGAGCGCCGCGAGGAGGCGATCGAGGCCGGCAAGGACGCGATCGTCAAGGCGATGCGCAAGCAGGGCATGCCGTTGCAGCGGATGCTCACCTCCGACGCGCTGATGTCGATCGCCCGGGACCTGCACCTCGCCGACGTGGCGTCGCTGTACGCCGCTGTCGGCGACAGTCAGGTGTCCGCGCAGTCGGTGGTGCAGAAGCTGATGGCCGCGTACGGCGGCGAGGAGGGCGCGGCGGAGGACATCGCCGAGACCGCCGTCGCCACCCGGCCGCCGCGCAGCCGGCAGAGCAGCAGCGACCCCGGTGTCGTCGTCCGGGGCGTCAGTGACGTCTGGATCAAGCTGGCCCGCTGCTGCACCCCGGTCCCACCGGACTCGGTGTTCGGCTTCGTCACCCGCTCCGGCGGGGTGAGCGTGCACCGCGACGACTGCGCCAACGCCGAGGACCTGCGGGCGCAGGCCGAGCGGGTCGTCGAGGTGAGTTGGAAGCTCACGTCCGCCTCGACGTTCCTGGTCGCCATCCAGGTCGAGGCCCTGGACCGGCACAAGCTGCTGGCCGACGTCACCCGGGTGCTCTCCGACGAGCGGGTCAACATCCTCTCCGCCACCGTCACCACCACCCGCGACCGGGTGGCGGTGAGCCGGTTCAGCTTCGAGATGGCCGACCCGAAGCACCTGGGCCACCTGCTGGCCACGGTCCGCAAGGTCGACGGTGTGTTCGACGCGTACCGGGTCACCTCGGGCGCCTGACGCGTACCCCGGACACGACAGCGCCCGCCGGCTCAGCCGGCGGGCGCTTCGTCGTCTCCCCGGGCGTCAGCCCTGCGGGTTGCTCATCGTGAGGTCGGTGATGACGACCTCCTTCTTCGGGTGACCACCGCCGGCCTGCTGGGCGAACGCCCCGTCGTCACCGGCCTTGGCCACGTCCTTGACGATGTCCATGCCGCCGGTGACGCTGCCCAGCACCGTGTACGCCGGGTCCAGCGGCGAGTCGCCGTAGACGATGAAGAACTGGCTGCCGGTGCTGCCGGGCTGGCCGGAGTTGGCCATCGCGATGACACCCTCCGGGTACGGCGGGCGCTTGTCGGTCGGCAGGTTCTCCTCCGGCAGCCGGAAGCTCGGGCCGCCGGTGCCGTCGGTGTCCCGCCAACCCTTGCCGGTGGCGCTCGGGTCGCCGCACTGGAGCACCTTGATGCCCTCGGTGACGAGGCGGTGGCACTTGGAGTTGTCGAAGAAGTTCTTGTCCGCGAGGAGCGTGAAGGCCCCCGCCGTGCACGGCACCAACGACCGGTCGACCTTGGCCGTGATCGGGCCGAGGTTCGTGGTGATCGTCATGGTCTGCACACCCTTGGCGGACTGCTGGTTGCTCGGCAGTCCGACATCCTTGATCTGCGGCGACCGCTGGTCGGCCGGCACCTCGTTGTAGACGCACTCGGACGCGCCGGCCGCCGGCGCGGCGGTGTCGGTCTTGTCGTCGTCGTCACCGCCGAGGGTGGTCGCCAGCCAGACGGTGCCGGCGACCACGAGCACCAGCACGGCGGCCGCGCTGACGATCGCCTGCGTCTGGCGGCGCTTGCGGGCCTTGCCCGCCCGCTCGGCCATCTCCTTCTCGAGTCGGGCGCGTGCCGCCGCGCGCTGCCGCTCTCTGGTGGACGTCACGCCTGGATCCTCCTGGCTGTCTGTTTCCGGGTGCCGCTCGGGTGGGTGGTGCGACCGGTCAGCCGGCGCTCGGGCTGCTGGCCGGGGCGCCGGACGGCGTCGCTGCCGCGCCGGTGACGGGCTCGCCGACCGTGAGGCTCTGGATCACCACGTCGGTCTTGGGCTTGACCTTCGCCCCGCTCCCATTGTCCACGGTCGGCAGGGCGCCGATCTTCTCGATCACGTCCAGACCGCCGGTGACCTTGCCGACCACCGGGAACTTCGGGTCGGTGGTGGTGAAGTCCTTGAAGAAGATCAGGAACTGGCTGCCGTTGTTGCCCGGCGGGTTGGAGATCATCGCCACGGTGCCCTTGGGGTACGTCGGTGGCTGGCCGGGCGCCGGGCTGGCCGACGGGGAGGCCGACGGCACGGTCGGCACGTCCTCGTCGTAGAACGAGTAGGTGGGCCCGCCCAGGCCGGTGCCGCTGGGGTCGCCGCAGCGCAGCGCCCCGTCGGCGGTGATCTCGTGGCACTTGGTGTTGTCGTAGAACGACCGGCTCGCCAGGTGGGCGATGCTCGCCGCAGCGCAGGGCGAGTTGGTCAGGTTCAGCTCGGCGGTGATCGGCGCGCCCTGGTTGGTGGTCACGGTCATCGCCCGGGTGCCGGCGGTCGGCAGGCCCTTGGCCTCCGGCGTGCCGACGTCCTTGAGGTTGGTGTTGGCCGTCGCGTCCTGCGGCGTCCAGAGGCAGGTGTCCTCCGCGGCCGTGTTCTTCTTCGGGTCGGAGTCGAACGCCCCGAGCGCCCACGCCGAACCGGCCACGATCAGCACGAGGACCAGCGCCGCCCCGACACCGGCCTGGATCTGCCGACGCCGCCGCGTGGCGGCGGCCCGGCGGGCCAGCTGCCGGTCGAGCTTGGCCCGCGCCAGTTTGCGCTGCCGGTCCCTGCTGGAAGGCACCCGTGCTCCCCTTTCCTTCGCCAGGTCGTCGCCGGCGGCCGGGCGTCCCGGCCCGTCCGGGCGTCACGTGTGCCGCGCCACACGCCCGCCAGAGTGTACGGCTAGCGACTGGGAATGTGGTGTACGAGGTCCACCCCGCCGCGAGCAGCGCTTATCGGGCGATGTCACTGTGCTGCACGGGGCTGGTGGGACGGACGCGACAAACCGGTTCGCCCGGCCGGATAGGCTGCTGGGCAGGACGACGGTTCGACGGAAGGACAGGGCCCGTGCTCGTGGCCGGCTTTCCCGCCGACGCGTTCGGCACCAACTGCTACGTGGTGGCGACCGCGCCGGGGGAGCAGTGCGTGGTGGTCGACCCCGGCATCGGCGTGCTCGACCAGCTCGACGCGTTGCTCGCCGAGCACCGCCTGCATCCGGCCGCCGTGCTGCTGACCCACGGCCACCTGGACCACACCTTCTCGGTCGCGCCGGTCTGCGGTGCGCGCGGCATCACCGCGTACGTGCACCCCGGCGACCGGGAGATGCTGGCCGATCCCGCCAAGGGCCTGTCCACCGACCTGACGTCGCTCTTCGGCGGCCGGTTGAGCTACACCGAGCCGGAGGACGTGGCGGAGCTGACCGACGGCGCCACGCTCACCCTCGCCGGCCTGGAGATCGCCGTCGACCACGCCCCGGGCCATACCGGCGGGTCGGTGCTGTTCCGGCTGCCCGGCGCGGGCTCGGGTTGGGAGGCGGACGAGATCTGCCTCTCCGGCGACGTGCTCTTCGCGGGGTCGATCGGCCGCACCGACCTGCCGGGCGGAAGCATGCCGGCCATGCTCACCAGCCTGCGCGACAAGATCCTCCCGCTGGCCGACGACACAGTCGTCCTGCCCGGCCACGGCCCGAGCACCACCATCGGCCGCGAGCGTGCCAGCAACCCGTACCTCGTCGAGGTGGCCGGCACGTCGCCGGCCGCGCCCAACCGGGGCCTCTAGTCCTTCGTCCGCGCCGCGCGCGGACCCACGACATCACCGCGCCGTGGGCGCGGCACCGCAAGGAGTACGCCGATGAGCAAGCCCACGCCCATCTCCGGTTTCCCGGAGTGGCCCCCTGGTCAGCGGATGGTCGAGCAGTTCGTGCTCGACAGGATCCGGGCCACCTTCGAGCTGTACGGCTTCGCCCCGCTGGAGACCCGCGCCGTGGAGCCCCTCGACCAGCTCCTGCGCAAGGGGGAGACCTCCAAGGAGGTCTACGTGATCCGGCGGCTGCACGCCGACGCCGAGGGCGCCGGCGGCGACGACCAGTTGGGCCTGCACTTCGACCTGACCGTGCCGTTCGCCAGGTACGTGCTGGAGAACGCCGGCAAGCTGGCCTTCCCGTTCCGCCGCTACCAGATCCAGAAGGTGTGGCGGGGGGAGCGGCCGCAGGAGGGGCGTTACCGGGAGTTCGTGCAGGCCGACATCGACATCGTCGACCGGGACACCCTGGCCCCGCACCACGAGGCGGAGATGCCCCTGGTGATCGGCGACGCGTTGCGCTCGCTGCCGATCCCGCCGGTGACCATCCAGGTGAACAACCGCAAGATCTGCGAGGGCTTCTACCGGGGCATCGGGTTGACCGATCCGGAGGCGGCGCTGCGGGCCGTGGACAAGCTCGACAAGATCGGGCCGGCGAAGGTGGCCGAGCTGCTGGCCCAGACCGCCGGTGCGAGCGAGGCGCAGGCCAAGGCGTGCCTCGCGCTTGCCGAGATCTCCGCGCCGGACGCCTCGTTCGCCGACGCCGTCCGCGCGCTGGGGGTCACCGACCCGCTGCTCGACGAGGGCATCGAGGAGCTGGTCCGGGTGGTGGAGACCGCCGCCGAGCACTCGCCCGGCCTCTGCGTGGCCGACCTGCGCATCGCCCGCGGCCTGGACTACTACACCGGCACCGTCTACGAGACCCAGCTGCGCGGCTACGAGCGGTTCGGCTCGATCTGCTCCGGTGGCCGGTACGACAACCTGGCGACCGCCGGCGCCACCTCGTACCCGGGGGTGGGGATCTCGATCGGGGTGACCCGGCTGCTCGGGCTGCTCTTCGGCGCGGGTCAGCTGCCCGTCTCCCGGGAGGTGCCGACGGCCGTGCTGGTGGCGGTCACCAGCGAGGAGCGCCGTGCGGCCAGCAACCGGGTGGCCGAGGCGCTGCGGCGGCGCGGGGTGCCCACCGAGGTGTCGCCGAGCGCGGCGAAGTTCGGCAAGCAGATCCGCTACGCCGAGCGACGGGGCATCCCGTACGTGTGGTTCCCGGGGGCCGACGGCGCGCCGGACGAGGTGAAGGACATTCGTTCGGGTGAGCAGGTCACGGCCACTGCGGGGGAGTGGATGCCGCCCCGGGAGGACCTGACTCCCACGGTTGGCTGAGCGTCACGACTGGCGCGTACGGCCGCTGGGACCTACGGTAGCGTAAGTTACGCCACCGTAGGGAGCTTCTCGTGACCATGAGCACCACACTCAGCCAGACCGCACTCCTCGTCGAGTTGGAGCCGGTGGTTGCCCGCAACCTCGACCGCCATCTCGCACTGGCCAAGGAGTGGTTCCCGCACGAGTACGTGCCGTGGAGCGAGGGGCGGACCTTCGACGGGCCGCTCGGCGGCGAGGCGTGGTCACCGACCGACTCCACGATCCCCGACGTGGCGCGCACCGCGCTGATCGTGAACCTGCTGACCGAGGACAACCTGCCCTCGTACCACCACGAGATCGCCACCCTGTTCGGCCGGGACGGCGCGTGGGGCACCTGGGTGCACCGGTGGACCGCGGAGGAGGGCCGGCACGGCACCGCCATCCGCGACTACCTGACCGTCACCCGGGCGGTCGACCCGGTGGCGCTGGAGCGGGCCCGGATGACGCACATGGCCGCCGGCTACGTCAACGTGCACGACGACGAGGTGCTGCACTCCCTGGCGTACGTGTCGTTCCAGGAGCTGGCCACCCGCATCTCGCACCGCAACACCGGCAAGGCCACCGGCGACCCCGCCTGCGAGGCGCTGCTGGCCCGGGTGGCCGCCGACGAGAACCTGCACATGGTCTTCTACCGGAACCTGCTCGCCGCCGCCTTCGAGCTGGCCCCGAGTCAGGCCATGCGGGCCGTCGCCGACGTGGTGGCCGACTTCCAGATGCCGGGCAACGGCATCGACGGTTTCGCCCGCAAGTCGGTGGCGATCGCCCTGGCCGGCATCTACGACCTGCGTCAGCACCGCGACGAGGTGCTCCAGCCGGTGTTGCGCCAGTGGGACGTGTTCAACGTGACCGGCCTGAACGCCGACGGCGAAGCCGCCCGCGAGCAGCTGGCGGCCCAGCTGGAGACCCTGGAGAAGGCCGCCCGCCGCTTCGAGGAGAAGCGCGACGCCCGAGCAGCCCGCCTGGCCCTCCGCTGACCCCCACCCCCCCGCGCCCCCACCCGCCGATCTCGCACTGCTGTCGTGACGAAACCGGGCGTAGTTCTCAGATTCCCGACCGCACCCGCAAGATCGACGCGGGAGACGGGGGCGCGGGGGGTCAGGGGAGGGGGAGTAGGAGGCAGGTGCTGGTGGCGTGGGCTGTCAGGCGGTTGCTGGCGTCGGTGATGCGGGCTTCGGCCAGGGCTGTGCGGCGGCCGCGTTGCAGCACCGTGCCCTCGCAGCGCAGGGTGCCGCTGTCCACGGTGACCGGGCGGAGGAACTTCACGTTCAGGTCCAGCGAGGTGTAGCCGACGCCGGCGGGCAGCGTGCTGTGTACGGCGCAGCCGGCTGCGGTGTCCAGCAGTGTCGACAGGACGCCACCGTGGACGCTGCCCAGCGGGTTGTAGTGGAACTCCTGCGGCACCAGCTCGACGACGACGCGCCCCTCCTCGACCTCCATGCGCGTCATGTCGATCAGGTGCATGACCGGCGGCGCGGCCAGTTCGCCAGCGATGATCGCGCGGAGCATGTCGAGGCCGCTGCGCTGGCCGACCTGTGTGGCGTTGGCAGCCGGATCCGACCAGGTGAAGGTACGGCTGCGCGCCGGCTCCTGCGTCTGTGTCATGGACGCAGCGTGGCAGCCCGTTGCTGAGTCTGTCAACGAGACCTAGCCTGGGCGGATGAGACCCGCGGCACTTGACTGGTCGGTGGACAACTGCACCATCGGGCGAGCGATGGCGATCCTCGGTGAGCGGTGGACGCTCGTGGTGCTCCGCGAGGTCTTCAACGGCGTACGGCGCTTCGAGGACATGCGGGTGCGTACCGGCATCCCGCGCCAGGTGCTGACCAGTCGACTGACCACTCTGGTGGGGCAGGGCGTGCTGCGCCGCGAGCCGTACCGGGAGCCGGGCAGCCGGTTGCGGCACGAGTACCGGCTGACCGAGAAGGGCCTGGACCTGTGGCCGGTGCTGGTCGCCGTACTCGGCTGGGGTGACAGGTACCTCGCCGACCCCGACGGCTCGCCGCTGAGCGTGGGGCACCGCGACTGCGGCGCGGAGGTACGCGTCGCGCTGCGGTGCGCCGACGGGCACGAGGTCGACGATCCCCGCGACGTACTGCCGCGTCCGGGTCCCGGCGCTCACCGTCGTACCCCCTGAGGGCGGGCCGCCGGCGCGGACCCGGCTGCCGTTCCCGGACCGCGTGACCGCGTAACGCATCGATGGTCATGCGTGTCCGAAACGGATCCGGTGGCCGTTCGGTGTGACGGCTGGTGTCGGCGGGCGTGTCCGCGGTGTTGCGGGCATGTGGCCGATGAAGATCGGCGAATCCGGGCGAATCCAAGTCTTGTAAATGATCTTAAGCATGTGAATACTTCAGTTCACTCGGCCGGTTTCCCCTGATCGGCCGGGTTGCCCTCGGGTCAGCCGCCTCCGGCGAGACCCGTATCCCCCGCCCAGGAGGTTTGTTACATGCGACCCACGAGGTCCTCATTCCGCGTCGCGGCCACCGTCGCCGTGGCCGGAAGCCTGGTCGTCGGCACGCTCATCGGCGCACCCGCCCAGGCCGCCCCCGCGGCCTCGCCCGACGCCGCTGCCGCCCTCTCCGCTCAGCTCGGCGACCGCTCCGCCGGCTCGTACATCGACGCCAGCGGCCGGTCCGTCGTCACCGTGACCGACGCCGCCGCCGCCCGTAAGGCGAGCAACGCCGGCGCCACCGTCAAGTACGTCAGCCGGGGCGCCGCCGAGCTCAACCGGGCCACCGCCGAACTGGAGCGTTCCGCGAAGATCCCGGGCACCGCCTGGTGGAACGACCCGGTCACCAACCAGGTCGTCGTCTCCGTGGACAGCACCGTCACCGGCGCCAAGCTGGAGCGGGTGAAGGCCGCCGCCGCGCGCGCCAACGGCGCGGTGCGGATCGAGGCCGAGGCCGGCGTGCTGAGCACCCGGATCTCCGGTGGCCAGGCCATCTACGCCGGCGGCGGCGGGCGCTGCTCGCTCGGCTTCAACGTGCGCAGCGGCAGCACCTACTACTTCGTGACCGCCGGGCACTGCACCAACATCTCGTCGAGCTGGTACTCGAACTCCGGCCAGACCGCGCTGATCGGCACCCGTACCGGCACCAGCTTCCCGGGCAACGACTACGGCATCGTGCGGCACAGCAACTCGGCCAACGCCGCCGGCAACGTCTCGCTCTACAACGGCAGCTTCCGGGACATCACCGCCGCCGGCAACGCCTCGGTCGGCCAGTCGGTGCAGCGCTCCGGCAGCACCACCGGCCTGCGCAGCGGCTCGGTGAACGCCACGAACGCCACGGTGAACTACGCCGAGGGCTCGGTCTCCGGCCTGATCCGCACCAACGTCTGCGCCGAGCCGGGCGACAGCGGCGGCTCGCTGTTCGCCGGCACCATCGCCCTGGGCATGACCTCCGGCGGTAGCGGCAACTGCCGCACCGGTGGCACCACCTACTTCCAGCCCGTCACCGAGGCCCTGAGCCGCTACGGCGTCAGCGTCTTCTGATCGATCCACCGCACGCGGGCCGCCGGAACACTCCGGCGGCCCGCGTCGCGTCCGGGACCCCGCCTCACGCGAGGCCGTCCGGCCCGTCCGCCGGTCGCAGAGGATCCGGCGGTACGACACCGGGCAGGCCCGGACCGACCGGGATGGTGCCTGTCGTCCACGCGAGGTGCGCGCGCCGGGCCGACAGCACCGCCAGCAGCGGCCAGAGCGCCACCGCCACCGCCGTCACCCGCTCGGCCAACCCCGTGCGCGACCCGCTGGTCACCTCGAACGCCGACCAGCCGAACAGGGCGAGCAGCACCACGGTGGCACTCAGCCCCACGGTCCGGCGGAACGCCCACGGCGGCTGCGGGGCATCCGGATGCGCGGTGTCCGGACCACGCGGCAGCCGCAACGCCGAACCGGCGGGCCACAGCGCGAGCGCCAGCACCGCCACCGTCGCCGCGATGCCGTGACTGAGCGAACCACCCACCGGCGGACGGGGAAAGGCCACCAGCGCGACGGTAGCAACCCCGCCGACCGCGAGCAGGAACCGGCTGGGCAGGCCTGCCGCGTGCAGCACCGCGGCGACCGACACGTAACAGCAGCCGAGCAGCACCAGGGCCACGATCATGATCCAGGCGTCGGTGGCGTCCTGCCCCGCCAGCTCGCTGATCGTGTCCCGGATCGGGTCGTACCCGGCGGGCTGGCGAGCCTGCGCGACTGTCCAACCTCCCACCAGCAGCACGGGCGCGGCCGCCGCCGTGGCGACGGCCCAGTTCGGTACGGCGCGCATTTCGCCACGTTAACCGGCAAGACGGCCGGTTGAACCTGGTTCGCCCCCAGCTGTCAGCCCGTGCTGACCGTGGCGTCGGTGAGGATGACCGATCCCCCCGGGTACTGACACTGGATCCGCAGCGTCAGCTCGTCGGCCCCTTCGAGGTCGGCGGTGAGCTTCTGCGGATTGTCCATCCGCGCGTCGAACTGCTGCCCCCGCGTCACTCGGGTGATCGTTCCGTCCTTCTGCCGAATCGCCACCTGCGCATAGACGAGAACGATGCCGTCGCGCTCGTCGGCAGAGGAGAAGAATGGTCGTACGGTCGAGGTGAGATCGAGATAACGGCGCTGGAGCCGATACGTGACGTCGCGTTGTTTGTCCGCACCGGCATTCGTCGGACAGTCGATGACGACCGGACGGTCGTACCCCGGTTGGCCGGTGAGCTGACGCGGCAGCTTCCCGAGATTGGCAGCCCCGGCCTCGACGGCCAGGGTGTCCAGCCGGACGGACGATGCGGACGCGGGAGTCGGCGACGCGTCGGCGCCCGGAGTGGCCGGTGCCGGTTTCACCGGTGCGGGTCCCGGCGTCGACGGACTCGCCGCCGGTTCGTCCTGCCCGACCCTGAAGTCGAAGACGTCCCGGGCCAGGGCGGCCGCCGCGATGAGCACCCCGAGCACCGCGAGCACGGCGGCCACCCGTGCCCCGCGACGAGCCGGCATTGGCGTCGGTGCCTGGCTCGGATCCTGGATATCCGGCATCTACCTCTCCACCACGGACGTTGAGATGGGGCCGCAGATATCTGACGGCTTTCGGTCAGATCTTGTCGGCGAAGAATACTCTTCCTTGCGAAGTGGCGAGTTACTGATAACGTGCCGATCCCGAGCCGGACTCCTATCCGACGTTGACTTCTGCCGATGCAGGAGGTTTTAGCGGTGAACCAACCCGATCCGCGCGCCGAGCAGCCCGCCCCCACCCCGCCATCGCCGCTGCCCCCTGCGGGTGGCGCCGCACCGCCACCGCGCGGCGGCGCCGCACCGCCACCCCCTCCGGGCGGTGGCACTCCGCCGACGTTCCCGGGTGGCAGCACAGCACCACCGCCGGGTCGCGGCGCACCCCCACCGGCCGGTGGGGCGACACAGCTGTTTCCCGGCGGCACCGCACCGCCGCCGGGTGGTGGGCCACCGCCGTCGTTCCCGGCGGGTCCCGGGCCGGCGGACCCGCCGGCGGCCGGCGCGCGACGCGGCCGGCTGGGTCTCGTGGTGATAGCCGTGGCCGCCCTGGCGCTGCTGGTGTCCCTCGGGTCGGCCGCCGTGTCCTGGCGAGCGCTGGACCAGGCGCGGACCGCCCGGGACATCGCGTCCGCGCGGGGACCGCTCGGCCCCACCGGCGGCGCCCCGGCGCCCTCCGACCCGGCCCCACCGAGCGACGCACCGCAGACGTCCCCGGCACGGGAGGATTCGCCGCGTGCCCCCGGAACCCCACCGGACATCCCCGAAACGGCCGTCTACGAGGTGAAGTACGAGAACCAGAGCCTGACGCTGAGGCCGGGGGACTGCTTCACGAAGATGCGCGTCGACCTCGACGAACCCCGGGCGAACGTGGGACTGAACGGATGGGAGTTCAGTCTGGATCCCGACTGTCAGGACGGGGCGCCCTCGATCGGGTTGAGTGATGGGACGAAGGGCAGCGAGGCGACGACGGCGATGAAGCCGGGCGAGTGTTACGACGCCATCCGCTCGGCACCGATCGCCGAGGGAGCGAAGGTGCCCCTGCGCAAGGGTTCCTGGCTCTGCATCAGCACCAACTACGCCGCGGCCCAGGAACGGCGGGACAGGTGGCGGATGGTGCTCGTGGAGGTAACCTCGATCAGCAATGACCGGACGGTCGTCATCCGGGCCACGGCCTGGAACATTCCGGAGAACTGACAGCCGTGACGCGTCCGCGCCGCCCGTCGGGCCGCCCTGATCGAAGGGGGCGGGTCGACGGGTGGCGCTTACCGTTTCCGGCACTCCTGACAGAATGCGGAGGCAGACCGCACCGCAGATGAGGAGACGCACGTCGTGATCCGTACCCATGATGCCGGCAGCTTGCGCGCGACGGACGCCGGCACGACGGTGACGCTCGCCGGGTGGGTGGCCCGCCGGCGTGACCACGGCGGCGTCATCTTCGTCGACCTGCGCGACGGCTCCGGCGTGGTCCAGGTGGTGTTCCGCGAGGAGGACGCGCACGCGCTGCGCAACGAGTTCTGCGTCAAGGTCACCGGTGAGGTGACCCGCCGGCCGGACGGCAACGAGAACCCGGAGCTGCCCACCGGTGACGTCGAGGTGACTGCCGCCGAGCTGGAGGTGCTCTCCGAGGCGGCCCCGCTGCCGCTGCCGGTGGACGACCAGATCGAGGCCGGCGACGACCTGCGCCTGCGGTACCGCTACCTGGACCTGCGCCGCAGTGGCCCGGCGAACGCGCTGCGGCTGCGGTCGCGGGCCAGCCAGCTCGCCCGGGGTGTGCTGCACGAGCGGGACTTCCTGGAGATCGAGACGCCGACGCTCACCCGTTCGACGCCCGAGGGGGCCCGGGACTTCCTGGTGCCGGTGCGCCTCCAGCCGGGCAGCTGGTACGCGCTGCCGCAGTCGCCGCAGCTGTTCAAGCAGCTGCTGATGGTCGGCGGCATGGAGCGGTACTACCAGATCGCCCGGTGCTACCGCGACGAGGACTTCCGCGCCGACCGGCAGCCCGAGTTCACCCAGCTCGACATCGAGATGTCCTTCGTGACCGAGGACGACGTGATCGACCTCGGCGAGGCGATCGTCTCGGCGCTCTGGAAGGACCTGGCCGGGCACGAGATCACCCGCCCGATCCCGCGGATCACCTGGCACGACGCGATGGCCCGGTACGGCTCGGACAAGCCGGACCTGCGGTACGGCGTGGAGCTGACCGAGCTGACCGAGTACCTGCGCGGCACCGAGTTCCGGGTGTTCGCCGGCGCGATCGACGCGGGCGGCTACGTCGGTGCGGTCGTCATGCCGGGCGGCGCGGCGCAGAGCCGCAAGGAGCTGGACGGCTGGCAGGACTGGGCCAAGGCGCGCGGCGCGCGGGGCCTGGCGTACGTGGTGCTGGACGCCGAGACCGGCGAGGCACGCGGCCCGGTGGCGAAGAACCTGTCCGCCGAGCACCTGGGTGGGCTCGCCGACGCGGTCGGCGCCAAGCCGGGCGACGCGGTCTTCTTCGCGGCCAGCGCCACCACCCGCGAGGCGCAGGAGCTGCTCGGCGCGGCCCGCGTCGAGATCGCCAAGCGGGCCAGCCTGGTCGACGAGAGCGCCTGGGCGTTCTGCTGGGTGGTCGACGCGCCGATGTTCGAGCGGACCGACGAGGGCGGCTGGACGGCCGTGCACCACCCGTTCACCTCCCCGAACGCCGAGTGGGTGGACCGGTTCGAGGAGGCGCCGGACCGGGCGCTTGCGTACGCGTACGACATCGTCTGCAACGGCAACGAGATCGGCGGCGGCTCGATCCGTATCCACCGGGGGGATGTGCAGAAGCGGGTGTTCGACCTGCTCGGCATCACCCCGGACGAGGCGCAGGACAAGTTCGGCTTCCTGCTGGAGGCGTTCAAGTACGGCGCCCCGCCGCACGGCGGCATCGCGTTCGGCTGGGACCGGGTCTGCATGCTGCTGGCCGGCGCGGACTCGATCCGTGAGGTCATCGCCTTCCCGAAGACCCGGGGTGGCTTCGACCCGCTGACCGGCGCGCCGACGCCGATCACCGGCCAGCAGCGCGCCGAGGCCGGCATCGACGCCAAGCCCAAGCCGGCGGCCACCTCCCACACCGGCACCGCCGGCCCGGCCGCGCCGGTGGCCGACCCGGTCTGACCGATCCACCCGCACCTGCTTGGTTGATCAAGAGGTTTGCGTCATGCTCGCCCGGCGAGATGACGCGAACCTCTTGATCGTCTGCGGGGGAGTGGTGGGGATGCGGGTGCTTGTCGTCGGCGGCAGCGGGTTCCTGGGGCGGGAAATCTGTCGGCGGGCGGTGCGGGCCGGGTTCTCGGTGGTGGGGACCTTCCACTCGGCTGACGTCGCCGTGCCGGGCGTCGAGGAGCGTCGGCTGGACGTCACCGACCGGTCCGCCGTGCGTGAGCTTGTCGCGCGGGTGCGCCCGGACGCCGTGGTGGGGACCCCCTACCGGTACGGGGACTGGGCGGTCACCGCCGACGGGGCCGCGCACGTGGCGGTCGCCGCCGCCGAGGCGGGTGCCCGGCTGGTGCACGTGTCCAGTGACGCGCTGCACGCCGGACGTCCCACGCCGTACGCCGACGACGACGCGCCCACCCCGATGAACGCGTACGGTGCCGCGAAGGCGGCCGCCGAGACCGCCGTTCGCGCGATCGACCCGGGTGCGGCGCTGGTGCGTACCTCGCTGATCCTGGGGGAGGGCAGCAAGCAGTTCGCGCTGTGCCGGGAGGCCCTCGCCGGCCGGGCGGTCCTGTTCAGCGACATGATCCGTTGTCCGGTCGACGTCACCGACCTGGCCGACGCCGTGCTGGAACTGGTCGGCGGCGATCACGCCGGCCCGCTCAACGTGGCAGGTGCGGACGCGGTCAGCCGTGCCGAACTGGGTCTGTTGGTGGCCCGACACTTCGGGCTGGACGCCGCCGGGCTGAAGACCACCACCAGCGCCGCCGCCGGACAGGCCGGTCCCACCGACGTACGCCTGGACTGCGGGCGTGCCGCCGGCCTGCTGCGGACGCGGTTACGTGGAGTGCGGGAACTCCTGGCCTGACATCGTACACACATTCTGTGCACGACTCTTGTGCACAGAATGTGTGCAGAGATAGTGTGCGGTCATGGCTGACGACGAAGCGACCCCGCGGCCGGCCCCGCGTGAGGTACGGATCGACAAGCGACAGGTCCGGGTGCTCGCGCACCCGCTGCGGATGCGGCTGGTGGGCGCCCTGCGGGTGCACGGGCCCGCCACCGCCACCACCCTCGCCGAGCTGCTCGGCACCAACACCGGCGCGACCAGCTATCACCTGCGGCAACTCGCCGAGGTCGGGCTCGTCACCGAGGATCCCGACCGGGGCAGCGGACGGCAGCGGTGGTGGCAGGCCGCACACGACGTCACCAGCTGGGAGCCGAGCGACTTCGACGACGACCCCGACGCCCGTGCCGCGATCGAATGGATCCAGGGCGACCAGGTGCGCCATCTCGTCGAACACGCCGAGCGCTGGTTCGCCACCCAGCACGAGTGGTCGTCCGCCTGGCGCGACGCCCTCGGCATGGGCGACATCTTCATGACCATCCCACCGGCGCGGCTGGAGGCGCTCAGGGCGGAGGTGTGGCAGGTGCTGGAGCGGTACAACCGCGAGGCCGGGGCCGGCACCTCCGCCGACCCGCAGGCCCGCCCGGTGCAGGTCTTCCTGGCGGCCTACCCCTTGCTGGAGGGCCCGCGGTGAGCGCGCTCACCGTACGCCAGGTCCGCCGTCGCTACCTGACGCTGCACGGTCTGCGCTGGCTACCGACGGGTCTGATGATCCCGGTCATGGTCCTGCTGATGCAGGAGCGCGGTCTGTCCTTGCCGCAGATGGGCCTGGCCTTCACCGCACAGGGCCTGCTGGTGCTGGCGCTGGAGTTGCCCACCGGTGGCCTCGCCGACGCCCTCGGCCGGCGTCCGCTGCTGATCGCCGCCGGGTTGCTCAACCTCGTCTCGCTGTCGTTGTTCGCGGTGGCCGACTCGTTCTGGCTGTTCTTCCTGGTCTACGCGGTGCAGGGCATCTACCGGGCGTTGGACAGCGGCCCGCTGGAGTCCTGGTACGTCGACGCCACCCTGGCCGCCGACCCGCAGGCCGGGTACGAGAAGGGCCTCGGATACGGCGGCACTGTCAGCGGCGCGGCCATCGGCGCCGGGGCGCTGCTCAGCGGCGGTCTGATCGCCCTCGGGCCGGTGGGGCCGGTCAGCGCACTCACCGTGCCCGTGCTGGTCGCCGTCGTCGCGCAGGCAGCGGCGCTCGTCGCGTTGGTCGTGCTGCTTGTCGAGGAACGGCCGGCCACCGGATTCGTGGCCGTGCGGGCCTCGGTGGTCCAGGCGCCCCGGATGATCGGCCAGGCGGTCGGGCTGCTGCGTCGCTCCCGGGTGCTGCTGGCCCTGGTGGCGGTGGAGCTGTTCTGGGGCTTCGGCATGATCACCTTCGAGTCTCTGCTGCCGGTGCGGCTCGCCGAGGTGCTCGGCGACCCGGAACGCGCCGCCGCGCTCCTCGGACCGGCCAGCTCGGCAGCGTGGCTCGCCTCGGCCGCCGGGGCGGCACTGACCCCGTTGCTGCTGCGCTGGTTCGGGGCCGCCCCGGGCGCGGCCCTGCTGCGCATCGCGCAGGGAGTCACGGTCGTCGGGATGGGGCTGCTCGCCGGGCCGGTCGGGGTGCTCGTGGCCTACCTGGCCTGTTACGCCGTGCACGGCGCGTCGAACCCGCTGCACAGTGCCCTGTTGCACAGGCAGGTCGACGGGCCGTACCGGACCAGCGTGCTCTCCCTCAACTCGATGGTGGCCCAGCCGGGCGCCTCGCTCGGCGGGGTGGTGCTGACCGCGATCGCCGCCGCCACGAGCATCAGCACCGCAATGGTGGTCGGTGCGATCGTGCTGGCCGTCGCCGCCCCGCTCTACCTGCCCGCCTGGCTGGCCGACCGTCGGGCCGCCCCGGCCGTCGAGCCGGCCACGGTCCCGGTACCCGCCGACAGGTGAGGGGAGGGCCGCCCGTCGACGACTGGTGGCCCTCCCCGCGTCTCACGCGAGGCGGAACGAGCTGAGAGCGAGGGTGTCGGTGAAGCCGAGCCGGCGGTAGAGCCGCACCGCACCGACGTTGCTCGGATAGACGCCGAGCCCCACCGTGTCGTAGCGGGTCAGCAGGGCCCGGGTCATCCCGGCGGTCAACGCCGCACCGAGACCTCGACCCCGCTGGCCGGGGGCCACGGTCAGGCCGGCGAGGAAGCCGATCTCGCCCTGGCTGCGGTCCGCCCCGCACGCCACCAGCCGGTCGCCGGCGCGGATGCCGTACCAGTCCACCACCCCTGGATCGCCCGGACGGGAGGTGGTGTCCGGGAAGGCCTCGTCCACAAGCGCCTCCATGGCGGGACGGTCGGCGTCGGTGAGGCGTACGACCCGCTCCTCGTCCGCCTGGGGCGGTGGCGGCGTGGCCGTCCAGTGGAAGACCCAGTCGTTGTGCTCGGACACCGGCAGCCGGTCGGACAGCAGCTCGCGGTCGTGCCGGGGCAGGTGCAACCGCTGGCCCGGGCGCAGCATCCCGGCAGCGACCAGCGCGGCACACACCTCGATCGCCGGGCCGGCCGGGCCGATGGCGCAGCCTGCCGGCCCGTGCTCGGGCGGCACCAACCACAGCACGGCGCCGTCGCGCCGGTAGCCGCGCGCCGGCGGGCGGCTACCGAGGGCGTGCCGGGCGAACGGGTGGTGGCCGGTGGCGGCCAGGATGGCGGCCCGGTCGTGGAGCACCTGGTCGTCGATGATCATGGGGACCAGCCTAGGAGCCCTGGATCGAACGGCCGCGTCGGGCCGGTGGCGCGCACCTGATCCACGGTGGAGATTGACGAGTCGACCGATTGGGTACATCACGCGCCGACCTACTGGGAACCCCCACCGGAGGACCGACATGCTCGCCATTCTCGCGGCCATCGTCTTTGGCTTCGCCCTGCTGCTCGACCTGCTCGGCACCGACTTCGGAGCGCCGGACCTGTTCAACTGGAACACGCTCGTGCTCATCGGGTTGCTCCTGCTCTCGCTCTACCTGGCCGGCGTGGGCAGCGGCCCGCGCGGCGGTGGCGGCGGCCGCTGGTACCGGGGCCGTCGCCCCGGCCGTGGCTGACCGGAACCGATCACCGGTGGCGGGCCCGCGGCGCGATTCCGGCGCCGTGGGCCCGGCCCGGTACTGTCTTCGTGATGGAGTCCGACGCCCTCTTCTCCCTCGGTGCCCCCGCCGGGTCGCGTGACGCGCCCGCCGGTGCCGCCGGTGTCGACGGGTTCACTCCGATAGCGGACGATTCGCCCCTGCCCGTCCGGATGCGCCCGGCGACCCTCGACGAGTTGGTCGGGCAGGACCACCTGCTCGCGCCCGGGGCGCCGCTGCGGCAACTCGTCTCCGGCGGCGCGCCGATGTCGGTCATCCTCTGGGGACCGCCGGGCAGCGGCAAGACCACCATCGCGCACCTGGTCGCCGCGGCCACCGACCGCCGGTTCGTCGCCATGTCGGCGCTCTCCGCCGGGGTCAAGGACGTCCGCGCGGTCATCGAGACGGCCCGCCGTCAGCGTCGCTCCGGCGGCCCGCAGACCGTGCTGTTCATCGACGAGGTGCACCGGTTCAGCAAGACGCAGCAGGATTCGCTACTCGCCGCCGTCGAGGACCGCACGGTCACATTGCTGGCGGCGACCACGGAAAACCCGTACTTCTCGGTCATCTCGCCGCTGCTGTCCCGGTGCGTACTGCTCACCCTGCAACCGCTGGACGACGAAGCGGTACGCGGCCTGCTGCGCCGCGCGGTCGCCGACGAGCGCGGCCTCGGCGGCGCGCTCACCCTGACCACCGACGCCGAGGACCACCTGGTACGCCTCGCCTCCGGCGACGTCCGCAAGGCGCTGACCGCGCTGGAGGCGGCGGCCGCCTCGGCCACCGCCCTCGGCGCCGGCCGGATCGACCTCGCCACCGCCGAGCAGGCCGTCGACGTGGCGGCGGTGCGCTACGACCGCGACGGCGACGCCCACTACGACGTGGTGAGCGCGTTCATCAAGAGCATGCGCGGCTCGGACGTGGACGCCGCCGTGCACTGGCTCGCCCGGATGCTGGTGGCCGGGGAGGACGCGCGGTTCATCGCCCGCCGACTGGTCATCTTCGCCAGCGAGGACGTGGGCATGGCCGACCCGGACGCGTTGAGCGTGGCCACCGCCGCCGCCCACGCGGTCGAGTACGTGGGATTGCCCGAGGCGCAGCTCAACCTGGCCCAGGCGGTGATCCACCTGGCCACCGCGCCCAAGTCGAACTCGGCCACCACCGCCATCGGCGCCGCGATCGCCGACGTACGCGCCGGCCGGGGTGGCCCGGTGCCCCGCGGACTGCGCGACGCGCACTACGCCGGCGCCCGCGGGCTGGGCCACGGCACCGGCTACCGCTACCCGCACGACGACCAGCGCGGCGTGGTCACCCAGCAGTACGTTCCCGACGACCTCGTGGGCACCGACTACTACCGGCCGAGCCCGCACGGGGCGGAGCGGTCGGTGGCGACACGGCTGCCGCTGCTGCGCCGCATCGTGCGCGGGCTGCCCGCCCCCGCGACCCGTCCGGAGGCCCCGAACGCGGGGCAGCGCGTAACGGAGCAGACCGCGCCGACGCCTGCTGGCGAGAACGGTCGCCCGACGACGGACCCGGGCGGTCCCGGACCGATGCAGGACAGCGGCACGAACGCCGCAGGAGAGGGTCAATAGTGAAATCGCGTGGTGGGGACCGCCCGGACGAGAGCCCGGACGAGCGGCGCGATACCCGGCCCAAGGGCCGCCGCTGGGGTCGAGGCCGAGCCGAGGCCGAGCCGGAGGAGCCGGTGTCGGGTGAGGAGTTCGGCTGGATCGACGACCTCCGCTCGGCCAAGCAGCAGCGTACGGAACTCGGCCCCGAGGGCGCCGCCGCGGAGCCCGCCGGCCCGCGCGGTGGGGTCCCGGCACCGCCCACCCCGCCCGGCGTACGCGGGGGCGACCCGGACGGCGCCGCGCGGCGTCCCGTGGACGGCCCGTGGCCGGGCGAGGCCCCGCCGCCGCCCCGCCGCCCGGACGACCGCCCGCCCGTCGACCGCCCTCCGGCCGCCGGTGCGCCCGCTCCCGGTGAGCCGGCCCGGCGCGGCGTGACGCCGCCACCCGGTTCCCGCGCCTCCGCCCCGCCCCCCGCGGCCCGTCCCGTCGCCGGTGAACAGGCGGGACCTCCCGGCCCGCGCTCGACGTCCGGTGGTCCGGCTGGGCAGGTTCGGTCGGGCCCGGGTCCGGTCCCGCCCGGTGCGCCCGCCGGTCCGCCGATGTCCGGCGCGCCGGTCGGCCGCCGCCCGGCCGCCCCCGCCCCGACCGGTCCCGCGGACGCCATGCCACCGCTGCGCCGACCCGACGCCGGGCCGTCGGGTCGTCCGGGCCCGGAGGCCACCGAGCCCGGCCGCCCGACGTCCGCCGGAGACGGGCCCGCCGCTGGTCGTGCGGCCGGTCCGGCGACTGGCGGCGCCGGTCGTGCGGCCGGCGCCGCTGGTCGTGCGGCCGGTCCGGGGACCGGCGGCGCTGGCACCTTCGCCGAGACCAACGTCCGGCTCTACTCGGTCGACCACGCCGGCCGGC
>NZ_JBEXGP010000032.1:0-62472 GCF_040607375.1 Micromonospora sp. NPDC005298
CCACCATCAGCGAACGCCTCGTTCACCACATCCCAGGCATAGATCTGACCCCGAAAATGCGTCGCCACCTGCGTCACATGATTGATCGCCGCACTGCGCAACGCCGCACCCGACAACCCCTGCGCCCACCCCGGCTGCTGCTGATGCCACAACAGCGCATGACCCCGCACACTCATCCCGTTCGCACGGGCATGACTCACCAGACGATCACCACCGGAATAACTGAACCGCCCCTGCTGCGGCTCGGTGGCATCCCACTTCATCTCGTTCTCGGCCACGACACTGTTGAACTCGCGGTTCAGGATCCCGACGTACGTGCCGTCGGAGAGCTTGCCCGTCGCGACGGCGGCGCCGAAGTAGCGCCCCTTCTCGGCCGCCGACGCCCCGAGGGTCGTTCCGGCGCTGGCCGAGGTGGACAGCGTCATCGCCATCCCGGCGGCGAGCGCGCCCGTGACAGCGACGGTCACCGCCGCTCGCAGGGCTCTTCTGTGGTTCATGCGAAGTCCTTCTCTGTGGTGGTGGTTCCAGCGATGGAGGCGCGGCACCCAGAAGCGGTGCGGTGGTCGCGGACGCGGCGAGAGCACGGCGGCCGTCGACGGCGCCACTGATCGGGGTCCTGACACGACGTCCGGCATGCCCTGGGCGGACGTCGTGTGCCGAGGGACGGTCGGCAGGCTCGCCCGGTGAGCTCCACGGTGCGGCCGCCCTCAACCATCGACTGTGAGCGATAACATGCCGTTCGTCAAGTCGGGCGGTCCACGGTGCCGGGGCCACACGGACGTGACCCCGGCACCGACGCGTCACTGGAAGGAGACGTCGTCGACGAGGAGACTGTCGGTCCCCTCGGCCGTCTCGACGTAGAAGCTGGCGCCGGTGAGCGTTCCGCTCCACGACACGGTCGCCGTGCCGGTGAGCTGGGTCCAGCCGTTGGCGTTCACCCCGGTCGCCGGGGTGAGTTGCAGGTAGTTCGTCGTGCCGTTGGCGGTCAACGAGAGGGTCGCCTTCGCCGCCGGCGTACCGCTCTGCGACCGTACCCAGACGCTCGTGGTGTAGCTCTTGCCGTTGGTGAGCTTCGAGGTCACGTCCTGGCTGGGTCCGTTCCAGGACGCGGTACGGCCGGTGACCGACAGCGACCCGGTGCCGCCGTGCACGACTGCCGTGTTCGACGAGATCGCCGCCGCGCCGATGGCGCCCCAACCCGTCGTGCCGCTCTCCAGGTTGCCGTTGGTGAGCAGGTTGTTGTCGACGCCGCCGCCGGTGCCGGCGAACTGCCACCAGTTGACGTTGAAGAGGTTGCCGCTGCCGCCGGCGAAGCGCAGGAACACGTCCCGCGTACCGGTCGCCCCGCTGACCGCGCAGGTGGTGTTGGTCCAGGTCTGCCAGCCTCCGGTGACCGGGGCGGTGCAGGTGCCCACCAGCGGGCCGTTGCTGTTGTCGAGTCGTACCTCGATCCGGCCACCGCTGCCCGCCGAGGCGACCCGGGCGGTGAACGACGTCGCGCCGGCGCCGAACGCGACACCCTTGACCTTGATGTAGTCGCCGTTCTCGATCCAGCCGACGTTCATCCCGCCCTCGCTCGACACCTCGGTCTCGATGCCGGAGCCCCAGGCGATCGTCTCGGCCTCCTGCCGGACGTACGGGTTCAGCGTGCCGACCTGTGGCGCGCCCGTGCTGGTCATGGTGATCGTCGGGAAGGTGCCGTTGGAGTTGTAGGCGAACTTCTCCACGGCGACCGAGCGGGTGTAGCCGCCACCGCCGGGCAGGGCGCCGTTGTGGTAGAAGAAGTACGAGCCGCCGTTGAAGTCGACGACTCCGGCGTGGTTGGTGAAACTACCGCCCTGCCTGGGCATGATCGTGCCCCGGTAGGTCCACGGTCCGGTGGGTCCGGGGGCCGTGGAGTAGGCGATGAACTCCGAGCAGCACTCCGCCGCGAACACGTTGTAGTAGGTGCCGTTTCGCTTGTAGACCCACGGCCCCTCCTCGTACAGGGTGGGCCTGCTCGCGTTGCCGTTGCGGGTGCCGAATCCGGCCGTGGTGAGCGGGATCTTGGTCGCCGACCCGGAGTAGGAGATCATGTCGGCGTTCAGCTTCACGTACCACAGGTTCGGGTTGCCCCAGTACAGGTAGGCCTGCCCGTCGTCGTCGATGAAGACGGTCGGGTCGATCTCGCCGTTGCCCACCAGGGGCCGGCCGATCGCGTCGCGGAACGGGCCGGTGGGGCTGTCCGCCACCGCCACGCCGATGGCCATCGAGTTGGTCGCCCGGCTGGTCACCGGCACGTACCAGTAGAACTTGCCGTTGCGGGCGATGACCTGGCCGGCCCACGCGTTCGCGCTCGCCCAGCTGAAGGTGCCGACGTTCAGCGGCGAGCCGTGGTCGGTCCAGTTGACCATGTCGGCGGACGACCAGACCCGCCACTCCTTCATCGTGAAGTACGTGGAGCCGTCCTCGTCGTGGCCGGTGTAGAGGTACACCCGGCCGTTGTGCACCAGCGGGGCCGGGTCGGCGGTGTAGATGTGTTGGACGATGGGGTTGTCCGCCCTGGCCGTGCCCGGGACCAGTGCGACGACGCAGATCAGGCTCATCAGCCAGGCGAGGCGACGCCTGGCGCCGTGGTTGCTGCGGGCTGTGCTTCGGATTGCCACCTTCACGGTTACTCCCTGAGAGGGTCGCGGCGGCCTGCCGCGACGCCGGCTGCCGATCGACCGGATCCGTGATCGGCGCGATTGCAATGATCTGTTAGCGCTAACACCTGCCCACTGACACCTCCGGAGCTCGTTTGTCACGTGCTTGACCTGGGATTTCACCGATGCGCGACGTCACCATCGTCATCCCGTCGCCGCATTGTCGTATCAACGCTGACATCCATGATTTACGATGCACCGTACTGAGCGGCCGGTCGGCCGTCAACGGAGTGCGGGCGCTCCCCGCGTCGACCCTGCGTCACGGGCTCGGAGACGCGGCTCGACGGACTCCGGACCCGGACGACGGCCGCGCACCGGACGGCACGGGACCCCGGACGCCCGACGACTTCCGCACCTGACGCGCATTGCGCAGGGGTTGCGACTGCCCGTACCGGCGCGTATGTTAACGATCACATTGATAGGTCTGTATCGATGCCCGGTCCGTCGCGGACCGGACGACGGTCACCCCCCGACGCCCGACCCACCCCGCTCCTCCGGAAGGTCGCCCCCGTGCCGCTGACCCGACGCGCGTTCGCCCTGGGCGCACTGTCCACCGCTGCCGCCGCCACCGGCGCGCTCACACTGCCGCGCGCCGCCCTGGCGGCGCCGAACACCGCGTACCTGATGGCCTACTTCACCGAGACGCCCCAGTTCCTGGGCGCCGACTACGGCCTGCACCTCGCCGTCAGCAGGGACGGTCTGAACTGGACACCACTGAACCAGAACAACCCGGTCGCCACACCGACCGCCGGCCAACTGGGCCTGCGGGACCCCTTCGTGCTCCGCAAGCAGGACGGCACCTTCGTCGTGCTCGCCACCGACCTCAAGGGCACCAACTTCGGCCTCAACAGCCAGTACCTGCACGTGTGGGACTCGACGACGGACCTGACCGGCTTCACCGGCTACCGCCGCATCCGGATGCACACGTTGAACACCCACACCTGGGCGCCCACCGCCTTCTGGGACGCCGCCCGCGGGCAGTACGCCATCGTCTACTCGGCGAACAACGGCCAGGACGTCCTCCTGGTCAACTACACGAGCGACTTCCGGACGGTCAGCGCGCCACAGGTGTTCTTCAGCCCCGGCTTCGGGATCCTCGACGGCGATGTCGTCGTCGACGGTGCCACCACGTACCTCTACTACAAGAACCTGGCCAACGGGAACCTCTACGGCGCGCGGTCCGGCACCGGCGCCCCGAACAGCTTCACCACGTACACCAGCGGGCTGTTGCAGGGCAGCGGCATCGAGGCGGGGTGTCGTTCGAGTCGGTGAACAAGCCCGGCTCCTACCTGCGCCACTACAACTACGAGGTCCGGCTGGACGCCGGATCACCTCCTAGGTGACGCCGGGCGTACCCCGGTCGCCCGCACCGTCGGTGAGGACGACGCGAGGCTGCCCGCCGGCCGGCGCCCTCAGCGCAGTCGGCGTGCGGTGAACCGGGCCGGGGGCGCGGCGATCGTGTCCTGTGCGGCGACGAGCTGGATCTCCCGGGTCCCGGCCGCGAGGGTGGCCTCCAGGATCGCGAAGACCGAGTTGATGGTGCGCTCCAGTGCCGTGGCGGGCGAACCCGTCGTACACAGGTGCGCGAGGTACAGCGCCGCGGTGACGTCGCCGCCGCCGTTCGGGTTGATCGGCAGCAGGGGCGTGGTCACCGACCAGGCGCCCTCCTCCGAGACGGCGACCACCTCCAGTGACCCGGCGGGCACGTCGGCGTGCAGCACGCTGGTCACCAGCACGTGCCGTGGCCCGGTGGCGCGGACCACGTCGACGGCGTCCAGCACCTCGGTCAGGGTGGTGGTCGCACGACCGGCGAGGAAGTCCAGCTCGAAGTGGTTGGGGGTGATGATGTCGGCGCGGGGGACCACGACGTCGCGCATGTACTCGGGAATGCCGGGTCGGACGAACATGCCCCGGCCGACGTCGCCGAGCACCGGGTCGCAGCAGTACACGGCGTCCGGGTTGGCCGCCTTGACGGTGTCCACCGCGTCGAGGATCACCGCGCCCATCGCCGGGTCGCCCTGGTAGCCCGACAGCACCGCGTCGGCGCTGCCCAGGACCCCCCGGTCCCCGATGCCGGCGATCACCTCGGCCACCTGGGCCGGGTCCAGCAGGGGCCCCCGCCAGGCGCCGTAGCCGGTGTGGTTGGAGAAGTGGACGGTCAGGACCGGCCAGACCTCGTGCCCGAGCCGTTGCAGGGGGAACGCGGCGGCCGAGTTGCCGACGTGGCCGTAGGCGACCGACGACTGGATGGACAGGATCTTCACCGGACCATCATCGCCGGTCCTGCCGGCGGCCGGTGGCTGGGCCCGCCGATTCTGTCGACCGCCCCACACC
This sequence comes from Micromonospora sp. NPDC005298, assembly GCF_040607375.1. Taxonomy (NCBI): domain Bacteria; kingdom Bacillati; phylum Actinomycetota; class Actinomycetes; order Micromonosporales; family Micromonosporaceae; genus Micromonospora; species Micromonospora sp. NPDC005298. The sequence goes on from NZ_JBEXGP010000032.1 coordinate 5,019, forward strand.
ACGGCCGGTGGCACCGAAATTTTCGGTCCCGAACGGACCGAAGGTCCCCCAGCTCACCGGATGGATTTCCGAAAGTTTTCACGGTTGACGGCGGACATCGATCGGCTTAACGTTTCGGGCACGTTTCAGGTCCTCCTCTCCGCACCCGCGGCACCGGCCGCACCCTCCCGCACACCCGCACCGGACCCGCACTCTCGCTCTCATGATCGAAAGTTGTCGATCAATGAAGGGAAGGCAATGAAGCCAAGACAGCTGATCACTGTCGGGGTGGTCGCCGTCGCGACCGTCGCGGCACTGAACACCGTCCCGGCCACCGCGAGCCGGCCGTACGACCCGACGGCGCAGAGCCTGGGCGCCCTCGGCCTGCGCCACGGCCTGCACGTCGGCACCGCCGTGAACGCGGCGGCCCTCACCGACGCCAGCGACCCGCAGTACCGCCGGCTGGCCGCCACCGAGTTCACCTCCGTCACGGCGGAGAACGCGATGAAGTGGGAGAGCCTGGAGCCCACCCGCGGCACCTACGACTGGGCCGCCGCCGACCAGCTCGTCGAGTTCGCCAAGCGCAACCGGCAGAGCGTGCGCGGCCACGTGCTGGTCTGGCACAACCAGTTGCCCGCCTGGCTGACCAGCGGAGTCGCCGACGGATCCATCAGCAAGCAGGAGCTGCGCGAACTGCTGCGCAAGCACATCACCACAGTCGTCAACCGCTACAAGGGCAAGATCTGGCAGTGGGACGTCGTCAACGAGGCGGTCAGCGACCCCTGGGACACCCCGAACACGCTGCACTACAAGGGCTTCTGGGCGCAGAACCTCGGCCCGGACTACATCGCCGACGCGTTCCGCTGGGCGCGCGCCGCCGACCCGAAGGCGCTGCTGTTCTACAACGACTACAACATCGAGGCGTTCGGCTCCGGCAACCCCGCCGACGACAAGACGCAGTTCGTGTACGACATGGCCAAGGGCCTGCTCCGGCAGGGCGTCCCGATCGACGGCGTGGGCTCACAGGGCCACCTCGGCACCCAGTACGGCAACTTCGACACCCTCCAGGTGACCGCCGCGCTGAAGAGGTTCGCCGGGCTGGGTCTCGCCACCGCGTTCACCGAGGTCGACGTCCGCAGCCAGATGACCGCGGGCGTCCAGGCCGGCGACCCGGCCGAGATCAACCCCCGCCTACAGGCGTCGGCCGCCAACTTCAGCGTGCTGATGAAGGCGTGTCTCGCCGTCCGGAGCTGCCTGTCGTACACCGTCTGGGGTTTCAGCGACAAGTACTCGTGGGTGCCGGACTGGTTCAACGACCCGCCGGAGGGTCTGGCCACCATCTACGACGAGAACTACCAGCCCAAGCGGGCGTACCAGGAGCTGAAGTCCGACCTGATCGTCGCCGGGCCGCCGTACGTGCTGCCGCGCAGCACGCCCCGACCGCGCCGCTGAGCTGACACGGGCCGTGCGGGGTCCACCCTCACCCGCACGGCCCGCCTCAGCGCGGTACGGCCGCCTGGTCGTTGGGCAGGAGCGGACGCATGAACGTCCTCTCGTAGCGCAGCACACAGCCCGACTCGTCGCGGATGCGGTCCGCCGCCACGAAGTCCGGGTCGCTGCCGAAGTGCGCCCGGTACCGCTCGTACGCCGCCAGGCTCTCAAAGCTGAACAGCGCCTCGGCCCGGTCGCTGGCGCCCTCGGCGGGCAGGAAGTAGCCGTGGTGCAGGCCACCGTGCCGGGCCACGAGGTCCATCCAGGCGCGGGCGAAGCGCTCGAACGCCTCGATCCGCGTCGGGTCGATCGTGTAGTGCACGACGCACGTGATCATCCATCCACGATAGGGCCCGCGCCGGCTCCTGCCGGCGACCGACCGGCAGTACGATCACTGGCACCTCGGCGAAGACTGTCGCCTCCTGCCCCCGGAGCCCGCATGTCCGCGCAGGCGCCCGCCGACGTCCCCCGCGCTCCCGGCGGGCTGCGCCGCGCCCTCGCCGTCGGCTGCCTGATCGCCGTCGCCGGGATGCCCTCCGGATCCTCGGTGGCCGACTCCCCCGCACCCACGACCCTGCGGCTGCTGCAGATGAACCTGTGCAACAGTGGCCGCGCCAGTTGCTACACCGGTCGGTCGATGGCCAGAGCCGCCGAGGTGATCGGCGCCGAACGGCCCGACCTGGTCACCCTCAACGAGATCTGCCAGGACGACGTGGCAACCCTGGAGCGCGCGTTCGCGTCCGTGCACGAAGGTGCGAGTGTCGTGTCCGCCTTCCGGGCGGCCGGCGACCGCCCCAGTGGCGCCGACACCCGGTGCCGCAACGGCCGGTCGTACGGCATCGGGGTGCTCGCCCGCCTGACGACGCCGGGCACCCGCCACACGGTGCACAGCGGAATCCACCCGATCCAGGACCGCACCGACCCCGAGGAGCGCAGCTGGCTGTGTGTCCACGTCGACGGCGCGTTCTCGGTGTGCACCACCCACCTGGCGGCCACCAGCTCCGCCGTGGCACTCGCCCAGTGCGGTCACCTGCTCGACGAGGTCCTGCCGGGCATCCGCCGGCGCACCGGGTACGCACCCACCGTGCTCAGCGGCGACCTCAACCTGCGGCGCGGTGGCGACCCCGACGTGCGGTCCTGCGCACCGCCGGGCCACGCCAGCATCGACGACGGCGCGGTGCAACACGTCCTGGTCAGCACCGGCGTCACAGTCTGCTGCACCGGGTCGGTGGGCATGGGCGGCGCGACCGACCACCCCGGGCTGCTGGCCACCCTCACCGTCGACGCCGGGCGCTGAGGCTCGGCAGCCGGTCAGGGCAGCAGGATGACGTGCAGCTGGCGCGGGCCGTGCACACCCTCCACCCGGATGAGTTCGATGTCGCTGGTCGCCGACGGCCCACTGATCCAGGTCAGCGGGCGCCGCGGCGCCAACCGGGCGAGGGCCTCCGGCACGGTGGCCACCACCTGCGCGGCCCGCAGGACGCACACGTGCCGGTCCGGCAGCAGGCTGAGCACCCGGCGGCCCTGGTCGGGCGAGCCGTCCAGGACGACCGTGCCGGTCTCGGCGACGGCGACGGCCGCCGCGGTGACGACGGCGTCGGCGGCGCCGATCCGCGCGTGGTCGAGGTCGTCGTCGGGCAGCGCGGTCACCGTCGGCGGCAGCCAGGCCGGGGGCAGACCCGGGGGTACGACCACCGTGCCGCCGGCGGGCAGGATGTCGGCGATGGTGTCGGCCACTGCCGCCTCGGCGACCCGGTGCACGTGCGCCCGGTAGTCGACCAGCCGGTCCACCAACTGGTCGAGGTCGAGCGTGCCGGTGTGCCGGTAGTCGCGCGGCACCTCCACCGGAGTGTGGGCGCCGGAGGCCAGCGCGGCCCGCAGCCGGCCGAGGACGAGGTCCCGGTCGCTCACCGCTCGGCCCACCACTGGCGGAACGTGCGCGCCGGCGGCTCCGGCAGGTCGCGGCTGCCGGTCCAGCCGTTCAACGGTGGCGGCAGGCCACGACCACGCCGGCCGGCGAGCCGGCTCAGGCGGGAGGCGCGCTGCGCGGCCTCGTACAGCCGGGGATGGTCCATCGTGTACGCGGCGGCGGCCATCGCGATCGACTCGGCGGTGGGCCGGCGTCGCGCGTCGACGGCCTCGGCGCGCAGGTGCACCAGCACCTCCGGAATGTTGATCTTCACCGGGCAGGCGTCGTAGCACGCGCCGCACAGCGTCGACGCGTACGGCAGGGAGGCGTTGTCGTCGATGCCGGTGAGCTGCGGCGACAGCACCGCCCCGATCGGCCCGGGATACACCGAGCCGTAGGCGTGCCCGCCGGCCCGTTCGTAAACCGGGCACACGTTGAGGCAGGCCGAGCAGCGGATACACCGCAACGTCTGCCGACCCACCTCGTCGGCGAGCACCGCGCTGCGGCCGTTGTCCAGCAGGACCAGGTGGAACGCCTGCGGCCCGTCTCCGGGAGTGACACCCGTCCACATCGACGTGTACGGGTTCATCCGCTCCCCGGTCGACGCCCTGGGCAGCAGTTGGAGGAACAGCTCCAGGTCCCGCCAGGTCGGCACGACCTTCTCCACGCCCATGACGGTGATCAGGGTGCGCGGCAGGGTCAGACACATCCGGCCGTTGCCCTCGGACTCGACCACGGCCAGTGTGCCGGTCTCGGCGACGGCGAAGTTCGCCCCGGACACCGCCACCGGCGTACTCAGGAACGTCTCGCGCAGGTAGCGGCGCGCGGCGGCGGCCAGGGCCGCCGGGTCGGCGGTGAGCGCGGGGTCGACGCCCGGCATCTCACGCAGGAAGATCTCCCGGATCTCCGCCCGGTTGCGGTGAATCGCGGGAACCAGGATGTGGCTCGGCCGGTCGTCGCCGAGCTGCACGATGAGTTCTGCGAGATCGGTCTCGACGGGGGTGATCCCGGCCGCGTCCAGTGCCTCGTTGAGGCCGATCTCCTGGGTGGCCATCGACTTGACCTTGATGACCCGGTCCGCGCCGGCCGCCCTCACGAGGTCGGTGACGATGCGGTTGGCCTGCACCGCGTCCGCGGCCCAGTGCACCACGCCGCCGGCCTCGGTGACCCTCGCCTCGAGCTGCTCCAGCAGCTCCGGCAGCCGGTTGAGGGTGTCGGCCTTGATCGCCGCGCCGGCCGCGCGCAACCGCTCCCAGTCCGGCGACTCGGCGATGACCGCGGCGGACTTCGCCCGGATCGTGGTCGTCGCGTGCCGCAGGTTGCGCCGCAGCTGCGGGTCGGCCAGGCTGCGCCGCGCGGCCGCCGGGAACGACTCGTCGCCGCGCAGGTGTCCCACACCGGGCGGCGCGGTCGCCGGCATGCCGAGGAACGTCGGGCCGGTCATCCTCGCACCGCCGGGTCGTGCTCGGTGGACGCCAGGATCTCGGCGAGGTGCACGGTGCGGACGCCGGTGCGCAGCCGCGACAGCCCGCCGCCGATGTGCAGCAGGCAGGAGGCGTCGCTGGCGGTGCACACGTCGGCTCCGGTGGCGAGCACGTGGCGCATCTTGTCCGCCAGCATCGCCGTGGAGGTCTCCGCGTTCTTCACGGCGAACGTGCCGCCGAACCCGCAGCACTGCTCCTGCGCCGGCAGCTCGACCAGGTCGAGGCCCCGCACCGCGCGCAGGAGTGTCCGCGGCCGGTCGCCCACCCGCAGCATCCGCAACGAGTGGCAGGTCGGATGGTAGGTGACCCGGTGCGGGAAGTACGCGCCCACGTCCGTCACCCCGAGCACGTCGACGAGCAGCTCGGACAGCTCGTACGTGCGGGCCGCCACCGACTCCGCCCGGCTCGTCAACGCCGTGTCGCCCGCCCGTCGGGCCACCATCGCGTGCTGGTGCCGCACCGAACCCACACAGGAGCCGGACGGCGCGACGACCACGTCGTACGGGTCGAAGATCCGCACGTGCCGGCGTACCAGCGGCACCGCGTCGGACGGGTAGCCGGTGTTGATGTGCATCTGCCCGCAACAGGTCTGGTCCGGCGGGAAGACCACCTCGTGGCCCAGCCGCTCCAGCAGGCGGACCGTCGCCGTCGCGGCCTGCGGGAACATGGTGTCGGCCAGGCAGGTCACGAACAGCGCGATCCGCATCTCACACCCCCGCCGGCCCGCTCGTCACGGCCGGACCCGCAGGTGGGTGACGCCGCCGTCGACATCCAGCACCGTACCCGTGGTGGAGCCCGTCCGGGGCGACGCGAGGTAGACGATCGCGTTCGCCACCTCCTGCGGTGTCACGAGGCGTCCAATGGGTTGGCGGGCCTGTAGCGCGGCCCGCTCGGCGGTCGGGTCGTCGGCCTGTGCCAGCAGGCGCCCGACCCACGGGGTGTCCGCCGTGCCGGGGCACACACAGTTGACCCGGATCCCCTCGCGGACGTGGTCGGTGGCCATGGCGAGGGTCAGCGACAGCACGGCGCCCTTGCTGGCCGAGTAGAGCGCCCGGCCGGGCAGGCCGTTGAGCGCGGCGATGGACGAGACGTTGACGACCGACGCGTGCTCCGAGCGGCGCAGCCACGGCAGGGCCTCGCCGACGACCCTCGCCATGCCGACCACGTTGACGTCGAGCACACGGCGCCACTCGTCGTCGGTGTTGTCGGCGACGGTGCCGGTCGCCCCGATCCCGGCGTTGTTCACCACCACGTCGATGCCGTCGAGGGTGTCCGCGGCGGCGGCGACGGCCGCCGCCACCGACGCGCGGTCCGACACGTCGGTGGCGAAGCCGGCGAGCCCCTCGGGCAGCCCACCCGGGTCGAGGTCCAGGACGCCCACCCGGGCGCCCCGGGCCCGCAACTCCTCGGCGGTGGCGCGTCCGATGCCCGACGACCCGCCCGTGACGATCGCGGCCAGCCCGGCGAACTCCCCGCTCATGCCGCCACCAGCGTCTGCCGCGCCCGCCCCAGACCGGAGATCTCCAGCTCCACCACGTCGCCCGCGCGCAGGTACGGATGGTCCGCCAGGCCGAGCGCCACCCCGGCCGGCGTCCCCGTGTTGATCACGTCGCCGGGGTACAGGACCATGAACTGGCTGAGGTACCAGAGGACGTGCGCGACCGGGAAGATCATGTCCTTGGTCGTGCCGTCCTGGCGGAGAACCCCGTTGACCCACAACCGCAGCGACAGCGCCTGCGGGTCGCCGACCTCGTCGGCCGGTACGAGGCACGGCCCCAGCGGGTTGAACGTCTCGCAGCTCTTGCCCTTGTCCCACTGGCCTCCGCGTTCGAGCTGGAAACCGCGCTCGGACACGTCGTGCGACAGCGCGTACCCGGCGACGTGCCGCAGGGCCTGCTCCGGGGAGTCGGCGTAGCGGATGGTCGTGCCGACGACGACGGCCAGCTCGACCTCCCAGTCGGTCTGCGTGGACCCGCGCGGGACGTGGACGTCGTCGAACGGCCCGACAAGCGTCATCGGGTCCTTCATGAACACCACCGGCTCGGCGGGGAGCGGGGCGCCCGTCTCCGCCGCGTGGTCGCGGTAGTTGAGCCCGATACAGACGATCTTGTTGGGTCGTGCGACCGGCGCGCCCACCCGCAGCGCGTCCGCGTCGGGCAGTTCGGCCAGCTCGCCGCGCTCGAGCGCCTCCCGGGTACGCGCGACCCCGTCGGCCGACCAGAACGCCCCGTCCAGGTCGGCGGTGAGGGACCGCAGGTCGAAGCTCGTACCGTCGTGCCGCACGGCCGGGATCTCCCGACCGGCCGGGCCGAGACGCAGGAAGTTCAACTCTGTCTCCTCTGTGGTCACCGGTGCCGAGCCGCTGTCGAACGGCCCTCACATTCAACACCGACACCACAGGCGAGCGGCAGAGCCGACCCACGGTCGTCTAGCGGGGCGGGTTGTCCCGCCGGGACGGGAACGGCGTGCCGGGCTGCCCGAGCGTGGAGCGGGCCCGCAGCCCGACCGGATCCGGCGCGGCGGTGGGCGTCGTCGGCGTCGGCTCGGGCGACCGCCGCGCGTCCAGGTACGCGGCCGCCGCCCGGTCGTCGTCGGTGGGCGCGGCGAGCAGCGCGTAGAGCAGACCGACCACCCCGAAGACCACCGCGAGGACGATCGGCACCAGCAGGGCGCCCACGCCGGCGCCGGTCACCGCGCCACGCGCCTCGTGCCGGTGCACCGAGAGCGCGCTCATGCCGGTGAAGTGCATGCCGTTCACCGCGACGCCCATCACCAGCGCCGAGGCGAAGATCGCCAGTCCGCGGCGGACGGTCATCGCGAGCCACAGCGCGACCGTCGACGCCACGACCGCGATGACCACCGACAGGACGACACGCGTCGTGTCGTACCCGAGGTCACCGTTGAGGCGCATCGCCGCCATGCCGGTGTAGTGCATCGCGGCGACGCCGGCGCCGGTGAAGACGCCGCCGGCGATCAGCCGCGCCGGGTTCAGCCGGCCGGTGCCGACGATGGCCAGGCCGATGCCGACCGCCACCACGGCGATGGCGGTGCTGGCGGCGGTGAGGGGCACGTCGTACCGGATGCGGGTGCCCTCGACGGCGAAGCCCAGCATGGCCATGAAGTGCATGGCCCAGATGGCGGTGCCGCCGAGCGCCCAGGCGGCGAGCAGCCCCCACCAGGCGCGTTGCCCGGCGCTGCGGGCGGTGCGGATCCGACCGGCGCAGACCAGCCCGAGGACCGAGCCGAGCACGGACAGCGCGTAGCTCAGCGCGGGCGTGATCCAGCCGTACTCAAAGTGATTGATCTCCGCCACGACGGACCTCTCCCCATTCGTCACCGGCGCGCGGACACGACGCCCGGGCCATGATCGGGGCTACCTCCACCAGGCGCAACAGTGTCCTCCGGACGATCCGGGGGGTGCTGTCGCGGTGACAGTCCGCTGCGTCGATTCACCGTCGGCCGGTGACCGAAAGTGATCGTCAGGCGGAGGTGTGGTACGACAGAACGCCCCGGTTGATGGCCGCTATCGACTGCCGGGCGGTCGCGCGCAGCTCCGGCGACGCGCCGCCGGAGTCGGCAAGTTGACCGAGCAGGTCGACGACCTGCCGCGCCCACCTGACGAAGTCACCGGCCGGCATCTCACCGTCGATCTCGTGCCCGCTGCCGAGCACCTTGGCCAGGGCCTCGCCGCGCGCCCACCGGAAGACCGGCCAGGCGAAGCCGAGATCCGGCTCGCGGGTGGCGGTGAGGCCGCGCGCCGCCTCGTCGGCCTCGATCTCGCCCCACAGCTTCAGCGTCTCGTCGACCGCGTCCGCCACCGGGCCACGGGGCAGCGACGCCCGCTCGTCGACGTCCCGGCGGGCCTCGAAGACCACCACGGACACGGCGGCGGCGAGCTCCGCCGGGGACAGGCCGTCCCACACGCCCCGGCGCAGGCACTCGGCGACCAGCAGGTCCGCCTCGGTCCAGATCCGGCCGAGCATCCGGCCGGCGTCGGTCACCGCGCCGTCGCGGGCGAGGTAGCCGCGCTCGGTCAGCAACGCGACGATCCGGTCGAACGTCCGGGCGAGTGACCCGGTACGCCCGGAGACCCGCTCGCGCAGCTCCTCGGTGTCGCGCTCCAGGCGCCGGCGCCGCTCCGCCCAGCGGGCGTGCTCCTCGCGCTCCGGGCAGGCGTGACAGGGGTGCCGGCGCAGCTCGGTGCGCAGTTGGGCGAGCTGGTGGTCGTCGCCCGGCGTCTGCCGGGACCGGCCACCGCGTCGACCGCCGTGCCGGTCCAGGCCGGTGCCACTGACCTCGGCGGCCAGGTCCCGTCGGGCGCCCGGCGACCGGTGGTTGAAGTGCTTGGGCACCCGGATGCGGGCCAGCACCTCGGCCGGGGTGGTGAAGTCACCCGGGCTGACCCGCCCCGCCCAGCGGTCCTGGGTGAGCACCAGCGGCCGGGGTTCGCCGAACCCGCCGGTCGCCGGGTCCAGGACGACGGCCAGCCCGGCGCGACGGCCCGAGGGCACCCGGATCACGTCACCGACCCGCAGCCGCTCCAATGACGCCACCGCGGCGGCCTTGCGCTGGGTCTGCCCCTGCCGGGCGATCGCCTTCTCCCGGTCGGCGATGGCCACCCGCAGCGCGAAGTACTCGTCGAAGTCGCCGTGGTGGCAGGCGGCCTCCGCGCCGTACGCCTCGATGGTCTCGGTGTTGCGCTGCACCTGCCGGGCCAGGCCGACCACCGACCGGTCCGCCTGGAACTGCGCGAACGACGACTCCAGCAGCGCCCGGGCCGGCTCCGCGCCGACCGTGCCGACCAGGTTCACCGCCATGTTGTACGAGGGCCGGAAGCTGGAGCGCAGCGGATAGGTGCGGGTGGAGGCGAGCCCCGCGACGTGCCGGGGGTCGGTCTCCGGGGACCACACCACCACGGCGTGCCCCTCCACGTCGATGCCCCGCCGGCCGGCGCGCCCGGTGAGCTGCGTGTACTCCCCCGGGGTCAGGTCGACGTGCGCCTCGCCGTTGTACTTGACCAGCCGTTCCAGGACCACACAGCGGGCCGGCATGTTGATGCCCAGGGCGAGGGTCTCGGTGGCGAACACCGCCTTGACCAGGCCCCGGACGAACAGCTCCTCGACGATCTCCTTGAACACCGGCAGCATGCCGGCGTGGTGGGCCGCCAGGCCGCGCTCCAGACCGTCGAGCCACTCCCAGTAGCCCAGCACCGACAGGTCCTCGCCGGGGATGGCGGTGACCCGGGACTCGACGACCCGGCGGATCTCGGCCCGCTCGTCGGGCGACGTGAGCCGCAGCCCGGCCGCGAGGCACTGCTGCACGGCGGCGGCGCAGCCGGCCCGGCTGAAGATGAACAGGATCGCCGGCAGCAGACCCTCGCGGTCCAGCCGGTCGACGATGTCCGGGCGCATCGGGCCACGCCAGCGGGGGCCGCGACGACCGGCGCCCGGCCCCGCGCTGCGCCCCTCCCCCAGCTCCAGGCGACGCACCGTGTCGCGGGTGTAGCGCAGCAGCTCCGGGTGCACGTCGTGCTTGCGGGCCGCGTCGGCGTCGTGGAACAGGTCGAACATCCGCTTGCCGACCAGCATGTGCTGCCACAACGGCACCGGCCGGTGCTCGCTGACCACAACGGCCGTCTCGCCGCGCACGGTGACCAGCCAGTCGGCGAACTCCTCGGCGTTCGACACCGTCGCCGACAGCGACACCAGCGTCACCGAGGCGGGCAGGTGGATGATCACCTCTTCCCACACGCCGCCACGGAACCGGTCGGCGAGGTAGTGCACCTCGTCCATCACCACGTAGGCGAGGCCCTGCAGGGTGCTGGAGCCCGCGTAGAGCATGTTGCGCAGCACCTCGGTGGTCATCACCACCACGGGAGCGTCGCCGTTGATGGCGTTGTCGCCGGTGAGCAGGCCGACCTGCTCGGCGCCGTACCTGGCGACCAGGTCGTGGTACTTCTGGTTGGACAGCGCCTTGATGGGCGTGGTGTAGAAGCACTTGCGCCGGGGCGTCGCCGCCGCGTCGGCCGCCGCCGGGTCGTCGGGCCGCCCGCGCAGGGCCAGGTGTACGGCGAACTCGCCCACCACTGTCTTGCCGGCACCGGTCGGGGCGCAGACCAGCACGCCACTGCCCCGCTCCAGCGACTGACACGCCTCGCGCTGGAAGTCGTCCAGATCGAACCCCAGGTCGAGGGCGAACTCTTCCAGAGCGGGGAACTGTGCGGACTGCGCGGCCCGGCGGCGCGCCGCTGCGTACCGCTCGGCGGGGCTCGACATGCCACCAAGATTAGTGCGTGCCGGGACAGCACACCCCACAAGGCCGTGCGGCGGGGCCGTCGGCGGGGGTCGGTAGGGTGCACGGCGTGCCGGATCATGCCGAACCGCCCCAGACCCGTCCGCCGGGCAGCGCCGAGGCCGCCGCCGCCCCGCGGGCGTCCCGACGGCCCGTCAAGGCGGTGCTCTTCGACTTCCACGGCACCCTCGCCCAGGTGGAGGAGCCCCGCCGGTGGGTGCTGGAGGCCGCGGCCGCGTGCGGGGTCACCCTGGACCGGGTCCGCGCCACCTCGCTTGCCGACCGGCTGCTGACCGCCGGGCGGGCCGGTGGGCCGCTGCCGGCGCGGGTGCCGCCCCGGCTCGCCGAGTTGTGGGCCGACCGCGACCTCTACCAACACGCCCACCGGGGCGCGTACACGGGTCTCGCCGAGACCGTCGAGACGGGCATCGAGGGCTTCGCCGACGCGCTCTACGAGCGCCTGCTCACCGCCGACGGCTGGCTGCCGTACCCGGACACCGCCCCCACGCTCAGCGCGCTGCGTGACGCCGGGGTGCGGGTGGGGGTGGTCAGCAACATCGGCTTCGACCTGCGGCCGCACTTCGACACCTGGGGGTTGACCGACCTCGTCGACGCGTTCGTGCTGTCCTACGAGGTCGGGCGCTGCAAACCCGACCCGGCGATCTTCTGGCGGGCCTGCGGGATGCTCGGTGTCGAGCCCGAGCAGACCCTGATGGTCGGCGACACCCCGGCGGACGCGGGCGCGGTGTCCGCCGGCTGCGCGGTGCTGGTGCTGCCGGCCGCCGAGCCGGGCCGGGAGAACGGACTGGGCGCCGTCCTGGACCTGGCCCTGCCGGCCTGATCCGGCACTCAGTTCGGGATACGGATCACCGGCAGCTCACCGTCGCCGTACCGGTCCTCCCCGGTCAGGATCGAGGCGTCGTGGTCGAGGACGGCCAGCACGGTGGTCGCCAGGTCGGCACGACCCGTCACCGTCCGCCAGAAGCTGAGTTCATGCCAGGAACGTCCCTCGGTGGAGATCATCTCGCAGGCGTCCAGGGTCAGCAGCCGGTGCAGCGTCGCCCGGTCCTTCGGGTCGCCGACCATCGCCATGACCTCCGCCGCGGTCACGGCCGTCACGCCGAACCTGTTGCGGTCCTGGATGACCTCGTGCAGCGGCTCCCCGACGTGCACCGACCCGGCCAGGTACGCCAGCAGCGCCGACCGGTCCAGCACGAGGCGCACCGGCCGGTCGTCCTCGTGGGTCACGCGGCCGGCTGGTCGAGGGCGCCCGCGGCGGCGTCCGGCGCGTGCTGGCGGGCGCGGTCCCGAAGGGCGCTGCGGCGCTCCGGCGACCACTCGGCCTCGACGGCGGCACGACGGGCGCGCGCCCTGGCCACGCCCTGCTCGGTGATGGCGATGCCCTGGTGGGCCAGCTCCGCGTCGAGGGCGTCCAGACGCATCCGGTCACGGACGGCCTGGGTGATGTAGGCGCTGGCGTTGGCCTCGCGCTCCAGGCGCTCCGCCACGTCGGGGGGCACGGAGATCGACAACTTCCGCATCGCGCTGGTCATACCAGGGACGGTACGCCGGTAGCACCGCCGTGGCGAACAGGCCGGCCGTGTCGACGCCCCGACATCCCGGCAGGGGCCCGGCACCCGGCCCCGAACGGGGGCGGACTCCCCGTTCGGGGCCGGGTTCGTCAGGCGGCTGCGGCGTCGCGCAGTGGACGCCAGGCGAGGCCCGTGATCACCGCCATCGCGACGGCGGCGATCCAGAAGGGTGTGGTGATCGCCCAGGTACTGGCGAGCAGCCCGCCGAGGAGCGACCCCAGCGCGGCCCCGCCGAGATCCAGCAACGCGTAGACGCTGCCCACCCTGCCCCGCAGTCGTGGTGGCACGACCCGTTGCCGGACCGAGGTGACGGTGACTCCCCAGACCATGGCGTGGACGCTGAACACCACGAGCACGAGGCTCGCCGCCCAGGGTGTCGTCGTGACCGCGAGGGACACGTGCGTGACAACCTCGATGACCAGCCCGGCACGCAACACGGTGGCGCTGCCGAGCGCGCGGGTGAGTATGGCGGCGACAGTGGTGCCGAGCAGGCCCCCGACCGCGAACGCGGTCAGCAGGACGCCGTAGCCGACGGCGGAGAGGCCGAGGCGTTCCCGGCAGTAGAGGACGAACACGGCGAACGCCGCACCGAACGCGACGTTGCTCAGGCCCATGCTCACGGCGAGGGTCCGCAGCAGGCGGTGCCGCCACAGCCACCGCACACCGGCGGCGACCTCGTCGCGCAGCGAGGACCGCCGGCGAGGTTCGTCGACGACCGGGACCTTCCGGATGCCCGCGACCAGCGCCGCGGAGATCGCGAAGGTGAGCGCGTCCACGCCGAACGGCACGGCGGCCGAGACGACGAACAACCACGCGCCAAGCGGTTTCGCCACGAACTGGTTGCCGATGGTGAAGCTCGCGTACAGCCGGGCGTTGGCGCTCGGCAGCCGGTCCGGTGCGACCACCGCGGGGAGCAGGGCACCCATCGCCGTGTCCGCGAGGGTCTCACCCACTCCCAGTACGAAGAGCACCGCGTAGATGACGGGCACGGTGACGGTTCCCGTCGCGACGGTGGCCGCCAACCCCGCCAGGGCCGCGGCCCGCGCCAGGTTGACGACCACGACCAGGCGACGCCGATCGAGTCGGTCGACATAGGCGCCGCTGATCAGGGCCAGGAGCAGCCAGGGCAGTTGCTGCGCGAAGACGGCTCCGGCCACCAGGGCCGGGTCGTCACTGACGGATGCGACAAGCAGCGGACCGGCGGCCATGGTGACCCCGTCGCCGATGGTGGACACCGCCGCGGCGGTCCAGAGTCTGGTGAAGTCCGCGCCGAGACGCGCGGATACAAGGGCACGCACAAGAGCTCCTCGAGCCAGGGAGGGAAACGGTCGTCGTGGGACCGCTCCGCGGCGAGGAGCACCAGACCACCGGACGGAATCTCCGGCGGCACCCGATCAGTACCGGGCGTGCTCCGGCGGCGAAGCGGAGACCGTGACCAGGCCGAGGCGCACGTCGACTCCCAACTGTCGATCAACAGGGCTGCGCGCAGGATAGCCGACCCATCGAAGCTCTGACGTCCCTCGATTTCCGCCGCCGGCTCTCCGATCGCGGAGGTGGACACCGCCGGTGGGCGGACCGCACCGACCGCCTAGCGTCATCACCGTGACCGACACCCTGCGGCCCGCGCCGAACCCGGCCGACGCGCCACCGGAGCGTCGCGGTGGCATCGCCGCAGTGGGCCTGGTGCTGGGCGGGGCCCTGTCGGTGCAGTTCGGCTCCGCCGTGGCCGCGCTGATCTTCCCCCGTACCGGGGTGGCCGGGGCGGTGACCCTGCGCCTGACCATCTCGGCCGTCCTGCTGCTCGTCGTGTGCCGGCCGCGCCTGCGCGGGTACGACCGGTCGGCCTGGGTCGCGGCGGGCGCGTTCGGGCTGGCGCTGGCCGGCATGAACTCGCTGTTCTACCAGGCCATCGAACGGATCCCCCTCGGCCCGGCGGTGACCCTCGAGGTGCTCGGTCCGCTGGCGCTGTCGGTCTTCACCGCACGTCGGCTGGCGAGCTGGTGCTGGGCCGGACTGGCGCTGGCCGGGGTCGCGCTGCTCGGGCAGGGCGGCTTCGACCGGCTCAACCCGGCGGGTGTGGCGTTCTCGTTCGGCGCGGGCGCCATGTGGGCGGCGTACATCGTGCTCAGCGCGCGGGTCGGCGGCCGGTTCCCGGGCGCGGACGGGCTCGCCCTGGCGCTGACCGTCGCCGCGCTGGTCACCCTCCCCCTGGGCATCGTCGACGGCGGCGCCGTGCTGCTCGACCCGACGATCCTGGCGCTCGGCACCGCCCTGGCGGTCCTCGCCTCCGGCCTGCCGTACACGCTGGAACTGCTGGCGCTGCGGCGCATGCCCACCGCCACCTTCGCGGTGCTGATGAGCCTCGGCCCGGCCATCGCCACCCTCGCCGGCTGGCTGGTGCTGCGGCAGGCGCTGACCCTGCTGGAGTGCGCCGCCATCGTGCTGGTAATCGCCGCCAGCATCGGCGCCGTACGGGTCAGAGCAGCAGCCGCAGCGCCCCCGGCACGGCAGTGATCGTCACCGGCAGCCCGAGGGACCGTTCCCCGTCGGCGTACGTGACGATGCCCTCGGCGGCCAGCTCCACGGTGCGCGCCCGGTAGCTCGACACCAGCGGGTGGTCCACGTGGGTGCCCTGGTAGATGCGCGGCTTCACCCGGACCAGGGTCAGCCGGTCGACCCGCCCCGCCACCACCACGTCCAGCAGCCCGTCGGTCGGGTCGGCGTCGGGACAGATCCGCATCCCGCCGCCGTACGTGGGGCAGTTGCCCACCGCCACCAGAACCGCGTCCACCTCGTGGGGCACCCCGTCGAGGCGCAACGTGTACCGGCGGGGCCGCAGCCGGGCCAGCTCCACCACGATCGCCAGGTCGTACCGGCGGGGGCCACGCGGCCAGCGCATCCGGTTGGCCCGCTCGTTGACGATCGCGTCGAAGCCGGCCGCGAGGACCGCCCCGTACCAACGGTGGACGCCGTCGGTGTCCGTCATCCGGGCAAGGTCGACCGGCCTGCTGCGCCCGGCACGCAGCGCGTCGGCGATCACCGCCACCGCCGCGAGCGGATCCGCCGGAAAACCGGTGTCCAGGGCGAAGTCGTTGCCGGTGCCCGCCGGCACCGGGCCGAACGGCACGTCGGTGCCGGCGACGGCCTGCACCGCCCGGTGCACCGTGCCGTCGCCGCCGACCGCCACCAGCGCACCGGCTCCCTCGGCGACCGCGGCACGGCACGCCGTCTCCGCCTCGACAGGGCTGGACGCGGACAGCAGCCGGATCGGCCGGCCGGCGGCGGCCAACCCGTCCAGCAGCCGGGGCAGCAGCCCGCGGTGCCGTCCCCGCCCCGCCGTCGGGTTGGTGAGCACGGCGACCGGGC
This sequence comes from Micromonospora sp. NPDC005298, assembly GCF_040607375.1. NCBI lineage: Bacteria > Bacillati > Actinomycetota > Actinomycetes > Micromonosporales > Micromonosporaceae > Micromonospora > Micromonospora sp. NPDC005298. The sequence continues at coordinate 21,131 of NZ_JBEXGP010000032.1, forward strand.
CGGGCAGGTGATCGTCTGCGGTCACGCGCAGCACCGTACCGGTCGGGCGCCCGCCGTTCACCGGGGGCAGGCACCGTCGCGGACAGCCCCGCCGGACACGCCCACGGGGACACGGCGACGCCGCCCCCGGCAGGCGGGGACGGCGTCGGCGGACCGGGCGGCGCGGGGCCGTCAGGTCATGTCGTCGTAACGGCGTTCGATCGGCGCCGGCCTGGCGATCGGCTCGGGCGCACCGATCGGCGCGCTGGCGTCGACCCGCTGCCCGGCCACCACCGGATCCGCGTCGAACTCCAACGGCGACACCTCGTCGTCGTCGATGCCTGCGTAGATCTCCTTGCCTCGCCCTCGCCGCCGGTCGTTGAGGAAGGCGATGCCCACCGCCCCGAAGTAGAGCGCCGAGAGGCAGATCGCCAGGGCCGTCATCCCGAACGGGTCCGGGGTGGGGGTGACCACGGCGGAGAACGCGAAGAACACGAAGATCGCCACTCGCCACCAGCTGAGCAGCCGCTTCGCGCTGGCGATGCCCACGAAGTTGAGCATCAACACGATCAACGGGAACTCGAACGCCACCCCGAACAGCAGGATCAGATTGGTGACGAAGGAGATGTACTTGGTGATCTCCAGAGTCGTGCTGATCTCGCTGTCCGAGATGCTGAGCAGGAACTCCAGGCCCTTGGCCGTGACGAAGTACGCCAGCACCGCGCCGGCCGCGAACAGCGGCGCGGCGAGCGCGGTGAAGAAGTACGCGTACCGCCGCTCGTGCCGGTGCAGACCCGGCGCGATGAACGCCCAGAGCTGGTAGAGCCAGACCGGCGCGGCCACGATCAACCCGACCCAGAGCGCGACCTTGAGGTTGAGCAGGAACAGGTCGGCCGGACCGAGCTGCACGAACTCGCACTTGCCGTTGACGATCCTGGCCTGCGGCAGGTCGCAGTACGGCTGCTGGAGCAGGTGCAGCACCGGCTTGGCGAGCCAGACGCCCAGGGCGAAGCCGATCAGGATCGCCACGGACGCGCGGAACAGACGGTTGCGCAGCTCGCGGACATGCTCGATGAGCGTCATCGAGCCGTCGGCGGCCCGTTCGAAACTGCTCGGGCCGCGTTTACGCAGGGCGAAGGCCACGGGACTCGGGCCCTTCGGTCAGTTGTCGCGGACGCGGTGCACCGGGTCGACGACCGGCTGCTGTGGCGGGGCCTGGTACGGGGCCTGCTGCGGCTGCCCGGCGTACGGCGCCTGCTGCCCGGCGTGCGGCGGCAGCGGCTGGTAGCCGGCCTGCGCGTCGGCCTTCTCGGCGAGGTCGCGGTCGTCGTCCTGCAGGCTCTTGGTCTCGGCCTTGATGATCCGCAGCGAACGGCCGAGCGAGCGGGCCGCGTCGGGAAGCCGCTTCGCACCGAAGAGCAGGATCAGCACAACCACGAGAACGGCGATGTGCCACGGCTTGAGGGCACCCATGAGAAGCTCCAGTCGCTCTGTGTCCGGGGGTGGTACGCAGCCCATCGTACGTCCGAATCGGCCCGATGCCACCCGCCGGGTGGTGGTGGTCCGGCCCGGCCGGTGAAGTCTTGACCAACGCGCGATGATCCGTCAACCACGCTGGCCGACCGCGCCGTCAGCCGCGTCTGGCCTTGATCACCGCGAGGCGCTGCTGCGCGGTGTCGAGTTGCCGCTGGACCCCCTCGGCGCGCGCCTGCAACGCCTCGGCGGACTCCCGCAGTGTCTCGGCCTCCTCGGCCCGCCGCTGCAACGCCACGGCGGCGCGGCGCAGTCGGGGCAACCGGGACAGCACCGGGCGCACAGCCAGCGCCAGCGCCACGAGCGGGAGCAGCACCACCGCGAGCACGATCCAGATCAGCACGGCGGTCAGCCTACTGGGTGCCGGCGGCCACCGCCCGGTCGCCCGACGGCGCGGTCACCGGGTCGACCTCGGCCGGCGCGGGCACGACGGTGGGCGCGGGCACGGCGTACGCGTCCAGGGCGGCGGCAGCCGTGGCGCGGACCTGCTCGGCCAGCTCGGGCGGGGAGACCACGGTGACCTCCGGGCCGAGACCGAGCACGAACCGGCGCGCCCACCCCAGGTCGGTCACCCGCAGCGAGACGAGCCACTGGTCGCCGTCGCCGGCCTCGACCCGCTCGCACGGGTAGTACTCGGTGATCCACCGTTCACCCCGACCGATCCGCAGGGTGATCAGCGGCAGGTCCGGTGAGGGACGGAACACGCCCTCGGTGAGGTCGTGCGGCACGGCCTGCGGCGGAACCGTGGCCGGCTCGTCCAACTCGGTGATCGCGTCGATCCGGTCCGCCCGGAACAACCGGACCGCCTCCGCGCGCCGGCACCACGCCTCGACGTACGCCCGACCGCCGACCATCAGCACCCGCAGCGGGTCGATGACACGCTCGGTGGTCTCGTCCCGGGCCGCCGTGTAGTAGGTGATCCGCAGGGCCCTGCCCCCCTCGACGGCGGCGCGCAGCGCCTCCACCCGCCGGGTGTCCCCGGGCAGCCGCACCGCCACCGGCGCGCCCACCAGGTCGCCCGCGTCCTCGATCTTCGCCAGAGCGCGTTCGACGGCGTCCCGGTTGGCCACCCCGGGGGTCTCGGCCAGCATCCGCAGCGCCACCACGAGCGCGAGAGCCTCGTCCGGGGTGAGCCGCAGCGGCCTGTCGATGCCGGCGTCGTAGGTGATCGTCACACGGTCACCGTCGAACGCCATGTCGATCAGGTCACCGGGGCCGTAGCCGGGCAGACCGCACACCCAGAGCAGCTCCAGATCCTCCCGGAGCTGCCGCTCGGTGACACCCAGGTCACCGGCCGCCTCGGCGATCTCGATGCCGGGCCGGGCCAGCAGGTAGGGCACCAGGTTGAGCAGACGGGCGAGCCGGTCGGCGGACGCGCGGGACCCACCCCGGGTCGCCGGGCGGGTCACCGGGCACCCCCGGTGACGGCCAACTCGTCGTGCCGCACGGCGATCTCCTTGAGTCGCTGGATGACCGCCTCGCGGACCTCCGGCGGGTCGAGCACCCGCACGTCCGGCCCGTACCCGACCAGGTGACCGGCGAGGGAGTCCGGGTCGGCGTACGGCAGGACCAGCCGGTCGCCGTCCGGCCCGGCGGTCACCTCGACCGCCCAGCGGCGCAGCCCGGCGGCCCGGCCCGGAGCGGCCAGCACGGTGGCCCGGCCGGTGCGTTCCACAGGCCCCGACCAGCGGGCCACGTGGCTGATCAGATCCTCGTTCGGCGGCGGTTGGTAGGCGCCGGGCTCGCCGGTCACCCGCACCGCGCCGACCACCCGGGACAGCCGGAAGCAGCGGGTCGCCGCCCGGTCCAGGTCGTGGCCCACCACGTACCACCGGCCCCGCCAGCAGACCACGCCCCACGGCTGGAGCCGGCGGCGGCTGGGCGCGTCCCGGTCGGGCACCCGGTAGTCGAAGCCCACCTCGCGGCGGTCCCGCGCGGCGGCGGTCAGCGGCGCGAACGCCGGGTCGACGGTCACCATCGGCTCCAGGCCGAGGGTGGCCTGCGGGTCCACGTCCACGCCGGCGGCGCGCAGCTTGGCCAGACCGGACGACGCGGCGGCGGCCAGCCCCGCGTGCTGCCAGAGTCGGGCGGCGATGCCCACGGCGGCGGCCTCGTCCGGTTCCAGGGGGATGTCGGGCAGCGCGTACTCACGGTGGGCGATGCGGTAGCCGGGCTCGGCGTCGAAGGCGCTGGCCGTCCCGGTCTCCAACGGCACGCCCAACTCGCGCAGCTCGGCCTTGTCCCGTTCGAACTTGCGTTGGAACGCCTCGTGGTCGCGCGCGTCGTCCGGATCATGCTCGTAACCGGGCACGGTCGCGGCGATCTGCGCGGCGGTCAGGAACCGTCGCGTGGACAGCAGGCAGATCACCAGGTTGACCAGGCGTTCGGTGCGGGTCCGCGACACGCGGTAGACGCTAGCAGCCGACGCGCCCGTGACGTGCACCCACGCGGGCGTGCCGCACATCTGTTCGGATCGGTGGTGTCGCGCGGCACTAGCCCGGCACGCCGCCACCACCGGTCATAGGGTGATCCTCATGTCGCAGGCGGAGGCCAGACCGGAGAGCGAGAGCGTCGGCACCGTCGTCGTCGCGGGCGCCGCGAACCTCGCCATCGCGGTGGCCAAACTGATCGCCGGGCTGATCTCCGGGTCGGCCGCGATGCTCTCCGAGGCGGCGCACTCGGTCGCCGACACCACCACCGAGGTGCTGCTCTTCCAGGCGCTGCGGCGCGGCGCGCGGCCGGCGGACCAGCGGCACCCCTTCGGGTACGGCAAGGAGAGCTACGTCTGGGCGTTCTTCGCCGCCATGTTCACCTTCGTCGCCGGCGCCGGTTTCGCCGTCACCCACGGCGTCACCACGATCCTGGTGCACGAGCACAGCGGCAACTACCTGATCTCGTACGTCGTGCTCGGGGTGTCGTTCGTCATCGAGTCGATCTCGCTGAGCCGGGCCGTACGCCAGGTCCGCCGCGAGTCCCGACGCTGGGAGACGACGCCGTGGCGGTTCCTGCGGCTGACCGCCGACACCACAGTCAAGGCGGTCTTCCTGGAGGACAGCGCCGCCCTGATCGGCCTGCTGCTGGCCGGCCTCGGCGTCGGCCTGTCGCACGCCACCGGCGACGAGCTGTGGGACGGCGTCGCGTCGATCCTGATCGGCCTGCTGCTGCTGGCCGTCGCCGGCATCCTGGCCAGCAACAACCTGTCGCTGCTGGTCGGCCGGGCGGTCCCGGACCGGCTGCGTCGGGAGATCGAGCGGGAGCTGGCCGGGCTGCCCGAGGTGGAACGCATCGACACCCTGCTGACCATGCAGCTCGGCCCGGACGACATCCTGGTCGCCGCGAAGGTCGACTTCCGGGACGAGGCCACCGGCGCGCAGATCGAGGCGACCGCCGACGAGGCCGAACGCCGGCTCACCGACCGGTACCCGGAGATCCGCTTCGTCTTCCTCGACCCCACCCGCTCGCTGCCCGGCGCGACCGGCCGCGCCCGACAGACCCAGGCCAGACCGAGCCCGGACGCCGGCGGCGACCCCGAACCGGCCTGAACCCGGCCCACCACCCGCACCCGGACGCGGCCCGCCCGGCACGCGCGGCTAGCGTGCCCGTCATGGTGCGATGGCGTACGGGGACGGTGGCGACGCTGCGACGGCAGTGGACCGGGGCGGTGGAACTGGACGTCGACCTGCCCGACGGCACGCGCATGCGGGCGCTGGCGTACCCGGAGCTGGTCGGCACCCCCGAGCCCGGCGACCGGGTGCTGCTCAACGCCGGCGCGCTGCTGATGGGGCTCGGCACCGGCGGGTACGCCCTGGTGGTGGCCCTGCCGGACCGGCTGCCGCCGGACCCGCCGGACGTCGCCGACACCCGCGACGCCGGGCACCTCGTCAAGGCCCGCTACACGCCGCTGCAACCGATCCTGCTCGGCGTCGACGAGGAGGCGTCCCCGCACCGCGACGTCATGGCCGACGCCGACGACCTGGACGGACTGCCAGTGGTCACGGCCGACCTGCACTCGGCCCTGCCGGCGATCCTGGCCGGCATTCGGGCCGACGCCCCGCACGCCCGGGTGGCGTACCTGCTGACCGACGGTGGGGCGCTGCCGGCCTGGTTCTCCCGCTCCCTCGCCGGGCTGCGCGCCGATCTGGCCGGCACGATCACCGTCGGGCAGGCGTTCGGTGGCGACCTGGAGGCCACCACGCTGCACGGCGGCCTGCTCGCCGCCCGGCACGTGCTCGACGCCGACGTGGCGATCGTGGCCCAGGGCCCCGGCAACCTGGGCACCGGCACCCGGTGGGGCTTCTCCGGGGTCGCCGTCGGCGAGGCGGTCAACGCGATCGCCACGCTCGGCGGCCGACCGGTCGGGTCACTGCGGATCTCCGCCGCCGACCCCCGCCCCCGGCACCGGGGCGTGTCACACCACAGCCTCACCGCGTACGGCCGGGTCGCGCTGGCCCCGGCGGAACTGGTGCTCCCCGACGCCCTGGACCCGGACCTCGCCGCCGAGGTGGACGCCGCGCTGGCGCCCCTGGCGGCCCGGCACCGGATCGTCCGGGTGCCGACCGACGGTCTCGACGCGGCGCTGCGGGCCAGCGTCGTGCCGCTGTCCACGATGGGCCGCGGCTTGGACGCCGACCACGCCTACTTCCTGACCGCCGCCGCGGCCGGCCGCCACGCCGTCACCCGGCTCCCCTGACCGGCCCGCCGGCCAGCCGCGTTCAGGCGAGGAAGATCAGGGCCAGCCAGCCGCCGACGATGAGGATCAGCGCCAGGGCCAGCACCCAGGTCGGCACGGTGTAGTCGCCGCGGCGGTTCCGGTCGATCTCGGCGCGGATCTTCTCCCGCCGACGTTCGACCCAGTTCTGCCGCTCGGTGCCGCCCCCGGGGCGGTCGGAAGGTCCAGAAGTCGTCATGGCGCGCCCAGACTACCGGGCCGGCCGGCCCCGGCGACGGACACCACCGCCACGGCCGGCCCGACCCGTCACATGCTGGCGATCAGCCGCTCCACGCGCTCGTCGTACGCCCGGAACGGGTCCTTGCAGAGCACGGTGCGCTGCGCCTGGTCGTTGAGCTTGAGGTGCACCCAGTCGACGGTGAAGTCCCGCCGCTTCTCCTGCGCGTGCCTGATGAACTCGCCGCGCAGCCGGGCCCGGGTGGTCTGCGGCGGGGTCTCCTTCGCCTCGAAGATCTCCGGGTCGGTGGCGACCCGGTCCACGTCGCCGCGGCGCTCCAGCAGCCCGTAGAGGCCACGACCACGACGGACGTCGTGGTACGCCAGGTCCATCTGCGCCACCCGGGGGTGCGACAGCGGCAGGTCGTGCTTGCGCTGGTACCGCTCGATCAGCCGCAGCTTGGTGACCCAGTCGATCTCCCGCGAGACCGGTTCCAGGTCGCCGGTCTCCACCGCGTTGAGCACCCGGCCCCACAACTCGACGACGCGCTTGGCGGCCTGGTCGCCGCCCCGGCGCTCGACGAATTCGGTGGCCTTGGCCAGGTACTCCTGCTGGATGTCGAGGGCGCTGACCTCCTTGCCGGAGGCGAGGCGGACCTTGCGCCGGCCGGTGATGTCGTGCGACACCTCCCGGATCGCCCGGATCGGGTTCTCCAGGGACAGGTCACGCATCACCACCCCGGCCTCGATCATGCGCAGCACGATGTCGGCGGTGCCGACCTTGAGCAGCGTGGTGACCTCGTTCATGTTGGAGTCGCCGACGATCACGTGCAGCCGTCGGTACCGCTCGGCGTCGGCGTGCGGCTCGTCACGGGTGTTGATGATCGGGCGGCTGCGGGTGGTCGCCGAGGAGACGCCCTCCCAGATGTGCTCGGCCCGCTGCGACAGGCAGTAGACCGCGCCGCGCGGGGTCTGCAGGACCTTGCCGGCCCCGCAGATCAGCTGCCGGGTGACCAGGAACGGGATGAGCACGTCGGCGAGCCGCCCGAACTCGCCGTGCCGGGAGACCAGGTAGTTCTCGTGGCAGCCGTACGAGTTGCCGGCCGAGTCGGTGTTGTTCTTGAACAGGTAGATCTCACCCGCGATGCCCTCGTCGTGCAGCCGCTTCTCCGCGTCGACGAGCAGACCCTCCAGGATCCGTTCGCCGGCCCGGTCGTGGGCGACCAGGTCGGTCACCGAGTCGCACTCCGGTGTCGCGTACTCCGGATGCGACCCGACGTCCAGGTAGAGCCGGGCCCCATTGCGCAGGAACACGTTGCTCGACCGGCCCCAGGAGACCACGCGACGGAACAGATACCGCGCGACCTCGTCCGGGGACAGCCGCCGCTGCCCGCGATAGGTGCAGGTGACGCCGTACTCGGTCTCGAGGCCGAAGATTCGCCGCTCCATGGTGAGACATTAGCCGCCCGGAGGCCCGGTTCGTCACTGTCGCACCACAGGTCGTGCTCAAGCGGCGGTCACATACCGGTTGAGTGCGACATTCCGTCCGGTCCTATGCTGGCCACGAACCGCCGACACTCGTCGTACCGCGGCAGCAGCCCTTGTTCGCGGGCCTGCGCGAGGGTCGGCGCCGCGTCGTCACGCGCGGACAGCAGCGGGACGTCGGCGGGCCACTCGATGCCCAGCTCCCCGTCCAGCGGGTGCACCGCGTGCTCACCCGTGGGGTTGTACGTCGCCGAGCAGAGATAGCTCAGCGTCGCGTCGTCGGTCAGCGCGCAGAAACCGTGCCCCAGACCCTCACTGAGGTAGACCGCCCGACGGTCGGTGTCGTCGAGCCGGACGCCCTCCCACCGGCCGAACGTCGGCGAGCCCACCCGCAGGTCCACGATCACGTCGAGCACCGCGCCCCGCACGCACGTGACGTACTTGGCCTGCCCCGGGGGTACGTCGGCGAAGTGGACGCCCCGCACCACACCACGCGCGGAGACCGACAGGTTGGCCTGCGCGAGGCGCAGCGGGTGCCCCACCGCCTCGGCGAGCCGGTCGAAGCGGTACCACTCCATGAACATGCCGCGCGGGTCGCCGTGCTGCTGGGGGGTGATCTCCCAGGCGCCCTCGACGCTCAACTCCCGGATCTTCACCAGGACCCACCGGGGTTGCCGTCGCGCTCGGCCAGCAGACCGAGCAGGTAGTCCCCGTAGCCGCTCTTGGTCAGCGGGGCGGCCAGCGCGCGCAGCTGCTCGTCGTCGATCAGGCCGGCCCGCCAGGCCACCTCCTCGACACAGCCGATCTTGAGACCCTGGCGCTCCTCGACCACCCGGACGAACTCGGCGGCCTGCATCATCGAGGTGAACGTGCCGGTGTCCAGCCAGGCGGTCCCCCGGTCCAGCACGGTCACCGACAGCTCCCCGGTCTCCCGGTACGCCTCGTTGACCGCCGTGATCTCCAGCTCGCCGCGAGCACTCGGGGTGAGCTTGCCGGCGATGTCGACCACCCGGTTGTCGTAGAAGTACAGCCCCGGCACCGCGTAACGGGACTTCGGCCGGGCCGGCTTCTCCTCGATCGAGAGCACCCGACCGTCGGCGTCGAAGTCGACAACGCCGTACTCCTGGGGGTTGGCGACCTGGTAGGCGAAGACCCGGCCGCCGACGGGCTCACCGTGGTCGGCGAGCTGCCGGCCCAGGCCCACACCGTGGAAGATGTTGTCGCCCAGGATCAGCGCCACCGACTCGTCGCCGATGAAGTCCGCGCCGAGGATGAACGCCTGCGCAATGCCCTCCGGGCGCTCCTGACTGACGTACTCCAGCCGCAGCCCGAACTGGCTGCCGTCGCCGAGCAGCCGCCGGAACTGGTCCTGGTCCTCCGGGGTCGTGATCACCAGGATCTCCGACACCCCGGACATCACCAGGGTGGAGAGCGGGTAGTAGATCATCGGCTTGTCGAAGACCGGCATCAGCTGCTTCGACACCGCCCGGGTGATCGGCCACAGCCGCGATCCGGTACCGCCGGCAAGTAGGATTCCACGCACCGGCGAAGCCTACCGGCATGTATACGGAACGTGCGCGGGGGTCGCATCCCACGCCCCGTGCCGAACGTCGCGTACACTTTCGGACCCGTGAGGATCCTCGTCACCGGCGGAGCCGGATTCATCGGGTCGGAGTACGTTCGACTGCTGCTGGGCAAGCCCCTGGGCGGCGCTGACGGCGTGCCCGCGCTCGAACCGGCGGTCGTGACCGTGCTCGACAAGTTGACCTACTCGGGCAACCGGGCCAACCTCGACCCCGTCCGCGACGACCCCCGTCTGCGGTTCGTGCAGGGCGACATCTGCGACCCGGTCGTGGTCGACGAGGTCGTCGCCGACCACGACGTGATCGTGCACTTCGCCGCCGAGTCCCACGTCGACCGTTCGATCGCCGGCGCCGCGCCCTTCGTCACCACGAACGTGCTGGGCACCCAGACGCTGCTCGACGCCGCGCTGCGGCACGGCACCAGCCGCTTCGTGCACGTCTCCACCGACGAGGTGTACGGCTCCATCGACGAGGGCTCCTGGACCGAGACCTGGCCCCTCGCGCCGAACTCGCCGTACTCGGCGTCCAAGGCCGGCTCCGACCTGCTCGCCCTGGCCTACCACCGCACCCACGGCATGGACGTCGTCGTCACCCGCTGCTCCAACAACTACGGTCCGTACCAGTTCCCCGAGAAGGTCATCCCGCTGTTCGTGACCAACCTGCTCGACGGTGGGACCGTGCCGCTCTACGGCGACGGCGGCAACATCCGTGACTGGCTGCACGTGCACGACCACTGCCGTGGCATCGCCCTGGTCCAGAACAAGGGCCGCGCCGGCGAGGTCTACAACATCGGTGGCGGCACCGAGCTGACCAACAAGGAGCTCACCGGCCGGCTCCTGGAGGCCTGCGGCGCCGACTGGGACCGCGTCGTGCCCGTCGCCGACCGCAAGGGCCACGACCGCCGGTACTCCCTCGACATCACCAAGATCAGTGAAGAGCTGGGCTACCAGCCCAGCGTCACCCTCGAGGACGGCCTCGCCGACACCGTGCGCTGGTACCAGGAGAACCGGGCCTGGTGGGAGCCGTTGAAGTCGGCCCCCACCGCATGACCCGTCTACTCGTCACCGGTGCCGGCGGGATGCTCGGCCGGGACCTGGTCACCGTCCTGGGGACCCGGCCCGACCTGAAGGTCACCGCCGCCGCCCGTGCCGACCTGGACGTCACCGACCCCGTCGCGGCCCTCGCCGCGGTCGCCGGACACGACGTCGTGATCAACGCCGCCGCGTGGACGAACGTCGACGGCGCCGAGACCGACGAGGCGGCGGCCACCGCCGTCAACGGCCACGGCGTGGCGAACCTCGCGGCGGCGTGCGCCACCAGCGGCGCCCGGTTGATCCAGGTCTCCACCGACTACGTCCTCGCCGGCGACGCGGACTTCCCCTACCCGGAGGACGCGCCCACCGCGCCGGTCAACGCGTACGGGCGCGGCAAGCTGGTCGGCGAACAGGCCGTCGCCCGCCTGCTGCCGGACACCGGGTACGTGGTCCGCACCGCCTGGCTGTACGGCGCGCACGGGCCGAACTTCGTGGCCACCATGCTGCGGCTGGCCGGCCAGCGCGAACACCTCGACGTGGTCGACGACCAGCGCGGGCAGCCCACCTGGTCGTACCGCCTGGCCGAGCGGCTGGTCGCGCTCGCCGACGCCGCCCTGGACGGTCGGGCGGCGCCCGGCGTCTACCACGGCACCTGCGCCGGCCAGACCACGTGGTACGGGTTGGCCCGCGCCGCGTTCGCACTGGTAGGTCTCGACCCGGACCGGATCCGACCCACCACCAGCGACCGGTATCCTCGTCCCGCCCCCCGTCCGGCGTACAGTGTGCTAGGGCACAGCCGCTGGGCGGTCGCGGGTCTGCCGCCGCTTCCGGATTGGCACTCCACCCTGGTTGACGCGTTCCACTCCCCCGCTCCACCCGCCCCGTGGAAGGTCGCATGAAGCTCACCCTCGTCACCGGCCTGACCGGCCTGCTGCTGCTCGGCACCATCGTCGAGCTGCTGCGCCGCCGTCAGCTGCGGGAGAAGTACGGCATGCTCTGGCTCGCCGTGCTGATCATCGTGATTCCGCTGTCCCTGTTCCCCCGGCTGCTCGACAACGTCGCCGAACTCCTCGGTGTCGCGTCCGGTGTCAGCCTGGTGCTCTTCCTCGGCATCGTCTTCCTGCTGCTGGTGTGCGTACACCTCAGCTGGGAGGTCAGCGCGCTGGAGGAAGAGACCCGCACCCTGGCCGAAGACTTCGCCCTGCTCCGCGCGCAGATCGACGCGGACCGGGCGGCCCGAGACGAACTGGTGTCCACCGATGGTTAACGGCAAGCGCACCTTGATCATCATCCCGGCCCTCAACGAGTCGGGCTCGATCGCCGACGTCGTCGGCGAGGTCCGCGGTGAGCTGCCCGGTGTCGACGTGCTCGTCGTCGACGACGGTTCCACCGACCGCACCGCCGCGGTCGCCGCCGCCGCCGGTGCCCGGGTCGCGAAACTGCCGTACAACCTCGGTGTCGGTGGGGCCATGCGCCTCGGCTACCGGTACGCCCGCGACAACGACTACGACGTCGCCATCCAGATCGACGCCGACGGCCAGCACGACCCCCGGTACGTGCCAAAGCTCGTCGACCTGCTCGACGACAACGACCTGGTCATCGGCGCGCGCTTCGCCGGCGAGGGTGACTACAACGTCCGCGGCCCCCGCCGCTGGGCGATGGTCATGCTCTCCGGCGTGCTGTCCCGGGTGGCCCGCACCAAGCTCACCGACACCACCTCCGGCTTCCGGGCCGCCAACCGGCGCGTCATCGAGATGTTCGCCGGGTGGTACCCGGCCGAGTACCTCGGCGACACCGTGGAGACCCTGGTGCACACCGCCCGGCGTGGTTACCGCATCCGGCAGGTGCCGGTGGCCATGCGCAAGCGGATGGCCGGGACGCCCAGCCACTCCCCCGCCAAGGCGATGATCTACCTCGGTCGCGCGTTCGCGGTGCTCACGCTGGCGCTCATCCGCCGGTGATCCGACGGCTACTGAGCCTGGTCCCGCCCGGCACCGTCGCTGTCGGTGCCGGGCTGGCCCTTCTCGGGCTCGCCTCGTACGTGCATCTGGCCGTGGCCGGGCACAGCCTCACCGAGGCGGACTACAACTCGCTCTCGGTGCTCTGGACGATCGTGTTCACCCTGGGCATCGGCATGTTCATGCCCGTCGAGCAGGAGGTCGCCCGGATCATCGCCGCCCGGCGCAGCCAGGGGCTGCCGGCCGGTCCGGTCCTGGCGCGGGGTGGCCTGCTCGCGGCCGCCATCCTGCTCGGGCTGGTCACGCTGATCCTCGTCGCCCGCCAGCCGATCGCCGACCGGCTGTTCGGCGGCGACGGCACGATGGTCACCGTGCTCATCGGGGCGCTGGCCGCGTTGGCGGTCGCGCACACCACCCGGGGCGTGCTCGCCGGGCTCCAGCTCTTCCCCTGGTACGGCACGCAACTCGCCCTCGACGGCGGGCTTCGGATCGGCCTGGTCGTCCTGCTCGGCCTCACCGGCGTCACCTCGCCCGTGTGGTTCGGGGCCGTGCTCGTCATCGCGCCCCTGCTCGGGGTGGCGCTGACCACCCCGCCGGTCCTGCGGGCGGCCGGCGCCGGCACCGCCGTGGCCTGGACGACACTGGTACGTGGCCTGGGTCTGCTCGTGGTCTCCAGCCTCCTCGCGCAGGTCGTGGTCAACATCGGCGTGATCAACGTGAAGTTGCTCGACCCGAGCGACACCGCCACCGCCGGAGCTCTGCTGTCCGCCCTCGTCCTGGTCCGGATCCCGCTGTTCGTCTTCGCCTCGCTCCAGGCGTCGCTGCTGCCCGGCCTGGCCACCGCCGCCACCACCGGCGACCACGCCGCCTTCCGGGGCCTGCTCCGGCGGGCCCTGGGCGTCGTCACCGCGCTCGGCGTCGCCGGGGCGGTCCTCGCCGTTCTGCTCGGGCCCTGGCTGGTACGCACCCTCTTCGACGCCCCGGACGTCCTCGGCCACGGCGACTTCGCCTGGCTCGCCGTCGCGACGCTCGCCTACCTGTGGGCGATGGTGTTCGGTCAGGTGCTCCTGGCGCTCAACCGGCACCGGGCGCAGGCCGTCGCCTGGTGCGTCGGCGTCGCGGTACTCGTCGCCGTCACGCTCATCCCGCTCCCGGTCGCCCTGCGCGTCGAGATCGGGTACGCCAGTGGCTCGGTGATGGTGGCGGCCGTGATGGCCTTCCTGCTGCGCAACGCCGTCCGTCCCGGCCCCACCACTCCCCTCGCCCCCTCGCGCGACACCGTCGCTGTCGGCCCCACCGGAGGCACTCGATGATCCGACCACGGGTGAGCGCGGTCATGCTCGCCTACGGCCCGGAGCCGTACCTCGTCGACGCCGCTCGGGCGGTGCTGGCCAGCACCGACGTCGAGGTTGACCTGATCGTGGTCGACAACGGCTGCACGGGGGACGGCATCGACATCGTCAAGGGACTGCCCGGGGTGCGGGTGGTGCGGCCGGAGGAGAACACCGGTTACTCCGGTGGCTGCCGGGTGGGCGCGGCGGAGGCGACCGGGGACTGGCTCGTGTTCGTCAACTCCGACGCGGTGGTGGCGCCCGACGCCGTGGCGAAGACGACGGCCGTGGCCGCCGAGCCGGGTGTCGGCGCGGCCATGGCGTCGATCCGGTTGGCCGACCAGCCCGAGTTGATCAACACGAGTGGCAACCCGCTGCACTTCACCGGCCTCTCCTGGGCCGGCGGAAACGGCGAGCCGGTGAGCGCCCACGCCCAGCGGAAGGTCGTTCCCTCGCTCAGCGGGTGCTGCTTCGTGATCAGCCGTCAGCTCTGGCGGGACCTCGACGGCTTCGCCGCCGAGTACTTCGCCTACCACGAGGACACCGAACTCAGCCTGCGGCTCTGGCAGCGGGGCCTGCGCCTCGAGTACGTGCCGGACGCCGTCGTGCTGCACCACTACGAGTTCTCCCGCAACGCCCTGAAGCTCTACCTCGTCGAGCGGAACCGCCTCGTCACCCTGCTCACCGCGTACGAGGCACGGACCCTCGCCGTCCTGTCACCCGCGTTGCTGCTCACCGAGGTCGCCATGCTCACCGCCGCGCTCGTCGGCGGCTGGTCCCGGCAGAAGGTGCGGGGGTGGGGCTGGCTGTGGCGCAACCGTGGCTGGGTACGTGCCCGCAGGCGGCAGCTGCAGACCGAGCGTCGGGTGCCGGACGGGGTCATCGCGAAGCTGATGACGGGACGTGTCACGCCCTCCGGTGTGCCGACCACGGCCGGGCTGGGCATCTTCAACGCGGTCGCCGGCGGCTACTGGGCCCTGACCAGGCCGCTGCTGCGCCGGCAGTAGAACACGCGGTGCCGGGCTCGACGACGAGCCCGGCACCGGGTGGTAGCGGATTCCTAGCGTTCGCCGCCCTCGGCGGGCCTGTCCTCCAGGTCCGCCGAACCCGCCGACGTGGTCGGCTTGTGCGCCTCCGTGGTCGGTACAGCGGGCTCGGCGGCGCCGCCGGCCGGATCGCCGCCGGCCTCCACCTCACCGTCCAACAGCGCCGTCAGCGCGGCCCCGGTGATCCGCCGGAAGGTCCGCCCGACCCGCTGGCGGTCCAGGACGGCCACCTCGAGCTGATTGGCGGCGATCGTCCGGGCGGCGCCACCCTCGCCACCGACGCTGCTCAGGGCCTGCACCGCCACCTTGGCCGCCTCGGCCAGGGACATGTCCGCACGGTGCTGTGACTTCAGCACACCGGTGATCGCCTCGGCCTGACCGCCCATGGCCATGCGGCCCGGCTCGTCGTTGACCGAGCCGTCATAGGTCAGCCGGTACAGCTCGTCGGCGTCGGCGGTCGGGCCCACCTCCGCCACGCAGATCTCCACCTCGAACGGCTTCGACTGCTCGGTGAAGATCGCGCCGAGCGTTTGCGCGAACGCGTTGGCCAGGGCGCGACCGGTGACGTCACGCCTGTCGTAACTGAGGCCGTTCAGGTCGGCCATCCGTACGCCGGCCCGACGCAGGTTCTCGAACTCGTTGTACCGGCCAACTGCGGCGAACCCGATCCGGTCGTAGATCTCGCTGACCTTGTGCAGGGCGCTGGAGAGGTTCTCCGCGACGAAGAGAACCCCACCGGCATAGCTGAGGACCACCGCGCTGCGACCCCGGGCGATGCCCTTGCGGGCCAGCTCGGAACGGTCCCGCATGATCTGTTCGGGAGAGGCGTAGAACTGCATTGCCACGGCGGCGATTCTCCTTACGGCGCTGTGCTGACGACTGCTGACTGGTGGGGCGCGGGTCTCAACCGCCCGGATTCTCCATCCGGCCGGCGACCACACCCTCGGCGATCGCGGCCGTCTCGGTGTCGGTCAGCCGGCGGGTGCCCTCGGCGGTCGCGGTCATCACCACCGGGTAGATCCGGCGGGTCAGATCCGGCCCACCGGTGGCGGTGTCGTCGTCGGCCGCGTCGTACAGCGCCTCGACCGCCAGCCGGGTCGCGTCCTGCACGGACAGACCAGCCCGGAAACGCTTCTTCAGCGCGGACTTGGCGAAGAGCGAGCCGGAGCCGATCGCGTCGTACCCGGTCTCCTCGTAGGGGCCACCGGTCACGTCGAAGCTGAAGATCCGGCCCGCCGTCGCCGCGTCGCCCGCGGCCAGGTCGAAACCGGCGAACAGCGGCACCACGGCCAGCCCCTGCATGGCCGCGCCGAGGTTGCCGCGGATCATCGACGCCAACCGGTTGGCCTTGCCGTCGAGCGAGAGCATCGCGCCCTCGATCTTCTCGTAGTGCTCCAACTCCACCTGGAACAGTCGCATCAGCTCGATGCCGATGCCCGCCGTGCCCGCGATGCCGACCAGCGAGTACGCGTCGGCCGGGTGCACCTTCTCGATGTCCCGTTGGGCGATCAGGTTGCCCATGGTGGCCCGCCGGTCGCCGGCCATCACCACGCCACCGGCGGCCGAGATGGCCACGATGGTGGTCGCGTGCGGCGCCAGGTCGGCGGCCATGCCCGGCGGCAACGGTCGCCGGCCGGGCAGCATCTCGGGGGCCACCCGGCTCAGAAACGTGGTGAAGGACGACGTCCCCGCGTTGGTGAACACATCTGGTAGACGCCCGGATGGATCAAAGCCCGCTGCCACGTGGTTCCTCTCAGGTACGTGATCGCCCTGGCCAGCCTCATGGGACTGTCACGGAACCGGCCAGGACCACCGTTGCAGTTGAAGCAGAGTATCCCGCGCACCCATCCGGTGCGATGATCGTGGTCCAGATGTTGCGGGTCCACGCCACCACATATCGCGCAGACCCCGCACCACTCGGCCATGAGCTCGGCGGACTCCTTCTCAGCCACGCCGTACCGCCTCCGCAGTCCTTCGCCCACAGGCGTGGAGGACCTCCGCTACGGGGCCACGCCCCGCGTGCGGCGGCCCACCCCCGACCGGGGGCGGAGAATCGGGCATAAGCCCTATTCTCCGCCCTTCTGGACATAGCCTCTCACGAATTCCTCTGCGTTCTCTTCGAGGACGGAGTCGATCTCGTCAAGCAGGTCGTCGACGTCCTCGGTGATCTCGGCGTGCCGCTCGGCCACCTCGGGGTTGGCCTCGGTGGTGACGTCCTCGATCTCCTCGCCCTGACGGGACTTGCCGGACTGCGACTGGCCGCCGCTGTCATGAGTGGCCATGGCTGTCTCCTCCACGATCGTCTGGCATGAAATCTACCCCGCTCAGGCGACAGAAAGCCCTCACGTCAGGAGTGTTCGCGTCTGTTGCGTTCAGCCTCGGGGAGCCGACGCGTCCGCCGTGACCGGCACCGGGCCGGGCTCAGGCGTGCGCTCCGGCTCGCGCGACGGTCGCACCGACGCGTCCTCGGGCGGCGCCTGACGACGGATGCGCGGAGTCCAGTCCTTGAACCGCAGGGCCTGCTTCTCCACCAGATGCCAGGACAGGAAGGCCAGGACCACGGTGCAGATCATGACCACCGCGAAGTACCCGACGAAGCCCCAGGCCGCCGCCCCCAACCAGGCCAGCATCTGTTGCACGACGAAGGAGTAGATGTAGATGCCGTACGAGTAGTCGTTCTTCTGGCCCACCACGTGCAGCAGCCGCGGCAGCCGGACGGCGAGGTACAGGATGGCGTACTCGTACGCGAGCAGCGCCGGCCCGAACAGGTGACCCTCGAGCGTCTGCCAGCCGGTCACCACGATGGCGAGCACGCCGAGGACGTCACTGATGGGCAGCTTGTCGCTGTACAGGTCCGCCACGGCGCCCACGAGGAACATGAAGCCGAAACGCAGGAACCAGATCTTGCTGAGCGCCCCGAGCAGCGGCAGCGGGCCGAGCGAGCCGCTGGTGAAGTAGGTCGACCCGCCGAAGCGCAACGCCTCGTACTGGTTCCAGAGCAGCAGACCGAAGACGAGGACGGCGGCGGCGAGCACCAGCCAGCGGGCACGGCGCAGCACCGCCACCACGGCCAGCGAAGCCACGATCAGATAGCAGAAGATCTCGTAGCTGAGCGTCCAGAGTGAGCCGTCCAGGACGCTGCGGCGAACCAGCTCGCCGTACGGCGTGTCCCGGAAGACGTCCATGATCCCCTGCTGGCGGTAGCCACCCCACCAGTTCGCCTGGAGGAAGTTGACCACGCCGGCCGGGTGCCGCCACAGGCCGTCCAGGTTGCCGCGCTCGGCGTACCAGACGATGGGGGCCACCACGAAGCCGATGAACAGCAGACACACCCAGAGACCCGGCCAGATCCGCAGGGCGCGGTGCCACAGGTAGCGGGGCAGACTGGCACGCCTGGCGCTGCGGGTGATGAGGAAGCCGGAGATGCCGAAGAAGCCGGCGACTCCCAGACCTGCCACGTCGACCACCTCGGTCAGTGGCCGGGCGTACCCGATCACCGCGGTGTGCGCGAGGACGACCGCTACGGCGAAGCAGAGCCGCAGGAAGCCGAAACTGTTGGCGCGCCCGGCGTACGCGTTCGACAGCGGAACAGCCGTCACCGCACGCCGGCCAACCTGCCGGGCAGAGAGGAGCATCGCATCACCGTGTGGGTCGAGGATTCGGGGGACGGCCTAGCATGCCACAGGGTGATGCCCGCCGGAGGTACCGGATGTCAGCCGCCGGTCAACGTCTCCAACAGGTCCTTGGCGCTGGCGCAGCGGTCGAACAACGCCCCGACGTGTGCGCGCGTGCCCCGCTCCGGTTCCATCATCGGCACCCGGACCAGCGACTCCCGGCCCACGTCGAAAATCACCGAGTCCCAGCTCGCGGCGACCACCTCGGAGGCGTATTGGGCCAGGCAGCGACCCCGGAAGTACGCCCGGGTGTCCTCCGGCGGCTCGGTCATCGCACGGCGCGTCTCGTCGTCGGTGAGCAGCGTCTTCATCGCGCCCCGGGTGACCAGCCGGTGGTAGAGGCCCTTCTCCGGGCGGACGTCGGAGTACTGCAGGTCGACCAGTTGGAGCTTGTGCGACCCCCAGCCGAGCTTCTCCCGCTCCCGGTAGCCCTCCAGCAGCCGCAGCTTGGCCACCCAGTCCAACTCGTCGACGCAGAGCATCGGGTCGCGGCCGAGCCGGTCGAGCACGCTCTCCCACCGGTCGAGCACGTCGACGGTCTGCTCGTCGGCGTCGGTGCCGTACCGGTCGTCGACAAAGGACCGGGCCCGCTCCAGGTATGCCCACTGCAGGTCCAGGGCGGTGAGCCGGCGGCCGTCGCGCAGCCGCATCCGGTGCGTCAGGGACGGGTCGTGGCTGACCGCCCGCAGCTCACTGACCGGGTCGGCGATGCCCAGGTCGCCACCGAGGGCCTTCTCCTCGATCATGGTGAGGATCAGCGCGGTGGTGCCCACCTTGAGGTAGGTGGAGATCTCGGAGAGGTTGGCGTCGCCGATGATGACGTGCAGCCGGCGGTACTTGTCGGCGTCGGCGTGCGGCTCGTCGCGGGTGTTGATGATCGGCCGCTTGAGGGTCGTCTCCAGGCCCACCTCGACCTCGAAGAAGTCGGCGCGCTGGGAGATCTGGAAGCCGCTCTGCCCGCCGTCCTGACCGATGCCGACACGGCCGGCGCCACAGACGATCTGCCGGGTCACGAAGAACGGCGTCAGGTACGCCACGATGTCGGCGAACGGGGTCTGCCGGCGCATCAGATAGTTCTCGTGGGCGCCGTAGCTGGCGCCCTTGTTGTCGGTGTTGTTCTTGTACAGGTGGATCGGATGGGTGCCCGGAATGGTGGCGGCGCGGCGGGACGCCTCGGCCATCACCCGCTCACCGGCTTTGTCCCAGCGCACGATGTCGCGGGGGGTGGTCACCTCGGGGGTGGAGTATTCGGGGTGGGCGTGGTCGACGTAGAGGCGTGCGCCGTTGGTGAGTATCACGTTGGCCAGGCCGAGGTCCTCGTCGGCTAGCGCCTCCGCCGGGTCGTAGGCCGCCCCGGAGTAGGTGAAGCCGCGGGCGTCGCGCAGCGGCGACTCCTCCTCGTAGTCCCAGCGTGCCCGCCCGCCCCGGTTGAGTTCGGGGCGCGCCCCGTAGGCGTTGACCACCTGCGAGGAGGTGACCATCGGGTTGGCTCCGGCCTGACCGGGCACCGAGATGCCGTACTCGACCTCGGTGCCCATGATCCGTCTTACGCTCATCGACCTACCCGCTTCGCTCGCCCGACCCGGTCCCCCGTCAGGTCGAGCGTAGTCCGCCCTGGGCGCCCGCACTCTGTAGGTGAGAGCCGGCGGGCCGGAACAGTTCGGTGGATTCGGCGGCCGGACGCTCGCCGTGCGTCGTCACCGCGTCGGCGTCGGAGGTGCGGGTGGTCCAGACGAGCCACCCGAACAGCACCAGTCCGACGGTGGCGCTCAGCAGCGGCAGCGCCGACCCGACCACCGGGTGCCAGTCGCCGCCGAGCGGGTTGAGGCTGCTCAGACCGAGGTTGGCGGGCAGGCCGTTCTGCCAGCGGACCATCGTGTACGCGAGGCAGAACAGCTGGATGGGCAGCAGGAGCAGCACGGCGAGCCGGGTGAACGAGCGGGCTCGGGCGATCTCGAACCCGCGCTGTTCGGCGACCCACGCGGCGTAGAGCAGGACGCCGACCAGCATGGGCAGCATGTAGCGGCCCTGCGTGACGAAGCCGCTCTCGTTGACCAGGGCGATCTGCATGACGGAGGGGACGACCACGCCGCCGCCGAGCAGCACGAGCAGGCGCCACCGGTCGAGCGTGCCGCCCCAGACGACGCCGATCAGCAGCAGCGCCCCGGCGACGAGCTGCCAGATGACGTACGGCGGGGCGGGCATGCGGGTGTCCAGCCAGGAGGTGACCCCGATGATCTGGTCGAGGTAACCCCGCCACCGGTCGGCCTCGATCAGCGCCGCCTGCCCGTAGGTGAGCGACTTGGCCGAGTAGTTGCCCAGGTCGGAGGTCTGCTGGCGGACGGTCCAGGCGAGCACGGCCAGGGTGGCCACGACGATGCCGCCCGCCCAGAGCTGTGCGGCCCGGTCGCGCAGCAGGCCGAGGAGGTTGCTGCGGCGCAGCGGGAAGGCGAACGCGACGAAGGCGGTGGCCAGCCAGAGCGGGCCGGTCTGGCGCAGCACCGCCAGCAGCAACGCGCTGATCCCGACCAGCAGGATCAGGCCCCGGCGGGGGCCGGGTGGGCCGATCATCAGCGGGATCACCGCGCTGAAGAAGGCGATGCCTGCGGCGATCTCCAGCCCGTTGGGGTTGACCGCGCTGGCCATGTGCACGGCCATCGGCGTGGTGACCACGACCAGGGCGCCCATCATGAGACCACGGCGGGAGCGGTTGCGGATCACCACGAACGCGCAGGCGAGCAGCGCGGCGCAGCACAGCGCGCTGATCATGCGGGCGAGCAGGACGCCCGACCAGCCCGGCCACAGCACCGTCGGCGCGCCCACCAGGGCGTAGTAGGCGGGGAAGTACCGACCCGCTCCGGTGCCGGCCCGGGTCGGTGTCCGGTCACTGCCCGGCGGCTGGGCGCACGCCGCGGAGACTTCCTTCTTGAACTGCCAGCACTGCTCCCGCACGAGACCGCCGGGAACGGTCTGGAAGGCGCCGGTGCCCTTCTTCGCGGCGGCCGGCGGCGGCGCGATCTGCCCGGCGGCGACACCGGCCGCCCGGACGATGTGTTCGCGCTCGTCAGGTGTGCCGTCGTACGGGGCGGCCATCGACCAGGCGAAGATGAGCAGGAAGAAGGCGACGAAGGCCAGGGCCCAGTGTCGTCGGGCGGCGCTCATGGTCACTGCCGGGCTGTCGCCGGTGGCCGCTGGCGTCACTCTTCCGGGATCAGGCACGTCAACCTCGCGGCTCGCGCGGGCAGGCCCCGCTGGGTGGATGGACAGACGATAGACTCCCTCGTCGTCCTCACCGCTCCGGGTCCCCCCTTGGAGAACTCTTTGCTGTCACCTGTTGCCGATTCCGTCCGCCACCTGTCCCGACACAGTGCCGTGCGGTTCCTGGTCGTCGGGGGTCTGAGCGTCGCCGTGGACACCGGTTCACTGTTCATCTACCACGGCGTTCTGCGGATCGTGCTGCCAGTCGCGGCCGCCCTGTCGTTCCTGACCTCGTTCTGGGTCAACTTCGGGCTGAATCGGGCCTGGTCGTTCGGCTCGTCCGCCCAGATGGTCCCCCAGGTCGGGCGCTACTTCGCCCTGGTCCTGGCGAACCTGACCGCCAACGTGGTGCTGGTCTCCGGGCTGACCTGGGCGGGCACCCCCTACCTGCTGGCCAAGCTGATCGTGACGGCGTCGCTGTCGGCGGCGAACTACGTGGTGTCCAAGCGCTGGATCTTCGCCTGACGACCTGCTGAACACAGCGGCGAAGGTGCCCACCGGACGGTGGACACCCTCGCCGCTGGTGTCAGAGGTACTGGCCGGTGTTGCTGGCGGTCTCGATGGACCGGCCGGCCTCGGTGCCCTTGCCGCCGGAGACGAGCGTACGGATGTACACGATCCGTTCGCCCTTCTTGCCGGAGATCCGGGCCCAGTCGTCGGGGTTCGTGGTGTTGGGCAGGTCCTCGTTCTCGCGGAACTCGTCGACGCAGGCGTCGAGCAGGTGCTGTAGGCGCAGCCCCTTGCGACCGGAGGTGAGGAACTCCTTGATGGCCATCTTCTTGCTCCGGTCGACGATGTTCTGGATCATCGCGCCGGAGTTGAAGTCCTTGAAGTAGAGGACTTCCTTGTCGCCGTTGGCATAGGTGACCTCGAGGAAGCGGTTCTCCTCGGTCTCCGAGTACATCCGCAGCACCACCGCGTCGATCATGGCGGCGACGGTGGCCTGGGGGTCGGTTCCGTGTTCGGCCAGGTCGTCCGGGTGCAGGGGCAGCCCGGAGAGGATGTACTTGGAGAAGATGTCCTTGGCCGCCTCGGCGTCCGGTCGCTCGATCTTGATCTTCACGTCGAGTCGGCCGGGTCGCAGGATCGCCGGGTCGATCATGTCTTCCCGGTTGGAGGCGCCGATGACGATGACGTTCTCCAGCCCCTCCACGCCGTCGATCTCGCTGAGCAGCTGGGGGACGATGGTGTTCTCCACGTCGGAGGAGACACCGGAACCGCGGGTCCGGAAGATCGAGTCCATCTCGTCGAAGAACACGATCACCGGGGTGCCCTCGCCAGCCTTCTCCCGGGCCCGCTGGAAGATCAACCGGATGTGCCGCTCGGTCTCGCCGACGTACTTGTTGAGCAGCTCGGGGCCCTTGATGTTGAGGAAGAAGCTGGTGTGCTTCTCCTTGCCCTGCCGTTCGGCGATCTTCTTGGCCAGGGAGTTGGCCACCGCCTTGGCGATCAGCGTCTTACCGCAACCGGGCGGACCGTAGAGCAGGATGCCCTTGGGCGGACGGAGCTGGTGCTCACGGAACAGGTCCGCGTGCAGGAACGGCAACTCCACCGCGTCGCGGATCTGCTCGATCTGCGACTGGAGGCCACCGATGTCGCCGTAGTCGACGTCGGGCACCTCCTCCAGGACCAGCTCCTCGACCTCGCTCTTCGGGATCCGCTCGTACGCGTACGCCGAGCGGGGCTCGATCATGAGCGAGTCGCCGGCGCGGATCGTCGAGCCGATGAGCGTCTCGGCGAGGTGCACGATGCGCTCCTCGTCCGAGTGGGAGACCACGAGCGCCCGGTCACCCGGACCGCCACCCGGCCCCTCCAGGATCTCCTTGAGCATCACCACCTCGCCGACCCGCTCGTAGCCGAACGCGTCGACGATGTTGAGCGCGTCGTTGAGCAGGACCTCCTGGCCGCGGCGCAACTCCGCCACGTCCAGTGAGGGCGAGACGGCCACCCGCAGCTTCCGGCCGCCCGTGAAGACGTCCACGCTGCCGTCGTCGTGCTTGGCCAGGAACACGCCGTAGCCACTCGGCGGTTGCGCGAGGCGGTCGATCTCCTCCTTGAGCGTCACGATCTGCGTGCGAGCCTCCTTGAGGGTGCTCACCAGCCGGTCGTTGTTTTCGGTCAGCCGCGCCAACTGTGCCTGGGTGGCCGCCAGCCGCTCTTCGAGCTGCCGGACGTGTCGGGGGCTTTCGGTCAACTTACGCCGCACCAGGGCGAGTTCCTCTTGAAGAAACGCGACCTGCGTGGAGAGATCGTGGGCTTCCTTCTCCCACCGTGCGGCGCGCGAGTCCGCGTCGTCGCTGCGTGCTGCCACGTCCCACCTCCCCGGGGGGCTTGAACGTTCTGCCCTAACACTAGCCGCTATGAGGCCGATTCGGTCCCATGCAACACCCTCGTCACCGAACCTTGATCGCCAAGGGTGGCCTGACGGGCCGGTACCGGCGTTCGGGTACCGTCGGAGGCTGGTACGGGAGAACATGGGGGGTGCACCGGTGGCCGAGGTCGCGACCGACCAGTTGCAGGTCTGGGTGGACCAGGATCTCTGCACGGGCGATGGGCTCTGCGTGCAGTACGCGCCAGAGGTGTTCGAGTTCGACATCGACGGGCTGGCGTACGTCAAGGGCGTCGACGGTGAGTTGCGGATGGCGCCGGGCAGCCGCGTCGACGTACCCGAACACCTGCGCCTTGAAGTGATCGACTCCGCGAAGGAGTGCCCGGGCGACTGCATCCACGTGGTGCGTGGCGACGGCGTCGAGGTCGCCGGCCCGGACGCCGAGGAGGACTGAGCCCTCACCGGCCGGGCCGCGCGGCCCGGCCGGGTTCCAGGGGGTACGCCTCAGAGCATCGGCCGGCCGACCACCGAGGCGACCAGCCGGGCGAACTCCTCCAGCCGGGCGATCTGCCCGGCGCCGCCGTCGTCCAGGGTCTTGCCGAAGCGCAGCGCGTCGTGCCGCGGCGTGCCGGCCATATCCTCACTCGGGGGCGCCTCGTCCAGCGAGGTGAGCAGCAGGTACACGTCGATGCTGTCGACCCGGATCTCGCCGCTGTCGGCGCGGTTGAGCCGACGCCGGCAGCCGACCTCGGTGACGGTGGAGACCGGCACCACCCGCAGCGACGAGGTCATCGATCCCGGCGGACCCTCCCCCGGCGGCACGTCCTCGCCGTGCCAGAGGATCAGCCGGCTGCCGTCGCAGACGACGACCTCCTGCCACACGCCGTTGACCTCGTTGACGAACCGCTCCAGGGTGAAGCCGAGCACCGACGCGCCCCGCAGCACCCCACCGAGCGCCTCCAGGGCGACGTCCGGGTCCCGCAGGTAGGCCCGCGCCGCCGACTCCAGGTCCTGGTAGGGCGACCAGTCGGGAAAGACCGCGGGCAGGTCACCGCCGCCGTAGCCCGGTCGGCTCATGCCGCCGCCTCCCCCCGCCCGGCGAGGCCGGCGCCCAGCTCGATCCGCCCGGCGAGGCCGGCGCCCAGCTCGATGGTCACGGCCTGTCCATCTCCCCCGTCGCGTCGGGCTGCGCGCCTGCGGCCTGCGCGGCGGCGGCCTGCCGGGCCGCCTCGGCCTCGCGCAGGTCCTGCCGACGCTGCGCGTACGCCTCGGTGCCCTTGCTGGGCTTGCGCCGCCGGGGCGGTGCGGTGACGCCGGGGGCGAGCTTGCGCGCGGAGACCAGGAACGCGGTGTGCGCGATCATCCGGTGGTCCGGGCGGACGGCGAGGCCCTCGGCGTGCCAGTCGCGCACCAGCGACTCCCAGGCGCGCGGCTCGGTCCAGCCGCCGCGCTCCCGCAGCGCCTCGACCAGCTCGGAGAGCTGCGGCGTGGTGGCCACGTAGCCGATGAACACCCCGCCGGGCACCAGCGCCCGCTCGACCATGTCGAGGGTCTCCCAGGGGGTCAGCATGTCCAGGATGATCCGGTCGAAGCCGGTCTCCCGGCACTGCGCGACGTCACCGACGTGCAGGTGCCAGGACGGGTGCGGCCCGTTGAAGAACGCCTCCACGTTGCGCCTGGCGATCTGCGCGAAGTCGTCGCGTAGCTCGAACGAGTGCAGCTCCCCCTCGGTGCCGACGGCCCGCAGCAGCGAGCAGCTCAGTGCGCCGGAGCCGGCGCCGGCCTCGAGGACCTTCGCGCCGGGGAAGATGTCGCCCATCGCGACGATCTGCGCCGAGTCCTTCGGGTAGATCACCTGCGCGCCGCGCGGCATGGAGAGCACGTAGTCCGACAGCAACGGCCGCAACGCCAGGAACGCGGTGCCGCCGCCGGAGGTGGTCACCACGCTGCCGTCGGGCAGCCCGATCAGGGCGTCGTGCGCCAGGATGCCCCGGTGGGTGTGGAACTCCTTGCCGGGCTCCAGCGTCACCGTGTGCATCCGGCCCTTCGGGTCGGTGAGCTGCACCCGGTCGCCGGGTCGGAAGGGCCCACGGTGCACGGGTGTCAGCGCCGGGCTGGCGGCGTCGGCCGGGACGGTGGGGGACGTTGCGGTCACGATGTCATCTTCCGGTTGGGTTCGAGGAGCTGTGCCAGGTCCCCGATGTGCAGAATGCCGACGACATCTTCGCCTGACGTCACCACGTACTGCGCGCCCGGGTGGGTCTGTACGGCGTCCATCACGCGCTCCCCGTCGAGCCCGGCCGGCAGGGTGGGCAGCGCGCCCAGCGACCGGGCCACGGCGTCGACCGCCAGCCAGGGCCGACGCTCGACGGGTACCGCCTCGGCCGCGGCCGGGTCGACGAGCGCCACCGGCCGACCGGCGGAATCGGTGACCAGCAGCGCGGCCAGGGGCTGCCCGGCCTCGGCGCGGCGACGCTGCGCCTCGGCCAGCGGGGTGCCGGTGGGCACCGGCCAGACCGGTCGGGCCAGCCGGGACAGGTCGATCAGCGGGAACCGGCGGCTGACCCGGGCGGCGCGGATGGCCTGCCCGGCGCCGCGCCACAGGGTGAGGGCGACAAGCAGCATCAGCGGCAGCGCCAAGGGCGCGAGGTAGTCGGCGAGGGTGAGCAGCAGGACCAGGACGGCGGTGCCGACGGCGACCGCCCGACCGGCCCAGCCGGCGACCTCGGTGCCGCGGTGCTGGTCGCGGGTCAGCCCCCAGACCAGGGCGCGCAGCGCCCGGCCGCCGTCCAGCGGCAACCCGGGCAGGATGTTGAACACCGCGACGATCACGTTGCTCACGGCGAGCTGGAGGGCGAGCTGGTGGGCCACGGTCCGCTCGGGCAGCGCGATGGTCGCGGCGACCGCGATGACGCCGAGCACCGCCGAGACGGCCGGGCCGGCCAGCGACACCAGCAGGTCGACCCGGGGTGACGGGGCGTCGCGGTCCATCTCGGTGTAGCCGCCGAGCAGTTCCAGGGTGATGCCGCGCACACCGATGCCGTAGCGTCGGGCGGTGAGCGCGTGGCCCAGCTCGTGCAGCAGCACCGAGCCGAGCAGCGACACCACGAAACCGAAGCCGATCAGGTAGCCGGCGAGCTGCGACAGGTCGAGCTGGCGGCGGGCGAACTCGGCGTACAGCACGGCGACGAGCGCGGCGAGCAGGACCATCGAGCCATTGAGGTGCAGCGGCACTCCGAACACCCGGCCCACGTTCAGGCCGGGGCGCCGGTCGGGTCGGCGCGGCGGCCGGGATGTCTGCTCCATCGCCACGATGCTACGGACCGCTGGTGTGCGGGGCGGGCGGCGGTGGGTGTCACACCGGTGCCCTAACCTTTGCCGACATGACGGCGGAACCGGTCACCACCACCCAGTCCCCCCTACCGGCGCAGACCCCGCCGACGGTGCGGGCGTCGCTGTCCCCGTCGCGGGCGGCCGACTTCAAGACCTGTCCCCTGCTCTACCGGTTCCGCAGCATCGACCGGCTGCCCGAGCGCACCACCATGGAGCAGGCCCGGGGCACGCTGGTCCACGCGGTGTTGGAGCGCCTGTTCGACCTGCCGGCCTCCGGTCGTACGCCGGCGGCGGCCGGTGACCTGGTGGCCCCCCAGTGGGATCGGCTGGTCACCGAGCAGCCGGAGCTGGCGGCGATCTTCGACGACGCGGAGCCGGCCGGCCCGGTGGAGTTCCTGCGCTCGGCGGCCGGGCTGCTGGAGGGCTACTTCGCGGTGGAGGACCCGACGCGTCTGGAGCCGGCCGAGCGCGAGAGCCTGATCTCGGCGGTGGTCGACGAGGAGCTGCTGATCCGGGGTTACCTGGACCGGCTCGACGTGGCGCCGGACGGCGCGCTGCGGGTGGTTGACTACAAGACCGGTGGCGCTCCACGGGAGGCGTTCGAGGCCCGGGCGCTGTTCCAGTTGAAGTTCTACGCGCTGGTGCTGTGGCGCACCCGGGGCGTGGTGCCCCGGGTGCTGCGGCTGCTCTACCTGCGCGACGCCGAGGTGTTGGACTACACGCCGGACGCCGACGAGCTGGTCCGCTTCGAACGCACCGTCGTGGCGCTGTGGCGGGCGATCGAGCAGGCCACCGTCCGGCAGGATTTCCGGCCCCGGCCGAGTCGGCTCTGCGACTGGTGCAGCCACCAGGCGCTGTGCCCGAGCTTCGGCGGCACCCCGCCGCCGTTCCCGGTGGCGGTGGCGGGCGCCGACCCGCTGCGCGACGCCCGGTCCGCGCCGGTGACGCCCGGCGCCGACGAGTGAGCCGCCCGCCGTCGGGTGCCCGCTGAACCGTCCCGGTCGCCCCGCCGGCACACCCGACCGGATCGGCGCCGCGCCGATCGGGACACGGCTCGCTCCGCGTCTCTACGGTGGTCCACGACGCACCGGCCGGTGTACGCGAGGATGACCGGTGCGGCGGGGACGTCGACGGGGGACGGGAGACGAGATGACCGAACGGGTGGCCTCGGCGCGGCCGGTACGGATCCTGCTCGCCGACGACCAACCCCTGCTGCGGACCGGCTTTCGGATGGTGCTCGGCACCGAGGGTGACCTGGACGTGGTGGCGGAGGCCGGCGACGGCGTGGAGGCGGTGGAGCTGTCCCGCCGGCTGCTGCCCGACGTCGTGCTGATGGACATCCGGATGCCCCGGATGGACGGGGTGGCCGCGACCCGGGCGATCGTCGACGCCCGGCTGCCGGTGCGGGTGCTGGTGCTGACCACCTTCGACCTGGACGAGTACGTGGTGGGCGCGTTGCGGGCCGGGGCCAGCGGGTTCCTGGCCAAGGACGTGCCGGCCGAGGAGCTGATCGCGGCGATCCGGACGGTCGCCGGCGGGGACGCGGTGGTGGCGCCCCGGATCCTGCGGCGGCTGCTGGACCGCTTCGCCGAGCTGCTGCCCGACCCGGCGCGGACGCCGTCGGCGGCGCTCGACGCGCTCACCGACCGGGAACGCGAGGTGCTGGTGCAGGTGGCGCGCGGGTTGTCGAACGCCGAGATCGCCGCCGTGTTGTCGGTCAGCGAGACCACCATCAAGACCCACGTCGGTCATCTGTTGACCAAGCTGCGGCTGCGCGACCGGGTGCAGGCCGTGGTGCTGGCGTACGAGTCGGGGCTGGTCCGCCCCCGGGCGTAGCCGCGACGGTCCGGATACCCCGGTCGGCGTACCCGAAGATCCCTCCCTGGGGGGACGGCCGGCGTTGCTGCCGTCACCTACCGTGACCGGAGACGACCTGGCGCGGTTGACCCTCCTGTGACGTGAGGGGGAAGGGTCGGCGGAGCTGCTCGGCGGCTCGTCGGGTCAGGGGCAACCCTGATCCGACATGGGGGTGCACCCGCAGCGGGAAATCCGCGCGGTGTCCCCCCAGGGACGGACGGGATGGGCGTGGGCAGCACCGATGATTGAACAGTCACGCCGGACCAATCGGGGGGCGGCGTGCGTTTTCGGACAGACGGAAGAGGTAGATGACGTGACCGCGACGGTAGGCCAGCAGGCGCAGGCCGCGGCCCGGGCGAACGACGTGTGGAAGGTGTACGGCAGCGGCGAGGCTCAGGTCGTCGCGCTGCGGGGGGTCAGCGCCGAGTTCGAACGTGGCCGCTTCACCGCGATCATGGGCCCGTCGGGTTCCGGCAAGTCGACGTTGATGCACTGCCTGGCCGGTCTGGACTCGGTGACCCGGGGGACGGTGTCGATCGGCGAGACGACGGTCACCGGGCTCGGCGACGCCGGGTTGACGAAGCTGCGCCGCGACAAGGTGGGGTTCATCTTCCAGCAGTTCAACCTGCTGCCCACGCTCACCGCCAAGGAGAACATCCTGCTGCCGTTGTCGATCGCCGGGCGTAAGCCGGACCCGGCCTGGTACGACACGGTGATCAGCACGGTGGGTCTGAAGGACCGGCTGGACCACCGGCCGGCGCAGCTCTCCGGTGGGCAGCAGCAGCGGGTGGCGTGCGCGCGGGCGCTGGTCTCCCGCCCCGAGGTGATCTTCGCCGACGAGCCGACCGGCAACCTGGACTCGCGCTCCGGCGCCGAGGTGCTCGGTTTCCTGCGCGACTCGGTCCGCGAGCACGGTCAGACCATCGTCATGGTCACCCACGACCCGACCGCCGCCGCGTACGCCGACCGGGTGGTCTTCCTCGCCGACGGGGAGATCGTGTCGGAGCTGGTCGAGCCGACCGCCGAGACGGTGCTGGACACCATGAAGAAGCTGGACGCTCCCGCCGAGGTGGGCAACTGATGTTCCGGGCGACACTGAAGAGTCTGCTGGCCCGCAAGGTCCGGCTGATCCTGTCCGGGTTGGCCGTGGTGCTCGGGGTCATGTTCGTCTCGGGGGCCTTCGTGCTCACCGACACGCTTGGTCGTTCCTTCGACTCGGTCTTCGCCGACGGGTTCTCCGAGATCGACGTGAACGTCGCGGCGAAGCCGAAGGTCCAGGTCAACGAGATGGAGGGCGAGCAGACCGCCGCCCCGTTGCCGGCCGCAGTGGTGGACCGGGTCAAGCAGGTGCCGGGGGTGGCGTCGGCGACGGGCGTCGTCAACGCCGACGGCGCCCGGGTCATCGGCAGCAACGGCAAGGTGGTCACCTCGTTCGGTCCGCCGCAGCTGGGTGAGAACTGGACCGGCGAGAGCGACCTGCTGCAGCTTCGTGAGGGGCGCGCGCCGCAGGCCGAGGACGAGATCGTCATCAACAGGTCCCTGGCCAACACCGCGAAGGTGCAGGTCGGCCAGAAGGTCGGCGTGCTGACCGCGTTCGAGTCGAAGAAGCGGGACTTCACGCTCGTCGGCATCCTCGGTTACAGCGGTGACCGGGACTCGATCGGCGGGGTCAACGAGGTCTTCTTCACCACGCCTGTGGCGCAGCGGTTGATGCTGGGCGAGCCGGACACGTTCAGCAGCATCACGGTGCGCGCCGCCGGCGGGGTCTCGGACGAGAAGCTGCGCGACGACGTGGCCCGCACTCTGGGCGCGGACTTCGAGGTGAAGACCGGGGAGCAGGTGGCCGCGGACGCCGCAGCCGGCCTGAAGGAGGGCCTGTCCTTCTTCAACAAGATCCTGCTCGGTTTCGCCGCGGTGGCGCTGCTGGTGGGTACCTTCCTGATCCTCAACACCTTCTCGATCATCGTGGCCCAGCGCACCCGCGAGTTGGCGCTGATGCGTGCCATCGGGGCCAGCGGCCGGCAGATCATCGGTTCGGTGGTGCTGGAGGCCATCGCGGTCGGCCTGATCGCCTCGGTGCTCGGCCTGGCCGCCGGCATCGGGGTGGGCGCGCTGCTGGCGTTCCTGTTCGGCAAGCTGGCCGGCGGGCTCACCCTCGCCGGGATCGGGGTGCCGGCGGCGGCGGTGATCGGCTCGTTCGCCGTCGGTCTGGTGATCACGGTGGTGGCGGCGCTGCTGCCGGCGCTGCGCGCGTCCCGGATCCCGCCGATCGCGGCGATGCAGGACGTGGCCACCCCGGACCGTCCGTTGACGAAGATCACGATCGCCGGGTCGGTGGTCACCGGCATCGGCGCGGTGCTGCTGTTCCTCGGGCTCAGCGGCAACGCGGGCGGTCAGACGCTGTCCACCATCCTCGGCGGGGTGCTGTTCGCCTTCATCGGGGTGGCGCTGCTGACCCCGCTGATCAGCCGGCCGGTGGTGAGCCTGCTCGGCGCGATCTTCTCCTGGTCGGTGCCGGGCAAGCTGGGCCGACTCAACTCGGGGCGCAACCCGCGCCGCACCGCGATCACCGCCGCCGCGCTGATGGTCGGCATCGCGCTGGTCACCGGCGTCACGGTGATCCTCGACTCGGCCAAGGGCAGCATCAGCGCCCTCGCCCAGGACACCATCAAGGCCGAGCTGGTGATCGCCGGCCAGCAGGGCGGGCCGCGTCCGCCGAGCTTCGACCCGGGCGTACTGGACCAGGCCAAGGCCCTGCCCGGCGTGCGGATCGTCGACGGCGAGTACGGCGACATGGCAAGGATCGACGGCGAGAGCACCTGGGTCGCGGCGAGCAGTGACGTGTCGTCACTGCGGCAGATCTTCGGTGCGAAGGCCACCGCCGGTGACATCGACCGGCTCGGGCCGACCCAGATGCTGGCCAGTTCGGACACGGCCTCGTCCCGCGGCTGGTCGGTGGGCTCGACGGTGAAGGTGCAGCTGACCCGGGGCGAGGAGCGCACCTACACGATCAGCGGCATCTACGAGTCGTCGCAGCTGACCAATCCGGTCACGTTGCCGGTGACGGCGGCGAAGGACTTCGCCATCCCGCAGCCCATCCAGGGCTTCATCCAACTGGCCCCCGGTACCCGGGTGGCCGATGTGCAGCCGCAGGTGGAGACGCTGCTCGCGGACAGCCCCGAGGTGTCGGTGGCCGACCGGGACGCGTTCATCAAGCAGCAGACGAGTTCGCTCGACGGGCTGCTCACGATGATCCAGATCCTGTTGGCGCTGGCCATCGTGATCGCCGTGCTCGGCATCATCAACACCCTGGCGCTGTCGGTGCTGGAGCGGACCCGCGAGCTGGGGCTGCTGCGGGCGATCGGCCTGCGCCGTGGCCAGACCATGGGCATGATCACCGTGGAGGCGGTGGTGATCTCGGTGTTCGGCGCGCTGCTCGGCGTGGCGGTCGGCACCGGCCTCGGCGCCGCGGTGGTCGAGGCGCTCAAGGACGAGGGCATCACCGACCTGATCCTGCCGTGGGGGCAGATGGGTGTCTTCCTCGGCCTCGCCGCCGTCATCGGCGTGGTGGCCGCGGTGCTCCCGGCCGTTCGGGCGGCCCGGATCAACGTCCTGGGCGCCATCGCCCACGACTGACGCCGACGCGAGAAACGGGGCCCCCGCCGTGCGGGGGCCCCGTTTCTCTCAGGCCACGGCCCGGTCGGCCAGCAGGGCCGCGAGCGCCTCCAGGTCCACCTCGGTCAGGCTCCGCACCTGGTGTACGCCGTCCGCGCGGGCAAGTGCCACCTCCGCCGGTACGGCCAGCACCGCCGCGCCGGAGGCGAGCGCGCTGGCCACCCCGGTCGCCGAGTCCTCGATCGCCACGCAGCGCTCGATCGGCACGCCCAGCCGGTGCGCGGCGGTCAGGTAGGGCTCCGGGTGCGGTTTGGCGGCGACCACCTCGTCGCCGGCGACCACCGCGTCGAAGTTGTCCCGGCCGAGGGTGTCCAGGGCGATCTCGACAAGCGCCCGGGGGCTGGAGGTCACCAGCGCGGTGGGGATCCCCGCCGCGCGGACCGCCTCCAGCAGCGCGAACGCGCCGGGACGCCAGGGCAGCCCGGTGCGGAACAGCTCCAGGATCCGCTTGTTGATCCACGCGGCGCTGATCTCCGGGTCCCGCTCGGGCTGTCCCAGGTCGTCGTGCAGGATGCGCATCGACTCGGCCATGGCGGTGCCGACGATCGACCGGCGGGCGTCCTCGGAGAGCTCGCCGCCGTACTCCTCGGCGAGTTCCTGCAACGCGACGTCCCACAGCTTCTCGCTGTCGACCAGCGTGCCGTCCATGTCGAAGAGCACGGCGGCGGGGTGATGGCTGCTCAGCGGATCCTCCAGGGTCGTGGCCGACATCGGCGATCCTGCCAGCAGCATCCGGCGCCGGTGTCGCCAACGGGTGTCAGGGTGATCCGGGCAACGCCGCTCAGCCCAGGTCGCACTCCTTGAGCGAGCGCTCGTAGCCACGGAAGAACATGTCGGTGCGCTGCTCGGCGGTGCCGTGCGCGCCCTCGGCGAACCACGGCTGGTCCGGGTCGTCGCCGACCGCCGCCAGCCCTTCCCGGAACTCGTCCAGGTCGCCCTCGGCGAGGGTCAGTGCGCCCGAGCGCACCGAGTCGCCGAGGTACGCCCCAGCCATGCAGTCGGCCTGCAACTCCTGCTGGATGGTGAAGCTGTAGTTGATGCCGAGGCGCACCTGGATGCCGTGGGCGTACTCGTGGCCGAGCAGGTAGAACACGAACGCGTCACCGACCTGGCGGAACGCCGCCACCGACCAGGCCACGTCGTACGCGATGAAGTCGCCCCGGGAGCAGTAGACGGCGTTGTTGCGCGGCAGCGCCTGCCCGCCGCAGGACACCTCGCCGGACCGCTGGTACGGGATGATCCGGCGCACGGGTTCGAAGCGTTGGCCCGATTCCTTGAACCGGGCCGCCCAGTACCGTTCGGCGATGGCCTGCGCGTCGGCGACGTCCTGCTTGAACTCGGCCACGCTCGTGGTGCTGTCGGCCCGCGTGGCGCCCGGTGCGGCGGCCGGCGGCTCCGCCCCCGGCCGTTCACCCTCCGGCTCGGCCAGCCCGCCGCCCGCGCAGGCGAGCGAGACCAGCGCGGCGATCAGCAGACCCGCCAGCGGACCCCGGGCGTCGCGTCCTGACCGTGCGGTCACTGTGCCCTCCCCAGACATCGGTGCTCGCGCTGCGCAGTACCCCGACGGTACGACCGCCACGCCCGTCACCGGATTCACGTACGGCGGGGCGGCGGGGTTCACCCGCGAGCCGGTCCCGGTGGGTTCCTGGCTGTGGCGTCCGGCCGCCACAATGGCCCCGGGGCGGGTGTGGCCGCCCCGGTGAGGAGGGGTCGTGGCGCACGATCTGGGCAGCCGCCTGCGACGTCAGCCGGCGCCGGCGCACGTCGTGTGGCGGTCGCTGCGCGACCCGTACGCGCCGGGCAGCAGGCCCTGGCTGGAGTTGCGCGACGACGAGGTGCCACCGCGGGTGGTGGCGGGCTACGCGCCCGTGCTGCTGGTGTGGTCGTCGCTGTGGCCGCACCGGCCGCTGGACCGCGTCCGCTTCGATCTGGGCGTCGGGCCCCCCGGGCAGGACTGCGCCCTGCGCTGGACGCTCACCACCGACGGCGACGTGCCGAGCGAGAGCACGCTGGGCTATCTGCGCCACCGCCTCAACTACCTGATCAACGGCCGTCTCCGTCGCTCCTACGGCCAGTGACCCCGGTTCAGCCGCCGGACTCCCGGCCGCGCTGCCACGTGCTCCCCTGGTCCGCGTGCCGCTCGGCCTCGTACCGCTGCTGGCGCGTACGGGCATCCCGTCCCGCCGCGCGGTCGTCGTCGGGGTCCGGGCGTCCGCGCCGGAGGACGACCCCGAACGCCAGTCCCGCCGCCGCGACGAGGACCAGAAGTGCCACCCACACGGTCACCATGACGCCAACCTACGACCCACCCGCCACTCCGGCCCGTGTCGATCACGACGTTGGCGGGACCGTGCCCGGCGTGTCGTGACGCCAATCTCTTGATCACCAGATCGGGTGGGGGCGGGTGTCCGGGACCGGGGTGTGGGTTCGACGTTTCTGGTGGCGGGCGTCGGACAGCGGCGCCGCGGACGGGAGGGTGAGCACCGTGAAGTACATGATCCTGCTCTACGGGTCGCAGCGGGACTACGACGTGCTGTCGGGCCGGGCGACCGACCGGCCGGTGATGTCGGCCGAGCAGATCGCGGCGA
The DNA here is from genome assembly GCF_040607375.1 of Micromonospora sp. NPDC005298. NCBI lineage: Bacteria > Bacillati > Actinomycetota > Actinomycetes > Micromonosporales > Micromonosporaceae > Micromonospora > Micromonospora sp. NPDC005298. The sequence goes on from NZ_JBEXGP010000032.1 coordinate 56,679, forward strand.
TGCACCAGCACATGGAGACGTTCCACCAGGCGCTCGCCGAGTCCGGGGAGCTGGTCGACGCCCGGGGCCTGAGTGAGCCGGTGCACGCCCGCCGGGTGCGGGTGCGCGAGGGCGCGCCGGTGGTCACCGACGGCCCGTACCCGGAGACGCAGGAGGTCCTGGCGGGCTACACGATCGTGGAGTGCGCCAGCTTCGACCGGGCCACCGAGATCGCCGCCGGGCTGGTCGACCCGGACGCCCCCGGCGCGTACGTGGACGTGCGTCCGGTGCTGGACAGCGTCGAGGACCTGGGCGGCTGACCGGTGCCGCACGCGCCCGTCGAGGACCTGCTGCGCACGCTGGCGCCGCAGGTCCTCGGCGCGCTGGTACGCCGCTACGGGCACTTCGACACCGCCGAGGACGCGGTGCAGGAGGCGCTGATCGCCGCGGTGGACGGCTGGCCGCGCGACGGCGTACCGGACAACCCCCGTGGTTGGTTGATCACCGTGGCGTCCCGCCGGTTGACCGACCTGCTGCGGCGTGAGCAGGCACGCCGGCGGCGGGAGGACACGGTGGCGCGGTGGGTGCTGCCCGAGCAGTGGCGCGCTCCGGCCGCCGACGGTCCACCGCCGGACGCCGACGACACGCTCGTCCTGCTGTTCCTGTGCTGCCATCCGGCGCTGTCACCGGCCTCGCAGATCGCCCTCACGCTGCGGGCGGTGGGCGGGTTGAGCACCGCCGAGGTGGCGCGGGCGTTCCTGGTGCCGGAGGCGACGATGACCCGGCGGATCAGCCGGGGCAAGCAGCGGATCCGCGACAGTGGACTGCGGTTCGCGCCGCCCACCGACGCGGAGCGCGCCGATCGGCTCGCCGCCGTGCTGCACGTGTTGTACCTGGTCTTCACCGAGGGGTACGCGCGTACGGCCGGCCCCGGCCTGCTGCGCGCCGACCTGACCGCGGAGGCGATCCGGTTGACCCGCCTGACGCACCGGCTGCTGCCCGACGACCCCGAGGTCACCGGGCTGCTCGCGTTGATGCTGCTCACCGACGCCCGCGCGCCGGCCCGGCTCGGCCCGCACGGCGAGTTGGTGCCGATGGCAGAGCAGGACCGCACCCGGTGGAGGGCCGACCAGATCGCCGAGGGGATCGCCCTGATCACCGGGGCGCTGCCGGGTGGGGCCGTCGGGCCGTACCAGCTCCAGGCGGCCATCGCGGCCGTGCACGACGAGGCGCCCAGCGCGGCGGCGACCGACTGGCCGCAGATCACCGCCCTGTACGAGGTGCTGCGGGGCATGTCCGACAACCCGGTGGTGGCGCTGAACCACGCGGTGGCGGTGGCGATGAGCCGGGGCGCGCCGGCCGGGTTGACGCTGCTGGCCGACCTGGCCGACGATCCGCGCCTGGCCGACGACCCTCGACTGCCGGCCGCCCGCGCGCACCTGTGGGAGCTGGTGGGTGAGCGGGTGGCGGCGCGCGAGGCGTACCGGATGGCGGCCTCGCGGTCGACGAACCTGGCGCAACAGCGCTACCTGAACGCCCGCGCGGACCGGCTGGCCGACGACCCACCGGCCGACGGCTGAGCCGGCGGTCAGGGGCTGGCGGCCATGAAGACGAACGCGGCCATCAGGACCAGGTGCACGCCGCCCTGCAACACGTTGGCCCGGCCGGGTACGACGGTGAGCACGGCCGTGACCGCGGTGAGCGCGAGCAGCGCGAGTTGGGTGCCGCCGAGGCCGAGCAGCAGCGGACCGTCCAGCCAGATCGAGGCGATCGCTATGGCCGGGATGGTCAGGCCGATGCTTGCCATCGCGGAGCCGAGGGCGAGGTTCAGGCTGATCTGCACGCGGTCGCGGCGGGCGGCGCGGGCGGCGGCCAGGGTCTCCGGCAGCAGCACCAGCAGGGCGATGATCACACCGACGAACGCGTGCGGCAGGTTCGCCGCGGCCACGCCGGCCTCGATGGTCGGCGAGACGGTCTTGGCGTCGCCGACCACCGCGACCAGCGCCACCAGCAGCAGGCCCAGGCTGACGAGCGCCGCGCGGGTGGTGGGTGGCTTGGCGTGCTCCTCGGCGTCTATCACCTGGCCCCGGCTGTCGACCGGCAGGAAGTAGTCGCGGTGCCGGCCGGTCTGCACGATCACGAACAGCCCGTACAGGGCCAGTGAGGCGACGGCGGCGAAGGCGAGCTGGGCCGGGCTGAACTCCGGGCCGGGCCGGGCGGTGGTGAACGTCGGGATGACCAGACTCAGCGTGGCCAGGGTGATCACGGTCGCGAGGGCGCCACCAGTGCCCTCGGGGTTGAACACCGCGACCCGCCGGCGCAACGCCCCGAGCAGCAGGGACAGGCCGAGTATCCCGTTACAGGTGATCATGACGGCGGCGAAGACGGTGTCCCGGGCGAGCGACTGGGTCTTCTCCGGTCCGCTGATCATCAGCGTGACGATGAGGGCGACCTCGATCACGGTGACCGCGACGGCGAGCACCAGGGAGCCGTAGGGCTCCCCCACCCGGTGGGCGACGACCTCGGCGTGGTGCACGGCCGCGAGCACGGCCCCGCCCAGCAGTGCGGCGACCACCACGACGACGGGACCGGGAAGTTCTCGTCCCCAGGTGACGAGAAGCATCAGTACCGCGAGCACCGGTACGACAACGGTCCAGTCGGTCAGGCGGGATCGAAGCAGGGCTGGCATGCCGTCAAGAGTGCCAGGTCGGGTGATCATGTGCCCACCAACGACGCAGCGGGACGGAGCGGCGAGTATCACCCGTAACCCCTGGGTTACGCTTTGCGGGTGGACGAGGTGGCCACCGCGATCGCGGACCCGGTACGGCGGCGCATCCTCACCCTGCTGCGCGACGAACCACTGGCGGCCGGCGACATCGCCACGCGGTTCACGATCAGCCGGCCCGCCGTGAGCCGACACCTGCGGGTGCTGCGCGAGAGCGGCCTGGTCCGGGACGAGATGGTCGGACGCCGCAGGATCTACCGGCTCGATCCGGGTCCACTCGCGCCGCTGATCGACTGGCTCGCCGGGCTCCTACCGACCGACCGGTGGGAGCGGCACCTCGACGCGTTGGAGACCGAGGTCTGTCGAACCCGCCGAGAGCGCCGCGACCACGGCCCGGCGGAGCACCGAAGGGAGCACACGGCATGACCCGTACACCCGCCGGACGCCTGTTTCGCACCGCCACCGGCCACGACCTCGTCCTGACCCGCACGTTCCGCGCGCCTGCCGCGGACGTGTGGGCGAGCCTGACCGAACCGGAGCGTACGGCCCGCGTGGGCGCCGGCTGGGAGTACTACCTGGACATGCTCGTCGCGTCCCGGGACGGCTCACCCCTGCCCCGGTTCGACGACTACCACCCCGCGATGGGGTCCTACTACCGGTCGCTCGCCGCCGAGCCGGCAAGCTAGGGTCCGGTCGCCCGCCGCAACCTGGCGAACTCGGCGGTCAGCGCCGGCAGCGGGAAGTGCGCGTTCAGGCCACTGGGATTGGGCAGCACCCACACCCGGGCCGGGCCCAGCCGGTCCGGCTGCGGGCCCAGACCGGCCGCCGGGCGGGCGAAGGCGATCCGGTACGCGGTCACCCCGAGGATCGCCACCCAGCCCGGCCGGTACCGCCCCGCCTTCACCGCCAGCCCGGTGACCCCGGCCACCAGCTCCGCCGACGACAGCTCGGCAGCGCGGGCGGTGGCCCGGTTGACCAGGCTGGTCAGGCCCAGGCCCTGCCGCAACAGCTCGTCGCCCTCCCAGGAGCGCAGCTCACGGTCGGTGAAGCCGCCCCCGTGCAGGGCCGGCCAGAACCGGCTGCCCCGACGGGCGAACGGCTCCCCCACCGCGGCGGAGTAGAGACCCGGGTTGAAACCGCAGAACAGCACCCGCAGGCCCGGACCGATGATGTCCGGCAGGCCCCGCCCGACGGCCGCCGCGACCTCCTGGCGGGTCGGCCCCGCACGCTCCGCGTCCACCCCACCGATCCTGCCGTACGGCCGGACGCCGGACCCGACGTGCGCCGCAGATCATGACTTGACACCCTCAACGGATGCAGGCAACCGACCACCTCGCCGCCAGCCGCTACGCGCGGATGCGCTGGAACACACCCCTGTCCGAGGAACACGCCGCGCTGCTGCTGCGGCGGCTCGACGTACGTCCGGGCGCGCGGGTGCTCGACCTGGGCTGCGGCTGGGGTGAGCTGCTCCTGCGGGCGGTCGCGGCCGGTGGGGTGTCGGGCCCGCTCGCCACCCGGGGCGTCGGCGTCGACACCGACGACGACGCGCTCGCCCGGGGGCGGCGGCTGGCCACCGGCCGAGCCCTGAACCGGCACGTCGCCTTTGTGATGGGCGAGGTGGCGGCCTGGCAGGAACCCGCCGACCGGGTCCTGTGCATCGGGTCGGCGCACGCCTTCGGTGGCACCGGCGCCGCCCTGGACGCGCTGGCCACAGTGGTCCGGCCGGGAGGCCGGCTGCTGTTCGGCGACGCCTACTGGGAACGCCAGCCGAGCCCGCGGGCCGAGCAGATCTTCGGTTCCGAGGTCACCGAACTGCCCGGCCTCGTCGAGGCCGCCCGCGAGCGCGGCTGGCGGGTGCTGCACCTGAGCACCGCCGACCAGCGCGAGTGGGACGACTTCGAGTCGACCTGGCTGGCCGGCCGGCAGGAGTGGCTGCTCAGCTACCCGGAGGATCCGCGCGCGGGCGACGTCCGCGCGGAACTGGACGACCGGCTCCGGGAGTACGTCGGCGTCTACCGGGGCGTCCTCGGCCTCGCGTACCTCGTTCTCGGTCGCTGACGGGCCGGCCGGTCAGGGCGTCGCACGACGCCAGCGGTGTCGGCTCGCCCGGTGGGGTGACCGGACGGCTCCCGCTGTGCCCGTACGCGCTGGCGCGGCCATCCGGCCCGGGTGCCGCGTCGAGGGGTGGGTGGGCTGCTCGGCGGTGCGGGCCTGGGCAGCACGAGGCAGACGACGGCGAGCAGCACGGCCGCGACGATGCCGTCGAGCCAGTAGTGGTTGCCCGTGCTGACGACGACCAGCAGGGTCACGAGCGGGTGCGCCAGCCACAGCCACCGCAGGCGGGTGCCGGAGACCGCGATGAGCGCCACGGCGACGGCGAGAGCCCAGCCGACGTGCAGGGAGGGCATGGCGGCGTACTGGTTGCTCAACGCGTCCGTGTCGGGCGGGCCGTAGACGGCGGGCCCGTAACGGCTGCCGGTGTCCACCATGCCGGTCAGGGCGGTCAGTCGCGGCGGCGCCAGCGGAACCAGGAAGTGCAGCGCCAGCGCGGCCGCGGTGAGGCCGGCGAGCATGCGACGCGTCCAGAGATAACGCGCCGGGTGCCGTAGGTACAGCCAGATCAGGCAGAGGGCCGTGGCGGGGAAGTGCACGTACGCGTAGTAGCTGTTGGCCAGGTGCACCAACAGCTCGTGGGAGAGCACGGGACGTTGGAAGGCGGCCTCGTCGGGCAGGTGGAACAGGCGCTCCACCCGCCAGATCCACTCCCCGTTCCCGACCGCGGTCGCCCCCCGGTCGGCCCCGGCCACCCGCGCCGCCTTGTAGATGAGGAACAGTGCGGCGACGAGCCCCAGTTCCCGTAGCGCCCGGCGCAGTGCGGCGGTTCGTCGGCCGGGTGCCGCGGGCCGCGCCGCTGGCAACTCCGCGATGTCCACAGACTCCTCGATTCGGTGACGTTCGGCGTGCCGTTCCCCGCCGAACGGACCGGGGCCGGGGGCCGCCGGGGCGGGCGGCGGGCGCCCGGGGCGGCAGCCCCCCCACACCCGGGCGGGGGGGGCCCGCCGCGCCGGGGGGGGACGCCCCCCGCGGGAG
>NZ_JBEXGP010000033.1:0-60151 GCF_040607375.1 Micromonospora sp. NPDC005298
GGCTCAACGCGACCACCGGTGCCATCGACCCGACCTTCAACATCAACCCCACGGTGGGTCGGCGCCGGGTCGGCATGGCGCCGGGTCCGCGCCGGGTCGGCTTCGCGCCGGGTCTGCGCCGCGCCGGCGCCGCGCCGGGTCGGCTTCGCGCCGGGTCGGCTCCGCGCCGGGTCGGCTCCGCGCCGGGCCGGCTCCGCGCCAGGTCGGCTCCGCGCCGGGACGGGTTCGCGCCGGGTGCCCAACCCCGATGTCGGCCCTTTGCTCTGCACCCGCGGGTGCACCACCCGGCGTCCGCCACCAGCTGTCCGAAACCGCGCCGTCCGAAACCGCGCCGTCCGGGTGTCGCACCGGTGGGTGCAGAGCAAAGGCGGCGAAGGAGTGGTTCGACCTGGCCGCAGGACGTCCGCCGTCCGGCCCGTTCCCGCCCCGAAAGGAGTACGCGTGACACCCGAGGAGATCCTGGCCGTCGACCGGGCGCACATCTGGCATCCGTACGCCGCGCTGCCGCCGGCGAACCCGCCGTACGTGGTGCGCGGTGCCGAGGGCGTGCGGCTGCGGCTGGCCGACGGGCGGGAGTTGGTGGACGGGATGTCGTCCTGGTGGGCGGCGATCCACGGATACCGGCATCCGGTGCTCGACGCGGCGGTCACCGACCAGCTCGGCCGGATGAGCCACGTGATGTTCGGCGGCCTCACCCACGAACCCGCCGCGCAGCTCGCCCGGACCCTCGTCGAGCTGACACCGGACGGCCTGGAGCATGTGTTCCTGGCCGACTCCGGCTCGGTCAGCGTCGAGGTGGCGGTGAAGATGTGCCTGCAGTACCAGCGGGCCGTCGGGCGGCCGCAGCGGCGTCGGCTGGCGACCTGGCGGGGCGGCTACCACGGCGACACGTTCCACCCGATGAGCGTCTGCGACCCGGAGGGCGGGATGCACCACCTCTGGGGCGACGTGCTGCCCCGGCAGGTCTTCGCGCCGGTCCCGCCGGGTGGCTTCACCGACCCGCCCGACGAGGCGTACGTGGCGGCGCTGGTGGACACCGTCGAGCGGCACGCCGACGAGGTGGCCGCGGTGATCGTGGAGCCGGTCGTGCAGGGCGCCGGCGGGATGCGCTTTCACCACCCCGGGTACCTGCGGGTCCTGCGCGAGGTGACCCGCGCGCACGGGATCCTGCTGATCTTCGACGAGATCGCCACCGGCTTCGGCCGTACCGGCGAGATGTTCGCCGCCGAGCACGCCGGGGTCACGCCGGACGTGCTGTGCGTGGGCAAGGCGCTCACCGGCGGGTACCTGACCCTGGCCGCGACGCTGTGCACCCCGGAGGTGGCACGGGGCATCTCCGCGGACGGCGTGCTCGCGCACGGGCCCACGTTCATGGGCAACCCCCTGGCCTGCGCGGTGGCCAACGCCTCCATCGGGCTGCTGCGGGCCGGGGACTGGGCGGCCCAGGTCGCCAGGGTCGGCGCAGGCCTGCGCGCCGGCCTGGAGCCGCTGCGCGGCGCCCCCGGAGTGGCCGACGTGCGGGTGCTCGGCGCGATCGGGGTGGTCCAGCTCGACCACGAGGTCGACCTCGGCGCGGCCACCACGGCGGCGGTCGAGCAGGGAGTGTGGTTGCGGCCGTTCCGCGATCTGGTCTACACGATGCCGCCGTACGTCACCGACGACACCGACCTGGCCCGGATCGCGTCCGGGGTGGCGGCCGCGGTGGCGGCCGGCTGAGAAGAGAGGAAGTACGCCCATGGAGAGCTTCGGAACGCGGCTGCACCGGGCGGTCACCGAGCGGGGACCGCTCTGTGTGGGCATCGACCCGCATCCCGCCCTGCTGGCCCGCTGGGGCCTCGACGACGACCTCCAGGGTCTCGACCGGTTCACCCGGACCGTCGTGGACGCCCTCGGTGACCGGGTTGCGGTGGTCAAGCCTCAGTCAGCCTTTTTCGAACGTTTCGGATCCCGCGGAGCGGCTGTTCTTGAGTCAACTATCCGACAGTTACGTAATGCCGGCTCGCTCGTTCTGCTGGACGTCAAGCGCGGCGACATCGGTTCGACGGTGCGCGCGTACGCCTCCGCGTACCTCGATCCATCCAGCCCCATGTATGTCGACGCGGTCACGGCGAGCCCCTACCTGGGAGTAGGTTCGCTGGCCCCGATGGTCGAGCTGGCCACCGAGCACGGCGGCGGGGTCTTCGTGCTGGCCCTCACCTCCAACCCCGAGGGGGCCGCCGTGCAGCGCGCCCGAACGGCCGACGGGCGCACCGTCGCGCAGACCGTGATCGACGAGATTTCCCAGCTCAACAGGGGTGCGGAGCCCCTCGGCAGCTTCGGGTTGGTGGTCGGCGCGACCATCGGTGACACCGGTCACGACCTCTCCGGCGTGGGGGGTCCACTGCTCGCCCCGGGGCTCGGAGCGCAGGGTGCCGGCGCGGCCGATCTGCGTACCGTCTTCGGTTCGAACCTCGCCGCGGTCCTCCCCTCGTACTCCCGGGAAGTGCTCTCGGCGGGCCCCGACGTCACCGCGCTGCGGGCCGCCGCGGACCGGGTGCTGGGTGAGTGCCGGGCCGTTCTGGCTGCCCGGGACTGACTGACGGGTCGGTCACTTTGCGATGATCATCGCGCGCCCACGTTGCCGAAAGCTCCGTTGACCGCTAGTTTTCCCCGCGCTGGGAACCACGGACCCCTTGGTTCACAGCGACACCACGTTTCACAGATGCGGCGGTGCGCCCCGCCCGCCGCGATAGGGACCTGAGGAGAACTGGTGCCGCTCCCGTCACTGACCCCCGAACAGCGCGCTGCCGCGCTCGAGAAGGCCGCGGAGATCCGCAAGGCCCGTGCCGAGCTGAAGGAGCAGCTCAAGCAGGGCAAGACCACCCTTGGTGCCGTCCTCGAGCGCGCCGAGAGCGACGACGTCGTGGGCAAGCTCAAGGTTTCGGCCGTCCTGCAGGCGATGCCGGGCATCGGCAAGATCCGGGCTACCCAGATCATGGAGAAGCTCAAGATCGCTGACAGCCGTCGCCTGCGTGGCCTCGGCGAGCAGCAGCGCAAGGCACTGCTTGGAGAGTTCGCCGCCAACTGAACCTGGCAGCGTGTAGAAACAAGCAGTGAGCACGGATGACGAGGCGCGCCCGGCGGCTCGGCTCACTGTCCTGGCTGGACCTTCGGGTTCCGGCAGGGAGAGTGTCGTCGAGCTCGTCCGGGCGCGTTCTCCGTCCGTGTGGATCCCGGTGCAGGCCACGACCAGGCCGCGCCGGGAGCACGAGGTGGACGGCGTCGACCGGGTCTTCCTCGCACCGGCCGAGTTCGACCGCCGGGTCGCCGCCGGCGAGCTGCTGGAGTGGTCCAGGGCCGGCCCACACCGCCGGGGTACGCCGTACCCGCCGCTGCGCGCCCGGCTCGACACCGGGCAGCCGGTGCTGCTCTCGCTCGACCTGCGCGGCACCGCCGTGGTCCGGGCACGCCTGCCCGACGCCCGGCTGGTGTTGCTGAGCCCGCCAGGGCAGCGCCCCGCCGCCGCCGTCGCGGCCCGGTTCGACCACGCCCTGACCCACGACCAGACCGAGCGGGTCGTCGACGAGCTGGTAGGCTTACTCGGTTCTTCTTATCCGGATCCGGCCTGGTCGCGCGTGCGCGGCTGACCGCCGGCCGCCGTTGAGACTCAGCACCGCGTCCGCGCGGCTCGAAAGACGCAGAGGTTATTTCGTGGGATCCATCGCCAACCCCGAAGGCATCACCAACCCGCCGATCGACGAGCTCCTCGAGAAGACGACGTCGAAGTACGCCCTTGTCATCTTCGCCGCCAAGCGCGCGCGCCAGGTCAACGCGTACTACAGCCAGCTCGGTGAGGGCCTGCTCGAGTACGTCGGCCCGCTCGTGGAGACCACCCCCCAGGAGAAGCCCCTCTCCATCGCCATGCGCGAGATCAACGCGGGCCTGCTCACGGCCGAGCCGACCGACCAGCCGTAAGCCCGCAACCGTCGATGTCCGCCTCGATCGTCCTCGGGGTCGGCGGTGGCATCGCCGCCTACAAGGCGTGTGAGCTGCTGCGACTCTTCACCGAGTCGGGTCACCGGGTTCGCGTCGTACCGACCGCGTCGGCGCTCCGCTTCGTCGGAGCGCCGACCTGGGCGGCGCTGTCCGGCCAGCCGGTCGCCGACGACGTCTGGTCCGACGTGCACGAGGTCCCGCACGTACGCCTCGGTCAGCAGGCCGACCTGGTGGTGGTCGCGCCGACCACCACCGACCTGCTCGCCAAGGCCGCGCACGGGCTCGCCGACGACCTGCTGACGAACACCCTGCTGACCGCCCGCTGCCCGGTGCTGCTGGCCCCGGCCATGCACACCGAGATGTGGGAGCACCCGGCCACGGTGGCGAACGTCGCCACCCTGCGCGCCCGGGGCGTCCGGGTCATCGAGCCGGCCGTCGGGCGGCTCACCGGCGCGGACAGCGGCAAGGGTCGCCTGCCCGACCCCTCGGAGATCTTCGCCATCGCCCGTCGGGTCCTTGCCCGGGGCGGCTTCGCACCCACCGACGACCTGGCCGGGCGGCGGGTGGTCGTCACCGCCGGTGGCACCCGGGAGCCCCTGGACCCGGTCCGCTTCCTCGGCAACCGCTCGTCGGGCAAGCAGGGCTACGCCTTCGCCCGCGCGGCGGTCGCCCGGGGTGCCCGGGTCACCCTGATCGCGGCGAACGTCTCCCTTCCCGACCCCGCCGGGGTCGACCTGGTCCGCGTCGGCTCCACCGCGGAACTGCGCGAGGCGACCGTCCAGGCCGCCGACCGGGCCGACGCGGTGGTGATGGCGGCGGCTCCGGCCGATTTCCGGCCAGCGACGTACGCGCCTGGCAAAATCAAGAAGTCGGACGACGGCGTCGCGCCCACCATCGAGCTCGTCACGAACCCGGACATCGCGGCGGAGCTCGGCCAGCGCAAACGAGCCGAGCAGGTGCTCGTGGTGTTCGCCGCCGAGACCGGCGACGCCGAGGCCAACGGCCGGGCGAAACTCGCCCGCAAGCGGGCCGACCTCATCGTGGTCAACGAGGTCGGCACGGACAAGGTCTTCGGGGCCGACACCAACACGGTGACGGTCATCGGCGCGGACGGCTCGGTCAGCCGGCTGCCGGAGCAGGCCAAGGAGGATGTCGCCGACACCGTGTGGGACCTCGTCGTGGCGCGGCTGGCCGACCGCTCCTGACGGGTGGAACAGGGCGGAACCGATCCCGACACCTGCCGCAGTCGTGACTAGACTGCCGCGGAACGACATCACACGCTTAGGAGTGCCGTGACACGCCGCCTCTTCACGTCCGAATCGGTCACGGAAGGCCACCCGGACAAGATCGCCGACCAGATCAGCGATGGCATCCTCGACGCGCTGCTCGCCGAGGACCCGCACAGCCGGGTAGCGGTCGAGACCATGATCACCACCGGCCAGGTGCACATCGCCGGGGAGGTGACCACCAAGGCGTACGCCGACATTCCGACGATCGTCCGGCGGACCATCCTCGACATCGGCTACGACTCGTCGAAGAAGGGCTTCGACGGCGCGTCCTGTGGCGTCAGCGTCTCCATCGGCGCCCAGTCCGAGGACATCGCCCAGGGCGTGGACAACGCCTTCGAGCTGCGTACCGGCGCGTCGGAGAGCGCGCTCGACGCGCAGGGCGCCGGCGACCAGGGCATGATGTTCGGCTTCGCCTGCTCGGAGACGCCGGAGCTGATGCCGCTGCCGATCGCCCTCGCGCACCGTCTGGCCCGCCGGCTCGCCGCGGTCCGCAAGGACGGCACGGTCCCGTACCTGCGCCCGGACGGCAAGACCCAGGTCACCATCGAGTACGAGGGGCTGCGCCCGGTCCGGCTGAACACCGTGGTCGTGTCCAGCCAGCACGCCGCGGACATCTCCCTGGACTCGCTGCTCACCCCGGACGTGCGTGACCACGTCATCGCCCCGGAGCTGGAGAGCCTCGGTCTGGACACCGACGGCTACCGGCTGCTGGTCAACCCGACCGGCCGGTTCGAGATCGGCGGCCCGATGGGTGACGCCGGCCTGACCGGCCGCAAGATCATCGTCGACACCTACGGCGGGTACGCCCGGCACGGCGGCGGCGCGTTCTCCGGCAAGGATCCGTCCAAGGTGGACCGGTCGGCCGCGTACGCGATGCGGTGGGTGGCCAAGAACGTGGTCGCCGCCGGCCTGGCCGAGCGGTGCGAGGCGCAGGTCGCCTACGCCATCGGCAAGGCGCACCCGGTGAGCCTGTTCATCGAGACGTTCGGCACCGAGACCGTGGCCGTCTCCTCGATCGAGAAGGCCGTCGGCGAGGTGTTCGACCTGCGCCCGGCCGCGATCATCCGGGACCTCAACCTGCTCCGCCCGATCTACCAGCAGACCGCCGCGTACGGCCACTTCGGCCGGGAGCTGCCGGACCTGAGCTGGGAGAGCACCGACCGGGCCGCCGACCTCAAGTCGGCCGCGGGAGCCTGACCGCCACCAGGCGTAGCGACCGGCGACCCGCGGACGGGTCGCCGGTCGCGCGCGTCTGCGTGGACGTCCCGCTCGCCCACCTGGACCGGCCGTTCGACTACCTGGTGCCGGCCGAGCTGGACGAGGTGGCGGTGCCGGGCACCCGGGTGAAGGTGCGCTTCGCCGGGCAGCTCGTCGACGGGTGGCTGCTGTCGCGCGCCGACGACTCCGGGCACACGGGCCGGCTCGCGTACCTGGAGAAGGTGGTCTCCCCGGAGCCGGTGCTGGCGCCGGAGATCGCCCGGCTGGCCCGCGCGGTGGCCGACCGGTACGCGGGCAGCCTCGCGGACGTGCTGCGGCTCGCGGTGCCACCTCGGCACGCCCGGGTGGAGAAGGAACCCCGCGACGACCAGCCGACCCCCGTGGACGCGGCACCGGCCGAGGTCGCGGTACCGGCCGAGGTCGCGGTGCCGGACGGGGTCGCGGTGTCGGGCGAGGCCGTGGTGCCGGGCGAGGTCGCGGCGCAGGGCCAGGTCGCGGCGGCGGGCGAGGCCGCGGTGCCGGGCGAGGTTGCGGTGCCGGGCGAGGTCGCGGCGTCCGGCAGCGCGGGAGACGGTGTCGCGGCGCCCGGGGTGGACCCGCGTGGGTGGCGGGACTACCCGACCGGCCCGGCCCTGCTGCGGGCGCTCACCGACGGCCGGGCGCCCCGCGCGGTCTGGTCGGCGTTGCCCGGCGAGGACTGGGCCGCCCGCTACGCCGACGCGGTCGCCGCGACCGTGGCCGGTGGGCGGGGCGCCGTGGTGGTGGTGGCCGACGCCCGCGACCTCGACCGGCTCGACGCCGCCCTGACCGCCGTCCTCGGTCCGGATCGGCACGTCAGCCTCTCCGCCGCGCTCGGGCCGGCCCGGCGCTACCGGGCGTTCCTCGCCGCCCGGCGCGGGCGGGTGCCGGTGGTGATCGGCACCCGGGCGGCGATGTTCGCCCCGGTGGACCGCCTCGGCCTGGTCGCCGTCTGGGATGACGGCGACGACCTGCACTCCGAGCCCCGGGCACCCTATCCGCACGCCCGCGACGTCCTGCTCACCCGCGCCCAGCTCGCCGAGGCTGGCGCGCTGGTCGGCGGGTACGCCCGCACCGCCGAGGCGCAGTTGCTGCTGGAGACCGGGTGGGCCCGGGAGGTCGTTGCCGACCGGGCGACGGTGCGGGCCCGGGTGCCGGCCATCGCGCCGACCGGCGACGATCCCCAGCTGGCCCGTGACCCGGGCGCGGCCACCGCCCGGCTGCCCAGCCTGGCCTGGACGGCCGCCCGGGACGCCGTCCGGGCGGACCTGCCGGTGCTGGTGCAGGTGCCCCGGCGCGGTTACCTGCCGTCGATCTCGTGCGCCGACTGCCGGACCCCAGCGCGCTGCGCGCACTGCGCCGGCCCGCTCGCGCTGCCCTCGGCCGGCGGCACCCCGGCCTGCCGCTGGTGTGCCCGGGTGGCCGCCGCGTACGCCTGCCCGCAGTGCGGTGGGCGGCGGCTGCGGGCTGCGGTGACCGGTGCCCGGCGTACCGCCGAGGAGTTGGGGCGGGCGTTCCCGGGTGTGCCGGTGCGCACCTCGGGGCGGGAGGAGGTGCTCACCGAGGTGCCCGGCGGGGCGGCTCTGGTGGTGGCGACCCCCGGGGCCGAGCCGGTCGCCGAGGGCGGTTACGGCGCGGTGCTGCTGCTCGACTCGTGGGCGTTGCTGACCCGGGCCGACCTGCGGGCCGGCGAGGAGGCGCTGCGCCGCTGGCTGGCCGCTGCGGCGCTGGCCCGACCGGCTCCGGTCGGCCGGGTGGTGGTGGTCGCCGACGGCGCGCTCGCCCCGGTGCAGGCGCTGCTGCGCTGGGACGCGGCCTGGTTCGCCGGCCGGGAGTTGGCCGAACGCCGGGAGCTGGGATTCCCCCCGGCGGTGCGGATGGCCAGCGTCACCGGCCCGGCGGAGGCGGTCGCCGACCTGCTCGCCGCCGCCCGGTTGCCGGACGACGCCGAGGTGCTCGGGCCGGTGCCCGCCGACGAGGGCCGGGAGCGGATGCTCGTCCGGGTGCCCCGGGCCCGGGCCGCCGCCCTGGCCGGGGCGCTGCACTCGGCGGCCGGGGCGCGGGCCGCCCGCAAGGCCGCCGACCCGGTCCGTCTCCAGGTCGATCCGCTGAGCCTGTTCTGACCGGTCAGGTCGCTGCCGGCAGCCTCCGACCTGGGCCGGGGCGGTGGCGGCCGCACACCGCGTCCGGCGGAGCGCCGGCGTCCGGGTGGTAGCATCGCCCGTCATGCCCGGGCGTACGACGGTTCCTGGTTGCGGTGCGGCGTCCCAAGCGTCGAGCCGGAGCCACCGCAGGACGGCGACGGTGGCGGGAACGCGTCGGTCGGACGCGATGTCGATGATGTCAAACAGCCGGTTATCAGGGGTGGACCAGTCGTGACCGTTCGACAATCGATCGTCTTCAACGGCGACCTCGGCAGCGGCAAGAGCACGGTGTCGGTGGAGATCGCCAAGCGGCTCGGGATGCGCCGGGTCAGCGTGGGTGACCTCTACCGGGAGATGGCGCAGCAGCGGCAGATGACCGCCCTGCAACTCAACCTGCACGCCGAGCTGGACCAGGCCGTCGACGGTTACGTCGACCAGCTCCAGCGGGACATCGCCGCCTCCGGCGAGAGCCTGATCATGGATTCGCGCCTGGCCTGGCACTTCTTCACCGACGCGCTCAAGGTCCACATGATCACCGAGCCGGGTGAGGCGGCCCGCCGGGTGCTCGCCCGCCCCTCCGGGCCGGCGGAGAGCTACGCCTCGCTGGAGGAGGCCAAGGCCAAGCTCCGTGAGCGCAGCGAGAGCGAGCGCAGCCGGTTCATCGTCCGGTACGGGGTGGACAAGGCCCGCCTGCGCAACTACGACCTGGTGTGCGACACCACCCGCGCCTCGGCCGCCGAGGTGATCGAGCACATCGTCGCCGCGTACGAGGGGACGCTCGGCGCGGAGGTGCTGCGCGACGGCCCGCCGCTGCTGCTGCTCGATCCGGCCCGGGTCTACCCGACCGAGGACATCGCCACCCTGCGCGGACTGTGGGACACCGAGTTCGTCGGTGACGTCGCCGAGGCCGGTGACGAAGGGCTGGAGCCGTTGAAGATCGGGTTCACCGGCGAGTACTTCTTCGTCGTCGACGGCCACCGCCGGCTCAGCGCCGCCCTGCAGAACGGTTTCTCCCTCGTCCCGGCCCAGCTCGTGGCGGAGGTCGACGAGCCGGTGGTGGGCGGTATGAGCGCCGTCGACTACTTCGCCGCGCAGGTGCGTCCCGGCCTGGTCTACGACTGGGAGGCGGCCCACAAGATCCAGCTGCCGCTGCCCGAGCCCGCCCTGCTCGGCGGCGCGGTCCTCGCCGGGGACCCGGGCGTCAACGCCTGAGCCCACCCGGCCCGCCCCTCGGTGACGACTCTCCCGCCCGAGGGGATGCCGGATCGTGCCCGCACCGCCATGATGGGACCTCCGACGCATCGACGGGGAGGCCGGCCATGGAGGCTGCCGAGGCGCTCACACTGCTCATGTCGCCGCAGGGGCGGGTCGACCCGTACCCGACGTACGAGCGGCTGCGCGCCCACGGGCCGGTGGTGCAGGCGCTGCCCGGCCTGTACGTGGTGACCGGCTACCCGGAGGCGGACGAGCTGCTGCGCGACCCCCGGCTCGGGGTGCTCGACGACGCGCTGCGGGACCAGATGTGGCCGAACTGGCGGGACAGCCCGGCGGTGTCGTCGATCGCCCGGTCGATGCTGCGGACCAACCCGCCCGACCACAGCCGGATGCGTCGGCTCGCCGCCGGGGCGTTCAGCCCGCGCCGGATCGCCGGGATGCGGGACGTGGTGAGGGCGCAGGCCGAGGAGTTGCTCGACGCGATGGTCGAGCGCGCCGAGGGCGGCGGTCCGGTCGACGTGCTTGCCGAGTTCGCGTACCCGCTGCCGGTCGGGGTGATCTGCGCGCTGCTCGGCGTGCCGGCGGCCGACCGGCCGCTGTTCCGCCGCTGGGCCGGGGACCTGACCGGCGTGCTGGAGCCGGAGATCACCACCGAGGAGTTGGCCGTCGCCGACGCGGGCGCCGCCGAACTGCGCGACTACTTCGTCGAGCTGATCGACGCCCGACGCCGGACGCCGGCCGACGACCTGACCACCGCGCTGGTCCAGGTGCACGACGCCGACGGCGCCCGGCTCACCGGCGACGAACTGCTGGCAAACCTGGTGGTGCTGCTGGTGGCCGGCTTCGAGACCACCACCAACCTGCTCGGCAACGGCCTCGTCGTGCTGCTGCGTCATCCGGCGGCCGCCGCCGCGCTGCGCGCCGACCCCGCGCTCGTCCCGGCGTACGTCGAGGAACTGCTGCGCTACGACTCCCCGGTGCAGCTGACCACCCGGACCAGCACGGCGCCGGTGCGGTGCGGCGGGCTCGACCTGCCGGCCGGCAGTACGGCGCTGCTGCTGCTCGGCGCGGCCAACCGCGACCCGCGGCGGTTTCCCGACCCGGGGCGTTTCGACCCGACCCGCGAGCAGGCGCACCCGCTGTCCTTCGGTGCCGGCCCGCACTACTGCCTCGGTGCCGGCCTGGCCCGGCTGGAGGCGCAGCTGGCGTTCCCGCTGCTGCTGCGCCGGCTGCCGGAGCTGGCCCTGGCCGAGCCGCCCCGGCACCGGACCCGGCTCACCCTGCGCGGCTACGAGAGCCTGCTGGTGACGCTCGGCACACCGGCGCCGGTCGATCGAGGTACGCCGGCCGGTGCGCGCCCGGGCACTCCGTAGACTGGTACGGCAGAGCCCGTCCCACCCATGAAGGAGCCGTCCCGCGTGACCGTCCAGCCCATCCGTCTTTTTGGGGATCCGGTGCTGCGCACGCCGGCCGATCCGGTGGTCGACTTCGACGCCGAGCTGCGTAGGCTCGTCGCCGACCTCACCGACACGATGCGTGAGCAGAACGGCGCCGGCCTGGCCGCTCCGCAGCTCGGCGTGAGCCTGCGGGTCTTCGCCTTCGACGTCGACGACGTTCTCGGGCACCTGGTCAACCCGGTCCTGGAGTTCCCCGACGAGGAGGAGCAGGACGGCCCGGAGGGCTGCCTGTCCATCCCCGGGCTCTACTTCGACACCAAGCGCCGGCAGAACGTCATCGCCAAGGGCTTCAGCTCGTTCGGCGACCCGATGCAGATCGTCGGCACCGGCCTGATGGCCCGCTGCGTCCAGCACGAGACCGACCACCTCGACGGGGTGCTCTTCCTCGACCGGCTGGACGCCGCCGGGCGCAAGGAGGCCATGAAGGCGATCCGCCAGGCCGACTGGTACGACGCGGCGGCCCCGCCCACGGTCAAGCTCAGCCCGCACCTCAACGACCCGTTCGGTCTGGGTCGGTGATCCGGATGCGTGTGATCTTCGCCGGTACGCCGGCCGTGGCCGTACCCGCGCTGACCGCCGTCGCCGCCTCCCGGCACGAGCTGGTCGCCGTGGTCACCCGACCCGACGCGCCCGCCGGGCGTGGGCGGGGCCTGTCCCGCTCCCCGGTCGGCGAGTGGGCCGACGAGCACGGCGTGGAGGTGCTCACCCCGGCCCGCCCCCGCGACCCGGAGTTCCTCGACCGGCTGCGCGAGCTGGCACCGGACTGCGTGCCCGTGGTCGCGTACGGCGCGCTGGTGCCGCCGGCCGCCCTGGAGATCCCCCGGTACGGCTGGATCAACCTGCACTTCTCGCTGCTGCCGGCCTGGCGGGGTGCCGCGCCGGTGCAGCACGCCGTCCTGCATGGTGACGAGCTGACCGGCGCCAGCGTCTTCCAGTTGGAGCAGGGCCTGGACACCGGCCCGGTGTACGGCACCCTGACCGACGAGATCCGCCCCACCGACACGTCCGGCGACCTGCTGGAGCGGCTCGCCGACTCCGGTGCCGGGCTGCTCGTGGCGGTGCTCGACGCGATCGCCGACGGCACCGCCCGCGCCGAGCCGCAGCCCGCCGACGGGGTGTCGCTGGCGCCGAAGCTGAGCGTGGACGACGCCCGGGTCCGCTGGGCCGACCCGGCGTTCGCCGTGGACCGCCGGATCCGGGCCTGCACCCCGGCGCCGGGCGCCTGGACGACGTTCCGGGGCGAGCGGGTGAAACTCGGCCCGGTCGTGCCGGCGCCCGACGGGCCGGAGCTCAAGCCGGGGGAGTTGCTGGTGGAGAAGGCCCGGGTGCTGGCCGGTACGGCCACCGTGCCGGTGCGCCTCGGCGAGGTGCGCGCCGCTGGCAAGCGGGCCATGTCGGCGACCGACTGGGCGCGCGGTGTCCGCGTCGGCGCGGGCGAGGACCTCGCGTGACGGCCCCGGAGGGGACGCGCCCGCCGCGCTCCACCGGTCGCGGAGCTGACCGTCGGCCGGTACGACCGCCGATGGACCGTCCGCGCCGAGCGGCGTACGAGGCGGTGGCGGCGGTGCACCGCGACGACGCGTTCGCCAACCTGGTGCTGCCGATCATCCTGCGCGACGAGGGGCTGTTCGGCCGGGACGCGGCCTTCGCCACCGAGCTGACCTACGGCACGCTGCGTCACCTGGGCACGTTGGACGCGATCCTCACCGACGCGGCCGGGCGGGACGTGGCCCGGATCGACCCGCCGGTACGCGACGCGCTGCGGATCGGGGCGTACCAGCTCCTGCACACCCGGGTCCCGCCGCACGCCGCGGTCTCGTCGACGGTGGACCTGGTCCGCGCGGTCGCGCCGGGCGCCACCGGGTTCGCCAACGCGGTGCTGCGGGAGGTGTCGACCCGCGACTCCGACGGCTGGGTGGCGAAGCTGGCCCCGCCGATGGAGACCGACCCGGTCGGGCACCTGTCGGTCGCGTACAGCCACCCGCAGTGGATCGTGCGGGCGTTCTCCGAGGCGCTCGACGGTGACCTGGGTGAGACGGCGCGTCTCCTGATCGAGGACAACGAGCGGCCGCCGGTGCACCTGTGCGCCCGTCCCGGCCTGATCGACCCGGTGGAGTTGGCCGACCAGGTCGGTGGGGCGCCGGGCGCCTTCTCGCCGTACGCCGTCTATCTGCCCGGCGGCGCGCCGGGCGACATCCCGGCGGTGGTCGACGGCCGTGCCCACGTCCAGGACGAGGGCTCCCAGTTGGTGGCCGCGGCCCTGGCCGACGCTCCGCTGGACGGCCCGGACGGGCGTTGGCTGGACCTGTGCGCCGGCCCCGGTGGCAAGGCCGGGCTGCTCGGCGCGCTGGCCGCGCAGCGCGGCGCCCGGGTGACAGCGGTGGAGGTGGCCGAGCACCGCGCCCGGCTGGTCTCCCAGGCGACCCGGGACCTGCCGGTGACCGTGCTGACCATGGACGGCCGTGAGGTGGGCGGCGACCCGAAGCTGCCCGAGCAGCACTTCGACCGGGTGCTGGTCGACGCCCCCTGCACCGGCCTGGGGTCGCTGCGCCGCCGGCCGGAGTCCCGCTGGCGTCGCCAGCCCTCCGACCTGCCGCCGTTGACCCGGCTGCAACGCGAGCTGCTCGGCGCGGCCCTGCGGGCGGTCCGCCCCGGCGGGCTGGTCGCCTACGTCACCTGCTCGCCGCACACCGTCGAGACGCACGTGACGGTCACCGAGGCGGCCCGCCGCAGCGGTGTGTCGGTGGACTTCGTCGACGCCCGACCGCTGCTGCCGGCCGGCATGCCCGGCCTGGGCGACGGTCCGACCGTGCAGCTCTGGCCGCACCGGCACGGCACCGACGCGATGTTCCTCGCCGTCCTGCGCAGGGGCTGACACGACACCGCACCCGGCCGGGCCCGGCCGGGTGCGGTCACGCCCGGCCGGTCAGGTGACCGGGAGGCCCTTCGTGCCCGCGTTGCGCAGCGAACGGGTCAGGTCCCGGTCGCTGATCCACAGGAAGCACTGCACGCCCCGGTTGCCGTTCTTCCACTCCTGCTCGTACGGCTGGTAGTAGATCGTCCCGGCGCGGAAGTCGAGCTGCGAGTTGTCCGGCACCTTGGCGAACTTCGCGGTCATCGTCTGGCAGGCCCGGTGGGTCCGCTTGGTGGTGCGGGTGAACTCGGCGTAGCTGATGTCCGGGGCCTGCCAGATCCCGACGAACTCGGCGTGGTGCTTGGTGGTGCAGGGCACCGCGACCATCTCGTCGATGTCGTCCTTGACGAGCTTCGGGTTGAAACAGCGGTACGCCAGCGGCGCGGCTCCGGTCAGCGACCCCCGGAGGCTGCCGGTGCGCAGGTCGACGGCGGTGTCGTCGATGCTGGCGATCTCGGTCACGTCGCAGCGGTACCAGCGGGCGCCGCCGGTCCAGGCGGCCGCCGAGGGCAGCACGACGGTCAGGCCGAGCCGACCGGAGCGCCAGTCGGCGCCGACGGCCCTGCTGACCTCCTTGTCGCAGCCTGCCTGCGCGGCCCGCATGCCCTCCGAGCCGGGCGTCGGGGGTGTGCCCCGCTCGGCGCCCTTACCGGTCAGGGTGCCGACGAACATGGTCTCCACCCGGTGCGACTCGGCGCACGCCATCGGGTTGTAGCCGGTCAGGAAGCCGACCTGCTGGGAGGAGTGGTGGCAGACGTCGGCGGCGGGGACGAACTGCTGCGCCGCGACGGGCGCCGGCCAGTCGTCGGTGAGGTTGCGGTCGACCCCGGCGGGCGCGCCGCACCCGGCGAGCGCCAGGGCGACCGCCGCGCCCCCGGCAACCGCCGTCAACCACCGTCGCATCTCCGACCTCCCGCCGCCGGTGGCCTCCGGTCGACCCCTCGGCCGGTCGGTAGCGCCACGGCGCAGCAGCATACGGCACCGGTGCTCAGATCGCCGGTAGTCCCTCGGGACCGGCCCCGCGCATCGAACGGGTGAGTTTGCGGTCGTCGCTCCACAGGAAACACCGCACGCCACGGTCGCCCTCCTCCCACTCCCGTTGCGACGGTGGGTAGTAGATGGACCCGGCCCGGTACGGCAGCTCGGCGTTGTTCGGCACGTCGGCGTACGCGGCGATCAACGCCATGCAGCGCCGGTGCGCCTGCTCGGCGGAGCGGCTGAACTCGGCCCAGCTCATCTCGCGCTCGGTGTAGACGCCGACGAACTCGGCCCGGTGCGGCTCGCTGCACAGCACCGGCGCCATGTAGTTGAGGTTGTCGCCGATCAGCTTGGGGTCGAAGCAGCGGTGGGTCAGCGGGGCGTCGCCGATCAGCGCCCCGCGCAGGCTGCCGCTGCGGTTCACCGGCCGGGTGTTGTCGATGCTGTCGGTCTCGCTCAGGTCGCAGCGGAACCAGCGCGCGCCGCCGGCCCAGGCGGGTGCGGAGGGCAGCGCCAGCGACAGGGTGAGCCGTGCGGTGTGCCAGTCGCCGCCGAGCACCTCCCGGGCCCGCTGGTCGCACTCGGCGCGGGCGGCGCGCAACGCCGGTGTGCCCGGCCCGGGTCGGGACCTGGCCAGGGAGGCGGGAGGGGTGAACGCGCCCACGTGGATCGACTCGGCCAGGTGGCTGCGCGCGCAGTCCACCGTCTCGTACGTGCTGGCCTGCACGATGGAGGTGATGCGTGGCAGGCAGGTGTCGGTGGCCGGGGTGAACGGACGGGGGGCGCCCAGCCCGGGCCAGTCGTCGGTCAGGTCACCGTCCGCGCCCCGCGCCGGCCCGCAGCCGGCCAGCAGCGCCGATGTGACGCAGACCAGCGCCAGCACTCCGAGCCACCGTCGCATCGTCCGCCTCCCGGGAGCTGGCGGCCGGTCACCGCGCCCCGCGGCGAGACCCCGGCGGGCGTGCAGCCTACGGCACCGTCCCGGTTGGAGTGTCGTCGCGTTTCCGTCGATCGGCCAGTAGCTGATGTCTGTTCGTCCGGATTCGCCGGTCCGGACCGGGCAATTCTGCACCACTGGTCACTGCTGGGTCACAGCGCGTCCGAGGTGGTGCCGCGATGCGGGCGGCGGATGGCCGCGTTCGTACACTGGCCTCGTGACCGTACCGCCGCCGATCGTCGCGCCGAGCATCCTGGCCGCCGATTTCGCCCGCCTCGCCGAAGAGGTCCGTGCCGTCCAGGACGCCGCGGACTGGTTGCACGTGGACGTGATGGACAACCATTTCGTGCCGAACCTGACCATCGGTCTGCCGGTGGTGCAGAGCCTGCGGGCGGTCACCGAGATGCCGTTCGACGTGCACCTCATGATCGAGGACCCGCGCCGGTGGGCCCCCGGTTACGCCGACGCCGGGGCGTACAACGTGACCTTCCACGCCGAGGCGTGTGACGACCCGGTGGCCCTGGCCAAGGACCTGCGTTCGGCCGGCGCGAAGGCCGGGCTGGCCATCGACCGGGACACCCCGATCGAGCCGTACCTGGACCTGCTGCCCAGCTTCGACACCCTGCTGATCATGACGATCAAGGCGGGCTTCGGCGGCCAGCGGTTCATTCCCCAGTTGCTGGACAAGGTCCGCGCGGCCCGCCGGCACGTAGACGCCGGGCATCTCGAGCTGCGCATCGAGGTGGACGGCGGGATCGCCGCCGACACCATCGAGCAGGCGGCGTCCGCCGGCGCCGACGCGTTCGTGGCCGGCACCGCCGTCTACGGCGCCGCCGACCCGGCCCAGGCCGTACGGCACCTGCGGGCACTCGCGGAACGCGCGACTCCCGGGGCCTGAGGTGGACCCCGACGGCGACCGTAAGGACATCATCCTCGTCGTCGACGACGACGAGGACATCGCTCGTTTCGTCGAGTTCAACCTGCGGCTGCACGGCTTCGACGTGATCCACGCCAGCGACGGCCAGGAGGCCCTGGAGGTCATCGAGCGGCAGCGGCCCGACCTGGCCGTGGTCGACCTCATGATGCCCCGGATCGACGGGTTGGAGCTGACCCGGCGGCTGCGCGCCGACCCGATGACCTCCGCCCTGCCGGTGATCATGTTGACCGCGAAGGGCATGACCGTGGACAAGGTGCACGGCCTCAGCGCCGGCGCCGACGACTACCTGGTCAAGCCGTTCGACACCGCCGAGCTGGTGGCCCGGGTCTCGTCGACGCTGCGCCGCAACAAGGAGTTCCGGGAGGTCTCCCCGCTGACCGGGCTGCCCGGCAACAGCCGGATCCGCCGGGAGATCAGCGACCGGGTCCGCAACGGGGTGGACTACGCGGTCGGCTACATCGACATCGACCGGTTCAAGAGCGTCAACGACCGGTACGGCTTCGTCCGCGGCGACGACTTCATCTCCGCGCTGGCCCGCAGCCTGCACCGGGCCGTGGTGGCGGTGGGACTGCCGCCGGCGTTCCTCGGTCACGTCGGAGGTGACGACTTCGTCATCGTCTGCACCCCCGACCAGGTCCGACCGCTGACCTCCCGGGCGGTTGTCGACTTCGAGAAGTCGGCCGACACGCTCTACGACGCGACCGACCGGGAGCGGGGCTTCGTGGAGCTGAAGGACCGGCGTGGCACCATCCGACGGGCCGCCCTGGTCACCCTCTCCATCGGGGTCTCGCTCTCGGACGCCGGCAAGCGGTTCACCGACCCCCTGGAGGCCATCGCGGTGGCCTCGGAGATGAAGACGGTCGCCAAGAGCCAGCCGGGTTCGTACGTGGCGGTGGACCGTCGGCGCGGCGTCACCTGACGCGTGATGACGCTGTGAGGTAGCTCGCCTGGATAAGGACACACCGCGTTCGGCGTGTAAGACTGCGAGGTACCCACCACGCGCTGGCGGGACTCGGTGAAATTCCGAACCGGCGGTGATCCACGGTCCAACCGTGGTCAGCCCGCGACCCGGACGGCCTCGGCCGCCCGGTGGACCTGGTGAA
Source organism: Micromonospora sp. NPDC005298 (assembly GCF_040607375.1). Classification (NCBI taxonomy): domain Bacteria; kingdom Bacillati; phylum Actinomycetota; class Actinomycetes; order Micromonosporales; family Micromonosporaceae; genus Micromonospora; species Micromonospora sp. NPDC005298. The sequence goes on from NZ_JBEXGP010000033.1 coordinate 18,186, forward strand.
ACTCCGGGGCCGACGGTTGGGGGCGGTTCGTCCGCGCCCAGACAGTCCGGATGGGAGACAGCGCGCGGGACGGACGGGTCCGCCCGGCCGCTGGCTTCAGCGTGCCGTGCCGACCCTCCGGGGCGGCTGTGCCGTTCCCGGAATCCGCCACCGCCTGCCCGCGGCCCATGCCGCCTCCCTGACCGCCCGCGCGCGGACCGGCGAGTGAGAGGGCGGGAAAGGGCGATGGCCAGCGTCTCCGTCGACGAGGCGATGCGGCGTGCGATCGAGTTGGCCGCACGCGGGCTGGGCACGACCAGCCCCAACCCGGTCGTGGGCTGCGTGCTGCTCGACGAGGACGGCCAGGTCGTCGGGGAGGGCTTCCACGCGTACGCCGGCGGCCCGCACGCCGAGATCGTGGCGTTGGCCCAGGCCGGGCAGCGCGCCAAGGGCGGCACCGCCGTCGTCACTCTGGAACCCTGCAACCACACCGGTCGCACCGGCCCCTGCAGCACCGCGCTGGTCCAGGCCGGGGTGGCCCGGGTGGTCATCGCCGTGCCCGACCCCAACCCGGTCGCGTCCGGCGGCGCCGCCACGTTGCGCTCCGCCGGGGTCCGGGTCGACCTGGGGGTACGCGTCGACGAGGCCGAGGCCGGCAACATCGCGTGGCTGACCTCGATGCGCCGGGGCCGGCCGTACGTCATCTGGAAGTACGCCGCCACGCTCGACGGGCGTTCCGCCGCGGCGGACGGCACCAGCATGTGGATCACCTCCGAGGCGGCCCGGATGGACGTGCACGCGCTGCGCGGCACCGTCGACGCGGTCCTCGCCGGGGTGGGCACCGTGCTCGCCGACGATCCCCGGCTGACCGCCCGTAACCTGCGCGACGGCAGCCTGGCCATCCGCCAGCCGCTGCGGGTGGTGGTGGACAGTTCGGGGCGTACCCCCCTCGACGCCCGGGTCCGCGACGGCGCCGCGCGGACGTGGATCGCGACCGCCGCCGAGGTCGGCGCCGGCCCGGACGGCCGGGTCGACCTGCCGGCGCTGCTCGCGGCGCTGCACCAGCGTGACGTGCGCGCGGTGCTGCTGGAGGGCGGCCCCCGGCTGGCCGGCGCATTCCTCGCCGCCGGCCTGGTCGACAAGATCGTCGGGTACGTCGCGCCCCGCCTGCTCGGCGCCGGGCCCACCGCGCTGCTCGACGCGGGAGTGACGACCATCGCCGAGGCCATCGATCTGGAGTTCGTCGACGTTACGCAGGTCGGTCCGGACCTGCGGATCACCGCGTTGCCCCGTAAGAGGGAGGGCTGACATGTTCACCGGCATTGTCGAGGAGATGGGCGAGGTCGTCGGGGTGACCCCGACGGCGGACGATTCGGCGCTGGTCGCCGTACGCGGCCCACTGGTCACCTCCGACGCCCGGCACGGCGACTCCATCGCCGTCAACGGTGTCTGCCTGACCGTCGTGGACGTCGCCGACGGCGTCTTCACCGCCGACGTGATGGGCGAGACGCTGCGCCGCTCCGCGCTCGGCGCGCTGCGCGCCGGCGCCCCGGTCAACCTGGAGCGGGCCGCCGCGCTGGGCAGCCGGCTCGGCGGGCACCTCGTGCAGGGCCACGTGGACGGCGTCGGCGAGGTGATCGCCCGGGAGCCCGCCGAGCGGTGGGAGACGGTCCGGTTCCGGCTGCCCGCCGCCCTGTCCCGGTACGTGGTGGAGAAGGGCTCGATCACCATCGACGGCGTCTCGCTGACCGTCGCCGAGGTGGGCGTCGCCGAGTTCGCGGTGGGGCTGATCCCCACCACCCTCGCGTTGACCACGCTCGGCGCGAAGGGCGTCGGTGACCCGGTCAACCTGGAGGTCGACGTGCTGGCGAAGTACGTGGAGCGGCTGCTGGGCACCCGCGTCGCCGAGACCGGCGGGGTGGCCTGATGGGCACCCTCGGTTGGCTGCTCGACGCCCAGGTGCAGATCGCCGGCTCGTCGGTGCTGGTCCGGGAGATCGTCGGCAACGCGTTCGGGCTGGTCTCCGCGCTGCTCGGGCTGCGTCGGCTGGTCTGGGCCTGGCCGGTCGGCATGATCGGCAACGCGCTGCTGCTCACCGTCTTTTTGGGCGGGGTGTTCGCCACCCCGCAGGCCCACGACCTGTACGGGCAGGCCGGCCGGCAGGTGTTCTTCTTCGCGGTGAGCGTCTACGGGTGGTGGCGCTGGCGGCGCAACCGTCGCGCCGACGCCGGGCACGCCGCGGTGCAGCCGCGCTGGGCCACCGGGCGGGAGCGGCTGGCGATGCTGCTGGCCGCCGCCGTCGGCACCGCCGCCGCGTACCCGGTGCTCGCCGCGCTGGGCTCCTGGGGTCCGCTGCCGGACGCCTGGATCCTCACCGGCAGCCTGCTGGCCACCTACGGCATGGCCCGCGGCTGGGTCGAGTTCTGGCTGGTCTGGATCGCCGTGGACGCGGTCGGCGTGCCACTGCTGCTGCGCGGCGGGTTCTACCCGTCCGCCGTCATGTACCTGATCTACGGCGCCCTCTGCGCCTGGGGATTCGCCGCCTGGTGGCGCACCTCGCGCGTCACCCGGTCGGCCGTGGCCCGTACGCCCACCTACACGGAGGCCGTCGCATGAGCGAGCGCAGCGAGCGAACCAGCAGACTCGGCCCGTCGGCGTCCCCCGACGCCACGGAGCGCGGCGGAGCGGCGGCATGAGCGCCTTCGGGAGTATCGAGCAGGCGGTCGCCGAGATCGCGGCCGGACGGCCGGTCGTCGTGGTCGACGACGCCGACCGCGAGAACGAGGGCGACCTCATCTTCGCCGCCGGGCTGGCCACGCCGGAGCTGATGGCGTTCATGGTTCGCCACACCTCCGGGTACGTCTGCGTGGCGTTGACCGAGAGCGAGGCCGACCGGCTCGACCTGCCGCCGATGCACCACACCAACCAGGACCGGCGGGGCACCGCGTACACGGTGACCGTGGACGCCCGGGAGGGGGTCAGCACCGGCATCTCGGCTGCCGACCGCGCGCACACCAGCCGGCTGCTCGCCGACGCGGCGACAGACCCGACCGACCTGGCCCGCCCCGGGCACGTGGTGCCGCTGCGCGCCCGCGAGGGCGGGGTGCTGCGCCGCCCCGGGCACACCGAGGCGGCGATCGACCTGACCCGGCTCGCCGCGCTGCGCCCCGCGGGCGTGCTCTGCGAGCTGGTGAACGACGACGGCACCATGATGCGGCTGCCGGACCTGGAGAAGTTCTCCGCCGAGCACGGCCTCGTCCTGATCACCATCGCCGACCTGATCGCCTACCGGCGGCGTACCGAGAAGCAGGTCGAGCTTGTCGCCGACGCCCGGATGCCCACCCGGCACGGGGTGTTCCGGGCGCTCGGCTACCGCGCCGAGCACGACCCGGCCGAACACGTCGCGATGGTCCTGGGCGACCTCGGCGACGGGCAGGACGTGCTGGTCCGGGTGCACTCCGAGTGCCTGACCGGGGACGTGTTCGGCTCCCTGCGCTGCGACTGCGGCCCCCAGTTGGACGCCGCGCTGGCCCGGGTCGCCCGCGAGGGGCGGGGCGTGGTGCTCTACGTGCGCGGACACGAGGGGCGCGGCATCGGGCTGCTGCACAAGCTCCAGGCGTACCAGTTGCAGGACCAGGGCCGCGACACCGTGGACGCCAACCTCGACCTGGGTCTGCCGGCCGACGCCCGCGACTACGGCACCGGCGCGCAGATCCTCTACGACCTGGGCGTGCGCTCGATGCGGCTGCTGACCAACAACCCGGCCAAGCGCGCCGGGCTGGAGGGCTACGGGCTGACCATCACCGGCCGGGAGGGACTGCCCGCCGGAGCACACCCGGAGAACCTGCGCTACCTGCGCACCAAGCGGGACCGGATGGGTCACCTGCTGGAGTTGGGTGAGGTGACCGAGGCGCCGATGGGGCGTCCCGTCGCCAACGACGAGATCGGAGCATGACGATGGCGGGTTTCGGTGAGCCGGGGGTCGACGCGGTGGACGCCGCAGGGCTGACGGTCGGCGTGGTCGCCGCCCGCTGGCACGGTGATCTGACCGACCACATGCTCCAGCGCGCCGTCGACGCCGCCGAGGCGTGCGGTGCACGGTCGGTGGTCGCCCGGGTCGCCGGCTCGGTCGAGCTGCCCGTGGTCGCCCAGGCCCTCGCGCGTCGCTGCGACGTCGTGGTCGCGCTCGGCGTGGTGGTGCGCGGCGCCACCGCCCACTTCGACTACGTCTGCCGTTCGGTCACCGACGGGTTGACCCGGGTGGCGCTGGACGAGGGCAAGCCGGTCGCCCACGGCGTGCTCACCGTGGAGACCATCGAGCAGGCCCGGGACCGGGCCGGGCTGCCCGGCTCGGCCGAGGACAAGGGCTGGTCGGCCACCGTCGCCGCGCTCGACGCGGCCCTGGCCGTACGGGCCGTGGCCGCCGGGAACGCCCAGCGGGTCGGCTTCGGCGGCTGACCGGCCAGCCGGCTGGCGTTCGTCGGCTGGCGTTGGTGTCGGCTGGCGTTTCGTGGTGTCTGGCCGGCCCCTTACAGCCGGCCGGCCTCGATGATCCGGCGCAGGAACTGCCGGGTCCGGGGGTGCGTCGGCTCGCCGAGCACCTGCTCGGGCGGGCCGCTCTCGACGACCCGTCCCGCGTCGAGGAAGCAGACCTCGTCCGCGACCTCCCGCGCGAAACCCATCTCGTGGGTGGCCAGCACCATGGTCATCCCGTCGGCCTTCAGGTCCCGGATCATCGCCAGCACCTCACCGACGAGTTCCGGGTCCAGCGCCGAGGTGACCTCGTCCAGCAGCATCAGCCGGGGCGAGTTGGCCAACGCCCGTACGATCGCCACCCGTTGCTGCTGACCGCCGGAGAGCCGGTCCGGGTACGCGTCCGCCCTGGCGCCCAGCCCCACCCGGTCCAGGAGTTCCCGGGCCTGCGCCTCGGCCTCGGCGCGGGCCCGCCGGTGCACCCGACGCGGGGCGAGGGTGATGTTCTCCAGCACGCTCAGATGCGGGAACAGGTTGTACGCCTGGAACACCATGCCGATCCGCCGGCGTACCCGGTCCGGGTCCACCCGGGGGTCGGAGATGTCCTCGCCGTCCAGCTCGATGGTGCCGTCGTCGAGGTCGTCGAGGAGGTTCACGCAGCGCAGCAGGGTGGACTTGCCCGACCCGGAGGCGCCGATCAGCGCGACCACCTGATGCTCGGCGACCGTCAGGTCGAGCCGGTCCAGCACGACGGTACCGGCGTACTCCTTGCGCAGTCCCCGGCAGCGCAGCAGAGCCATCATCAGCCTCCCGACTGGCGGCGGGCCGAGCGCAGCGTCACCCAGTCGGTGACGGCGATCAGCGGGATCGCGAGCAGCACGAAGAGCACCCCCGCGACGACGTACGGCGTGTAGTTGAACGACTGGGCCGTGGCGATCTGGGCGGCCCGGACCGCGTCGATCGGCCCGGCCAGCGACACCAGGCCGACGTCCTTCTGCAACGCCACCACGTCGTTGAGCAGCGGCGGTGCCACCCGGCGGACGGCCTGCGGCAGGACGACGTGCCGCATCGTCTGCCGGTACGTCAGGCCCAGCGAGCGGGCCGCGGCGAGCTGGCTGGGGTGCACCGACTCGATGCCGGCCCGGAACACCTCGGCGAGGTAGCCGCCGTAGGTGAGCACCAGCGCGAGCCCGCCGAGCACCAGCACCGGCGGCATGCCCTGCAACCGCAGCCCCGGCACGCCGAGGGTGAGCAGGTACAGCACGATGATCAGGGGCAGGCCACGGAAGGTGTACGTGTAGCCGGCGGCCAACGCCCGGACCGGGAAGAAGATCGGCCCGCGCAGCGTGCGTAGCACCGCGATCACCAGGCCGAGCAGCAGCGCGCCGGCCGCACAACACACCAGCAGCCGTACGTTGAGCCACAGCCCGCTCAGCACCGCCGGCAGTGCGTCCCGGGCGATCTCCAGATCCAGGAAGGACCGCCGCACCCGCTCCCAGCCCGGCGCCCCGGTCACCGCGACGACCAGCAGCGTGCCGAGCGCCGCCGTCGAGGACGCCGCCACCAGCACGCTGTACACGGTCTGCCGCCGCCGGTACGCCGAGCGCCGCAGCTGCGCCTCGGAGGGGAGGTGATCCAGCGACGTCACCTGAGCTCGGCCGCCCCCGCCACCTGCGCCAGCCACTTCTGCTCCAACTGCCTCAGCGTGCCCGCCTCGCTGAGCTGCCCGACCGCGCCGCTCACACAGGACGTCAGCGGTGAGTTCCTGTCCAGCAGCAGCCCGAACGCCTCAGGCACGCCGACCTGCGGCACCTGCCCGACGACCGTCGCGTCGGTGATCTCCGCGCCGGTGATGTAGAACGCGGTCGGCAGGTCCACCACCAGACCGTCGATCTGCCCGTTCTGCAAGGCCTTCTTGGCGTCGTCGTTGCTGTTGTAGACCTGCGGCTTCGCGGTCGGCTTGATCACCTCGGTGATCGCCTGGTAGCTGGTCGTCCCCACCTGGGCGCCGAGCCGGGCGTCACGCAGATCGGCCAACGACGTCCGGCCGGCGATCTTCGACGACTTCAGCGCGATGACGGTCTGCCGCACCAGGTAGTACGGCGCGGAGAAGTCCACCGCCTGCTTGCGCTCCTCGGTGATGGAGAACTGGTTGATGTCGAAGTCGAAGGACTTCGGCCCGGGCGCGATCGCGGCGTCGAACTTGACGCGGGTCCACGTCACGTCGGCGCGGGCGTAGCCCAACTTCTCGGCCACCGCGTACGCGACGGCGGCCTCGAAGCCCTCGCCGCTGTCCGGCTTGTCCTGCCGGAACCACGGCTCGTAGGCAGGCTGGTCCGTGGCGATGGTGAGCTTGCCCGGCGTACGCGTGGGCAGACTCTCCTTCGCGCAGGACGACGACGCGGTGACATTCGGAGTCGGTGTCTCCTTCTGCGGCGCGCACCCGGCGGTGGCGGCGACGACGGCACCGGCGAGGGTGAGCGCGAAAAGACGCGAGCTGCTGGCCATGGCGGACAGCGTAGAGCTCCACGGGCGTCGATCGAAGATTTTCCCACCATACTGATAGGGAATTGCCCGTCTGCTGGATCCCGACGGACCCGGGGGAGGGGTGCCGCCCGGGCGGCTGGAAGAATCCTTTCCCGTGAAGACGTTCGAGGAGTTGTTCGCCGAGTTGCAGGCCAAGGCCGCAGCGGGCACCCCCGGCTCGGGCACCGTCGCCGCCCTGGACAAGGGGGTGCACTTCATCGGCAAGAAGGTCGTCGAGGAAGCGGCCGAGTCGTGGATGGCCGCCGAGCACGAGGGGCCCGAGCGCACCGCCGAGGAGATCTCCCAGCTGCTCTACCAGGTCCAGGTGCTGATGCTCGCCAGCGGTCTCGAGCTCAAGGACGTCTACCGACATCTGTGAGTGCCCCCACCCGTTGATCGCCATCCGGATCGAAGGAGCACTCCGTCATGCTGCGTGTCGCCATCCCCAACAAGGGCACCCTGGCCGAACCGGCCGCCCAGATGCTGCGCGAGGCGGGCTACCGCCAGCGCACCGACCCCAAGGACCTCGTCTGCCGCGACGAGGCCAACGACGTCGAATTCTTCTACCTGCGTCCCAAGGACATCGCCACCTACGTCGGCTCCGGTGACCTCGACCTCGGCATCACCGGCCGGGACCTGCTGATCGACTCCGCCGCACCCGCAGAGGAGGTCGTCGACCTCACGTTCGGCCAGGCCACCTTCCGCTTCGCCGCCCGCCCCGACGACATCGCCTCCGTACAGGACCTCGGCGGCCACCGGATCGCCACCGCGTACCCCGGGCTGGTCGAGCGGCACCTCGGCGACCTCGGCGTCAAGGCCGAGGTGATCCGCCTCGACGGCGCGGTGGAGAACGCCGTACGCCTCGGCGTCGCCGACGTGGTCGCCGACGTGGTCGAGACCGGTGCCACCCTGCGCCAGGCCGGCCTGGTGGTCTTCGGGGAGCCGCTGCTGCGCTCCTCGGCCGTCCTGGTCCGCCGGGCCGGCGCGCCCGCCCACCAGCAGGCCGAGCAGTTGCTGCGCCGCCTGCACGGCGTACTGGTGGCCCGCCGCTACGTGATGCTCGCCTACGACGTACCGGCCGGCCTCATGGACCGGGCCAGCGCCCTTACCCCCGGCATCGAATCGCCCACCGTGTCGCCCCTGCACCGCGAGGGCTGGGTGGCCGTGCAGGCGATGGTGCTCCGCGACGACGTGCACCGGATCATGGACGAGCTGTACGACCTGGGCGCCCGCGCCATCCTGGTCACCAACATCCACGCCTGCCGCCTGTGACCACGCCCCGCTGACCGACCCACCGACGTGGGCCAGTCCCGACGTCGGCGGGCCTGAAGTGGGTCCCGCGCGGCCAGGATCACGTCCGACCGCCAAGATCGTGCTCGAACAGGGATCGAGTGGCCTCGGTGGTGCCGGAGGCCACTCGATCCTGGATCGAGCACGATCTTGCGGGCGGCGGGCGGCGGGCGGCGGGCGGCGGGCGGCGGGCGGCGGGCGGGCGGTGGGCACGTCCGGCGGCGTACCCGTATTGGCGCGACCCGCCCGTCCGGCGTTGACGTGGAGTGCTGGGCGGTGTGGCGCTGGGCTGGCCGGCGGGGGTGCGGCAGCGCACGGTGGCGCGGCGTGCTGAGTGGCGGCTCGGCGGGTGGTGCGTTCGCTGAGCGGGAGCGGATGGCAGACTGGTGGGGTGAGTGAAACCGAGCTGGTCCGCCTGAAGCCCCGCCGCATCCGGGTGGTCTGCTGGTCGGCGGCGGTCGCGCTGGTGGTGGTGTTCGCTCTTGTCGCCACCTCGCTGAGCGGGCCGACCGGTGACGGTTACGGCAGTTTCCAACGCGGTGACCAGATCGCCATGAGCGGCCTTGGGATCTTCGGCGCGTTGGGCTTCCTGTTGTTCACCCGTCCGCGAGTGGAGGCAGACGCTCGCGGCATCCGGGTGCGCAACATCATCAGCTCATACGAGCTGCCCTGGGAGGTCGTCCGGGGGATCCGCTTCGACCGGGGCGCGCCGTGGGCCAGCCTGGAACTGCACGACGACGACCTGTTGCCGATGGTCGCTCTGCAGGCCGCTGACAAGGAGCTGGCCGTCGACGGCGTCCGCGCCCTGCGCCGGCTGCACGAGGCGCACCTGGCCCGCCTCGCCGAGCGCGCCGCCGGCCGCTGACCGCGCCCGCCCGCGCCGCCCCGCTGGCCGCTGACCGCGCCCGCCCCCGCCGGCTGACCGCCCCGCCGGCCACTGACCGCGCCCGCCTCGGCGAGCGCCCCGCCGGCCGCCCGCCTCGCCAAACGCCCCGCGGCCGCGCCGCCGGCCGCCCGCCCCGCCCGCCGCTGACCGCGCCGCTGGCCGCCCGCCTCGCCGACCGCCCACCGCACCACGATCTCAGGCCGACCTCCCGGCAAGCTGCTGCTACGGCACCGCCGAAGGCAGCACCTTCCGGGGAACCCCACCGACCGGGGACGGCAAGTGGAGGGGGAGCAGGGAGGCCGCGCGCATCAGGGTGGTGTGTGAGGCCGGCCCGGGCCGGGGTGGTAGTGTTGTGAGGTCGACCAGGCTGTCTCCGCGTGCGAGCAGGCAGCCACGAAAGCGGAGCGCCTGCTCCCACCCGAGTCGCCGCCACGGTGGCCGGGTCCGGTCCCCGGTTCCGGGTACGTCCCGGTGCCGGATGCGCGATCCTGTGATCGTGCTGACCGGTCGAGCGGGCCCTGGCATGCGCCGGGGCCTTCTGCTTTCCAGGATGACCCCCACCCGGGGGCCGCAGGGGTCGGCAACTGAGCAGAAACGACTCGAGGAGGCCCCATCAGCGTCGAACCACGCGTGAACGATCAGATCCGGGCACGTGAGGTCCGCCTGGTCGGCCCCGAGGGTGAGCAGGTGGGCATCGTCCCGCTGGAGCGCGCCCTTCAGCTGGCCGCGGACGTCGATCTGGACCTGGTCGAGGTTGCGCCGATGGCGCGCCCGCCGGTGTGCAAGCTCATGGACTTCGGCAAGTTCAAGTATGAGAGCGCACTGAAGGCGCGCGAAGCGCGGCGTAACCAGCAGCAGACCGTCATCAAGGAAATGAAGCTTCGGCCGAAGATCGACCCGCACGACTACGAGACCAAGAAGGGTCACGTGGTGCGGTTCCTCAAGGCGGGCGACAAGGTCAAGGTGACGATCATGTTCCGTGGTCGCGAGCAGAGCCGCCCGGAGCTGGGTTACCGGCTCCTGCGTCGGCTCGAGTCCGAGATCACGGACCTGGGATACGTCGAGGCCGCTCCGAAGCAGGACGGTCGAAACATGATCATGGTTCTCGCTCCGCATCGGGCCGTCAAGGCCTCCGCGGTCGCCGCTACGGCGTCCCGCGGTGCACCTCGGGACCGGGGGGCGGACGAGTCCGCGCCGGCCGCCGATGAGACCGCGGCGGGCGGCGAGACCGCAGCAGCCGTCGACGGTGGCACCGCCACCGACACCAGCGGCGAGTAACAGGGGAGAGACGTTCCACATGCCGAAGATGAAGAGCCACACGGGTATGGGTAAGCGGGTCAAGGTGACCGGCAAGGGCAAGATCGTTGCCCAGCAGGCCGGCCTCCGCCACAACCTGGAGAAGAAGCCCTCCACCCAGACCCGCCGGCTGACCGGCACGGTCGTGCTGGCCAAGGCCGACGTCAAGCGCATCAAGAAGCTGCTCGGCCGCTGACGCGCGCCACCTTTACGTAATAAGGAGTTGAGATGGCACGCGTCAAGCGGGCTGTGAACGCCCAGAAGAAGCGTCGTACCCTGCTGGAGACCGCGAGCGGTTACCGCGGTCAGCGCTCCCGGCTGTACCGCAAGGCCAAGGAGCAGGTGCTGCACTCGATGCAGTACGCCTACCGGGACCGTCGCGACCGCAAGGGCGACTTCCGGCAGCTGTGGATCCAGCGGATCAACGCGGGCGCCCGTGCGAACGGGATGACCTACAACCGCCTGATCCAGGGCCTGCGTCTGGCCGGCATCGAGGTCGACCGCAAGATCCTGGCCGACATGGCTGTCAACGACGCCGCCTCGTTCGCGGCGATCGTCGAGCTGGCCCGGGCCGCGGTCACGGCCGAGGGCACCGGCGGCGCGGCGGCTCAGGCCGCCTGATCCCCACGCACCAGAGCGAGGCGTCTCCCGTGTCGGCACCACCGTCCGGGGGGCGCCTCGATCGTGCCGGAGGAGCGCACACCATGGCCTTCACCCCGCGTACCCCGAGGGTTGTCGCCGCCCGCCGGCTGCAACGCCGCCGGGACCGCGACGCCACCGGCCGGTTCCTGGCCGAGGGCCCGCAGGCGGTCCGCGAGGCCCTGGCGCGGCCGGGGGTGGTCACCGAGTTGTTCGGTACGCCCACCGCGCTGGACCGGTATCCGGAGCTGGCCGCCACGGCTGCCCGCGCCGACGTGCCCGTCTCCGAGGTGACCGACGACGCCCTCGCCGCGCTGGCCGAGACCGTCGCCCCGCAGGGGCTGGTCGCCGTCTGCCGGCACCTCGACGTGTCGTTGGAGCAGGCCCTCGCGGGTGCGCCCCGGCTGGTGGCGGTGCTCGCCGAGATCCGCGACCCGGGTAACGCCGGCACGGTGCTGCGCACCGCCGACGCGGCCGGGGCGGGTGCGGTGGTCTTCGCCGGCGACGCCGTCGACCCGTACAACGGCAAGTGTGTCCGCGCGTCCGCCGGCAGCCTCTTCCACGTCGACGTGGTCCGCGCGCCCGACCCGGTCGCGGTGGTCGGCGCGCTGCGCGCCGCCGGGCTGTCGATCTTCGCGACGACGGGGTACGGCGACAGCGACCTGGACGACCTCACCGACTACGGACGGCTCGTCGGGCCCACCGCCTGGCTGTTCGGTTCGGAGGCGCACGGCCTGCCCGAGGAGTTGACAGCCGCCGCCGACGCCCGGGTGCGGGTGCCTCTGTACGGGCGCGCGGAGAGCCTCAACCTGGCTGCCGCAGCGGCGGTGTGCCTGTACGCTTCAGCGAGAGCACAGCGCTGAGGCATGCCCGGCGCGACTGACAGCAGGGGAGAGCGTCCGTCCATGAACGCGCCACGGCGTTCGTTTAGCCAGCCCGCCGGTGTCGGCGGGCGGCGGGCCTGACCTGCTCCCTGCACGACTCCTACCGGCGGGCTGCGGCACAGCCGCGCGTCCGTAGACTCGCTTAGCCGCCCCGGTGAGGGCTGGCGCCGCCGTGAGGGAGTGCCCGTACGCCATGAGCTACCGCAACGATCCGTACGACCCGAAGCAGGTCGCCCTGCTCGACCCCGCCGCCCTGGCCGAGGCCGTCGCGGACGCCACGAAGGCGTTCGAGGCCGCCGCCGACCCGGACGCGTTGACCGCGCTGCGCTCGGTGCACCTGGGGGACCGGTCACCGGTCTCCCTCGCGCGCCGGGAGATCGGCGCGTTGCCGCCGGCCGCGAAGTCCGACGCCGGAAAGCGGGTCAACGAGGCCCGCCGGGCGATCGAGTCCGCGTACGCCGAGCGCGCCGAGGTGGTGGAGCGCGAGCAGGCCGAGCGGGTGCTGGTGGAGGAGCGGGTGGACGTCACCCTGCCGTACGCCAGGCGTCCGCGCGGTGCCCGGCATCCACTGAGCACCCTGATGGAGTCGATCAGCGACCTGTTCGTCGGGATGGGCTACGAGGTGGCCGAGGGGCCCGAGGTCGACCTGGAGTGGGTCAACTTCGACGCGTTGAACATCCCCGCCGACCATCCGGCGCGCGGTCTGATGGACACCTTCCACATCGCGCCGGAGGGTTCCGGTCTGGTGCTGCGGACGCACACGTCGACCGTGCAGACCCGCACCATGCTCAGCCGTAAGCCGCCGATCTACGTGATCGTGCCCGGCCGCGTCTACCGCACCGACGAGATCGACGCCACGCACAGCCCGGTGTTCCACCAGGCTGAGGGTCTCGTCGTGGACAAGGGCATCACGATGGCGCACCTGCGGGGCACGCTCGATCACTTCGCCCGGGCGATGTTCGGCCCGGAGGCGAAGACCCGGTGGCGGCCGCACTACTTCCCGTTCACCGAGCCGTCGGCGGAGTTCGACGTCTGGTTCCCGGAGCACCGCGACGGTCCGCAGTGGGTCGAGTGGGGTGGCTGCGGAATGGTCAACCCGCGGGTGCTGCGCGCCTGCGGCGTCGACCCGGAGGTCTACTCCGGATTCGCCTTCGGCATGGGCATCGACCGGACCCTGATGGTCCGGCACGGGGTCAGCGACATCCGCCACCTCTTCGAGGGTGACGTGCGGTTCAGCCGGGCGCTCGGGACCGGGGCGTAGGGCGATGCGGGTACGAGACACGGGAACGGTGGTCTGAAGTCATGCGAGTTTCTGTCAGTTGGCTGCGGGAGTACGTCGACCTCCCCGCCGACCTGCCCACCGGCGACCTGGAGCAGGCCCTGGTCGACCTCGGCATCGAGGTCGAGTCCGTGGTGGACCTGGCCGGGTCGGTCACCGGTCAGCTCGTCGTCGGCGAGGTCCGCGAGATCGAGGAGCTGACCGGCTTCAAGAAGCCGATCCGGTTCTGCCGGGTGGATGTGGGCGCCGCCAACGGCACCGGCGAGCCGCAGGAGATCGTGTGCGGGGCGCGCAACTTCGCGGTCGGTGACCGGGTGGTGGTGATCCTGCCCGGTGGTGTGCTGCCCGGCGGGTTCGCCATCGGCGCCCGCAAGACGTACGGGCACAACTCGGCGGGCATGATCTGCTCGGCGAAGGAGCTGGGCCTGGGCGACGACCACTCCGGCATCATCGTCCTGCCGTCGGACGTGGCGGCCAAGCCGGGCGACGACGCGCGGCCCGTCGTGGGCCTCGACGACGTCGTGCTCGAGCTGGAGATCACCCCGGACCGGGGGTACGCGCTGAGCCTGCGCGGCCTGGCCCGGGAGCTGTCGCACGCGTTCGACGTGCCGCTGCGCGACCCGGCCCTGGCACCGGCCCCGCGCGGCACCGAGACGCCCGCGTACCCGGTGGAGGTCCGTGACCCGGTCGGCTGCGACAGGTTCACGGCCCGCCTGGTCCGCGGCGTCGACCCGACCGCGCCCACCCCGGCGTGGATGGCCAAGCGGCTCGTCACCGCGGGCATCCGCAGCATCTCGCTGCCGGTGGACATCACCAACTACGTGATGCTGGAGCTGGGCCAGCCGATGCACGCGTTCGACGCCGACCGGATCGTCGGGCCGCTCGTGGTCCGCCGCGCCGAGGCGGGGGAGAAGCTGACCACCCTCGACGGGGTCAACCGGGTGCTCACCGCCGACGACATGGTCATCTGTGACGACACCGGCCCGATCTCCCTCGCGGCGGTGATGGGTGGTGAGACCAGCGAGGTCGTCGCCGACACCACCACCGTGCTCTTCGAGGCGGCGCACTGGGACCCGGCGATGGTCGGGCGGACCGCCCGCCGGCACAAGCTGTTCAGCGAGGCCGCGAAGCGCTGGGAGCGGGGCGTCGACCCGGCCGTCGCGCTTGTCGCGCTGGAACGGGCCGTCGGGCTGCTCACCGAGCACGGCGGCGGCACCCCGGGCGCCGAGATCCTGGACATCGACCACGTCCGCCCGCGTACCCCGATCACCCTGCCGGCGGACCTGCCCAGCCGGCGGGTCGGTGTCGAGTACCCGCCCGCGCGGGTCGTGGCCCTGCTGGAGCGGGTCGGCTGCACCGTCGCGCAGGGCGCGGACCGGTTGTCCGAGGACCCGGGCGCGGTCGGCGTGGCCAGCGGCGCGGGGGTGGCGCTGAGCGTCACCCCGCCGAGCTGGCGACCCGACCTGACCGACCCGGCCGACCTGGTCGAGGAGGTCGTGCGCCTCGACGGGTACGACCGGGTGCCGTCGGTGCTGCCGACCGCGCCCCCCGGTCGCGGCCTGACCCCCCGGCAGCGTCGCCGCCGGGCCGTCGCCGGGTCGCTCGCCGAGCGGGGGTACGTCGAGGTGCTCGCGCACCCGTTCGTGTCGCCGGAGCTGGCCGACCAGCTCGGTCTGCCGGCCGACGACAGCCGCCGACCCGCGGTGCGCCTGGCCAACCCGCTGTCCGAGGAGGAGCCGCTGCTGCGCACCACGCTGCTCGGCCCGCTGCTCGGCATCCTCAAGCGCAACCTCGGCCGGGGTCACCGTGACCTCGCCCTCTACGAGATCGGCGCGGTCTTCCACCCGCGCCCCGGTGCCGGCAGTCCGCCCGCCATGGGCGTGGACCGGCGTCCCACCGACGCGGAGTTCGCCGCCGCCGACGCGGTGGTGCCGGCGCAGCCGGTGCACGTCGCGGTGGTCCTCGCCGGCGACCTGGACCCGGCCGGCTGGTGGGGTGCGGGTCGACCGGCCGGCTGGGCCGATGCCATCGAGGCGGCCCGGGACGTGCTGGCCGCCGCCGGGATCCCCGACGAGCGGGTCGAGGTGCGTGCCGCCGAGTACGCGCCGTGGCACCCCGGCCGCTGCGCGGAACTGCGGGTCGACGACACGGTCGTCGGGCACGCCGGTGAGCTGCACCCCACGGTGGTGGCGGCGCTGGAACTGCCCCGGCGCACCTGCGCCATGGAGCTGGACCTCGACGCGCTGCCGCCGACCCCGGTGACGCCCGCCCCGACGGTGTCCGGCTTCCCGCCCGCCCTGATCGACGTGGCCCTGGTGGTGGACGACTCGGTGCCGGCCGAGCAGGTACGCCGGGCGCTGGAGGCGGGCGCCGGTGAGCTGCTGGAGGACGTGCGGCTGTTCGACGTGTACTCCGGCGCGCAGCTGGGCGACGGTCGCCGGTCGCTGGCGTACAAGCTGACCTTCCGGGCGCCGGACCGGACACTGACCGTCGAGGAGGCCGTGGCGGCCCGGGACGCGGCGGTGGCCGTCGCGGCGGAACGCGTCGGAGCGACCCTGCGCGGCGCCTGACCTGATCTGTCCCGCGTCGGGATTCGCCCGACGCGGGACCGGCCCGGCGCGATCCGAATCACGCCTCTCCATTTACATGCAGACTACTGTATTAACTTGCAACCAAATGATCGTCGCTGCTAATGTCCTCTGCATAGTCATGCGGAGGTGAGTATGGGGATCCGAGTCGCGGTTGCCGGTGCGAGCGGCTACGCCGGGGGTGAGCTGCTGCGCCTGGTTGCCGGGCATCCGGAGTTCAACCTGGTCGCCGCCACCGCGCACAGCCAGGCCGGGCACCGCGTCGACGTGGTGCACCCGCAGCTCACCGGCCTGGATCTGGTGTTCGGGGAGACCGACCCATCGACCCTCGCCGACGCCGACCTGGTCTTCCTGGCTCTGCCGCACGGCGAGTCGGCGGCCCTCGCGGCGCAGCTTCCGGCCCAGGTACGCGTCGTCGACCTGGGTGCCGACCACCGCCTCGCCGATCCGTACGCCTGGGCGCAGTACTACGGCGGGACCCACGCCGGGCAGTGGACCTATGGTCTGCCCGAGCTGCCCGGCCAGCGGGAGCTGATCGCCGGCTCCACCCGGGTGGCGAACACCGGTTGCTACGCCGCGGCGATCACCCTGGCGCTGGCGCCGCTGATCGCCGACGGCGCGGCCGACCCGGCCGACGTGGTGGTGGTCGCCGCCTCCGGCACCTCCGGCGCCGGGCGGGCGGCGAAGCCGCACCTGCTGGCCAGCGAGGTGATGGGTGACCTGTCGCCGTACCGGGTCGGCACCCACCAGCACGTACCGGAGATCAAGCAGGCGTCCGGGGCGACTGGCCTGTCGTTCACCCCGGTCCTGGCGCCGATGCCGCGCGGCATCCTGGCCACGGTGACCGCGACGCCGGCGCGTGGCGTCGATCCTCAGGAAGTGCTGGCGCAGGCGTACGCCGACGCGCCGTTCGTGCACGTGTTGGCGGAGGGCCGTTGGCCGCACACGGCTGCCACGTTGGGTTCGAACTCGTGTCACCTCCAGGCGACCGTCGACGTCGACTCGGGTCGGCTGATCGTGCTCAGTGCCCTGGACAACCTGGGCAAGGGCGCGGCCGGTCAGGCCGTGCAGAACGCCAATCTCATGCTCGGCCTGCCGGAGACGACGGGCCTGTCCATCTGGGGAGTCAGCCCGTGAGCGCGAGGAGTGCAGCGCAGCGGAGCCCCGCAGTCGCGAACGATAGGGAAATACCGTGAGCGTCACCACCCCTCGGGGGTTCCGGGCGGCCGGGGTGGCCGCCGGGTTGAAGGCCAGCGGTGGCGCGGACGTCGCGCTCGTGGTCAACGACGGCCCGGACGCCGGTGTCGCCGGTGTCTTCACCACGAACCGGGTCCGGGCCGCGCCGGTGCTGTGGAGCCAGCAGGTCGTGCAGGGTGGCGTGGTGCGCGCGGTGGTGCTCAACTCCGGTGGCGCCAACGCCTGCACCGGCCCGGCCGGCTTCCAGGACACGCACGCCACCGCCGAACACGCCGCCGCCGCGCTGACCTCGGTCAGTCCGCGGCTGATCCTCGGCGCCGGTGAGGTGGCGGTCTGCTCCACCGGTCTGATCGGTGAGCGGCTGCCGATGCCGAAGCTGCTGCCCGGGGTCCGCGCGGCGATCCGGGCGCTGTCCCGCGACGGCGGCCAGGCGGCCGCCGAGGCCATCATGACCACCGACACCCGGCCGAAGACCACTGTGGCCCGGGGCAGCGGGTGGACGGTCGGCGGGATGGCCAAGGGCTCCGGCATGCTCGCGCCGGGGATGGCCACCATGCTCTGCGTGCTCACCACCGACGCGGTGGCGGGGCCGGCCACGCTGGACGAGGCGCTGCGCGCCGCCACCCGGGTCACCTTCGACCGGGTCGACTCGGACGGCTGCATGTCGACGAACGACACCGTGCTGCTGCTGTCCAGTGGCGCGAGTGGCATCGAGCCGACGCCGGCCGAGTTGGCCGCCGCGGTCACCGCGGCCTGCCACGACCTGGCCCAGCAGCTCATCGCCGACGCGGAGGGCGCCACCAAGCAGGTCGCCATCGATGTGGTGGGCGCGGCGAGCGAGGACGACGCGGTCGAGGTGGGTCGGTCGGTGGCCCGCAGCAACCTGGTCAAGACCGCGCTGTTCGGCAACGACCCGAACTGGGGCCGGATCCTCGCCTCGGTCGGCACCACGGCCGCCGCCTTCGAGCCGGACGAGGTGGACGTGGCGGTCAACGGCGTGTGGCTGTGCCGGGGCGGTGCCGCCGCCGAGGACCGTTCGAAGGCCGACCTGACCGGGCGGGACGTGACCATCCGCATCGACCTGCACGCCGGAACGTCCGCCGCGACGATCTGGACCAACGACCTGTCCCACGCGTACGTGCACGAGAACTCGGCGTACTCGACATGAGCCTCAGCGGTGATCTCACCCGCGCGCAGATCAAGGCGGAGACGCTGATCGAGGCCCTGCCCTGGCTGGCGCGGTTCTCCGGCTCGACCGTGGTGGTGAAGTACGGCGGCAACGCCATGACCGACCCGGCGTTGCAGCGGGCGTTCGCCGCCGACATGGTCTTCCTGCGCTACGCGGGCCTGAAGCCGGTCGTGGTGCACGGCGGCGGTCCGCAGATCTCGGCCATGCTGGGCCGGCTCGGGATCGCCAGCGAGTTCCGGGGCGGTCTGCGGGTGACCACGGCGGAGGCGATGGACGTGGTCCGGATGGTGCTGGTCGGGCAGGTGGGCCGGGAGCTGGTCGGGCTGATCAACTCGCATGGTCCGTTCGCCGTCGGCCTCTCCGGCGAGGACGCCCGCCTGTTCACCGCTGTGCGCCGGCCGGCGTACGTGGACGGGCAACCCGTGGACGTCGGCCAGGTCGGCGACGTCGAGTCGGTCGACGTGTCGGCGGTGACCGACCTGATCGACGCCGGCCGGATCCCGGTGATCTCCACGGTCGCGCCGGACGTCGACGGGGTGTTGCACAACCTCAACGCGGACACCGCGGCCGCCGCTCTGGCGATCGCGTTGCGGGCCCGCAAACTCGTCGTGCTCACCGACGTGCCCGGTCTGTACGCCGACTGGCCGGACACCACCAGCCTGGTCTCCGAGATCACCGCGGACGACCTGGCGAAGCTGCTGCCCAGCCTCGAGTCGGGGATGGTGCCCAAGATGGAGGCCTGCCTACGGGCGGTGCGCGGGGGAGTGCCCGCCGCGCACGTCGTCGACGGTCGGGTGGCGCACTCCACATTGCTCGAGGTGTTCACTTCGGAAGGGTTCGGAACGATGGTGATCGGGTCATGAGCGCCCTGACGCAGCGCTGGGGTCAGTCCATGATGGACAACTACGGCACGCCACCGCTGGCGCTGGTGTCCGGTTCCGGCGCCGTCGTGGTCGACGACGCCGGCCGGGAATACCTGGATCTGGTGGGCGGCATCGCCGTGAACTCCCTCGGCCACGCCCACCCGGCCGTGGTGGCCGCCGTGTCGAAGCAGGTCGCCACGCTCGGGCACGTCTCCAACCTCTACATCGCCGAGCCGCCGGTCGCCCTGGCCGAGCTGCTGCTGGCCCTCGCCGGCCGGCCCGGCCGGGTCTTCTTCGCCAACTCCGGCGCGGAGGCGAACGAGGCGGCGTTCAAGCTGTCCCGGCGTACCGGGCGCAGCCACGTCGTCGCCACCGTGGGCGGCTTCCACGGCCGCACGATGGGCGCCCTCGCGCTGACCGGCCAGCCCGCCAAGGCCGACCCGTTCCGGCCGTTGCCGGGCGAGGTGACCCACGTCGCGTACGGCGACGTCGCCGCGCTGGAGGCGGCCGTCACCGACGCGACCGCCATGGTCATCCTGGAGCCGATCCAGGGCGAGAACGGTGTGGTCGTCCCGCCTGCGGGTTACCTCGCCGAGGCGCGGCGGATCACCGCCCGGCACGGCGCGCTGCTGGTGCTCGACGAGGTGCAGACCGGCATCGGCCGGACCGGGCACTGGTTCGCGCACCAGGCCGAGGGCGTGGAGCCGGACGTGGTCACGCTGGCCAAGGGCCTGGGCGGTGGGCTGCCGATCGGCGCCACGCTCGCCTTCGGCCGGGCCGCCGACCTGCTCACCCCCGGCTCGCACGGCACCACCTTCGGCGGCAACCCGGTCAGCTGCGCCGCGGCGCTCGCCGTGGTGGCGACCATCGCCCACGAAGGGCTGCTCGACCACGTCAAGCGCGTCGGCGAGCGGCTGCGCCGGGGCGTCGAGGCACTGGGACACCCACTGATCGGCGGCGTACGCGGTGCCGGGCTGCTGCTCGGCGTGACGCTCACCGCGCCGGTGGCGACGGTTCTGGCCGAGGCGCTGCGCGCGGCCGGCTTCCTGGTCAACCCGGTGCAGCCGGGTGTGCTCCGGCTCGCCCCGCCGTTGATCCTCACCGTCGCCCAGGTGGACGCCTTCCTCGCCGCGCTCCCCGCCGCACTGGACGCGACGGCCCCGGCCGCCGCCGGCACGAGCGCCCACCCGACCCCGGCTAAGGCCGGCACGGCACCCGCACACTCCACGCAGCCGACCACGACGGGGACGATCGCATGATCCGGCACTTCCTGCGCGACGACGACCTCTCGCCCGCCGAGCAGTCGAGCGTGCTCGACCTGGCGGCGCGGATGAAGGCCGACCGGTTCGGCCACCAGCCGCTGGCCGGGCCCCGCTCGGTGGCGGTGCTGTTCGACAAGCAGAGCCTGCGCACCCGGATCTCGTTCGACGCCGGGATCGCCGAGCTGGGCGGTCACCCGCTGGTCGTGGACACCCAGGTCACCCACTTCGGCCGGGGGGAGACCCTCGCGGACGCCGGACGGGTGCTGTCCCGCTACGTGGCGGCGATCGTGCTGCGTACGCACGGCGACGACCGGATCGCCGAGGTGGCGCAGGGTGCGAGCGTGCCGGTGGTCAACGCGCTCACCGACGGCTTCCACCCCTGTCAGCTGCTGGCCGACCTGCTCACCGTCCGGGAGCGGTGCGGCGGTACGGCCGGCCGCACCCTGACGTACGTCGGTGACGGCGCGAACAACATGGCGCAGTCGTACCTGCTGGCCGGGGCGACCGCCGGGATGCACGTCCGGGTCGCCGGGCCGGCCGGGTTCGCACCGGGCCAGGCCGTGGTGGAGCGGGCGGCCCGGATCGCCGCCGACACCGGCGGATCGGTACGGGTGCTCACCGACCCGGTCCAGGCGGTCCGCGACGCCGACGTGCTCGCCACCGACACGTGGACGTCGATGGGGCAGGAGGCCGACGGTCTGGACCGCGTCACGCCGTTCCTGCCGTACCAGGTCAACAAGGAGCTGCTCGGTCAGGCCGCGCCGGACGCGATCGTGCTGCACTGCCTGCCCGCGCACCGGGGTGAGGAGATCACCGACGAGGTGCTCGACGGGCCGCAGAGCGCGGTCTTCGACCAGGCGGAGAACCGGCTGCACGCACAGAAGGCGCTGCTGACGTTCCTGCTCTCCGTCACCGGGACGACGCGATGACCGCCCCGTGGACCCGCGCCGCCCGGCACGCCCGGATCGTGGAGCTGATCCGGGACCGGTCCGTAAGGTCGCAGACCGAGCTGGCCGACCTGCTCGCCGCCGACGGCGTCGGTGTCACCCAGGCCACCCTCTCGCGGGACCTGGAGGAGTTGGGCGCGGTCAAGGTACGCGGCGGCGACGGCCCGGCCGTCTACCTCATCCCCGAGGACGGCCACCGGCCGCTGCGCGACGCCGAGGCCGCACCGGCCCGTCTGGTGCGGCTGCTGCGCGAACTGCTCAACGGCGTCGACTCCAGCGGCAACATCGCCGTACTGCGTACCCCGCCGGGCGCAGCCCAGTACCTGGCCAGCGCGTTGGACCGGGCGGGACTACCCGAGGTGGTCGGCACCATCGCCGGCGACGACACCATCCTCGTGGTGGCCCGCGAGTCCGTCGGCGGTGCCGCGCTCGGCGACAAGCTCGCCGGCTGGGCACGCCGGGACGACAATCTCGAAGGGAACAGCACACCATGACCGAGCGGGTCGTCCTGGCGTACTCCGGGGGGTTGGACACCTCCGTGGCCATTCCCTACCTGGCCGAGCAGACCGGCGCCGAGGTGATCGCGGTGGCGGTCGACGTCGGTCAGGGCGGCGAGGACCTCGACGCGATCCGGCAGCGCGCCCTGGACTGCGGCGCCGCCGAGTCCGAGGTCGTCGACGCGCGCGACGAGTTCGCCGCCGACTACTGCCTACCGGCGATCCGGGCCAACGCCCTCTACATGGACCGCTATCCGCTGGTGTCGGCGCTGTCCCGGCCGCTGATCGTCAAGCACCTGGTGGCTGCGGCGCGCACGCACGGCGGCACGATCGTGTCGCACGGCTGCACCGGCAAGGGCAACGACCAGGTCCGGTTCGAGGTGGGCCTGAACGCCCTCGCCCCCGACCTGAAGATCATCGCGCCGGCCCGGGACTTCGCCTGGACGCGGGACAAGGCGATCGCCTTCGCCGAGGAGAAGGGCCTGCCGATCGACGTGTCGGCGAAGTCCCCGTACTCCATCGACCAGAACCTGTGGGGTCGCGCGGTGGAGACGGGCTTCCTGGAGGACATCTGGAACGCCCCGATCGAGGACCTGTACTCGTACACCGCCGACCCGGGGCAGGAACGCGACGCCGACGAGGTCGTGATCACCTTCGACGGCGGCGTGCCGGTGGCGATCGACGGCGAGACCGTCACCCCGTACCAGGCGATCCTGGAGCTGAACCGGCGCGCGGGCGCGCAGGGCGTCGGCCGGCTCGACATGGTCGAGGACCGCCTCGTCGGCATCAAGAGCCGCGAGGTGTACGAGGCGCCCGGCGCGATCGCGCTGATCACCGCCCACCAGGAGCTGGAGGCGGTGACCGTGGAGCGCGACCTGGCCCGGTTCAAGCGCGGCGTGGACCAGCGCTGGGGTGAGCTGGTGTACGACGGCCTGTGGTTCTCACCGCTGAAGGAGTCGCTCGACGCGTTCATCGACGACGCGCAGCGGCACGTCAGCGGTGAGGTACGGATAACCCTGCACGGCGGACGCGCCACCGTCACCGGTCGGCGCTCCGAGGCGAGCCTGTACGACTTCGGCATGGCCACCTACGACACCGGCGACACCTTCGACCAGTCCCTGGCGAAGGGCTTCGTGCGACTGTGGGGCCTGCCGAGTGGGATGGCCGCCGCACGGGACGCCCGGCTGGGCGGGGGCGGACGGTGACCCCCACAATGGGCGGCGTGGACGACAAGAGCCTCACCGAGAACAGCGCCGGCACGAACCGGACGAGCCTGTGGGGTGGCCGGTTCGCCGGCGGCCCCGCCGAGGCGCTCGCCCGCCTGTCGGTGAGCGTGCAGTTCGACTGGCGCCTGGCCCCGTACGACATCGCGGGGTCGCGGGCGCACGCCCGGGTCCTGGCCGGGGCCGGCCTGCTCGATCCGGAGGAACTGGGCCGGATCCTGGCGGCCCTGGACGACCTGGAGGCCGCCTGCGCCTCCGGCGCGTTCCGCCCCACCATCGACGACGAGGACGTTCACACCGCGCTGGAGCGGGGGTTGCTGGAGCGGCTCGGCAGCCTCGGCGGCAAGCTGCGTGCCGGCCGTTCCCGCAACGACCAGGTCGCCACGGACCTGCGGCTCTACCTGCGCGACCACGCCCGGGGGGTGGCCAGTCGCCTGGTCGAGCTGGCCGAGGCGCTGGTCGAGCAGGCCGAGCGGCACGTGGACACCGCCGCGCCCGGCATGACGCACCTGCAGCACGCCCAGCCGGTCACCTTCGGGCACTGGCTGCTCGCCCACGTGCAGCCGCTGCTGCGGGATCTGGAACGGCTGCGTGACTGGGACCACCGGGCGGCGATCAGCCCGCTCGGCGCGGGCGCCCTGGCCGGTTCCGGGCTCCCGCTGGACCCGGTGGCCGTGGCCAAGGAGCTGGGTTTCCGGACGTCGTTCGCCAACTCGATGGACGCCGTCGCCGACCGGGACTTCGTCGCCGAGTTCCTCTTCACCACCGCCCTGATCGGCGTGCACCTGTCCCGCCTCGGCGAGGAGGTGGTGCTCTGGACGTCGCACGAGTTCGGTTGGGTGGAGCTGGACGACGCGTTCGCCACCGGCTCGTCGATCATGCCGCAGAAGAAGAACGCGGACATCGCCGAGCTGGCCCGGGGCAAGTCCGGTCGGCTCGTCGGTGGCCTGATGACGGTGCTGACCATGCTCAAGGGTCTGCCGATGACGTACGACCGGGACATGCAGGAGGACAAGGAGCCGGCGTTCGACGCGGTCGACACGCTGGAGCTGCTGCTGCCGGCCCTGGCGGGCATGATCTCCACGATGACGGTCCGGGTGGACCGTCTCGTCGCCGCCGCGCCGGTGGGCTTCTCGCTCGCCACCGAGGTCGCCGACTGGCTGGTCCGGCGCAACGTGCCGTTCCGCGACGCGCACGAGATCACCGGCCGGTTGGTGGCGTTGTGCGCGGCCCGGGAGTGTGAGTTGGAGGACGTCTCCGACGAGGACCTGGCCGCGGTCAGCGAGCACCTCGACCCGTCGGTGCGCGACGTGCTCTCGGTGCGGTCGGCCCTGGCGGCCCGCACCACGCCCGGCTCGACCGGCCCCGGCCCGGTCGCCGACCAGCTCGCCGACGCCGCGGACCGTCTCGTCGGCTGGCGGGAGTGGGCAACCGAGCGGGTCGTACCCCGCTGATCTCGCCGTGGCGCCGGCGCGTGTCGCCGGCGCCACGGTCGGTTCAGGCCGTCGGACGCTCCCGCCTGGGGAGCTTGGCCACCACCATGTCGTACGACGCGTCGACCGCCTCGGTCAGCTCGTCGGGGTCGATGCCGCCGTCGAGGCTCAGCGTGTTCCACCCGGACCGGCCGATGTAGGCCATCGGGCGGGCGTCGCCGGGGTGGCGGTGCAGCCACTCGTCGGCGATCTCGCGGGTCGCGCCGCACTTGATGCCGACCGTGGGTCGTCCGTCGCCGTTGCCGAGGAACGCGAAGATCCGGCTGCCGACCTTCACCACCTCGTCGTTCTCCCACGGCCGGTCCAGCCATGCTCCCGGCTTGGCCAGGCAGTACGCCAGCATCTCCGCGCGTTCCATGGGCGCCTCCTCGTCGTGCACAGTGTGCCCGCCGTGCCCGTCGGTGCGCGCGTGTCGTGCCGGACCGGTCGCCGAGCCCGGATCAGGCGGTCTGCTCGGCCGAGCGTGCCGCGACCCGTTCGTAGCGCTGCCGTGCCGCCTGCGCGCTGCCCAGCCCCAGCCCGTAGGCGATGGTCTGCCAGGTGAGCCCCCGGTCGCGGGCCAGCGTCAACAGCCCCGCCTCCAGGGCGTCCAGCTCGGCGCGGACGTACGGCAGGAGGGTCAGCGCGGCGGTCAGGTCGGCCGCGTCGACCGGTTCCTCGGTGGGCTCGCGCTCGGCCCCGCCGGCGGCCAGCGCGGTGACCAGGGCGACGGCCTCCCACGGGTCGAGCACGAACGGGTGTGCCCAGCGCCCCCGCTGGGCTGCCGAGCCGGCATGCCGGTCGCTGATCCGTTGCAGCGCCTCATGGGTGCGGCGGGCGCGGGCGCGGGCCGGATCGGGCGCGGTGAACAGGTCCTCGGTCGTCATGTCCCGAGCACACACCATGAACGCATCGTTGTCAACAGAATGTTGAAGCCTGGCGGCGCGGCGCGCCGCGCCGCCAGGCGTCACGTCAACGCGCCAGGTCGAACCGGTGCTCGTCGGTGAGGGTGGCGCAGGTCGGGTCGCAGGAGCTGGCGCTCACCACGCCGAACGCGACGCCCCGTGCGAACGGGCGCTCGACCGGGATCACCGCGATCCGCACCTCCTGGGTGGCCGCCGCGCAGGTGACCCGCCGAACGGTGGTGCCCGCGCGCATCGTCTCGCCCACCGCCTGCGCGACCTTGACCGTGAGGTCGAACTCGGTGGCCCTCGAGCAGGTCAGGGTGACCGGCACGAACACCGCCGCGCCGTTCGCGTCGAGCTTGCCGGTGGTGCCGAGCGCGATCGCGGTCAGCGCCCCGTCGGCCTGCGCCGCGGCCCGCAGCGGGACGCTCGCGCTGGCGGACGGGGTGAAGGCCAGGATCGTGGCGGCCGCGACGAGGCCGGTGGCGATCAGTGACCGCCGCATGTTCCGTACCGTCATGGTGACTTCCCTTCGGTGCGGTCGTCGCCTCCTGCGACGACACGCCTCACACACCCCTGGACCACCGCCCGGGTTCCGCCGCACCTCCGAATGACAAATGTGCGACACGAGCCCTGTCCGGTCCGACCGAGGAGGTCGGCCCGACTGCCGGGGCGGCGGGATGGGTACCGTCGGGACATGGACCTGTCGCCCGGTGACCACGCCACCGACGCCGACCTGGCCGCGCTGGCGGACCTGCTCGCCGGCCCTCTGCTGCCGGCGGCGCGCGGGCTGCTGGGCTGTCGGCTGTCCGCCGGCGGGGTCACCGTCCGGATCACCGAGGTCGAGGCGTACGCCGGCACGGCCGGAGACCCCGCGTCGCACGCCCACCGCGGCCGCACCCCGCGCAACGAGGTGATGTTCGGCCCCGCCGGACACGCCTACGTCTACTTCACCTACGGCATGCACTGGTGCATGAACGTGGTCACCGGGGTCGAGAGGGAGGCCTCCGCCGTGCTGCTGCGCGCCGCCGAGGTGGTCGACGGGCTGGGCGCGGCACGGGAGCGTCGGCCGGCCATCCGACGGGACGTGGACCTGGCCCGCGGCCCGGCCCGGCTCTGCGCGGCGCTGGGCATCGACCGTGCGGCGTACGGCCGGTATCTGTTGGGCGACGGGCCGGTCCGGTTGCGCCCGCCGGCGCGGCCGGTGCCACCGGAGGCGGTTGTCGCCGGCCCGCGGGTCGGTGTGACGGGCGCGCACGACCTGCCGTGGCGGTTCTGGCTCGACGGCGACCCGACGGTCAGCGCGTACCGGAGGCACGTGCCCCGCGTCCGGCGCTGACACCCTCCGAACTGTCGGGGGATGTGGCCATAATCACCCGGATCCGCTCACCGACGATTCGGAGGACGTCATGGCAACACTGCTCGCGATCGGTACGGCCAAGGGTCTGTTCCTCGCCACCAGCGCCGACGACCGGCGCAGCTGGGAGATCACCGGCCCGCACTTCTCGATGAGCGGCGTGTACGCGGTCGCGGTCGACACCCGTCGCGCCACCCCGCGCCTGCTCGCCGGAATGACCAGCTCGCACTTCGGCCCCAGCGTCGCCACCAGCGACGACCTCGGCGCCTCCTGGGACGAGCCCGACCACGCCCCGGTCGCGTTCCCGGCCGACACCGGCGCCTCCCTCGGGCGGGTCTGGCAGTTGACGCCGGCCGGCCCCGACGAGCCGGACGTGGTCTGGGCCGGCACCGAGCCGTCGGCGCTGTTCCGGTCCACCGACGGTGGCCGCAGCTTCGAGCTGGTCCGCTCCCTCTGGGATCATCCGCACCGTCCGCAGTGGGACGCCGGTTTCGGTGGCCAGGCGGTGCACACCGTGCTGCCGCACCCGCGCGACCCGGCCCGGGTGCTGGTCGCCATGTCCACCGGCGGCGTCTACCGCTCGCAGGACGCGGGGGCGAGCTGGGCGCCCGGCAACACCGGCATCCGCGCCTACTTCCTGCCCGACGAGTGGCCGGAGTTCGGCCAGTGCGTGCACAAGGTCGCCCGCGACTCCGGCAACCCCGAGCGGCTGTACGCGCAGAACCACCACGGCGTCTACCGCTCCGACGACGACGGCCGCACCTGGTCCTCGATCGCGGACGGGCTGCCCAGCGACTTCGGCTTCCCAATGGTGGCGCACCCCTCGCGGCCCGGCACGGTGTGGGCGTTTCCGCTGGTGGCCGACAGCGAGCGCTTCCCCGTCGACCATCGCTGCCAGGTGTTCCGTTCGACCGACGCCGGCGCGAAGTGGGAGTCGCTGTCGGTGGGCCTGCCCGACGGTCCGTTCTATCCGGCGGTGCTGCGCGACGCGATGTGCGCCGACGACGCCACCCCGGCCGGGGTCTACTTCGGCACCCGCTCCGGTGAGGTGTACGCGAGCCGCGACGAGGGCGACTCCTGGTCGCTGGTGGCCGCACACCTGCCCGACGTGCTCTGCGTCCGCGCCGCGGCGGTCTGAGCGTGGTCACCGTGCTGCTGCCCGGCCCGCTGCGCGGCGAGGCCGGCGGCGCCAGTCGGGTGAGCGTCTCCGCCACCGGCACGCTGCGGGCGGTCCTCGACGAGCTGGCCGTCGCGCATCCGCGACTGGCCCGGCGGCTCCGGGACGAGCGGGGCGAGCTGCGCCGCTACGTCAACGTCTACGTCGACGGTGAGGACTGTCGGCACTCGGGCGGGCTGGCCACGCCGGTCGGTGCGGACGCCGAGGTGCGGGTGCTGCCCTCGGTGGCCGGCGGCTGAGCTCGAAGGGACGGTGTCCGTTTCGGGCGTGATCCGCGCCACCCCGAGATAGGCCGCCCACGGAATAGTTGCGTCGTCAAATAAGTTGTGAGCTGCGTCCGGGTACCAGAGGGGACCCGGTAGACACGCGAGGAGCTGGTCATGCAGTTCGGAGTCTTCACCGTCGGCGACGTCACGGTCGACCCGACCACCGGTCGGGAGCCGACCGAGCATGAGCGGATCAAGGCGATGGTCGCCATCGCGCTCAAGGCCGAGGAGGTCGGCCTGGACGTCTTCGCCGCGGGCGAGCACCACAACCCGCCGTTCGTGCCCTCGTCGCCGACCACGATGCTCGGTCACATCGCGGCGCGCACCGAGCGGCTGCTGCTGTCCACCGCGACCACGCTGATCACCACCAACGATCCGGTGAAGATCGCCGAGGACTACGCGATGCTCCAGCACCTGTCCGACGGCCGCGTGGACCTGATGATGGGTCGCGGCAACACCGGGCCGGTGTACCCGTGGTTCGGCAAGGACATCCGCGCCGGCATCCCCCTCGCCATCGAGAACTACGACCTGCTGCACCGGCTGTGGCGCGAGGACGTGGTCGACTGGAAGGGCAAGTACCGCACGCCCCTGCAGTCGTTCACCTCGACGCCGCGCCCGCTCGACGGTGTGCCGCCGTTCGTCTGGCACGGCTCGATCCGCAGCCCGGAGATCGCCGAGCAGGCCGCGTACTACGGTGACGGCTTCTTCGCCAACCACATCTTCTGGCCCAAGGAGCACACCCAGCGGATGGTCGGCCTCTACCGGCAGCGGTACGCGCACTACGGCCACGGCAC
Source organism: Micromonospora sp. NPDC005298 (assembly GCF_040607375.1). Taxonomy (NCBI): domain Bacteria; kingdom Bacillati; phylum Actinomycetota; class Actinomycetes; order Micromonosporales; family Micromonosporaceae; genus Micromonospora; species Micromonospora sp. NPDC005298. The sequence continues at coordinate 47,175 of NZ_JBEXGP010000033.1, forward strand.
CGCCGACCAGGCCATCGTCGGTCTCGGCGGGCAGGTGTTCATGCGGCGCAACTCGCAGGACGCGGTCCGGGAGTTCCGGCCGTACTTCGACAACGCCCCGGTCTACGGGCACGGGCCGTCGTTGGAGGAGTTCACCCGGGAGACCCCGCTGACCGTGGGCAGCCCGCAGCAGGTCATCGACCGCACGCTCGGGTTCCGCGAGTACGTCGGTGACTACCAGCGCCAACTGTTCCTGATGGACCACGCGGGGCTGCCCCTGAAGACGGTGCTGGAGCAGCTCGACCTGCTCGGCGAGGAGGTCGTTCCGGTGCTGCGCAAGGAGTTCGAGGCGCTGCGCCCGGCGCACGTGCCGCAGGCGCCGACCCACGCCTCGCTGGTCGCCGCCGCCGGTGGCGCCAAGGACAGCACCGTGCACGCCGTCGACGACGTGACGGGCAAGGCGCCGGAGGGGGCGACCCGATGACCCGCCGTACCCTGGCCGTGGTCTCGGCGGGGCTGAGCCAGCCCTCGTCGACCCGGCTGCTCGCCGACCAGCTCGCCGCGGCGACCCGCGACGAGCTGGTCCGGCGCGGCCACGAGGTGGAGCTGCGCGTCGTGGAGCTGCGGGAGTACGCCCACGACGTGGTGAACAACATGCTCACCGGGTTCCCGCCGACCGCGCTGCGCGAGGCCGTCGGCGCGGTGACCGGGGCGGACGGGATCATCGCCGTCACCCCGATCTTCAGCGCCTCGTACAACGGTCTGTTCAAGTCCTTCTTCGACGTGTTGGAGGCGGGCTCGCTCGTCGACCGACCGGTGCTGATCGGCGCCACCGGCGGTACCGCCCGACACTCGCTGGCCCTGGAGCACGCCGTCCGCCCGATGTTCAGCTACCTGCGGGCGGTGGTGGTCCCCACGGCGGTCTTCGCCGCACCTGAGGACTGGTCGGACGGCACCGCGGACGGCGCGTTGCGTGGTCGGATCCGGCGTGCCGCCGGGGAACTGGCCGATCAGGTCGAGCGTCGGCCGCCGGCGAGCGGCCCCGCCGACCCGTTCGCCCTCACCACCGACTTCCTCCAGATGCTCGGCCGGGGTGGCGACACCACGGTCAGCTGACCGGGTGGGCGACCAGCACCGGGCAGTGCGCGTGCTGGATCGCGGCCTGACTGACCGAGCCGAGCAGCAGCCCGGCGAATCCGGACCGGCCCCGGGTGCCGACGACCAGCAGTGACGCCGCTCCGCTGGCCTCGACGAGCCCCTGGGCCGGGCCGGCCGCCCGGACCGGATGCTCCCGCACCACCAGATCGGGATGCTCGGCCCGGACGGCGGCGGACGCGTCGGCGAGCAACCGCACCGCCTCGGCCTGGTACGCGGCCTGCGACTCCTCGATCTCCTCCGGCACCGGGCGGTCCCCGTCCGGGGGCGGGCTGACGTGCGTCAGCACGAGCGGCACGTCGCGCAGCACGGCCTCCTGCGCGCCGTAGCCGACGGCGAGTCGGGACGACTCGGACCCGTCCACGCCGACGAGCACCGGCGCGTCCAGCGGGATCGGCTGCTCGTCGGGTCGGACCACCAGCACCGGGCAGTGCGCGTGCGCGGCGACCTGCGCGCCCACCGAGCCGAGCAGCAGCCCGGCGAACCCGCCCAGCCCACGGCTGCCCACGACCACGAGGTCGGCCCGGCGGGACTCCTCGACCATCGTGGCGCCGGGGCCGCCGGCGACCTGGCGCACCTCGACGGTGAGACCGGGCCACCGGTCGGTGAGGTCCGCCGCCGTACGCTCCAGCATCTTCTGCGCCTCCTCGGACGGCGCCGGCACCCCGAGGTCGTACGGGTTGAGCGGCACGCCGTAGCCGAGCGGGTGCAGGTAGCCGTGCACCAGCCGCAACGGGCGGGACCGGAGCAGCGCGACGCGGGCCGCGTGCTCGGCGGCGACGAGGCTGGACGGTGATCCGTCCACACCCACCACGACAGGTCGGTTCATCGGCTGCTCCCTGGGTCGGTCAGGCCATTGTCGGCGCACCCACGGCGCGACGCGGGCATTTGCCGGTTCGCGTCACCGCGTCGGACGGGTGCCGACGCGGTGGGCGTACGAGGTGTCAGCTCTGCCGATCCTCGCGGTTGCGGACGATCACCACCGGGCTGTGCGCGTGGTGCAGCACCGCGTGGCTCACCGAACCGAGCAGCATGCCGGCCAGCGCGCCCCGTCCGCGTGCCCCGACCACGGTGAGCTGCGCCGCGGCCGACTCCTGCACCAGCATCCGCGCCGGCGCGCCGTACGCGACGTGTCGCCGTACCGGCACGTCGGGATAGCGCTGCGACCAACCGGCGACCGCCTCGGCGAGTTCCCGCTCCTCCTCGGCGACGAGCGCGTCCACGTCGTATCCGATCGGCAGGAGGTCGGACGGCGCGACCGGGATGATCCAGGCGTGCACGGCCACCAGCCCGGTGCCCCGCAGTGAGGCTTCCTCGAAGGCGAACCCCAGGGCCTCGGTGGACAGGGCCGAGCCGTCGACTCCGACCACCACCGGTCCGTCGGCGCGGGCCTCACCCTTGACGACGAGGACGGGGCAGCCGGCGCGGGCGGAGACCTGAACCGCCACCGAACCGATCAGCAGCCCACCGAAGCCGCCCAGGCCCCGGCTGCCGAGCACCAGCAGCGCGGCGTCCCGGGCCTCGGCCAGCAGCACCGGCGTGGGGGCACCGTCGACGACCGCGCTGGTGACGGCGAGATCCGGCGCGACCTTGCCGGCCTCGGCCACCGCGTCCGCGACCAGCTGTTCGGCCTGGCGCCGGAACCCGGAGTCGGTGGGGGCGCCGGGCGCCGGCTCCATGGACACGCCGTAGAGCGCCCAGATGAACGCGTGCACGACCCGCAGCGGACGTCCCCGCGTCACGGCCTCCCGGGCGGCGACACGCACCGCCTCCAGCGCCGACGTCGAGCCGTCCACCGCCACCACCACGGGGGCACCAGATCTGATGGTCATTTCCGTCCTCCTTCGTTGCGCCTCCATCGTCCCCGCGGAGCTGGCCGGACGGTCAGGGGCGGAGGGTAGGGGACCCGGGGGTCTTTGGTCCCGTCACGCGGCGCCCACCGCCTCCTCGCTCCGCGACTCCGGGGCGGCATCGCCGTCCCGCGCCGGGCCGTCGTCACCGTCGGGTCGTCGCGCCGGCGGCGTCGCCGGCCGGCGCCGGGTCAGCCGCAGCACCAGCGCGGGCAGGACGCTCACCACCGTGCAGGCCAGCAGCACGCCCGGTGTCAGGGGGTCGGTGCCGAGCAGGTCCCGCAGCGGGGCGATCAGCACCCCGCCGACCTGGAGCAGCGCCGACACGGCGACCGCGACGAGGAGGCCGGGGTTTCCGTGCCGCGCGCCGGCCGGCCGGGGCGCCCGGACCGCCAGCGCGACGCCGAGCTGGGCCAGGCCGAGCACCACGAAGACCACCGACTGCCAGGGCAGGTCCCTCCCGGCCGCGACCACTCCCGCGCCGAGCACCACGGCGGCGATGAGGGCACCGGTGACCAGGACGTCCCTGCCGAGTCCGGCGCCGAGCACCGACTCCTGGGGCGAGCGGGGTGCCCGGCGCAGCGTGCCCGGCTCGGCCGGTTCGGCGCCGAGGGCCACCCCGGGTACGCCGTGCGTCAGCAGGTTCACCCAGAGGATCTGGGCGGGCAGCAGTGGCACGGCAAGCCCGAACAGCGGCCCGACCAGCATCACCAGAATCTCGGCCACCCCACCGGAGAGGGCGTACCGCAGGAACCGGCGGATGTTGTCGTAGATGCGCCGTCCCTCGCCGATGGCGGTGGCGACGGTCGACAGGTCGTCGTCGACCAGGACCAGGTCGGCGGCCTGGCGGGCGACCTCGGTGCCGCCGCCCATCGCCACCCCGATGTCGGCGCGGCGCAGCGCCGGGGCGTCGTTGACCCCGTCGCCGGTCATCGCGACCACGTGTCCGCGGGCCTGGAGGCCGGCGATGATGTCGAGCTTCTGTTCCGGTTGGGTCCTGGCGTACACCCGGGTGTCCGGGTGCGGCGTCGCGTCGTCGTCGCCGCGGGCGAGGGGGTCGCCGTCGCGCCAGAGCCCGAGCTGGGAGCCGATCGCGGCGGCGGTGGCCGGGTGGTCTCCGGTGATCAGCAGCAGCCGTACGCCGGCGGTGTCGAGACTCTCGGCGATCTCGGGGGCGCCCGGGCGCAGCGGGTCACCGACGGCGACCAGCCCGAGCGGGCGCAGACCGGTCGGCGCGGCGGGGTCCGGCGGGGTGTCCACCAGGGCCGCGGCGACGGCGAGCACCCGCAGTCCCTCCCCGGCGAGCCGGTGCGCGGTGCGGGTCAGCGCGGCGATCTCGTCGTCGGTGGCGTCGAGCAGGGGCGCGCCGAGAACGCTCTCCGGAGCGCCCTTGCAGACCACGAGGTGGCGCTGGTCGCAGGAGCGGTGCACCGTCACCATCCGGCGCTGGGTCTGGTCGAAGGGGTGCTCGGCGACCCGGGGCCAGGCACCGCGGGTGGCCTGCGGGTCGAGACCGCACCGGGCCGCGAAGGCGACGAGCGCCGCTTCGAGGGGGTCGCCGACGGCGCCCCAGTCGGGTCGTTCGGCGTCCGGGGGTGACAGGGTGGCGTCGTTGCAGAGCAGCCCGGCCCGCGCCAGCCGGCCCAGCTCCTCGGGTACGGCCACCGCCGCGCCGTCGCGGTGGACGGCGCCGTGCGGGGCGTACCCGCTGCCGGTGACCCCGTACCGCGTCCCGTCGGTGGTGACGGCCCGCTGGACGGCCATCCGGCCCTGGGTGAGGGTGCCGGTCTTGTCCGAGGCGATCACGGTCACCGAACCGAGCGTCTCGACCGCGTGCAGCCGGCGCGGAATGGCGTGCGCGACCGCCATCCGGCGCGCGCCGAGCGCCAGCGCGAGGGTCACCACCGCCGGCAGTGACTCGGGTACCGCCGCGACGACCAGGCTCACCGCCGTGATGGCCATGTCGACCACCGGTCGGCCGCCGATCACGCCGATCGCGAAGACCAGCCCCGACAGCGCGACCGCGAGCAGGCCGAGTGTGCGGCCCAGGGCGGAGAGCCGGCGCTGAAGTGGCGTGGCGGTGGGCCGGGTGCCCGCGACCAGCGTGCTGATCCGGCCCAGCGCGCTCGCCGGTCCGGTCCGGAGCACCGTGCCGTCCGCACGCCCGGTGGTGACCACCGTCCCGGCGAGGGCCTCCTGGCCGGCGGTCCGCCCGACGGGCACCGACTCACCGCTCAACGCGGATTCATCCAGTTGCAACCGGTTCGCCTCGACCAGCAGCAGGTCGGCCGGCACGATGTCGCCGGCCTCGACGCGGACCAGGTCGCCGCGGACCAGGTCGGCGGCGGGTACGGCCAGGTCCCGGCCGTCGCGGACCACCCGGGCGGCGGGGGCGGCGAGCTGGCCCAGCGCGGCGACGGCCCGGTCCGCGCGGATCTCCTGCACCACCCCGATGACCGTGTTCACCAGTACGACCAGCACGATCACGGCCGTGTCCGGGTAGTCGCCGAGCACGGTGGTGACCACGGCGGCGGCGAGCAGCAGCGCCACCAGGGGATCGGTGAGCTGGCGCAGCACCCGTACGGCCAGGTGCCGGCGTGGTGGCGGTGCCACGGTGTTGGGTCCGTCCGCCCGCAGCCGGGCGGCGGCCTCCTGCGCGTCGAGCCCGACCGGGACGGGCTCGCCGACGGCGCCTTCCAGCGTCTGGTTCTGTCCGCTGGTCTTCGCCACCGTGCGCTCCCCACCCTCGTGCGGCGCGTCGCGGGCACGCCGTCTTCATCCACCCTCGCGCGACGGGTTCGGGGCAGGCAGGGGCATTGCGCCCGCCGGAGCCGGGACCAACGGCCCGTGTCGGTCCCGGTCGCGGCACCGGGCCGGGTCCGACCTGCGTCGCAGGACGACGACCGATTACTACTTGCACGGAAGTACGTATGTTCGTAGTATCGATCCGTGACGCAACTCGAAGATCGACTGGCCGCGCTGGAGACCCAGGTGGCCGCCTTGACCGAGCGCCTGACGTCGGCCCCCGCCCCATCCGAGACACCCCCCGCACCCGAGGGCACGTTCTGGGCGCTGGACGGCCTCAAACAACGCCTGCCGTCCGACGGCACGGGCGCCGTGCTCTACACCGGCACCGTCCGCGTCGCCGACCAGCACTACGACTGGCAGTACGGGCGCACCGTCGACGACCTGCTCGACGGCGACTGGACGGAGCTGGCCGCCACCCTGTCCGCGCTCGCCCACGCGGTGCGGCTGCGGCTGCTGCGGGAGGTTCTCGGCGGCCGGCAGGGCACCGGCGAGCTGGCCGAGATCGAGGAGTTGGGCACCACCGGCCAGCTCCACCACCACCTGCGCCAGCTCACCGCCGCCGGTTGGCTGCGCAGCGTCGGCCGAGGCCGGTACGCCGTCCCCGCCGAACGCGTGGTGCCGCTGCTTGCCGTCCTCACCGCCGCCGGCCGCTGAACCGGTCACCCCGTCGCGCCCCGCTGAACACCCCCGACCGAAGGAGCACCATGCGGAGAGCAACCGTCACCACCCTCGTCGTCGCGCTCGCCGCCGGCCTCGTCGGGGCCGCGCTGATGCCCCGCGTCCCCCGCCTCGGGGTGCAGGCGACAGGCGATCCCGACCTGGCCCGCACCGCCCGGGCCGCCGTACCCGACCCGAAGGGACACCGCGGGCTCGCCGTCGCCCTGGTCGAGAACGGCCAGGTCCGCACCGCCGGCCTGGGTGACCGGGACCGGACCGGCCGGCCCGTCGAGCCCGGCACCTCGTTCGAGATCGGCTCGGTCACCAAGGCGCTCACCGGCATGCTCCTCGCCGACCAGGTCGCCGCCGGGGTCGTCCGCCCCGACGACCCTCTCGGCGCCACCTGGCCCACGGTCACCGGCCCCGCCCGCGACGTGACGCTCGCCGAGCTGTCCAGCCACCGCGCCGGCCTGCCCCGGCTCGCCCCCGGCGGCATCCTGGGCTGGGCCCGCATCCTCTGGTCCAACGTGTCCGGCGGCAACCCGTACGCCGGGCAGGACACCGACGCCATCCGCAGCGCCGCCGACCGGGTCACCCCCGACGGCGACGAGCGCGGCGAGGTCCACTACTCCAACCTCGGGCCGTCCGTGCTCGGCCACGCGCTCGCCGCGAAGGCCGGCGTCGCGTACACCGATCTGCTGCGTGAGCGGCTGCTCCGGCCGCTCGGGATGAACGCCACGGTGATCGCCACCCACGCCGACGACCTGCCGGCCGGCCGCGCCCACGGCGGTCGGGCCGCCGGCCGGCCCCTGGACACCTGGTCGGGAGTGGGGTACGCCCCGGCCGGCGTCGGCCCCTGGTCCACCGCCGAGGACCTGGGCCGGCTGGCCGCCGCGACCCTCGCCGGCACCGCGCCGGGCGCCGACGCCACCACGGCCCGCTTCCGTGAGGACCAGGACACCCACATCGGGTACGGCTGGTTCACCACCCGGCACGGCGACCACGAGGTGGTCTGGCACAACGGCGCGACCAGTGGATTCCGCTCCTACATCGGTCTGGAACGGGCCACCGGCCGGGCGGTGGTGGTGCTCGGCAACACCGACAGGGGTGTCGAGCCGATCGGGCTGCGACTGCTCGGCGTACCGGAGAAGGAGGCGGGGGAGGCGGCACCGGTGGCCCCCGTCTGGATCGGCGCCGGTCTCGCGGTGGCGTTCACCTTCCTCGGCGGCCTGTCCCTGCTCGGCACCGCCCGTCGCCGCGAGCTGGACCGGGTCACCCTGGTGGCGGCGGTGGTGTGGGCGTTCGCCTACCTCGGGCTGGCACACCGGATGGGCGACTGGTCGGTGGTGCCGGTCTGGCTCTGGCCGATCGGGGCCGGCCTGTCCGCGGCGGGAGCCGCACTGGCCGTGACCCGGTGGCCCGACCTGCCGGTGGTCGACGCGCGGGTGCCGTGGCGTCGCCTGCTGTCGGTGGCCAGCTCCCTGCTCGCCGCCACGCTCGCGGTCGCCGCCGTGAGCGACTGAGCGAGTCGCGCGGGCCCGCCGTTGCGTACCCTCGTCCGATGACGTCTGATCTGCGGCTGCGCCCGGTCCGGGAGGACGACCTCGTCGAGTTCTTCCTGTACCAGCAGGACCCGGAGGCCACCCGGATGGCCGCCTTCGTCGCCGAGGACCCGACCGACCGTCGGGAGTTCGCCCGGCACTGGGCGCGGGTGCTCACCAACCCGGCGAACCTGGTCCGCACCGTCGAGGTCGACGGCGACGTGGTCGGCTACGTGAGCGCCTTCCCGGTCGGCGACCAGACCGAGGTCAGCTACTGGATCGACCCGCAACGGTGGGGCCGGGGCCACGCCACCGCGGCCCTGGCCGCCCTGCTGCGCGAGCTGCCCCGACCGGTGCGCGCCCGCGCCGCGAAGGACAACGCCGCCTCCCTCGCGGTGCTGCGCAAGTGCGGCTTCGTCGTGGTCGGCGAGGATTCGGGGTACGCCAACGGCCGCGGCGAGGACGTCCAGGAGTGGCTGCTGGAACTGCCCGCCGACGCCCCTGACCTGGTCGGGCACTAGTCTCGCGGCGTGAACTGGTTGGATCTCGTCGGCTGGGCCGGCTCCGCGGTGCTGGTCTGGTCCCTGTTGCAGTCGCGCATCCTGCGGCTGCGTGCGCTCAACCTCCTCGGCTGCCTCGTGCTGATCGGCTACAACGCCGCGATCGAGGTCTGGCCCATGGTCGGGCTCAACATCGTGCTCACGGTGATCAACCTCTGGTACCTGCGGGGGATGCTCGCCACCCGGCACGACGAGAAGACCTACCAGGTGGTCGAGGTCGGCGTCGGCGACCAGTTCCTCGCCCACACGCTGCGGGTGCACGGCGCGGACATCGCCCGGTTCAACCCCGACTTCCACTGGGACCCGGACGCGCCCGGCCGCTCCGCGTTCCTGGTGGTCACCGCCGACGAGGTGGTCGGTGTGGTGCTCTCGCACGCCGAGGCCCGCGGAATCGCCCAGATCGACCTCGACTACGTGACCCCGAAGTTCCGCGACTTCACCCCCGGCGAGTTCGTCTACCGGCGCAGCCGCCTCTTCACCGAACGCGGCTTCCACCGGGTGGTCAGCCCGCCCGGGATGCTCGCCCCCTACTACCACCGGCTCGGCTTCCGCCCCGAGGGCGGCTCGTACGTCCTCGACCTGCCGGCGTCGGCGACAACCGAATCGGCGTAGCGTCACCCGGGCAGGATTCGGTCGACGCCGCACGGGGCACAGAAGCGCGTACGCCGGGCGGGCTCGCCGACCGGCGGGCGTCGCGCGTACCCGCCGGCGTCACCACCACGAGGGAGCGAACCGGGCGTGCAGAGCTACGGGAGCCAACTGGCCCTGGTCGGAATCCTGGTCGTCATCAACGCGCTCTTCGCCGGCAGTGAGATGGCGTTGGTGTCGCTGCGGGACAGCCAGATCCAGCGGTTGGAGCGCACGAGCCGGGCCGGCCGGGTGCTGGCCCGCCTCGCGAAGGACCCGAACCGCTTCCTGGCCACCATCCAGATCGGCATCACCCTGGCCGGCTTCCTGGCCTCCGCCGCCGCCGCGGTCTCCCTGGCCAAACCACTCGTGCCGCTGCTCGGGATGTTCGGGAGCGCCGCCGACACGGTGGCGATCGTGGTGGTCACCCTCGCGCTGACCTTCGTCACCCTGGTCTTCGGCGAGCTGGCCCCCAAGCGGATCGCCATGCAGTCCGCCGAGCGGTGGGCGTTGCTGGTGGCCCGCCCGCTGGACCTCCTCGCCAGCGTCACCCGCCCGGCCGTCTGGGCGCTGGGCGCCACCAGCGACCTGGTCGTCCGTCTGGTCGGGCTCAACCCGAAGCACCAGCCGGAGGAGATCGGCCCGGACGAGCTGCGCGACATCGTCGCTGGCAACCACGGCTTCACCAAGGAGCAGCGCACCATCATCGCCGGTGCCGTGGAGATCGCCGACCGGCGGTTGCGGGCTGTCCTCGTACCCCGGTTGCAGGTCTTCACGCTCGACAGCGGGACCACCGCGGAGGCCGCGCGTCTCGTGCTGGCCGCCACCGGACACTCCCGTGCGCCGGTGGTGCGCCACGGCGGCCTGGACGACACGGCTGGTGTGATCCACCTGCGTGACCTGGTGGGTGTCCCCGACGACCGGCCGGTCGACGAGATCGCCCGGCCGCCGATGCTGCTGCCCGACTCGCTGCCGGTGGTGGACGCGCTGCGCCAGTTCAAGGCCGAACGCCAGCACATCGCCCTGGTCGTCGACGAGCGCGGCGCCGTCGACGGGATCGTGACGCTCGAGGACATCCTGGAGGAGATCGTCGGGGAGATCTACGACGAGACCGACCGGGACGGCTACTCGGTGCGCCGCGAACCGGACGGCGCGCTGGTGCTGCCGGGCACCTTCCCGGTGCACGACCTTCCGGACATCGGTGTCGAGCTGCCGTCACGCCCGGACGGCGACTACACCACCGTCGCCGGGCTGGTGCTGGCCCGACTCGGGCACATCCCCACCGTGGCCGGCGAGGACGTGACCCTGGACGGCTGGGTGCTGATGGTCACCGACATCGACCACCGGGCCATCACCGAGGTACGACTCAGCCGGGTGCCCGACGAGACGGACGCCGAACAGGACGCCGAGCCGGTGCTGGACGAGGCCCGCAGCTGACCCCTGGGCCGCCGCCGGCCTAGTCGCGGGACAGGTTCTGGAGGCGGACCTGACCACGGGCGACCAGTCGCTCGTCGGCGTCGGTGATCTCCACCTGCCAGAGCTGCTGGCTGCGGCCCCGGTGCACGGGCGTGCCGACGGCGGTCAGCTCGCCGTCCCGGACGGCCCGCAGGAAGTCGGTCTGGTTCGACACGCCGACGACCGTCCCCCGGTCGGCCAGCCAGAGCGAACCACCGACGCTGGCCGCGGTCTCCACCACCGAGCAGTACACCCCGCCGTGCTGGATGCCGAACGGCTGGTGCAGCTCCGGTCGGACCTGCCAGCTGATGACCACCCGGTCGGCGGTGGCCTCCTCGAACGTGAGTCCGAGCAGGGCGACGAACCCACCCGTCAGATCCGGCTTCTCCACGGCAAAACCCTCCTCGATCAACGGGGCGCAAGCCTAACCGGGACGGGTTGCGCGAAACCCGGTACGGGTCGAGGCGGGCGATGGGGGAGAATCGGTGACCGTGACCGTGACCGACAGCAGCCCCCCGCCAACCGAGCGGGACTCCCTGACCGACGACCTGCTCTGGCGTGGTCTCATCCAGGACACGACCGGCCTCGACGAGCTGCGCGAGCTGCTCGACGGCAGGGCTGCCGCGACCTACTACGTGGGCTTCGACCCCACCGCCCCGAGCCTGCACGTCGGCAACCTCATGCAGGTCCTCATGGCCCGCCGGCTGCAACTCGCCGGCCACCGCCCGTTGCTGCTGGTCGGCGGGGCGACCGGGCAGATCGGTGACCCGAAGGAGAGCGCCGAACGGGCACTCAACCCGCTCGACGTGATCGCCGGCTGGGTGGAGCGGATCCGCGAGCAGCTCGCGCCCTTCGTGTCGTACACCGGCGACAACGCGGCGCAGCTGGTCAACAACCTGGACTGGACCGGCGAGATGTCGATCGTCGAGTTCCTCCGCGACGTGGGCAAGCACTTCCCGGTGAACAAGATGCTCGCGCGGGAGGTGGTGCGTGCCCGGCTCGAGACGGGCATCAGCTTCACCGAGTTCAGCTACCAGCTCCTGCAGGCCAACGACTTCTACGAGCTGCACCGGCGGCACGGCTGTCAGCTCCAGTTCGGTGGCTCCGACCAGTGGGGCAACATCACCGCCGGCGTCGACTACGTCCGTCGGCGCGGCGCGGGGCCGGTGCAGGCGTTCACCACGCCCCTGGTCACCAAGGCCGACGGCACGAAGTTCGGCAAGAGCGAGGGCGGCGCCGTCTGGCTCGACCCCACCATGACCAGCCCTTACGCGTTCTACCAGTTCTGGCTCAACGTGGACGACCGGGAGGTCGACCGCTACCTGCGGTACTTCAGCTTCCGCTCCCGCGACGAGTTGGAGGAGTTGGCTAAGGCCACCGCCGAGCGGCCGGCGGCCCGGCTGGCCCAGCGGGCGCTCGCCGAGGAGCTCACCACCCTGGTGCACGGCCCCGAGGAGGCCCGGCAGGCGGTCGCCGCCAGTCAGGCGCTGTTCGGGCGGGGGTCGCTCGACGACCTGGCCCCGGAGACGCTGCGCGCGGCGTTGACCGAGGCGGGCCTGGTGCGCCTCACCGGCGAGCTGCCCGACGTCGCCGGCCTTCTTCGGGACTCCGGGCTCGTGAACGGCCTCAAGGAGGCCCGCCGCGTGATCGCCGAGGGTGGCGCGTACGTGAACAACAACCGGGTGACCGAGGTGGACGCCGCGGTGTCGCCGTCCGACCTGCTGCACGGCCGGTACCTGGTGCTGCGCCGTGGCAAGCGCTCCTTCGCGGGCGTTGAGCTGGGCGGATAGTCCACCGTCGACGATGTGACCGGGGACGCGTCCGGCGGATTTGACGATCACTCCGCCGGACGCGTAACTTTCTCTCTGCCAGCGCGGAACGGACGAAACAGGCGAAAGCCAAAGCGGCCGGAGCGCGGCGAACGGCCTCGGGGCCGGGCGGGCACGCCCGCCGGATCCCGACCGGGAGGTGCCACCAGAAACGCCGCGAGGCGGATTTGGCGCGGCGAAACCGACCGGGTATGGTTGGCAGCCGGCAGGGCACCGGGCGGGTCGCGGGAAACCGCGACGGCCGGCCTGCCGAATCCGTGACGAGAGCGGCGCAAGCCGGTCGAGACATGGTGCCCGCATTACCGGATGAAGCACGACGAACCGCGAAACACCGGTTTGACACGGCAGAAACGGGCGGGTAACGTAGTAAAAGTGCCTGGCGCTGAAAGCGCCGGGACGCAGAGCGGAAAAGCCCCGGGCTGGTTCCACTGAGTGTGGTTCTTGGTTTGGTGTGTGGTTGTTCTTTGAGAACTCAACAGGGTGCTTGTAAAGCCAGTGCCAATTATGATTTATACC
>NZ_JBEXGP010000034.1:0-58429 GCF_040607375.1 Micromonospora sp. NPDC005298
GCGCGTTCGATCCGCAGTCCGGCGGGAGTGGTGGCGGGGGAGCCGCCCCGGCCGGTGCCGCGGAACAGGTAACGGGGGCGAGCGGCACGTCCGGGAGCCGGCCAGCGACCGGACCTGGACGCGCGGATGGGGCAGCCCGAAACATGCCCGGACTGCCCCACCTGTGGTGCGACGGCGTACTCAGAACCCGAGGGCGCTCCGCCCGCCGACGACCGGAAGCCGCAGCTCGCTGTCGTTCGGCGCGACCCGCAGTTCGGTGCCGCCCAGCGGCAGCAGGGTGTAGTCCTGGTCGGTGGAGAACACGACTACGCCGATCCGGTGGCCGGCCGGGACGATGTAGTCCTTCGGCTCCATGGTCCACCGGTAGTCGTACAGCTTGCCCTGCCGTACCGGCGACATCCGGTCGGCGCTCTTGCGGTTCTGCGGGTCCATCCAGCCGCGCGTCACCACTCTGGGCGCGGCGGTCGACCCGGCGGGACCGTAGTCGACGAGGTACGCGGTGAGGTTGGCGTCCGGCTTGTTGTCGATGGCCATCCGCAGCCGCATCTCGGGGCGGCCGGAGAAGCGGACGTCCCTGGTCAGGGCGGGGGAGACGTACGCGAGCCGGTTGGCGCTCGCCGTGTCCGGGTTGGACACGAGGGTGGCCGGCGGGATCGCCCGGCCTTCGTCGACGAAGCGCTGCTCGACCTTGGCCTTCGGCGGCTTGCCGGTGGTCAGCGTGCCGGGGGTGGTGGTGTCGGTGGCGGCGAAGTTCAGTGCGACCTCGCGCGCCGCCGGGTCGGGCCAGTTGGCGTACGTGGTGTAGGCCCGGTCCTCGCGCTGGATGACCGCGGTCGGCTCGTCCATGATGCCGTTTTGTACGTTCCACAGCCAGAAGTCGAACCAGCGGTTCTCGGTCTGCTTGTACGTCCAGATGCGTCCGTCGGGCAGGGTCACCGACGCGCTGCTGCCGGGGCCGCCGTGCCCGCCCTGGTGCAGCCAGATCTTGCGCGGCACGTCGCGCCGGGCGAGCTGCTCCCACCAGCCGGTGAAGTGCTCGCTCTTGACGTTCCAGTCGTTGAGGCCGTGTACGACGAAGACGCTTGCCTTGACGTTGCGGGCGTCGAGGTAGTCGCGGTCCCGCCAGAACGTCGAGTAGTCGCCGCTGACCCGGTCCTGCTCCTCGGTGATCTTCGCGAGTTCGTCGGCGCAGGTCCCCTCGGCCCGGGCCTGTCCGGCCGTGTACTGGGCCAGGACGTCGAGGTCCTCACCCTGGAACCCTCCGGGTGCGACGACCAGGCCGTTGGCCCGGTAGTAGTCGTACCAGCTGCTGATCGCGGAGACCGGCACGATGGTCTTCAGTCCCTTGACCCCGGTGGTGGCCACCTGGTTGGGCAGCGTCCCGTTGTAGGAGACGCCGGTCATGCCGACCGCGCCGGTGGTCCAGCCGGCGGTGACCGGGGCGCCGTTCGCGTCGTACCCCTTGGCCCGGCCGTTGAGCCAGTCGATGACGGCCTTGGTGCCGAGCGTCTCGGCCTGGTCGCCGCTGGTGGGGCAGCCGTCCGAGTCGCCGGTGCCGATGCTCTGTCCGAGCACCACCGCGTACCCGCGCGGCACGTAGTAGTCGTCGAGCGAGCCCGGCAGGTTGGCCTTGGCCTGGGCGCGCTGGGTGGCCGCGTCGAGGCCCCGCAGGCCGGACCGGTGGGTCAGGCCGTTCTGCGGCAGGTCGTCGACCAGCACGCTCGGGTACGGCACCTCGTCCCAGGTGCCCTTGCGGTACGGGCTGTGCTCGAAGATGACCGGCACCTTGAAGCCCTGCGTGGCGGTCTCCCGGGGTCGGGAGATGTCGATCGCGACCCGGTCGGGTCGGCCGTCGTGGTCGCTGTCCACGGGGGTCTGGACGAACACCCGCTCCTCGATGGCGTCGGCGAGCGAGAACACCGGTTGGGTCATGCCGTCGGCGACCACGATGCCGGTGGGCGTGGTGGCCGCGGGCGGGGCCGCCGTCGCGGTCGGTGCTGCGCTGAGCACCAGGGCGCCGGACAGGCCGACGCTCAGTAGTGCCAGATGGCGGGGTCGACGCATGCGCGTCTCCCTTCGGTCGGGCTGGCTGCCGGGGTGTCGGCGGGGACGAACTCGAAGATCATTCGTCGTCATGCTAGGTGCGGGCGTGCGATCCGTCGATCCCCTCGGATCGGGGACGCCTCTCGTTCCACCGTGGCGTCCGGGCGTACCCCGTCGTCACTGGCCCTCCCAGACCGCCTTCGCGCCGGAGTCGCCGGTACGGATCACGTAGTAGACGGCGATGCCGGCGGCGACGACCGACAGCACCTGCAACGCCACGGTCAACGCCCGACCGGTGTGGACGCCCTCGGCGGTGCGCGGCGGTACGAACCGGACCAGCGCCAACGCGACGACCGCCAGCCCGATCGTGGCGTAGAGGGTGAGGTCACCGAAGTCCTGGTGCGCCTCCAGCTTCGGCACGAACTCCGGGGTGACCCGGTTGGCGGAGCGCATCCGCTCGAAGAAGGCGTCACCGGTGAGCTTCGCCAGCAGCGCGGCGAGCGGCGCACCCAGAGCGAGCAGCCCCAGCACCCAGCGCGTGTGCGACCGGATCGGCGCGACGAGCGCGTACGCGACGGTCAGGAGCGCCAGCAGCGGCACGAACACGACCGCGGCGTGCAGCACGAGAGGGTGGGCGGGGATGCCCATGAACTCCTCGAACATCGGCTCTCCTCAGGGGGATGACGGACCTTGATGATCCAGACATGGACCGTATCGGTACCGGCCCGGCCTGTCACCCGGCGTCAGGTCACCGCCGAGCGGACACCGAGACCGAGCAGGACCACGCCGGCGAGCCGATCGAACATTCGCCGGACGGTGGCCCTGCGCAGCAGCCGGGAGGCGGCGCCGGCGACGACGGTCCAGCCGGCGAGCCAGCACGTGTGCAGCGCGGCATGTGCCGTGGCGAGCAGCACCATCGGCGCCAGCACCGGTCGGCCCGGTTCGAGGAACTGCGGTGCCAAGGTGAGGTAGATGGCGGCGGCCTTGGGGTTCAGCACGTTGCCCAGCAGCCCCTGAAGGTACGGGTGGTCGACGCGCCAGGGCAGCCTCCGGGCAGGCACCACCGGTGGTGATCCCGGGACCCGGGGTCGGCGGGACGCGGACCAGAGCAGCCAGCCGCCGAGCCCGACGAGATAGGCCGCACCGACGAGTTTGACGACCAGGAACGCCTGCGACGAGCGGAGCACCAGCGCGGCCAGCCCGACGGCGGCCAGGACTGCGTGCACGTAGAGGCCGGTGATCGTACCCAGGATCACCCACCACCCCTGCCGCCGCCCGCCGGTGGTGACCCGCGTGACGACGAGCGTCAGGCTCGCGCCCGGAGTGGCGGTGATCGGCGCGACGGCGACCAGGAAACCGAGCACGGCAACCGCCCGCACGCTCAGACCACCACCCGGTAGTGGCTGGTGAGCAACCCGTCGTCGTACACGTGGAAGGCGACGCCTGGCGGTTGGGTCTGGGTGGTCAACGGGCCGTCGCCCTCCCACGGCATCCGGAGGGTGGACACCACACCCGGCGCGATCCGCAGTGGACGGCCGGCGAAGGTGCTCGCCGCGGCGGTGTGGAAGTGCCCGGTCAGCACGGCGACGACCTGCGGGTGGGCGCTGACCAGCTCGGCCAGCGGCTCGGCCGGCAGCAGCCGCATCGGGTCGATGACCGGGTGGTGCAGCTCGACCGGCGGATGGTGCAGCGCGACGAACGTCGGTGTGTCCGGAGGCACCGAGCCCAGCTCGCCGGCGAGCCACGCCAGGGTCTCCTCGTCCAGGTGGCCGTGGTCCTCGCCCGGCACGGAGGAGTCGGCCAGGAGGAAGACCGCGCCGGCCACGTCGTGCCGGGTGTTGATCGGGCCGGCGCCGCCGCCGTCGTCGCCGAGCAGACCCTTGCGGTACGCGTCGCGCACGTCGTGGTTGCCGGGGCAGACCAGGACCGGCAGTGGGGAGTCGAAGAGTTTCGCGGCCGTCCCGTACTCGGTGATCTCGCCGTGGTCGGCGACGTCTCCGGTGATCAGGATCGCGTCGACAGGTCGTGGCAGGGCATGCAGGTGGTCCATCACCCGGGCGGTGCGTTCGGCCGACCGGGGATGGCTGTCGATGTGGGTGTCACTGAGGTGTGCGACGACCAGCATGACGGCCCCCTAATGGATAGCGACGCGCAAAGGCGTTAGGGACGGTACGCTTGCCCGCATCGCCGCACAAGCCGCCACCGAGAGGGACGCGCATGTCAGCCCAGCTCGCGCTCGCCCTGGTCAGCACCATCCGACACGACGGCAACGGCGGCGTCGCCGACGACCTCGCCGACGTCGCCGGGCTGACCGCCTGGCTCGGCGAGCAGGCCGAACCCCTGCGGGAGTACGTCGGCGGGTGCCCGATCCACGGCGACGAGCGGACCCGCCTCGACGTGGTGGCGGTGCGCCGTGCCGCCCGTACCCTCTTCGCCCGGGCGGTCCGGCCCGGGCCGCCCAGCCGGGCCGACTCGTCCTCGCTGCTCGCCCCGCAGGAGGCGGTCGACCGGCTCAACCAGGCCACCGCCGCCATGCCGGTGCGGCCGGTGCTGACCTGGCCCGACGAGAGCGCGCCGTCCCTCACCTGGCAGGGCGAGGCGGCCGACGCGCGCCTAGCGCTCACCGCTGGGCTGGCCCGCGCCGTCATCGAGTTCCTCGTCGGCCCCGCCCGCACGGAGTTGCGCGCCTGCCCCGCACCGCGCTGCGTCCGCTACTTCGTCAAGGACCACCCCCGTCAGGAGTGGTGCAAGCCGTCCTGCGGCAACCGGGCCCGCGTCGCCCGGCACTACCAGCGTCGTTCCGCCGTACGCTGACCGAAAGCCTCAGCCGCGCGACCGCGGCAGGCAGTCCTTCTTGTACTTCAGACCCGAACCGCACCAGCAGCCGTCGTTGCGCTCCGGCGGCCAGGGCACCCGCGCGCTGGGCCGCGCCGCCACCTCCGCCGCGTAGCCGGCCCGGATCTCCGGATCGGACGGATCCCCGTCGCGGCGCCCGGCGAACGCCTCCAAACCGGCCACCGTCGCGGCGAACACGCCCAGCCCCGTCCGTCCGGCGCTCGCCAACCGGACCAGCGCCTTCTCCAGCCGGGCGCGGTGCGCGTCCCAGTCCGGCCCGTACACGTCGGTCAGCTCGGAGTGCGCGGCGAGCAGACGGTCGAACTCGTCCCGGCGCCACAGGAGCAGATCCGAATCGCCGCCCTGACGCTCCGCCGCCCGACGGACGAGCTGGTTCTCCAACCGGTCAGCCAGGTCGTCCTGCCGGTCGTGCGGCAGGTTGAGGTCCCGGCGTACCCGATGGCGCTGTTGCAGCAGGAAGAACGCGACACCCGGCGCCTCCGGCGGGCCGACCTCCGGGTCGCCCGCCCCGGCGCGCTCACCGAGCAGGCTGTCCACCGCCTCGCTCAGCCACGTCTCCGCGACCGCCGAGCGACCACCGGCGGCCAGCGCCGCGCTCAGGTACGCCGGCGCGTCCGGCTGCGTCAGCAGCAACGGACGCAGCGCCGTCAGCTCCACCATCGCCTCGTCGTCCCGACCACCCGCCCGGAACAGGGCCCGCGCCCGCAACGCCCGCGCCACCCCGGCCCGAGGATCATCCCCCGACGGGTACGCCTGCAACGCCCGGTCCGCGTACCGCAGCGCGGCATCCGGCCTCGCCCGGATCTCCGCGATCTCGGCAGCCAGCGTCAGCGCGTCGCCGGCGTCGTCCGGATCCTCCAGGCGGCCCTGCTCCACGGCCTCGGCGAGATCCGCGGCGACACCCAGGGGATCGGCCGTCCCGAGCGCTGAACGGCGCAGTTCGGCCAGGTCAGCCTTGGTGAGTACGTCTCTGGTCGACACGACCTCACGGTACGTCGGGGTGCTCCCGGACGGTCCGATTATGGCCATCTGCCGTCGACAGGCCGCCCGGTTGAGCCTTATGACTCACAGGCATATTCATACCTCGGAGTCATAAGCGGCCGAACCATCCGCCGGTGCGCCGGCATCACGTCGGTCACGTACGCACCAGCGGACTCGGGCGGTCAGAACTCCTCGTACACCGCCGGGTCCTGGTCCGCGAGCCGCCCGTCGGGGCGGCCCAGGGCGGTGATGGCCTCCACCTCGGCTTCGGTGAGCGTGATGCCGAAGACGTCCAGGTTCTCGACCTGCCGCTGCGGGGAGGCCGCCTTGGGCAGCGGGATCACCTGACGGGCCACGTGCCAGGCGAGGATGGTCTGCGCCGGGGTGACGCCGTGGGCGGACGCGATCTCCACGATCGTGGGGTGCTGTTGCAGGTCGTTGCCGTGGCCGAGCGGGCTCCAGCCCTGCACCAGGATCCCGTGCTCCCGGTGGTAGTCGAGCGCCTCCTGCTGCGGGAAGTACGGGTGCACCTCGATCTGGTTGACCACCGGGGCTACACCGGTCTCGGCCACCAACCGGTCGATGTGCTCGGGCAGGAAGTTCGACAGGCCGATGTGCCGGACCAGGCCACGCTCGCGCGCCTCGATCAGCGCCCGCCACGCCTGCACGTACAGGTCCACCTTCGGGTTCGGCCAGTGGATCAGATACAGGTCGACCCGGTCGAGGCCGGTACGGAACACACTCTCCTCGATGGTGGTCAACGCCTCGTCGAAGCGGTGGTGCCGCCCCGGCAGCTTCGACGTCACGACCAGCTCGTCGCGGAGGCCACCAGCCGCGCGGACGGCCCGACCCACCGCGCCCTCATTCTCGTAGTTCACCGCCGAGTCGATCAGCCGGTAGCCCGCCCGGATCGCCTGACCGATCGCGTCGACTCCCGCCGAGCCGTTCAGCTGGTACGTGCCGAGCCCGATCGCCGGCAGAGTCGTGCCGTCAGCGGCCGTCAGGTGGGGAATCGTCATGATCGGACCCTACCCGCGGGACGTTGGCGGAGGCGCGATGCTGAACGCGTGGCCGCTACCAAGGCCCGACACCTACCTCGCGCCCGCGTGCTACGTCGTCCCGTCGCGGGGCGCACCGGAGGATCAGCGCAGGTCGTCGTCGGCCGTCTCGTAGACCGTCTCGACTGGCCTGATCACCTTGACCAGCGAGGCGAGATACTCCCGTGTCTCCGGATCGGTGGAGTAGACGATCGTGCCCTGCATGCCGCGGGTCAGCAGGACCTTGTAGGTGTTGCGGATCAGCAGGTCCGCTTCGGCATCGCTGACCGACTTGCGATTGCGGAACGCCGGGTCCTTCGACTCCTCGCGCCGCGCCACCAGGCGACCTTCCCGGGCGACCAGGTCGGGCCCCATGATGACGCCCGACCAGTCGTACTCGAAGCCCTGGGCTGTGTAGACGCAGCCCACCTGCCCGAAACCGTTCGGGTCGGTGGCCCAGAACGCGCTGCCCGGCGCGTCCCCCACGCTGCGGTCACTCTTGACGTTCCAGGGCCGGGACCAGCCACCGACCCGCACTTCCGGCACCAGGCTGTCGTCCGGGCGCGGATCGCTCCAGGGCCAGCAGTATCCTGCGGACATTCGCGCCGTCACGCCGGATGCCTGCTTCCCAGCGAGGAATGCCTCCAGCTCCGCGGGTGACTCCGCGAGACGAAGGTCGACCCTCCCGTCACCGGTCCAGACCGACGGTTCGCCACCCTCGAGGCCGAGCAGGTCGACAACCCACTGCTCGTACGCCTCGCTGCCGCCGCAGCGGAACTGGCTGTGCAGAGACACCACCTCGACATCCAGGTTGAGCTGCCTCGCGTAGGACGAGATGACGTCGACATTGCCCAACTCGCCCGGCTTCACCACCTGGTGCTCATCGAGCAGGAAGACCGGCACCCGGGCAGCGGCGATCAACTCGTCGATCTGCGTGCGAGCCTTGTCCCGCTTGGTCCGCGGCGTGAAGCGGTTGACGGAAGTCTCCCGGATGCGGTGCGCCTCGTCGCAGAGCAGGACGTCCAGACCATTGCGCTCGGCGGACATGAAGCTGTTGAAGTAGCCGAACAGGTTCTTCAGTCGGGTCGATCCCTTGCCGGCGTATCGGCGCAGGGTCTGGGTGAACGACCGCGAGCCCGTCGCGTGCATGACGGAGCGGTTCTGGCGCGCCAACTCGCCGAGCACCGACAGGGCGATGACGCTCTTACCGCTGCCCGGTCCACCCGACACGACCACGACCGATTTCCGGTCCGCCGACCGGGCGCGCTCGACCGCGTGCAGGACCAACTCGTACGCCACGCGCTGCTCATCCAGCAACGTGAAGTGCGAACGGTCCTTCAGTTCCTGCGCGGCGTACCTCAGCAGGTGCCTGCTGGGCCGAACAGAGCTGGTGAGGAAGCGGTCTGCGGCGCCGGCCCCTGACGTGGGAGCCAGATGGGTGCGTAGGTAATCCTGGAACTGGCCGCGCCGCTGCTTGGTGAAGATTCGGCTCTGCTCGGTCGCCCGGCGGTCGAACAGGTCACTGATGTCACGGTCCACGGCGTTGTGCAGGTACGCCACACCCCGCACCGGATTCCGGTGCTCGGCGAGGACGCCGAGAAAGTCCGTCAGGTACTCGCAGTAAAGTTCGACCTGAACGCCGGGATGCAACCGCGCGCCGCGCACGCGCTCCACAGCCACAAGGTTCTCAGCGCCCTCGTAGGATTCGGCGTAGGACCATTGTTTCAACTCCACGACGACGTAGGAGTCGTCGGATGTTCTCGGGTCAACTCCTGCGAGCACAACGTCGACCCGCTTGCTTGTCAGCGGGAGCTGGTACTCGACCAGCATCTCCACCTGTCCGAGACCGGCATCGACGAGATCCTGCCCCAGCACGTCAAGGCTGCGTGACCAGGAACGGCGCTCCGCCGGGCTCACATCGTGGCCGAGCTGCTCCACGATTCGATCTACGAGCATGCCGGCGCCAGCCAGGCGCAGCAGACCATCGGCGGACGTGCGGAACGCTGACAACACTTGCCCCCGGGCAGCACGAAGTGATCGTGCGCATGGGGGGCGTGTCCGGCAATCGCCGGAAGCCCGTCGTGACGCGCTCCTACGGCAAGGACTGTAGCGAAGAGATCAACTCAACGCCATGCTCGACAACGCTTCCTGACTACCGTTTTGCCGCGGATCCGCGAACCTGTTCCACGGGATAGCGGCGCGCCGAATCGTCCAGTTTCGTCAGGGCGGCTTCGGTCAGGTCGACGCCGAGCACGTCGGCGAGCCTGGTCAGATAGATCATTACGTCGCCGATCTCGGCCCTCACCCGGCTACCGGCATCCGGGTCGTTCATGACTGCCGAGGCCTCCTCAGGTGTCAACCACTGGAATTCGGCAATCAGCTCGCCGACCTCCCCAGCGAGGGCCATGACCAGGTTCTTGGGCGTGTGGAACTGCTGCCATTCCCGCGCCTGGGCGAATGCCCGCACGCGATCCGTCAAGTCATCCATGGCAGGGAGCATCGCAGGCCGCCCAACCAGTTGGACAAACGGCAGTTGCTCGGCAACTCAGCTTCCGGAGGCGGCAGACTCTCACGGCGGACGTCGTCACACGAGCTACCGGGAGCCGAGGTGCTGTACCAGATCCACTTCGAGGCAGAGTTGCCCGCGGACGCGCTGCGCCGGCACCTGCACCAGGATTACGGCATCGCCCCCGAGTCCGTGTACGTGGGTCGGATCAAGGACCGGTCGGTGGACGATCCCCGGCCGGTCGCCATGTTCACGCCGCCGGACCAGGACGAGGAGTTCGGCTGGATCCTCACCGGTGACAGCGAGCTCGCCGAAGCCACCGGGCAGAACGAGCGGGATCTCGCCGTCAGCTCGTCGTGGTGCCACCGCCGGAGTGGGCGCGCGGCTAGGACCTCCAGGGTCTCCGGGACGGGGCATCTTCTCGCTACGTCAACCGGCGCTGGATTGGCACCCGGCGTTTGGTGCCCACGCGGTCACCGGAGCGCGACGCGCTGGAACTGCGCCTCACCCCACTACACGTCGCGGCGAATCACCTGGTCGGGCCGGAGCGTGATCATGGTGACGGTGCGGCCATCGGCGTCGGTGAACTCGACTTCGTAGGCGGTCGAGGGGGCACTGAAGATGTGAACAATCGTTCCCACCGCGCCTGCGGGCAGTTGTTCTCCCGGAATGGCTTCCTTGAGCTCCACTACGTCATACAGCTCCACCACGTCATCCTTCCTTGGGCGGGAACGAGATGGTCACCATCCGAGGTGCGGATGCTCCGTTCTCCAGTATCCAGGCTGTCCGGACGGTGATCGTGCCACCGGGCCCGGTCAGGGGAAGGTCCACGGACAACCGTTCGCCGAACTCGTCCGTCTTGCCGGGCAGAGGCGTGCCCGCACGGACACCTTCGCGGATTTGCTGCACGATCACGTCGGCGTCGTCCGGGCCGAGGCCGGTCGCGGAGTTGATGACGCGATACTTGTTCCTGCCGACAGGATGGTCCGGGTTCATGGCGTAGGCGGTGATCTTTCTCTGGTCTATCTCGGCTTCAGTGAAGTCCGGTCGTTCGGGGTCGTTCGGGAGCTTGGTCGGTTCGGGGCCGTCAGCCCGCTGTGGGTCCGGCGACTGCTTGCGGAGTCGCCCGAGCGCCTGCTTGAGCTTGTCGATGACGTCGCCGAGTCGGCGGATCTCCGGTACCAGCCGTCGCAGGCTGGCAAGCAGTCCGCGCAGCAGTCGTGCGATCCGCGCCCCCCATGACGCAACAGTCGCGGTGGCCTGCTGCACGACCAGTGGTGTGGCCAGTCCGCCGGTGGCGAGGAGTTCGGCGGCGTAGACGATGAGGCGGGAGACGCAGGTGGCGATGGCGTCGCGGACGAGGAGTCGGACGGCGGCGACGAGGCCGGCGACGCCTTCGGTGATGGCGGCCATGGTGTCGGCGCAGAGCGCGAGCCCGACGATGGCTTGTTGTTGCTCGGTCGTCCAGGCGCGATAGGCGGTTGCGGCCGCTCCGCTCCAAGCAGCTACGTCGGTGCGGGCGAGGGTGGCGGCTTCCTCGCGGAGCGATCTGGCGACGTTGTGCCAGGTTTCGGCGTGTGCGGCGATCTGCGCCGGGTCGCCGGCGAGCCAGTCGAGGGCCTCGCTGAGGGGTTTGACGTGTTCGATGAGCCAGGCGATGCCGTACTGGAGCAGGGCGCTGGCGGGGTCGGAGACGAAGGCGAGGGCGTCCAGACCGGCGCTGACGACGCCGAGGCTGCCGTCGATCCAACTGCCGGTGCGGACGCCCTGGGCGATCAGTTCAATGTCCTCGTAGAGCCAGATACCGGCCCATGCGCTGGGTGAGGTGTCGGCTGCGGCAGCGGCGAGCGGATTGGGCGTCACCAGCGCCGACGCGCTCCATCAACCAGCGGCATGGCGTGGCCACGGGACGCCGTTGGGGCCCGGTGCTGGTCTGCGACTGCCCGGGCGGTGTGCGCGGAGGGATGGTGTTCAACGTCCTTGTCGAGATGTCGTTCCGCTGCGGCGAACGCCGGGTGGTGCGCCCACATGCCTATCCTCCCCTGGGGCTGCCGCCGCTGGGCGGCAAGCAGAAGCATCGATACGTTATCAACCGGTGGCGTTGCGTGTGCAGCCTTGATCCCCGTCGTTTCCCTTGCCTTGACCATCAGCGAGGTGGTGCCGGGTGCCTCGTCGTGCACGGCATGTACTGCTTCGGACGTACGGGGCCCAGAGTCGTTGTATGGCCGGGGCCCTCTCCGCCGTACGGGTCACCGATAGGCTGGCTCTCCCTGGTCTCGTCACCTGGAGAAACGCCCATGTCCGACAGCGTCTTCGCGCAGTTCACCGCCGACGACGACCAGCTCGAAGTCGGGCTGATCGTGCAGCCGGCGATCAACGCCGCCCTGGTGCACAACCGGGTGCCGCTGGTCCGGCATCTCACCCTGGTCAACCGGGGTGCGGGCGAGCTGGCCGACGTGACGGTGACGCTGGAGCTGCGCGGCCCGGACGGCTCGCTCACCGAGCCGTGGACGCGTACGCTCACCGCGCCGTTGCGAGCGGGGGCGAGCACGAGTTGGGACGACTTCCGGGACTTCACGCCGGACCGAACGCTGCTGTACCGCGCCGACGAGGCGTTCCCGGTCGACTACATCCTCCGGGTGCAGGCGCAGGGGGAGGCACTGCGGCTGGTCGCCCCGTCCAGGGTGTTGGCGCACAACGAGTGGTTCAACAGCCCCGCCCTGTACGACACTCTCGCCGCCTTCGTGCAGCCGAACACCCGGGCGGTCGACGCGGTCCTGCGGGCGGCTGCTCAGATCCTGCTCGCGCGGACCGGCTCCGGCTCGTTGCAGGGCTACCAGGAGGGTTCGGAGCGGGCGGCGCTGATCGCCGGCGCGGTGTACGAGGCGCTGCGCCAACTGGAGATCACCTATCAGACCCTGCCGGCGTCGTTCGAGAACACCGGCCAGAAGGTACGGACGACAGCCGCGGTGCTGGACGGCCGACTCGGCAACTGCCTCGACCTGGCCGTCACGTACGCCGCGTGTCTGGAGGCGGCGGGTCTGCACCCGCTCATCTTCATCAGCGAGGGGCACGCGTTCGGAGGCTTCCTGCTGGAGGAGGAGCGGCTGGGCGCGGCCGCGGTGACCGAGACCAACCTGCTGATCTCGATGGTCGACTCCGGTCGGGCGGTGCCTGTCGAGTTGACACGCATCGGGCCGGGCGCCCAGTCGGCGACGTTCACCGAGGCGGTGCGGGTGGGGCTCGGCCACTTCCGCGGCGACGGTGAGCGCGTCCAGGGTCTCGTCGATGTGCACCTGGCCCACCGCTCGGGGATCCGACCGCTGCCGTCGACCGACGAACCGGTGACGCCCGCCGCGGCGGGTGCCGAGGCGACAAGCACGACAGGCGCGTCGCTCGATCTGCCGCCCGGCGTCGCCGCCGCGAAGCTGCGGCAGCTCGCCGACGACGGAGACGAGGTGGCGCAGCAGTCCGACGGCTCGCCGGCGCGCATCCAGCAGTGGAAGAAGTCGCTTCTCGACCTGAGCCTGCGCAATCCGCTGCTCAACCTGCCCAAGCGGGGTCGGGGCCTGGACCTGCACGTGCCGGCGGGCGCGTTGCCGCTGCTGGACGACCTGATCCACGACGGCAGGCAGGTGCAGGTCATCCCGCAGGACGACATCAGCCACGTGCACGAGCTGGCCGGGGCACGTCGGGCGCAGGACCTCGACGCCGAGATCCTGACCCGTGAACTGGGCACGGACCGTCGCGTCTACGGCGCGGTCACCGAAGCGCGCTACAAGACCGCCATGCGGGCGCTGCAACGCGACGCGCGCACGATGGAGCAGGAGACCGGCAGCAACTACCTCTACCTGACCATCGGCACGCTCGTGCACACCAGGAGCACCGGGGGAGAGGCGTACGCGCCGCTGTTCCTCCTGCCGGTACGCATCGAGGGCGGCACCGGCCGTCGCCCGTACGCGATGGTCATCGACGGCACCGAGGTCGCCAGCCCCAACCACTGCCTGGTCGAGTGGCTGCGGGTCAAGCACGGCGTCCGGATCCCTGAGTTGGAACGGCCGGTCCTCGACGGGCACGGCATCGACGTCGCCAAGACGCTCGCCGCGATCAACACCGGCCTGGTCGACAACCGGCTCGACTACCGCATCGACGAGACGGCGAGCCTGCGGCTGCTGCAGTTCTCCACCTTCCAGATGTGGCGGGACCTCACCGATCACTGGCCCCGGTTCCTGGAGAACCCGGTCGTCCGGCACCTGGTCGAGTCCTCCGGCGCCACGTTCGACGACCCGGCCCGGCCGGACGACGCCGAGGTGCTCGTCGACGAGGCGGACCTGCACCTGCCGATTCCCGCCGACGGCTCGCAGATGCAGGCCATCGTGCGCGCGGAGCGCGGCCACTCCTTCGTCCTGGAGGGGCCGCCCGGCACCGGCAAGTCGCAGACCATCACCAACATGATCGCCCGAGCGGTCGCCGCCGGCCGGTCGGTGCTGTTCGTCGCCGAGAAGCAGGCCGCGTTGGAGGTGGTGAAGCGCCGCCTCAGGCAGGTCGGTCTCGGTCCGTTCGCCCTCGACCTGCACGGGCGCAAGCAGTCCCTCAACGCGATCCGCCAGCAGTTGCGCGACGCCCTCGACCAGCAGGACCACGGCGGGGACGGCACGTGGACGGCGGTGGAGACGGCCTACCGGACGCGGCTCGCCCCGTTGGCCGAGTACCCGACGCAGGTGCACACCACGAACCCCGCCGGGATGTCGCTCTGGTCGGCCTACGAGCAGACCCTGGCGTACGGGGACGGCCCGGTCGCCCCGATCCCGGTGGCCTACCTGCACGCACCGGCCGAGGCACGCGCGCGGGTCGAGACGACCCTGCGGGAGTTCCCGGCGGCCGCCCGGTCGGCTCGGCTGAGGGCCGCGCACCCGTGGGCGCTGAGCGGGTGCCGCAGCCTCGACGGGTTGCACGGCGCCGCCGTCACCGAGGTCGCCGCCGAACTGGAGACGCTGCGGGTCGACGTCGCCGACCACCCGTACCTGCTGGATCTGTTGCGGACGTTGCCCGACCCGGAGGCGGTCGGCGAGTTGCAGGCGGGCGCCTGGCTCGCCGTACGCCGGATGCTGCCGGACCGGGAGGCCACCCTGCGGGCCGCCGACGGGCCGTGGGACGACGCGGCCAACCGGTTCCAGGCGGACCTGGCGGCCTTCCGGGAGGGGTTCGCCGGTGAGCTGGCGAGTTTCCGCGCGGACGTCTTCGCCCGCCCGGAGCTGCCCATCTGGCACGCCGAGGCGCAGGCGGTGGCGAAGCGGCTGTTCGGCAAACGCAAACGGCGGCAGGCCATCGTGGACCGGCTTGCGGTGCACCTGGTCGCCGGCGCGACGCTCGACACCGACCAGGTGGAGGTGACCGTCGGTCGGCTCGTCGCCGCCCAGGCCCAGGCGGCGGCCCTCCAGCAGCGGTCGGTGGCGCTGGGCGGGTTGCGGTTGCCGGCGTGGCAGCCCACCGATCCGGACGCGCGGGAACGCCTCGCGGAGGCGGTCGAGGCGACCAGGACCGGGCGGACACTCCTGGCTCGGCACCCTCTGGCCTGGGAGCTGTTCGATCGCGGGATCACCGACGTCGACGCGGCCCTGCTCGACCGGGTCGCCTCCCGCTGGCGCGCCTGGCGCGGGGTGTTGCGCTCGGCCGGGCCGGAGTTGACCCGGTGGGCGGCCGGCGTCCACTGGGTCGACGCCTGGCAACGCGACGGCGCGGTGTGGCTGGACGAGGTGCGGGCCGAGGAGCTGTTTCCGCTGCGCCGGTGGGCGACCGTCCTGGCCCACGCCGACGTGCTCGCCTCGGCCGGCCTCACCGACTACCGGGACCAACTGCTGCGCGACGAGGTGCCCGCGCGGATCGCCGAGGAGGTGTACCGCCGGGGCGTCGCTGCCGCGTCGCTGGCCGAACGGGTACACGCGGGCCGCCTGCGGTACTTCGACCCGGAGCTGCACGACGACGAGATCAGCCAGTTCGAGGCGGCGGCCGGCGAGCTGCGGTCCACGCTGCCGACGCAGCTACCGTCGGTGCTGGTCGCCCGTCGCCCGTTCAGCCCGACCGACAGGCGGGGCCGGTTCGCCGAGTTCGCCGCGGAGCTTCGCCGCAAGCGGGGCGGGCGGTCCTTCCGGGAGCTGTTCGAGCAGTACCCGGACGCCGTGCTCGCGCTGACCCCGTGCGTGCTGGTCAGTCCGGCGTCGGCGGCGAACTTCCTGGCACCGGGGAGTCGACGCTTCGACCTGGTCATCTTCGACGAGGCGTCGCAGATCCGGGTGGCCGAGGCGATCGGCGCGATGGGTCGGGGCAGCGCCGTGGTGGTGGTCGGCGACTCCCGGCAGATGCCACCCAGCAGCATCATGCAGGCCAGCCACACCGTCGACGAGGTCGACGACGGCGACGGCCCGGTGCCGGAGGACCTGGAGAGCATCCTCAGCGAGGCCGTCGAGTCCGGGCTGCCGCAGCGCTGGCTGTCCTGGCACTACCGCAGCCACGACGAGTCCCTCATCGCGTTCTCCAACCGCTACTACTACGACAACAAACTCTCCAGCCTCCCGTCGCCCGGCGCCAGCGGCACCGCCGGTGTCACCTGGCGGCGCGTCGACGGCCGGTACGACCGCGGCGGCGCACGGACCAACGACGTGGAGGCGCGGGCGATCCTCGCGGACATCACGCGGCGCCTGCACGACCCGGCGACCGCCAGCCAGTCGATCGGCGTGGTCACCTTCAACATCCAGCAGCGCGACCTCATCCTCAACCTGCTGGAGGAGAGCACCGACCCGATCATCCGCGAGCAGCTCTCCGGCGCGGTCGCGGAACCGATCTTCGTGAAGAACCTGGAGAACGTGCAGGGCGACGAGCGGGACGTGGTCCTGTTCTCCCTGGCCTTCTCCACCAACCCGGAGACCGGCCAGCTTCCGCTGAACTTCGGCCCACTCAGCCAGGCCGGCGGTGAACGGCGGCTCAACGTGGCCGTCACCCGCGCCCGCCGCCAGGTCGTCCTCTACTCGTCGTTCGACCCGTCGGACATCGACCTGTCCCGGACCTCCGCGCTGGGCACGCAGCACCTGCGGGCGTACTGCGAGATGGCCGCGGCCGGCGTGGACCGGCTCGGGGACCTGACGGTCGACCGGGCCGAACGGCGTAGCCGGATCCGCGACGAGGTGGCGGCGGCGCTGCGCCAGCGTGGCCACGAGGTCCGTACCTCGCACGGCCTGTCCGACTTCACTGTGGACATCGCGGTACGCACGCCCGGGGCGCCCCGGTGGCAGGTGGCCGTCATGCTCGACGGCCCGGACTGGAGTGCCCGCCCGACGGTTGCCGACCGGGACTCCGCGCCCGCGCTGCTCCGGTCCATCATGGGCTGGTCGGAGGTGGTGCGGTTCTGGCTGCCGGCGTGGATCCACGACCGGTCGGCCCTGCTCGACCGGGTCGACGAGGCGCTCACCCGAGCTGCGGACCCTCCGGCGGTCCAACCGGAGACCGACCCGGCGGGGACCGCGCCGCCGCACCTCGACATCACGCCGCCGCGCCAACGCGTCGAGCCGGCACCGCCCGAGGTGCCGCAGTCACGTCCCGACGCCGACGAGGCGCCCCTTCCGGGTCCGTCGCCGACATCCGTCACCGCACTCGCGCCGGCGTCCGCACCGCACACGGTCACCGTCGCGGCGACAGCACCCGGCGCCATCACGGCGAGCCCGTTCGTTCCGTACGTCCCGACGCCGCTCGGCGACCAGACCGACCTCGACCTGCTCGCCACCGACCAGCGCGTGCGCGCTCTGCTGCGCGACGCGCTGCACGACATCATCGAGGCGGAGGGTCCCGTCGAGCAGCACCGCCTCGCCCGGCTGGCGCTCGCCCGGTTCGGTTTCCTGCGCACCCGCGAGGACCGCCGCACCGCCGTACTCGCCCTCGTCGACGCCCGCCGGCTGTACACGCACCCGACCCTCGGCGGGTACGCCTGGCCGGACGGTGTCGACCCGCGCACCTACCGCGCGTACCGGGTCACCCAGGCCAGCGGTGACCGGGCCTTCGAGGAGGTGCCGCCCGAGGAGGTCGCGAACGCCCTCGTGCACGTCCTGAAGGGCGTACCGGGCATGGACGAGGAGCGGTTGCTGCGTGCCGGCCTGGAACGGCTCGGCTACCGACGGCGCACCGAGAAGATCGACAAGCTCCTCCGGTACGGGCTGCACGTGGCCCTGACCAGCGGCCGGCTGCGACACGACCAGGAGGGACGCCTCACCCTGGCGGGCCAGGACGGCTAGCCGGCGCCGTTCGAGCGCTGGATGAGGCGCTGGACCCATTTGTCGAACTTGCTGCTGGCCCCGCCGAGCAGGCCGGTGAGGTCCTCTTCGGTCACCACCCCACGGTCGGTCAGCGACATGATGAGGCCGCGCAGCCGTCGGTGGTCGTCCGCCTCGGAGGGTTCGGCGGGGGCGGCGGTGCCCATGTGCCGTTGCAGGTCCTGGAGGATGTCCATCATCTGCGGCAGCGTCTCGATGACCTGCGACAGGCCGGTCTCGTGCGGGCTCGACGAGCCGCGCAGGTCCTGCAGGGTGAGGGCGACCGACATCGGGGTGACGATGTCCGCGTCGGTGGTTATCGAGTCGATGGCGCGGCCCAGCTGTTCCTTGGCGGAGTGCACGCTGTCGAGGTCGGTGTGGTCGACCAGGATCGTGCGCATGCCCTGCACGTCGAACGGGAGCTGCTGGTCCTTCGCCATGAGCTGCACGAACGGCTTGCGCAGCGCGTGGCGGACCGCCAACTCGTAGAAGACGTTGGCGTTCTGGTCGGTGAGGTCGGCGATGACCAGGTCGTTCTGGATGATCCGGTCGAGCACCTGTGAGGTGATGAGGCCGGCCCGTTCGATCTCGTCACCCCGGATCGCCTGGAAGCCCCGCGCCTCGACGACCGGGCGGATGACGTGCTTGAGGATCTGGTCGCTGCGGCGGCGGATCTCGGAGCCCTCCGGGCCGATCGGAGCGATGACGAAGCACTCGCGGCGGGTGGGCTGCCCGTTAGCGTCCCCCATGCCGCCAGCCTAGAGGAGATCGGCAAGCCTCGCTGTCACGACGGTCGTGCCCCGGCCCGCTCCCGGTCCCAGTGGGCGCGGTGCGCGGCGAGCAGCCGCCCGGCGTCGGCCGCCGCGTCGGGGGCCACGGCTTCCCGCGCCCACCTGTCGACGACGGGTGTCATGCCGTCGACGAGGCGTCGGCCGACGGGGGTCAGGCGTGGCTGCGCGGCCAGCACCCGCAGGGTCTGTCCGACGGCGCGGGTCCACCTGACGAACTCGACCCCGGCGTGGTGGCGGGCCGCCCGGTCGTGGTCGACGAGCCGTTGGCGACGCCAGAAACCGGCCACCCCCAGGTGCGCGTACGCGCCGTGCAGGAGGCCTTCGAGCGGCCGGGGATCGGGCCGCCACGGCGCGTAGAACGACTCGGCCGGGCCGGGCTCCACAAGCGGGAACAGGTCGGTCAGCGCGGCCAGCTTCAGGTGTTGGACCTCGTGGGCGAGGGTGACCGCCGCGGAGCGGGAGTCCGGTGGGAGGGACATCGCCACCGCGCCGAAGCCGTGGTGCAGCGTGCCGCTGCGGACCCCGGCCCGGGGTGGGCTGAGCGGCGCCAGCGCGCGCAGCGCCACCGACACCTCCTCGGCGACCGTCCGGTGCTCGTCGACGAGCAGCCGCCACGCCCCGCGCAGTCGGTGCTGCCAGCGGCCTGGGTCGCGGACGGAACCGGCGATCGGATGGGCGCCGGTCCCGACCGCCAGCGGCACGTGCCGCCACGTGCCGGTGTCCAGCAGCAGCCGCAGAGCGAGCCCACCATGGCTGGCCCGCAGCTCCGGGTAGGGCCGCCAGCGGTGCTCGGGCGTGTGGTCGTACCCGATCTCGATCCGCTCCCCGGCGCAGCGCACCTCCGCGCGCCCGTCGGCGCAGCGCACGCGGGCGCGGGTCGCCGTGCGGTCGACCCGCAGGGTGCCCAGGCCGGGCAGGTCCAGCCGGCCCGGCGTGGCCGGGTCGAGGGGCACGTCCAGGTCGGCGTCCGCGCGGGCCCGCACGGCCGCGGCGGCGGCGACCGCCGCGAGCAGACCGGGGTACGCCCCGGCGGGTTCGCCCCGGCTCAGCAGCGACGCGGTGCCGAAGGCCCAGGCCGCCACCGGCGGGTGGCCCCACGCCGCCTGGCGCTGGCTCCGGTCGAGGTCACCCACCAGCCGGTACGCCGCCTCGACGGCCGCCCGGTCCGGATGGTCCACCCGGTGGGTGAGGACGACGAGCGCCCGGATCAGGAGCAGGTTCTTGCTATGCTGGGTGGAGCGCAGCAGGTCGACGGCGGCCGGCCCGCCTCCGCCCGTGGCGAGGGCGTCGAGGACGGCCCGGGGCAGCCGGTGCCCGACCGGTGTCATCGGGGCACCGCCCGCAGTGCCGTCACGTCCCGGCGCAGGGCGCCGCGGATGTGGCCGATGAGCCGGTACAGGTCGGCGCAGTACACCGACGGGTTGTCGAAGCCGTTGTCGGCGCGCCACCGGTGCGTGTACAGGCCGCCACCGCAGATCCGGTGCAGGTCGCAGCCCCGGCACCGCGCGCAGAGCCCGGCCACCCCGGCCTGCTGGGCCCGGACGCCGGGCTGCTCCAGGGCGGCGTCGAAGGTGTCCCGGTCGACGTGCAGGCCGGTGCGTCCGGCGCCGGCGTGGGCGGCGCCGAGCGTGTCGTCCATCTCGATGGCCCCGTCGGTCTCCACGACCGCCACCGCGACCGGGCTGAGCCCCACGCCGGCCAGGCGGGACGACCCGCCGAGCAGAAGCTGGATGATCTCGTCGAAGAGCCGGACCCGGGTCGGTTGCCCGCCGTCGGCGTACCACTCGTCGAAGACGGCGCACAGCCAGTCCGCGTACGGGGCCTGCCGCAGGTCGGCGGTGCGACCGGCGGGTGGCGTCGACCAGGTGCCGTGCGGCAGCAGGAAATCCACCACCGGCGGGCGGTGGGCCAGCAGGCTGCGGTAGGTGGCGACCGGATCGTTGCGCAGGTCGACGGTGCACAGCAGGCCGTTGAACAACCGCCGGTACGACCCGGTCAGCCGGTGCAGGGCGGCCTCGACGCGCGCGTGGCTGCCGCGACCGTCCGGCCCCCGCCGGTGCCGGTCGTGCGCCGCGCGGTCGCCGTCGAGGCTCACGCTGACCCCCACGTCGAGCCGGTCGAACAGACGCAGGAACGAGTCGTCCAGGCGGAGGCCGTTGGTCTGCACGGTCATCCGCGCGGGCACCGGGGCGGCGCCGTGCCGCAGCAGTTCGACGGCGCGTTCGACGTCCGCCACCCCGGCCAGCAGCGGCTCGCCGCCGTGCAGGACGACGCTCACCCGGCCCAGCCGGTGCCGGCGGGCGTGTTCGCCGATGCGCTCACCGGTGCGTGCCAGGGTCGCCGCCGACATCGTCCGGGGCCGGGAACGCCAGCGCTGGTCGGCCATCGTGTACACGTAGCAGTGGTCGCAGGCCAGGTCGCAGCGGCTGTGCAGCTTCACCACGAACTGGCAGAACGCGGCGGTGGGCCCCGGTGGCGCGGAGCGGGCCGCCGTGCCGGGTGCCGGCCGGTGGCCGCCAACGGGTCCGGGCATCAGACGCTCCGCCGTCCTGTCGGTCGCCGGTCGGGCCACCTACCAGAGTGGAGCATACATCGACAGGCGACGTTCCGGGTGCCGCCGCTGACCGGCCGGCGCCGGGCTGGACCCGTCGTACCTGGTCCGGCCGCCGTCCGGGTGTCCGCCGGGGAGGCGGCGCACGGTTATCATGAGCACACTCAGCGAATTTGGCCACCGGTCAATGTCTGGCCCGGCGGTGGGCCGGCCGGGGCGCGGCGCGACACGAGGACAGGCGGTGGTCGGGGATGGACACCGGAGAGGACGACCTCCGCTCGGAGTTGATCGACCTGACCGACCTGGACCGTGCCGAACTGGACGCCCTCCCCGGCGGTGTCCTCGTCGCCGCCCTGGCGCGGCTCGACCGCCGTGCCGCCGCCGGTGACCAGTACGCAGGCTTCGAGAGCGCCCTCGATGGCGACGACTGACCCCACGGGCGCCGCGGTGACGCCGGCGACCCGCACCACCGCCCGGGCCGGGGGAGACCGATGAACATCAGCAGGGATGGGACACCGGGGGTCGCCACGATCGTCTCGTTCGTGTCACCCGCCGACGACACCGGCCGTAGCAGCGCGGTGGCGAACGTCGCCTGGATCCTCGCCGGCAACGGCAGGAAGGTGCTCGCCGTCGACTGGTGCCCCAAGACCCCCCGGGTGTACGACTTCCTGCGTCCGGTCCAGGTGGACGCCGCCGCGGCGGCCCGGACGCTCGGCGACGACCTCGCCGCCGTGCTCACCCCCGCCCCGGACACCCCGCCGGTGCCGTCCTCGACGGTGATCGCGTCGGTCGCGCCCGAGCAGGGCACCATCTACCGGTACGCGGTGTCCGGCTCGACCGCCACGTTCGACATGGTCGGTCTCGGCGCCGCCACCGACGGGCTGCCGACCGGGGAGGCCGCCCGGATCCGCCAACTGCTGCAACAGGCCGACTACGACTACGTCCTCATCGACGCCCCGGTGGACCTGAGCGCGCCAGGGATCACCCACAGCGCGGTGCTCAGCGACGTCGCGGTGGTGTGCATGGCACCCCGTCGGTTGTCCGTGCAGCACGCGGCGGGGCTCGCCAAGGAGTTGCAGCAACGGGCCATCGGCGGGATCCGGGTGCTCGCGGCGCCGACCCTGCACGAGGTCCCCGATCCCGGGCACGGCGGGTCCCGGGACTACGTCCGACAGGCCTTCGCCTGGCTGCTGGAGGAGTCGGCGGGTGACGCCGACGGCCCCGCGCCGACGGGGATCGTGGAGGTGCCGGCGCACAACTACGACACCTTCGAGGACGTGCTGTCCGTCCTCGGAGACGACCCGCACGACCCGAACAGTCCGCTCGCCGCGTACGAGCGGATCACGGAGTGGATCACCGGGGGCGAGGTGACCCGGGCGGCGCCCGTGCCGGACACGATCCGGGGGCACTACCGGCGCGCCGTGCTCCTGGAACAGGCGGACAACCTCGGCGACATCGCTGTGGCGTACGACCCGGTCGACCGGCCCTGGGCGGACTGGATCGGCGGGCTGTTGCGCCGCGCCGGAATCCGGCCCCACCTGCGGCCGGTGCGTCGCGGCGGGCAGTCCGACCTCGCGGCGGACGCCATCGTGCTGGCGGTCCTCTCGCCCAGCCTCGCGGAGGCGGCCGGGCCGGACCTGGCCGGGCTGCGTACGGGTTCCGCCGAGGTGTCGGCGGAGGTGCTCGGCGTGCTGGTGGCCGGGGAGGAGTGGCGGGAACTGTCCGGCCCCGAGCGGGTCGTCGACCTGCGCGGGGCCGACGCGGTCCGGGCGCAGTCGCTGCTGCTGAGCCAGCTCGGCCTGATCGCTCCCGCGCATCCCGCCGGCGGCCAGCGCAACGTGCCACGTTTCCCGGCGGACCCGGACCGGCGGGTGCGCTTCAACGTGCCGGCCCGCAACCCGTCGTTCGTCGGCCGCGACGGCTACCTGGAGTGGTTGCGCGACCATCTCACAAGCGAGAACGGCCCGGTGACGCTCACCGGCGGGGCCGGGGTCGGCAAGAGCGAGCTGGCCCGCGAGTACGCCCACCGGTTCGCCTACGACTACGACGTGGTCTGGTGGATCCCCGCACAGGACCGGGAGACGGTGCAGACCGGGCTCGGCGCGCTCGCCGACGAGATCAAGGCGGTGGACAGCACCGGGGCGGCCGAGGCGGCGCTGAAGGCGCTCTCGGCCGGCGACGGCGCCTTCCAGCGCTGGCTGCTGATCTACGACAACGCCGACGACGCCGAGGTGCTGACCGGCCTGTGGCCGCACGAGGGCGCCGGACACGTCCTGATCACCTCCCGGGACGACGGCTCGTCCGGCCTGCCCTCCCCGCAGGAGGTCGCCGCCCTGACCGGCGACGAGAGCGTGGCGATGCTGCGCCGGGTCCTCGGCATCAGCACCGAGGACGCCCGGTCGATCGCGGTGGCGCTGGAGCACCTGCCGCTGGCCCTGCGCCTGGCGACGGCGTGGATGCGCCAACGCGCCCTGGTGCTCGGGCTCGGCGGGGTGCCTGCCCTGGAGGCGGTGGGCCAGAGCGTCCGGGAGCTGCTGACCGCGCTGGAACGGCAGTCCGACGAGGACCTCGGGGAGAGCATCCCCGGCTCGCACACGTCAAGCGTGGCCCGGGTCCTGCGGATCACGCTGGAGGCGCTGCGCG
Source organism: Micromonospora sp. NPDC005298 (assembly GCF_040607375.1). Classification (NCBI taxonomy): domain Bacteria; kingdom Bacillati; phylum Actinomycetota; class Actinomycetes; order Micromonosporales; family Micromonosporaceae; genus Micromonospora; species Micromonospora sp. NPDC005298. The sequence goes on from NZ_JBEXGP010000034.1 coordinate 23,709, forward strand.
CCACCCCCTTCGGGGACCTGGCCATCCGGCTGGCCGAACTGAGCGCCTTCCTCTCCCCGGAGGGCATCGGGCTGCCGCTGCTGCGGTCCACCTCGATGCTGACCCAACTCGCCGCGGCATCCGGCAGGGACGCGGACGAGCTGCTGCTCGACGCCGGCGAGGTGGACCTCGTCCTCACCGTCGGCGCGCGCTTCGCGCTCTACGACGTCGACTGGGGGCGCGGGTCGGCGCTGCGTATGCACCGGGCCATCCAGGTGCTGCTGCGGGGGGCCGTACCGGAGCCGGAGCGGTGCGAGCGGCACCGGCAGGTCCTGCGGGGCCTCGCCGGCTACGCACCGACCGATCCGGAGGCCGACGACGGCCGCTACGCCGACGTCTTCGCCGAGTTGCAGCAGCACCTCGTCCCCTCCGGCGCCCTGGAGTCCGACGACCGGCGGGTCCGGCACTGGGTCGTCAAGCAGATCCGTCACCTGTACCTGTCGAACGACAGCGACGTCTGGCGTTCGGCGCTGCTGCTGGCCTCGGCGACCTGTGAGCGGTGGGACCGCGGCGACGAGGTCGACCAGTTGACGATGCGTCTGTTCGTCCAGACCGCGAACCTGCACCGGGCGCTGGGCAACCACCAGACGGCGTTGCGGCTCGACGAGCGGGTGCTCAGCGAGCAGCGCCGCCGCTACGGTCTACGCCACTTCCGTACCCTGGTCGCCGGCCGCGGTCGCGGCGGTGACCTGCGCGGCCTCGGTCGATTCGAGGACGCCCTGGTCGAGGACCAGGCCACCTTCGAGGGCTTCCGTGGCCTGGTCGGCGACGATCACCCGAACACCCGGATGGCGGTGAACAATCTCGGCATCTCGTTCCTGCTCAACGGCGACGCGCCGGAGGCGCTGCGGCTGGCCCGCCAGGAACGGGACCGCCGGATGCTGCTGTTCGGTCCCGAGGACCCGCGGACCTGGCGGGCGTCGTGCCAGGTCGGCACGTGCGAGCGGGAGGTCGGCGAGTACGACCGATCGCTTGCCACCCTGCGCGAGGCGCTCGCCCGCATCCACGAGCTGCCCACCGGCAGCCTCCTGGACGAGCTGCGGGTCAACCGCAGTCTCGCCGTCACCGAGCGCCGCCTCGGCCTGATCATCCCGGCGAAGAAGCGCAGCGCCGAGACGTACAGCGGATATGTCAAGAACCTGGGCGAGGACCACCCGCTGACCCGGGGCAGCCTGCTCAGCCTGGCGGCCGACTACTACCGGGCCGGCGACGCCGTGATCGCCGTGAAGAGCGCCATGCGCTGCCTGCGCGGCTACGAACGCAAACTGGCGGCGGGGCACCCCCTCACCGCGGTCTGCTCGGTCAACCTGGGCCTGTTCCAGCGCGGTCTGGGGGAGTACGACCAGGCCGTCTCGTACGGCGAGCGCGGCCTGCGTTCGCTGCGGGCGACGCTCGGCGACGCCCACCCGTGGACGGTGGCGGCGGCGACCGCCCAGGCCGGGCACCTGGCCGCCCGCGGTGACCTGGACACCGCGCTGTCGACGCAGGAGGACGCGCACGGGACCGCCCTGGGTTACCTCGGCCGTGCCCACCCGGTCACCCGGGACGCCGCCGCCAACCTCGCGGCGATTCGCGCGGTACACGACGGGACACCGGGCGCCGCCGCCCTGACCGACGCCGACATCGACGTGCCGCACAGCTGAGGAGTGACCAGGTGACGGATCCGGAGCTGCACGACGCCCTGGTCGAGGAGACGGCCGAGCAGGACGTCCCGGGCTTCCTCAAGAAGCGGGACCTCTGCCGGGGTCTGCTGCTCAGCGGCTGCGGCGTCTACCACGTCGCCCACTACACCAGCGGGGTGCTCGACTTCGCGTTGGACCTGCTCGCCCACCCGTCGGCCCCCTCGTCGGACGAGACGGACCCGGCACAACGCCGCGAGGCGTACCGTCGGGTCGGGGCGCAACTGGTCTACCGGGTCAGCGAGCTGCACCGCCGGCTGGGGGAGTTGCACACCGGCGCGCTGATCCGGACGATCGTGCAGACCCGCACGGGTCTCGTCTTCTGCAACTCGGTGGTCGGCAACGAACACATCGTGGGCTTCGCCGCCGTACCCGGGGCGGACGCCGACGCGGTGGCCGATCCGGATCGGGTCAGCGCCGTCGACCGGGCCGCCGCGCACCTCGCCACCGACCTGCGCCGGCTGCTGCGGCAGCGGTCGCAGAACCCGGGCGGCTGGGAGGCGGACACCGACGGTGCGGCGACATCGCCCGGCACGGCGGGGGAGGAGTTCCGGCCGTACCGCAGCGGGGCACCGACGCCGGACGGGACGCTCGCGGCGCTGCGCCCGCAGGGCCTGCATTACCTGAGCCACCACCGGATGGGCGATCAGCAGTGGGCCGTGGACATCCTCGACCACCCCGACCTGGAGCCGTTCTTCAACCGGGGCATCACGGTGGCCGACCGGCGGGACCGCTACCAGCGCCTCGCCGGTGACCTGTCGCTGCTGGCCCTTCAGGTAGGTCGGGACCTGCGTCGGGCCGTCGCCGGCTACGTCACCCGACTGGTGCTCGACGTGGAGATGGGGGCTGTCTACTACTACCGGCTCTCCCCGGACGACTACCTGGTCGGTGTCACCCTCGACCAGGACTGGGTCGCCCGCGCCGACGACGAGTTGGCGGCGGTGGCGCGACGGTTCACCGTGCCGGCCTGACCTGTCGCGAGGATCCGCGTGGTTCGTGATTGAGGTGGTTGGCCTGCGCCGATATCATCACCTCGGATCAACCAGGTTCGACGCGTCGGTTGGGTGGCCGTGACCGTACTGGCGAAATCGTCGGCCGTGGTCGCCGCCGCGCTGGCCGGGTTGGCCGTGGCCTGGGCCGGCGACGTGGACGGGCTCGAACGCGCCCCCACCTATCTGCTGCTCGCCTCGGTCCTGCTGGCGGTGGGCCTGGTCGGCAGCACCCGCGACATCAGCCTCGCCGAGGTGCGTGCCCACCTGGGCACCGTGCTGCTGGCCGTCACTGTCGGTGTGGTCGCCAAGGCCGCGCTCATCGCCGGGGTGATGGTGCTGGTCTTCCGCGACCCCGCGTTCCTGGTCCTCGGGGTGGCCGTCGCCCAGATCGACCCGCTCGCGGTGGCCGCCATGAGCCGTCCCGACCGCACCTCCGCGCGGGCCCGTTCCATCCTCTCCATCTGGGCGTCCTTCGACGACCCGATCACCGTGCTGCTCACCGTCTACGTCTCCGCGTTCGCCCTGGACCTCGGCGACGGTGACGGCGGCGCGCTCGCCGGCGCGATCAGCGACCGGCCCCTGGACCTGCTGCTCGACCTGCTCGCCAACGTGGCCTTCGCGGCGGGCGCCTGGCTGCTGTGGCGGCTGCTGCGTACGGCGGGCCTCCGCGAGGACGCATCCCGCCCCCGACTCCGTACGGCGCTGAACTGGCTGGCGGTGGCGCTGCTGATCGCGCTGGTCCTCACCGCCGCCTGGCAGTTCCTCATGCTCGGCCTGGCGGTCGCCGGGCTGTTCTTCCGCCCCCGGCTCGGCCCCGTCGTCGGCCGGTCCACCCAGGCGGCGTACCTGGTCGCCACCTTCCTGCTCGGACTGCTGCTGGTGAACGGCGTCGACGTGGTGCCGGGTGTGGTGCTCGGGCTGGCGGCGGTGGCGGCGCAACTGGTGGTGTCGGTGCCGATCACCCGGGGCCTGCCCGCGACCGACCGCCGCTACCTCGCCTGGGGGCAGCAGAACGGCATCACCGCGGTGATCCTCGCCCTCGTCCTGGAACGGGACTTCCCCGGCACCGTGGGGATCGTGGCGACGGCAATCGTGGTCATCAACGTCATCCACGCCCTGGCCACGGCGGTGCTCGACCGGCGCTGGCCCGCTGGCCCGGAGGATGCCGCACCCCGGCCGGACGCCGACCCGACCCCGCTCGGCGCCTCAGCCGGCCAGCAGTAGCTGCCGGACCCGGCCGCCCAGCCCGTCGAAGACCGACCGCGCCTGTGACCAGGTGCGCGAACGGTCGACCTGGTCCGCGCCGTCCTCGCCACCGGCGCCGGCGGCGGCCAACCCGCTCAGGGTGTCCAACTGGAACAGCGGCAGGTACTCGGCGATCCCGTCGTACGTCTCGCAGAGCAGATCCAACCGTTCCCGGTCCGTCGGTTGGGGATCGGCGCGGTGGGTGTCGTACCACTGCTCCACGCCCTCCCGGAAGGCCTCGATGAGGCGGCGCAGGACCACCGACGTGCCGACCGCCCGCTGGACGTCCCGCGAACGCAGCAGCGACCGCAGGGCGTGCCCGCCGTCCGCGCCGCCGACGGTCGCCACCCGGTGCGGAGCGAACGCGTCCCGCAGCCGGCGCTCGAAGCCGGCGAGCTGGTCGAGGGCGTCGATCGCCTCGACGAACACCCGGGCGACCCGCCCCGGCAGCGGCGACGTCACCCCGGTCACCGCCGGGTGCCGCTCCGCCGGACCGGTGGGATCCTGACGCAACCCGCCCCGGATCTCGTCGAGCTGGTACGACAGGTGCTCGATGGAGCGTTGGGTGTTGCTCTGCTGGCGGTGGATCCGTTCGACGCGCTGGCGTACCGAGGTGAGCGCGTCCGCGCCGACCGCCTGCTCCAGCCGGCGCATCAGGGCCTTGACGCTGCCCGACAGGTCCTCGGCGAACGACTGCGGGTCGTGCACGATGGGCTCGACGCTGAACGTGCCGGCGAGTTCCGTGGCGAACTCCGCGGGCAGGTGGCCGACGACGACGAGGATCACCTCGCTGTCCGGGACGGCCGCCCGGATGGCGACGACCCGCCGGTGCAGGTCGTCGACCTCCTCGGCCTTGAGGACCGACTCGCTGAGCAGCACGCAGCAGCCGGCGTTGCGTTCCTCCAGGGGTATCCAGAAGTCGACAGGCAGGTCGCGCATCGACCCGAGGAGATGGTCCCGCTGGTACGACCAGCCGTCCTGGGTGAGCACCCGCCGCACGTCGGCGGCGACGTCCTGCCGGCTGGCCAGGTCGAACTGGACCCGGACGACCTCGCGGACCATGACGTGGGTGACGGGTGTGCCGGCCTGGGCGGCGCGCTGGAACAGGTGGTAGCAGAGCCGGATCACCCGCCGGGGCACCCCGTCGGCGAGGTTGGCCAGGTATTCGGTGGTCTCCACGGTGAACGGCGCGAGCCGGGCCTGACCGAACGCCCGGAGCTGGGTCTGCCGGACGAACGTGCGTACGTCCTCGCCGGTGAGCGCGGACATCCGGACGATCGGCCCGATCCGCTGGCGTACCTCGGTGCTGAGCAGGTGCAGCATGTCGGGCAGCCCGGCGATCACCAGGAGGGCGCCGGCGGAGGTGAACACGCCGAGCAGCCGTTGCAGGCGGGCCATCGTCTCCGGGCCGGGCCGGCCACCCGAGGTGAGGATCTTGTCGAGCTCGTCGAGGACCAGCACGAAGCGGTCGTGCCGTCGACCGTGCAGCAGAGCCAGGACGCCCATCGCCTCGACGGCTGTCGCCTCCACGTCGGTGCTCGGGGTCACGCCGGCGGCGACCAGCGCCGGACCCGGCGGGTGACCCGACAGCCAGTCCCAGGCGGCGGCCTCGGTGCCCGGGTCGAGCAGCATCGCCAACGCGGTGCCGAACGCCGGGTCGGTGGTGACCTCCGCGAGATCCGCCCGCAGCTGTCGGACCAGCTGATCGACCGGCAGGTCGGGCGGGTAGCCGGCCAACAGCTCACGCACCGCGTCCCGGGTCAGCCGGGTCAGGAACCGGCGGTGCAGGGACAGGAAGGTGTCACCCGGCGCGTCCAGGTAGATGCCACGCCCGGCGGCTCCGGCGACCCGTCGGGTGTGGGCCAGCAGCTCGACCGCGAGGTGGGTCTTGCCGGAGCCGTAGTCACCGACGAGGGCGATCACGGCGCCGTCACCGGTGCGCAGGTAGTCGTCGAGCTGGTCGGTCGCGTCGCGGACGGCGGCGGTGACCACCGTGCTCCCGCCGGCGCCCTGCTCGGTCACCCGGGCCACGGCCGTCGGGGAGAAGGGATTGACCGGGCCTGCCGCCGGTGGACCTTCGACTGCGTCCATCTCCGTGATCCTCCGGTAGCTCCGGCCTGGGCGCCAGGTGTCGGGGACCCGAGGCCGACCCCGTTCCTGCGCCCCTCCGGCCCGTCTCGCAATCGTAACCCTCGGTGCCCAGTCAGGAGGCCCGGTACGCATCTGCCGACTGCGGCATCCACCTGCGAAAAGAGCCGATCAGCCGGGGTGCCGATGGGCCGGTCGGATCGACTGCGTCGAATACGATGCGAGGTGGCCCGGTCCCCGCGGGTCGCGGCGTCGCGGACGAGGAGTTGGTCGATGACGGGTCCGGTCCCCGGCGCGTACCGCCCGGCCGGGAGGGCACTGCGGATGGTCTTCGGGGTCATCGGCCTGCTCGCACTGGTACTCGGTTACGTCGGCTTCGACCAGCTGCTGCGCGCCGAGCCGGGTGGCGGCTACGACCTGTACGACGTGGTCTACTACGACGTCCAGCTCTTCGTGCTCGGCGCGGAGCCGTTGCAGGATCCCGGGCCGTACCCGTGGCAGTTGCAGGTCGCCCGTTTCGCGGCCCCGCTGTTCACCCTCCTCGCCGTGGTGGAGGCCAGCCGGTTGCTGCTGGCCGCCGAGATCCGCCGGCTGCGTGCCCGCCGGGCCCGTGGGCACGCCGTGGTGTGCGGCGACTCCCAGTTCGCCCACATGCTCGCCGACCGGCTCTTCGGCGAGGGCGAACGGGTGGTCGTCGTGCGTGCCGAGCCGTTCGGGCCGCTGGAGTTTCGCCGACGCCGCTACCTGGGGGTCACCGGTGACCCGACGAGCCCCGAGGTGCTGCGCGGCGCCGGTCTGCCGTACGCCCACACGGTCTACGCGTGCACGGACGACGACGACCGCAACCACGCGATCGCCAACGCGGCGAGCCGGTTGATCCAGGACCGGCGGCAACCGGCCCGGGTGTACGTGCAGGTCCACGATCCGGAGATGTGCCTGTCGTTGCAGGCCCGACGGTTGGGCGCGGCCGGTTCGAGCCGGCTGCGCCTGGACTACTTCCACGTCGACGACGTCGCCGCCCGGGCCCTGCACCGGCACCACCCCCTGCCCAGCCCGGCGGGTCGACCGGTCCGGATCCTCATCGCCGGACGGGGCAGCTTCCGCCGCGCCGCGCTGGTGGCGAGCGCCCGGCACTGGCAGCTGCGCCAGGCCGAGGCGCCGCCCGGTCGGCCCGTGCCGCCGCTGCGCGTCGACCTGGTGGCGCCGGACGCCAACGCCGAACTCGAGCTGGCGACCGCACGGCACCCCTTCCTGCCCGCCGCCTGCCAGGTCCGGGCGTACGACCTGGACCTCGACGGTCTGGTCGGCTCGGGGATGTTGCGCCGTGGCTACGACCGGCTCTACGTCTGCGCGCTGGACGAACGCAACGGCCTCCAGCTGGCGTTGGACACGCCGGCGCTGTGGCAACGGGCGGAGAGCACCGTCTTCGTACCCGTGTACCGGCAGGCGGCGCTCGCCGCCGCGTTCCACGGCGACCGGCGGCACGACCTGCTCGACGAGGTGCACGGCCGGCTCCAGCTCTACCCGGTGCTGACCCGGGCCTGCGACGCCCAACTGATCGCCGAGGATCTCACCGAACGGCTGGCCCGGCAGATCCACGACAAGTACCTCCAGTCGCAGGTGCGGGCCGGGGTGCGCCGGGGTTCCGCGCCCGCCATGGTGGACTGGGCGGGGCTTCCCGAGTCGCTGCGCCGGGCCAACCGCGCCCACGTGCAGGACATCGCCGCCAAGCTGTTGAGCCTCGGCTGTGTGGTGGCGCCCCGGCACGGTCCGACCGCCGGCACGGCCGACCCGGGTGCCGGGCAGGCCATCGACGACCGGATCGACGAGCTGGCCCGGTCGGAACACGAGCGGTGGTGTCGGGAACGGCGGGGGGAGGGCTGGGTGTACGGCGAGCCACGCGACGACGTCCGCCGCCGGCACCCCGCGCTGCGGCCGTGGGACGAGCTGCCGCCGGACGTCCAGGAGATGAACCGCAACGAGATCCGCGCGCTGCCGGAGGTGTTGTCCGACGCCGGCTTCGAGATGATCCGGCTGACCGCCGAGACTACCGAGATCGCCGAGACCGCCGCCGAGCCGAGCGGTCCGCCAGGGCCGCCCCGGCAGGCCGGCGCGCCGGGTGCGTCCCCGCGCGCTCCGGGAGGCGCGTCGGGGGAGATGATCGGCGGATGACGCTGGACCCTCGGCCGGTCCGGGTGGGCATCACCGGGCACATCAACCTGACTCCCGCCACCGAACGGCTCGTGTACGACGCGCTGCGTACCGAGCTGCACCGGATCAGCGAACGGCCGGTGCGGGGTGTCACCTGCCTGGCCGCGGGGGCGGACCAGGTCTTCGCGCGGGCGGTGGTGGCCACCGGCGGCGTGTACGAGGTGGTCCTGCCGGCGCCGGACTACCGGGAGCGGGCGATCCCGATGGCCGTTCGGCCCGCCTTCGACGAGTTGCTGGGCGGGGCGGTCGAGGTCGTCCACACGGGATTCGAGCACTCCGGCACGGCGGCGTACGTGGCCGCGAACCGGGAGCTGCTGCGCCGGGTGCACCGGCTGGTGGCGGTCTGGGACGGGGAGCGGGGCTGCCACGAGGCGGCGACCGACCGTACGGTCGGCTGGGCGCGCCAGCGTGACATCCCGACCACCGTCGTGTGGCCGCCCGGGGCGCGCCGGACGGCCACGGGGGGCTGAGCGCGCCACCGTCGCCTTCGCCGGGAGCCCGCCGCGCCACCTGATGAGGGTGTTTGGGGCCGTTACCGCACCTGGACCGGCGGCCACGACCCATGCTGCCAGGGGGACAGGAACCGCGACGGCCCGGAGGGACCGACCATGCCCAGGGCCAGTGACGCCGACGGCGGCCGGACCGGGGTCCCTTCCACGTCGGGCGCGGTACGTGTCGCGTTCGCCTTCTGGATCACGCTCGTGGGCACCACGGTGCCGACCCCGCTCTACCCGCTCTACGAGAGGCAGTTCGGCTTCTCGTCGTTGACGGTGACGGTGGTCTACGCCCTCTACGCGCTGGGCGTGGTCGTCGGGTTGCTGGTCTTCGGTCGGCTCTCCGACCAGATCGGCCGTCGTCCGGTCATCCTGGCCGCGCTCGTCCTGTCCGTGGCCGCTGACGCCGTCTTCCTCTTCGCGGTCGACCTCGCGATGATCATCGTGGGTCGGGTGCTCGCCGGCCTCTCCGCCGCGCTTGTCATCGGAGCGGCGACCGCGGCCCTGACCGAGCTGATCGATTCCCGGCACCCGAAGCGTGCCGCCACCGTCTCGATCTTCGCGAATCTGGGCGGTCTCGCCGCCGGCACGCTGCTGGCCGGAGTCGTGTCGGACGTGGCACCCGACCCGCTGCGGCTGCCGTGGGCCATCGTGCTGATCCTGGCGGTGCTCGCGATCGTCGCGTTGCGGGGTGTGCCGGAGACGGTGCGGGAGCGTTCGCCGGTGACGGTACGGGTGCAGCGGCTGTCCGTACCGGCGGACATTCGCGGTGACTTCGTCAGGTCGGCGGTCACCGGCGGTGCGGGCTTCGCGGCGCTCGGCGTGCTCACGTCGGTGACCGGGCTGTTCCTCGGGATGGTCCTGCACGAGACCTCGCACACGCTTGCCGCGCTCGTGGTCTTCCTGGCCTTCATCGGGGCGGCCTTCGGTCAGCTCCTGACCCGCGTGCTGTCGTCGCGTGCCGCGCTGGCGTGCGCCTGCGTCGGCCTGATCGTGGGGGCCGGTCTGCTCGGGTTCAGCATGTGGATGGCGGTGTTGGCGACGTTGATGGTCAGCGCGGCGCTCACCGGGGTCGCCGCCGGGGTGGCGGTCGGCGACGGCGTCGCGACGATCACGATGAGGGTCGCGCCGCAGCACCAGGCCGAGACGGTGTCGACCTTCTTCGCCATCCTGTTCGCCCTGCTCGGCGTGCCCGCCGTCGGGGTGGGACTGCTGATCCAGACGACCGGTCTGCGTCCCGCTGGCGAGATCTTCAGCGCGGTGGTGGCGGTGCTCGCGCTCGGCGTCCTGCTCAGCCTGATCCGGGGCGGCCGGACCCGGTCCGGGGGCTGATCGCGGGGTGGGTCGGTCGGGGGCGCGGAGGTCTTGCGGCGGTCATCGTATACAACATACGCTCCCCGAATCGCCCACTCGAGGAGCTCTCCATGACGAACCTCTCCGTCAGCGAAACGAGCCGTCTACTCCGGGCCGCGGTGGCGGTCCTGGCCGCCGCCTGCACGGTCGTCGCCTGCTCACCGGTGTCGGAGGGCGGGGGTGGCAACGGGTCAGGCGAGAACCAGTCGGCCGGCCAGGACTCCTTCGGCGCGCCGGCCGACCCCGCCGCCGTCAAGCAGGGCGGGAAGCTGCTCATCGCCCTCTCCGCCGAGCCCGACGCGCTGGACCCGACACTGTCGCGCAGCCTCTACTCCCGCTACGTCTTCCAGGCCATGTGCCAGAAGCTCTACGACGTGAACGAGCAGGCCCAGGTCGTACCCCAGCTCGCGACCGCGCTGCCCACGACGAGCGGTGACGGCCGGACGGTCACCATCTCGCTGCGTCAGGGCGTGCGCTTCGCGGACGGGACCCCGTTCGACTCCGCCGCGGTCAAGGCCACCCTCCAGCGCCACCTGACCAACGCCCGGTCGGCGCGCAAGAGCGAACTCGGTCCCATCGACGGCATCGACACCCCCGACGCGCAGACCGTCGTCCTCCGGCTCAAGCAGCCTTTCGCGCCCCTGCTTGGCGCCCTCGCCGACCGCGCCGGCATGATCATGAGTGCCAGGGCGCTGCAGAGTCTCGGCGACGACTTCGCCTCGGCGCCGGTCTGCGTCGGCCCCTTCAAGTTCGCCAAGCGGGTCCCGCAGAACTCCATCGACGTGGTGCGGGACCCGAACTACTACGAGGCCGACAAGGTCCACCTCGACGCCATCTCGTGGCGGATCCTCAGCGACGCCAGCATCCGCGCGGCCAACCTGCGCTCCGGCGACGCGCAGGTCGCCGACAGCGTCTCCACCCAGGACGTCGCCGCCCTGCGGCAGGACTCCTCGGTCTCCGTGCTGCAGTCGCAGTCCCTCGGCTACCAGGGCCTCACCATCAACATCGGCAACGTGGACGGGGTCGGCACCGCGCCCAAGCCGATCAACCGCCCCCTCGCGCAGAACGCCAAGGTCCGGCAGGCCTTCGAGCACGCCATCGACCGCAAGGCCCTGGTCGACGCCGTCTTCAACGGCGTGCACACCGCGGCCTGCTCGCCGATCTCGCCCGCCAGCCCGTTCTCGTCGCCCGAGGCGCAGAACTGCCCGGCGCACGACCCCGCCAAGGCCAAGCAACTGCTCACCGAGGCGGGTGTGCAGACGCCGTACACGATCACGATGCTCGCGTCGAACACGCCCGACACGTTGCGCCTCGCGCAGGCCCTCCAGTCCATGCTCAAGGACGGGGGATTCGATCTGAAGATCAACCCGGTGGAGTACTCGTCCCTCCTCGACGAGCAGGACCGCGGCAACTTCGAGCTGCTGCAACTCGGCTGGAGCGGGCGGATCGACCCGGACGCCAACATCACCAACTTCGTCGGCACCGGCGCGAGCCAGAACGTCGCCGGCTACAGCAACCCCCAGCTCGACGCCCTGCTGACCCAGGCCCGCCAGTCCGGCGACATCGAGGAGCGCAAGAAGCTGTACGGGCAGGCGGTCACGCTGCTCCAGCAGGACGACGCGCTCGTCTACCTCTACCGGCAGCGGAACCTCACCGCCGTCAGCAAGCAGATCCAGGGGCTGCAGGTCTTCCCGGACGGCGTGATCCGCGCGGCCTTCGCCGGCTTCACCAAGTAGGTCGCCGTGGCCCGTTACCTGCTCACCCGCGCCTGGCAGTCGGCGCTGACCCTGCTCCTGTCGACGATCGTGGTGTTCGTCGGTGTACGGGCGCTCCCCGGTGACCCGGCCCTCGCCCTGGCGGGTGAGGACCGGTCGCCGGAGGCGCTCGACGCCATCCGCCGGCACTACGGCCTGGACCAGCCCCTGCCGGTGCAGTTCGCGCAGTACGTGGAACGCGTGGCACAGGGCGACTTCGGCGTGTCGATCCGGACCGGCACACCGGTCTCGTCGATGCTCACCACCGCCCTGCCGGTGACCGTCGAGCTGTCCGTCCTGGCGATCGCCATCGCCTCGCTGCTGGGCGTCGGCGCCGGGGTCCTCGCGGCGGTCCGCCGTGGCCGCCCGGCGGAATGGCTCGCCAACGCGCTCGCCCTGATCGGCCTGTCGGTGCCGCACTTCTGGCTGGGGCTGCTCGCGATCCTCTACCTGTCGGTGGCGACCGGCCTGTTCCCCGCCTCCGGGTTCGTGCCGTTGCTGGAGGACCCGCTCGACAACCTGCACCACATCGTCCTGCCGGCGGTGATCCTCGGCACCGGCCTGGCCGCCATCATCATGCGGCAGACCCGCTCGGCGATGCTCGACTCGCTCTCCTCCGACTACGTCCGCACGGCGAAGGCGAAGGGCCTGCGTCCCCGTGCCGTCGTCACCAGGCACGCGCTGCGCAACAGCCTCATCGTGGTGGTGACAGTGGTGGGTCTCCAACTCGGAGGACTGATCTCGGGCGCGGTCGTCACCGAGCAGATCTTCGGCCTGCCGGGCTTCGGCAAGATGACCATCGACGCGGTGTTCCAGCGCGACTATCCGGTGATCCAGGCCGTCGTCCTGCTCACCGCGACCGCCTACATCGTGATCAATTTCTTCGTGGACCTGCTCTACTCGGTCATCGACCCCCGCATCCGGGTGACGGGAGATCCGGCATGACCGTCCTCACCGTACCGATGGCCGAGACCGACGCGGTCAGCATCACCCGCCGGACCCGCGTGCTGCGACGGTTGCGCCGCAACCCGCTCGCGGTCGTGAGTTTCGTCGTCCTCGCGCTCGCGGCCGCCGTCGCGCTGCTGTCGCCGTGGCTCGCCCCCTACTCCGTCGACCAGACCGACTTCGCCCGCACCTTCGCGCCCCCCGGCACCTCCGGTCACCTGCTCGGCACCGACGACCTGGGGCGCGACGTCCTGTCCCGGATCATGCTCGGCGCACGTGCCTCGTTGCAGGTGGGGCTCCTGGCGGTGGCCACCTCACTTGTCATCGGCGTACCCCTCGGGCTGGCCGCCGGCTACTTCCGGGCCTGGGACGCGGTGATCTCGCGCTTCACCGACCTGCTCCTCGCGTTTCCGTTCCTGATCATGGCGGTGGGCCTGGCGGCCATCCGGGGCGCCAGCCTCGGCAACGCCGCCGTGGCCATCGGCATCGCCCAGATCCCCGGCGTGATCCGGGTGGTGCGGTCGGACACACTGCGCCTCAAGTCGCTCGACTTCGTCGCGGCGGCCGTCGTGGACGGCGCCAGTGACCTGTGGGTGCTCGCCCGGCACATCCTGCCCAACGCGACGTCGGTGATCCTCGTGCAGGCCACTGTCGCGATCCCGGCGGCGATCCTCGGCGAGGCGGTGCTCTCCTTCCTCGGCCTCGGCATCCAGCCTCCGGCCCCCAGCCTTGGCACCATGCTCGCCACCGCCCAGCAGTTCGCCGCCCGCGCACCCTGGGCCGCCGTCCTGCCCGGTGTCGTGATCATGGGGTTGGCGCTGGCGTTCAACGTCTTCGGCGATGCCCTGCGCGACGCCCTCGACCCCAAGGGAGACCGGCGATGACCACGGCCCCCGCGAGCACCGCCACGACGGTCCTGGAGATGCGCGACCTGTCCGTCTCGTTCCCCACCGAGACCGGCACCGTCTCGGCGGTCGACGGGGTCACCCTGGACCTTGCGGCCGGGGAGATCGTCGGGATGGTGGGCGAGTCGGGCTGCGGAAAGAGCGTCACCGGCATGAGCATCGCCGGTCTGCTCCCGGGCAGCGCCCGGGTCACCGGCTCGGTACGCCTCAACGGCACCGAACTGGTCGGCGCCCGCGAGTCCGCCCTCCGACGGGTACGCGGCCGGGAGATCGCGTACATCTTCCAGGAGCCGATGACGTCGCTGAACCCGGTGCTCACCGTGGGCCGGCAGATCGGCGAGGTGCTCCAGGTGCACGAGCGGGTGTCGCGGCGGGCCGCCCGCGCCCGCGCCGTGGACCTGCTGACCCTCGTCGGCATCCCGTCCGCGGCGCACCGCGTCGACGCGTACCCCCACCAACTGTCCGGGGGCATGCGCCAACGCGTGATGATCGCGATGGCGGTCGCCTGCGGCCCGAAGGTGCTGGTGGCCGACGAACCGACCACCGCGCTCGACGTCACCGTCCAGGCCGGCATCCTCCAGGTCCTACGGGACCTGCGCGACAGGCTCGGCACCAGCATCCTGATCATCACGCACGACCTCGGCGTGATCGCCGACATCGCCGACCGGGTCGTGGTCATGTACGCCGGTCGCGTGGTGGAACGGGCACCGGTCACCGACCTGTTCGCGCACCCGTACCACCACTACACGGCCGGACTCCTGTCGGCGTCGCCGAAGCCGGGACGCCACGCCGGCACCGCGCGGCTGGCGGAGATCCCCGGTCTGGTGCCGGTCCTGTCGCGCCAGCCGGACGCGTGCACGTTCGCCGACCGCTGCCCGGCCGCCGACGCGCGGTGCCGGGACTCCGCGCCGCCACTCGGGGTGGCGGGAGGCGGAACCGACCACCTCGCGGCGTGCTGGCATCCGTGCCCACCGCAACCCCGGGAGGCGAACCGATGACGTCCCGACCGAACGCCCTGGAGATCCAGGACCTGGTGATGCACTTCGGCCCGGTCCGCGCCGTGGACGGGGTGTCCCTGACCATCGCCGCCGGCCGGGTCACGGCCCTGGTGGGCGAGAGCGGCTCGGGCAAGTCGACAGTCGGGCGGTGCGTCGTACGACTCGTCGAGCCGACGGCGGGCGTGGTCCGGATCGCCGGCACGGACGTCACCCACCTCTCCCGACGGCAGCTGCGCGCGCACCGCGACGCGGTGTCGATCGTCTTTCAGGACCCGGCCGCCTCCCTGGACCCGCGCATGCTCGTGGGTGAGATCGTGGCCGAGCCGCTGCGGCTGGGCGGCCGGCGCGTCCCACGCCGCGAGCGCGAGGCCCGCATCGCTCCCCAGCTCGAACGGGTGGGCCTGCGCGCCGAGGTGGCACGGCGTTACCCCCACGAGCTGTCCGGCGGGCAGCGCCAGCGGGTCAGCATCGCGCGGGCCCTGGTCTCCGAGCCGATGCTGCTCATCGCCGACGAACCCACGAGCGCGCTCGACGTGTCGGTGCAGGCGTCCGTGCTCAACCTCCTGGCCGACCTGCAACGCGACATCGGCTTCGCCTGCCTGTTCATCACCCACGACCTGTCCGCCGTCGAGTACCTGGCCGACGACATCGCCGTCATCTACCTGGGCCAGCTCGTCGAGAAGGGCTCCCGCGAGCGGATCTTCGCCCGGCCCGCCCACCCCTACACGCAGGCGCTGCTGGCGGCCGCGCCGGTGGCCGACCCGGTACGCCAGCGCCAGCGCCAGCCGGTGCTGCTCGGCGACGACCTGCCGTCCGCGCTCGACCCGCCGTCCGGTTGCCGCTTCCGGACCCGGTGCCCGCTCGCGTTCGACAGGTGCGCGACCGAGGTGCCGCCGCAGGTGCCGATCGGGGACGGTATGGCAGCCTGCCACCTGGTCCGGCCGGACGGCACCGGCCCCGACGTCCGCACCGCAGATCCGAGTGAGGTGTTGTCATGACGTTCACCACCAGACCGACGTTGCAGGGCACGTTCGGCATGGTGTCCTCGACGCACTGGCTGGCCAGCCAGTCGGCCATGGGCATCCTCGAACGCGGGGGCAACGCCTTCGACGCGGCGGTCACCGCCGGGTTCGTCCTGCACGTGGTCGAGCCCCACCTCAACGGGCCGGGCGGCGAGGTGCCGGCCATCGTGGCGACCGCGCAGGACCCGACGCCGAAGGTGCTGTGCGGGCAGGGGCCGGCGCCTGCGGGCGCCACCATCGCGCACTTCCGGTCCCTCGGGATGGACCTCATCCCGGGCGCCGGGCCGCTCGCGGCGGCCGTGCCCGGGGCCGTGGACGCCTGGCTCCTGCTGCTGCGCGAGCACGGCACGCTGTCGCTCGCCGAGGTGCTGGAGCCGGCGATCGGCTACGCCGCCGCCGGCCACCCGCTGGTGGGCAGGGTCGGCGACACGGTGGCGGCCGTGCGGTCGCTGTTCGAGGAACACTGGCCCACGTCCGCCCAGCTCTGGCTGCGCCACGGCCGTCCGCCGGCCGCGGGGGAGATGGTCACCAACCCGGCGTACGCGGACACCCTGCGCCGGCTCGTCGAGGCGGCACAGGCGGCCGGTCCCGACCGGGAGGCGCAGATCGAGGCCGCCCGTGGCGCCTGGAGCACGGGTTTCGTCGCCGACGCGATCGACAGGTTCAGTCGGCGGCCGTTCCAGGACTCCAGTGGAAGCCCGCACGCCGGCCTGGTCACCGGCGACGACCTGGCCGCGTACTCGGCGACGTGGGAGGCGCCCACCACCCTGGACTGGCACGGCTACTCGGTGGCGAAGACCGGCTTCTGGGGGCAGGGCCCGGTGCTGCTGGAGACGCTGTCGGTCCTCGACGCGCTCGACGACCCGGGCGCGTACGACCCGGCGACCGCAGCCGGCATCCACGCCCAGGTCGAGGCGCTCAAGCTCGCCTTCGCCGACCGGGAGGCCTGGTACGGCGACGGCGCCGACGTGCCCGCCAAGGCGCTGCTGTCGCGGGAGTACGCGCGGGAGCGGGCCGCCCTGATCGGTGACCGGGCGTCGGCCGAGCTGCGGCCGGGGCGTCCCGACGGGACACAGCCGCGTCTGCCGGCCCACGTCCAGCCCGGTGCCGCCCGGCGTACCGACCCGACGGACGCGACGACGGGGGAGCCGACCGTGCAGTCCGACGGGGTGACCCGTGGCGACACCTGCCACGTGGACGTGGTCGACCGCTGGGGCAACATGATCTCCGCTACCCCCAGTGGCGGCTGGTTGCAGAGTTCGCCGACCATCCCCGACCTCGGCTTTCCGCTGGGCAGCCGGTTGCAGATGTTCTGGTTGGAGGAGGGGCTGGCCTCGTCGTTGGCCCCCGGCCGTCGGCCGCGTACGACGCTGAGCCCGACGATGGTGCACCGCGACGGGGAGCCGGTGCTGGCCTGCGGGACACCCGGTGGCGACCAGCAGGACCAGTGGCAGGTGCCGTTCCTGCTGCGGCACCTCGTCGGCGGCCAGTCCCTCCAGGAGGCGATCGACGCGCCCGCGTGGCACACGCTCAGCCTGCCGGGGTCGTTCTACCCGCGGGACATGGAGCCCGGCGTCCTGGTGGTGGAGGACCGATTCGGCGACGACGTGCTGGCCGCGCTGTGGACGTACGGGCACGAGGTGCGGGTCACCGACGGCTGGAGCCTCGGTCGGCTGTGCGCGGTGAGCCGCGACCCGGCGACGGGTGTGCTCTCCGCCGGTGCGAACCCCCGGGGGATGCAGGGCTACGCGTGCGGGCGTTAGCGGACGCCGTACCCGCCCTCGGCGTTCTCGTACGCCGCCGTGGAGGCCGCGTCGAGGTGGGCCAGCGCGGCCCGTTCGGCGCGGTCGCCGTCGCCTGACTCGATGGCGTCGACCAGCTGGATGTGCTCGGCCCACGAGTGCGGCGCGCGTTGCTCGGCGCCCAGCCGGAAGACCCACTGGACATGGAGGTACAGCGACTTGGCGATCGACGACAGCCAGGGGTTTCCGCTGATCTGGAGGATGCGCAGGTGCAGGGCGCTGTTCAGTTCGGCGACCCGGGGGAGGTCCTGGCGCTCGGTGGCCTCGCGGCCCTGGTCGAGCAGCGCGCGCAGGGCCGCGACGTCCGCCGCGCTGGCGCGTTCGGCGGCCAGCCGGGCGGCAAGCGTCTCCAGGCGCTCGCGGACGGCGAACATGTCCCCGATGGTGCCGCTACTGGGCGAGGCGACGACTGCGCCCCGGCGGGGGAGGATCACGACGAAGCCCTCGGCCTCCGCGACCCGCAGCGCCTCCCGGACGGGGTTGCGGGAGACGCCAAAGTCCTCCGCCAGCCGGTCCTCGGTCAGCCGTTCGCCGGGCAGGTAGTCGCCGTCGATGATGGCGGTCCGCAGCGCGGTGAGGACCTGGTCGCGTAGCGGCAGGTGCTGAGCGCCGAGCTTGTCCCGCAGGTCTTCAGCCACCTGGTCGCCTCTCCGTGAACTGTCCGGCAAAAGTGTATACGAAGAACAATTTTGGAGGACAGCGACAGTGTCGAGCACCGCGCCCCGCGTCACCCGTCCTCGTGTTCCCGCCCCCGACGACCCCCGTCTCCTGCGACGACGGCACGCCCTCGTCGTCCTGCTCACCTTCCTCACCGGCAGCGCCGACGCCGTCGGCTTCCTGGCCCTCGGCGGGGCCTTCTCCAGCGTGATGACCGGCAACATGGTCCTGCTCGGACTCTCCGCCGGCAGGGGCGACGCCGACCTCGCCCTGACCTCCGGGTGCGCGATCGTCAGCTTCATCGTCGGCGTACTGGCCGGCGCCCGCGTCGTGGGCTCGGCGCAGCCGGACGATCCCGTCTGGCCCCGGCGGGTCACCTGGGCACTCGTCCTGGAACTGCTGGTGTTCGTGGTGTTCCTCGTCGTCTGGGTGGCCAACCGTCCCGACCACGACGGCCACGTCGACCTCGCCCTGCTCATGCTGTCGGCGACGGCGCTCGGCGTGCAGAGCAGCGCCATCCAGCGCTTCGGCGTGCCGGGGCTGTCGTCCACGTACCTGACCGGCACCCTCACGAGCCTGATCGCCGGCGTCGCCGCGCGCAGCCCGTGGCACGGCCTGCGGCCCAAGGCTCAGGTGCTGCTGGCCCTGATGACCGGCGCGGCGGTCGGCGCCCTGGTGGCCCTGCACCTGCCGATGGCGGCGCCGGCACTGCTCATCGTGCCGCTCGTGGTCGTCATCGTCCTGTCCACCCGGATCCGGGCCTGATCATCAGACGCCGCGCGCGAACAGGGCCAGGCGTACCCGGTTGGGGCTGTCGGTCTTGGTCATCAGGCTGGTGATGTGGGTCTTGACCGTGGTCACGCCGATGTGGAGCCGGTCGGCGATCTCGGTGTTGGACAGGCCCTCGGCGACGAGCGCCAGCACGTCCCGCTCGCGGACGGTGAGGCCCGGCGCCGGGCGCGGTGTCTCGGCGCGGGCGTCCACCGCCCGCTGGACGAGGCGGCGCAGCACGTCCGGGCTGAACGGGCTGTCACCGAGAAAGGCCCGGCGGATGCCGTCGAGCAGGTCGCCCGGGGGCGCGTCCTTGAGCAGGAACCCGCACGCGCCGGCGGTCAGGGCGGGGTAGAGGTGGTCGTCGTCGCCGAAGGTCGTCAGCACCAGGATGCGCGTGGCGGGACGTTCGGCGAGGATCCGGCTGGTCGCGGTGATCCCGTCGACACCGGGCATCCGCAGGTCCATGACGACGACGTCCGGGAGGAGCCGAGCGGCGAGGGTGATCGCCTCGCGGCCGCTGTCCGCCTCGCCCACGACCTCGATGTCGGGTTGGGCGTCGCAGAGCATGCGCAGCCCCGCGCGGATGAGGTGCTGGTCGTCGACCAGCAGGACGCGGATCACGCCAGCTCCGGGGCGGACGAACCGGCGGCGGCCTCGCGGTCGCGCGGCACCGGCCGGACCGGCACCTCGGCGGCGGGGGCCAGCGCCGGGAGCACCGTACGCACCCGGAACCCGGTCCGCGACGGACCGGCCTCCAACCGCCCGCCGAGGACCTCGACGCGCTCGCGCATGCCGGTGATGCCGTGGCCACCGCCCGTCGGCAGTGCCGCGGGTTCACCCGCGAGCCCGTCGTCGGAGACCTCCCAGTGCACCGCCCCGTCGCGGACGGCCACCACGAGACGCGCCAGCGCGGAGGTCCCCGCGTGCTTGGCCACGTTCGTCAGCGCCTCCTGCGTCAGCCGCAACACCGCGAGGCCCCGCACCGCGTCGAGCGCGCCGACCGCCGGGTCGATGTCGGCCTCCACGGTGACGCCGGTCTGCCGGGCCCGGTCGACCGTCGCGCCGAGGGCCGCCGGCAGCGCCGACGGGTCGATGGCCGTCAGCGCCGCGTCACCGCGTACCCCGTCGGGGTTGCGCAGCACCGCGACCAGCCGGCGCAGCTCGGCGAGGGCCGCGGAGCCGGTGCCGTGCACGTCGTCGAAGACCGCGCCCACACGGGGGTCGACGTCGGTGAGCACGTGCCTCGCGACGCCGACGCGCAGCACCATCGACGCCACGTGGTGGGCGACGACGTCGTGCAGCTCGCGGGCGATGGCGCTGCGCTCGTCGGCGCGAGCCGCGCGGCTCTCCGACTCGCGCCGCCGCTGCTCGGCGGCAGCCCTCTCGACCGCCTGCCGGCTGAGCTCCCGGTTGGCGCGGATCACCAGGCCGAGCAGCACCGGAACGCCGACCTCCAGGGCCAACCCGACGACGCCGGAGGCGACCTGCCGGGCCGGGTCGCCGATCGAGTCGGTCAGGTCCACCACCACCAGCAGCGCGGCGGACAGCCAGATGACGCGGGGCTTCTGCGCCCGCATGGTGACATCGAGCAGCGCCCAGCTGGCGCCGACCTGGTTGATCGTGATGTCGTCGACCAGCCGGATCGCGACCGCCAGCAGCACGGCCTGCCCCACCAGGTTGACCAGCGGCCGGCGGTGCGCCAGCAGCGCCACGGCGAACGCGAGCACCGCGAGGATCCACTGTGTCGCCGTCGGCGTGCGGGTGGAATGGGGGCCGAACAGCAGGTAGCCCACCCCGGTGAGGTCGAGCAGCAGCATCCGCACGAGCGTGTCCCGCGTGTCGAACAGTCGCCGCGCCCACCCCACGGTGGTCAGCCTAGGTGCCGCGGGTCGGTGGTGGCGGCCGGCGACTCCCGCCACCGGGTCCGGACCGCCAGGTACGCGGCGAGGCCGAGCGGTCCGAGCAGGATGGTCAGCACCAGCACCGGGGCCATGACCAGCGCCGGTACCCCCCGTTCCCGACTGTCCAACCACGCCCACCGCCCGACGAACAGGTCGAACGCGATCATGTGCGCCCATCCCGCCGCCGCCCCGTCGGAGGTGCCGAGCAGGTCGCGTACCCCGGTCAGCGTCGGCAACGCCACGGCCGGCAGCACCTCGCCGAACGCCGGGAGCACCAGCAGCGCGTAGATCACCACGACCGGAAGCACGATCAGCGGCGAACCGATGATCCGGGCGGTCCACGACCAGCGGGGCAGCAGGATCATCAGCGCCCAGAACGGCGCGGCCACCGCGAACGTCAGGGAGAACAGCGTGGCGGTCATGCGACCAGCTCCAGTTCCGGTCGGCGGCGGGCCAGCACCAGGCCGGTCGCGGTCGCCGCCGCGAGGAGCAGTGTCGCGAGCGCGGCGAGCGTACCGGCGTCCGGGCGTAGCAGCGGCTGCCCGCGCAGCGCCTGCCAGGTCAACAACACGGTGAGGACACCGTACGCGCCGCCCGCGACGACAAGCAGCCGGGCGCGGGTACGGTCGTCGAGCCGCGTCGCGAAGCGGCTCAGCAGGATTGCCAGGATCGGCAGCGCCTGTAGGGCGTGCAATCCCACGAAGTGCCCGACCCGCACGTCACCCCCGGTGGTGCTCCAGCCGAGCACCGGCAGTCCCGGCCCACCGTCGGGCACGCCGACGCTGTGCGCCCCGGAGATCCCGTCGATCCCCGGGTCCCGGGTCGGCAGCGCCATCGGCACCGCCGCGAGCATGCCCAGCAGGGACAGGCCGAGTCCCCACCGGACGGCGGTCGCGGCGACCCGGTCGGGGATCCGCCGGATCAGCACGACGATCCCGAGGACGAGATGCGCGAGGAACAACACCATGATCGCCACCCCCATCGTCGCGAACAGCGCGGTGTTCAGGGGAGTGCTGTCGTTGAAGTGGCTGGCCTGCCCGCGTACCACCTGACCGACGATCACCGCCATCTCGATCACCGCCACCGCGACGATGACGGTGACCGCGCCCTCAGCGACCCGGCTGCGTCGCGGCAGCAGCGAGAGCATCCAGGCGAGCGTTGTGCCGTACAGGACGAAGGACACCGCGAACTTGAGCGGCTTGAGCCAGATCGGCACCCCGATGAGGACGCGCGGATCGACAAGGATGCCGGCTGTGGCGACGACGGCGAGCACCGCCATCGCGCCGACCAGGACCATGAGTGGGCGGTTCCAGTGTGTCGCCCTGTGCAGAACGGTAGTCATGTCTGCAGATGCTCGTTGTCATACCGGTCGGCCGCGTCCGACCCGGAGCCCCGTCCGCGGCCTACGGTGGGAGGCGGCCTCCTCCCTGGGTAGGAGGCGACGAAATCTGTCGAGGCCGGGTCACGGGTGCTGGCACAATGGCCGGCCTGCCGAGCCGGACCGGGAGTGACGATGACGACCAATGAGGACCGTGTCCACCCGAACGAGACGACAGTGCCGCTGCTGCCCTGCCCGGCACCGCAGGAGACCCTGGCGTTCTGGCGTGCGCTCGGGTTCGAGGTGACCTACGAGCAGACCAAGCCGTACGTCTACCTGGCGTTGCGGTGGAGTGGGTTCGACCTGCACTACGGGCCGGCGGCGAAGGGCCTCGACCCGGAGCGGGAGCAGACCGGCGGCTGCCTGGTCATGGTGGACTCGGTCGCGCCATACCACGCGGCGTTCACCGACGCGATGCGCCGCGCCTACGGCAAGGTGCTGGTCAAAGGACTACCCCGGATCACCCGCCACCGTGCCGGAGCTTCGCGGTTCAGCATCGTCGACCCGTCGGGCAACACCATCATCTTCATCCGCCGCGACGAGCCGCAGGACCTGGAGTACGGCGGATCCACCGAGCTTGAAGGGTTGGCCCGGGTGCTCGACAACGCGCGGATCCTGCGCGAGTTCAAGACCGACGACCGGGCGGCCTACCGGGCACTGGACTCGGGCATGCGTCGACGGGCCGAGGACGCGCCGGTGGTCGAGCAGGCGATGGCGCTCGCCGGACTGATCGAGCTGTCGGTCGCGCTCGGCAAGACGGACCGGGTGCCCGAATGGGGGAACCAACTGCGCGCGCTCACATTGACCGAGCCGGAGCGGGCGCAGGCCAGGAGCTACGTCGCCGACCCGGCCCTGCTCGAACCGTGGTGGCGGCCCCAGGAGGCCTGACCCAGTTTCTCGTCCGTGGGTATCTTCCGCGGATGGACCTCGACGACCTCCCCGCTGCCGGGTTCGCGTTTCCGGGGCCCCTGCGGGACCGGCTCGTGGCGGCGATCCTCTCCGGCGCGAAGACCGCGTCGAGCGCTTCCGGCTGGTGCACGTCGTCCAAGCCTGATGCTCCTGTGACGGCCGGCCGACGGGTCGCCGCGTCGCAGGGTCGGCGGCAGGTGCGTCGAGCCGCGCGGGCGGCCTCCGTCCGGGGTCTGCCATACCGGAGAGACACTGTGGAGCTGATGTCGTAGACGAATCACACGTCTCCTGGCGCACCCCGAGCCCGGGACACCGGCACCCGATGCCACAGACGACTCAGCTCGATAGCGTCTGTCAACCTGGGGCCGTCCCGATCAGCCTGGATCGGCCCTCGGCCGGTCCCGGTCGGCCTCGTTCGGCCGGGTCGGCCGTGGTCGGCCCTCGTCGTTCATTGTCGGCCTCCAGGCGTTTGCGGTCGCCGCCGCCGTGGTCAGGGCTCGCGCCGGGTGCGTAGGCGCACCAGGGCCAGCCCGGCAACCAGTAGGACACCAAGCGTAGCGGCGGCTGCTCCGAACGTCATGAGGGCTGTCAGGCGGCTACCGGTGACCGGTATGGGCGGAAGCGGCCCCGCGAGGACCACGGTCGCCGAGCAGTTCGGCGTGCAGTCGGGATCGGAGACGCCCTCCGGTGGGGCGAGTGTGGCGGTGTTGGTCAGGTCACCGATGGTGCCGAGCGGCACCGTGCCGGTGATGGTGTAGGTGAGGGTTCCACCGGTCAGGACGGTGACGGTGTCCTCGATGTCACCGGTGCCGGACGCGGTGCAGCTGCTCCCGGTGGACGCCTCGCAGGTCCAGGTGAAGCCGGCCAGTGGTGCGGGCAGCGGATCGGTGAGCGTGGCGCCGACCGCCTCGGACGGGCCGTCGTTGGTGACGGTCACCGTGAAGGTCAGCGATGCGCCGGGCGTGTAGTGGTTCGGTACCGCTGTCTTCACGACAGTGAGGTCCACGACGGGCACCCCGGGGGTGACGACCGTGGACTGGCAGCTCGGTGTGCAGTCCGGGTCAATCGCACCAGATGGTGGGGTGAGGGTGGCGGTGTTCGTCAGCTCGCCCGTGGTGCCCGACGGCACCGTTCCGCTGATGGTGTACCTCAGAGTGCCCCCGGCCACGACTGTGACGGTGTCGGTGATGTCGCCGCTGCCGGACGCGGTGCAGGTGCTGCCCGAAGATGCTTCACAGGTCCAGGTGAATCCGGCCAGCGGTGCGGGCAGTGGGTCGGTCACGGTGGCGCCGACGGCGTCCGACGGCCCGCCGTTGGTGACAGTCACGGTGTACGAGAACGGTGCCCCTGGCATGTACGGATTCGGGGTGCCGGTCTTGACGATGGTGAGATCAACCGTGGGTGCGGCGGGGGTGACGACTGTCGACTGGCAGCTCGGCGTGCAGTCCGGATCGGTCGCACCAGGTGGTGGGGTGAGGGTTGCGGTGTTGGTCAGGTCGCCTGTGGTGCCCGAGGGCACGGTGCCGGTGATGGTGTAGGTGAGCGTTCCGCCGGTGAGGACGGTGACCGTGTCGGTGATGGTGCCGGTGCCGTTCGCGGTGCAGGAACTGCCCGGCGATGCCTCGCAGGCCCAGGTGAATCCGGCGAGGGGTGTGGGCAGTGGGTCGGTCACCGTCGCGCCGACGGCGTCCGAGGGGCCGCCGTTGGTGACCGTGACGGTGTAGGTCAGGGGCGTACCCGGCACGTAGGGGCTGGGGGTGCTTGTCTTCACGATGGCCAGGTCCACGACGGGTCCGGCGGGGGCGACGACAGTGGACTGGCAGCTCGGTGTGCAGTCCGGCGCAGTGACGCCCGCCGGTGGGGTGAGGGTGGCCGTGTTGGTCAGGTCTCCGGTCGTGCCCGACGGAACAGTGCCGGTGATGGTGTAGGTGAGTGTTCCGCTGGCCAGGATGGTGACGGTGTCGGTGATGGTGCCGGTTCCGGACGCCGTGCACGAGCTTCCGGCGGACGCTTCGCAGGTCCAGGTGAAGCCGGCCAGGGGTGCGGGCAGGGGGTCGCTCACGGTTGCCCCGACCGCGTCGGAGGGGCCGCCGTTGGTGACGGTGACCGTGTAGGTGAAGGGTGCGCCCGGCATGTACGGGTTCGGGGTCGCCGTCTTCACGATTGCCAGGTCCACCACGGGACCGGCCGGGGTGACGACGGTCGACTGGCAGCTCGGGGTGCAGTCCGGGGCAGTGACGCCGGCCGGTGGGGTGAGGGTGGCGGTGTTGGTGAGGTCGCCTGTGGTGCCTGACGGCACGGTGCCGGTGATCGTGTAGGTGAGGGTTCCGCCGGTCAGGACGGTGACGGTGTCGGTGATGGTGCCGGTGCCGGTCGCGGTGCAGGTGCTGCCGGCGGATGCCTCACAGGTCCAGGTGAACCCGGCCAGGGGCGCGGGCAGGGGGTCGGACACGGTGGCGCCGACGGCGTCGGAGGGGCCGCCGTTGGTGACAGTCACCGTGTAGGTCAGGGGCGTACCCGGGATGTAGGGGTTCGGGTTCGCGGTCTTGACGATGGCGAGGTCGACAGTGGGTGCGGCGGGGGTGACGACCGTGGATTGGCAGCTGGGGGTGCAGTCCGGGTCGGTGACGCCGGCCGGTGGGGTGAGGGTGGCGGTGTTGGTGAGGTCGCCTGTGGTGCCCGAGGGCACGGTGCCGGTGACCGTGTAGGTGAGGGTTCCGCCGGCCCGGACGGTGACGGTGTCGGTGATGGTCCCGGTGCCGGACGCGGAGCAGGTGCTTCCCGCGGATGCCTCACAGGTCCAGGTGAACCCGGCCAGGGGTGCCGGCAGGGGGTCGGACACTGTTGCGCCGACGGCGTCGGACGGCGCGCCGTTGGTGACAGTCACCGTGTAGGTCAGGGGCGTACCCGGGATGTACAGGTTGGGGTTCGCGGTCTTGACGATGGCGAGGTCAACCGTGGGTGCGGCGGGGGTGACGACCGTGGATTGGCAGCTGGGGGTGCAGTCCGGGTCGGTGACGCCCGCCGGTGGGGTGAGGGTTGCGGTGTTGGTGAGGTCGCCTGTGGTGCCCGAGGGCACGGTGCCGGTGACCGTGTAGGTGAGTGTTCCGCCGGCCGGGACGGTGACGGTGTCGGTGATGGTCCCGGTGCCGGACGCGGAGCAGGTGCTTCCCGCGGATGCCTCACAGGTCCAGGTGAACCCGGCCAGGGGTGCCGGCAGGGGGTCGGACACTGTTGCGCCGACGGCGTCGGACGGGCCGCCGTTGGTGACAGTCACCGTGTAGGTCAGGGGCGTACCCGGTACGTACGGGTTCGGGTTCGCGGTCTTCACGATCGCGAGGTCCACAGTCAGCGTCGCGGGAATGACGACTGTGGACTGGCAGCTCGGGGTGCAGTCCGGGTCGGTAGCACCAGTTGGTGGGGTGAGCGTAGCGGTGTTGGTCAGGTCGCCCGTGGTGCCGGAGGGCACCGTGCCGGTGATCGTGTACGTCACGGTTCCGCCGGCCCGGACGGTGACGGTGTCGGTGATGTTTCCCGCCCCGGTCGCGGTGCAGGTGCTGCCGGCTGATGCTTCACAGGTCCAGGTGAACCCGGCCAGGGGTGCCGGCAGGGGGTCGGACACGGTGGCGCCGACGGCGTCGGACGGGCCGCCGTTGGTGACAGTCACGGTGTAGGTGAAGGGTGCGCCCGGTACGTACGGGTTCGGGGTCGCGGTCTTGACGATGGCGAGGTCAACCGTCACTGCGGCCGGTGTGACGACTGTGGACTGGCAGCTGGGTGTGCAGTCGGGGTCGGTGACGCCCGCCGGTGGGGTGAGGGTGGCGGTGTTGGTGAGGTCGCCTGTGGTGCCCGAGGGCACGGTTCCGGTGATCGTGTACGTCACGGTTCCGCCGGTCAGGACGGTGACCGTGTCGGTGATGGAGCCGGTGCCGCTCGCGGTGCAGGTGCTTCCCGCTGATGCCTCACACGTCCAGGTGAACCCGGCCAAGGGCGCGGGCAGTGGGTCGGTCACCGTCGCGCCGACGGCGTCGGAGGGGCCGCCGTTGGTGACGGTGACCGTGTAGGTCAGGGGTGCGCCCGGTACGTACGGGTTCGGGGCCGCGGATTTGACGATGGCGAGGTCAACCGTCACTGCGGCCGGTGTGACGACTGTGGACTGGCAGCTGGGTGTGCAGTCCGGGGCAGTGACGCCCGCCGGTGGGGTGAGGGTGGCGGTGTTGGTGAGGTCGCCTGTGGTGCCTGACGGCACGGTGCCGGTGATCGTGTACGTCACGGTTCCGCCGGCCCGGACGGTGACGGTGTCGGTGATGTTTCCCGCCCCGGTCGCGGTGCAGGCGCTGCCGGCGGATGCCTCACACGTCCAGGTGAACCCGGCCAGGGGCGCGGGCAGTGGGTCGGACACGGTGGCGCCGACGGCGTCGGAGGGGCCGCCGTTGGTGACAGTCACCGTGTAGGTCAGGGGCGTACCCGGGGTGTAGGGGTTGGGGTTCGCGGTCTTGACGATGGCGAGGTCGACAGTGGGTGCGGCGGGGGTGACGACCGTGGATTGGCAGTTCGGTGTGCAGTCGGGGTCGGTGACGCCGGCCGGTGGGGTGAGGGTGGCGGTGTTGGTGAGGTCGCCTGTGGCGCCTGACGGCACGGTGCCGGTGATCGTGTAGGTGACCGTTCCGCCGGCGAGGACCGTGACGGTGTCGGTGATGGAGCCGGTGCCGCTCGCGGTGCAGGTGCTTCCCGCTGATGCCTCACACGTCCAGGTGAACCCGGCCAAGGGTGCGGGCAGTGGGTCGGTCACCGTCGCGCCGACGGCGTCGGAGGGACCGCCGTTGGTGACGGTGACCGTGTAGGTCAGGGGTGCGCCAGGCACGTACGGGTTCGGGTTCGCGGTCTTAGCGATCGCGAGGTCCACGGTCAGCGCGGCCGGGGTGACGACTGTGGATTGGCAGTTCGGTGTGCAGTCGGGGTCGGTGACGCCCGCCGGTGGGGTGAGGGTGGCGGTGTTGGTGAGGTCGCCTGTGGTGCCCGAGGGCACGGTTCCGGTGATCGTGTAGGTGAGTGTTCCGCCGGCCAGGACCGTGACGGTGTCGGTGATGGTCCCGGTGCCCGAGGCCGTGCACGTGCTACCGGCGGAGGCCGCGCAGGTCCAGGTGAACCCGGCCAGCGGCGCGGGCAGGGGATCGTTCACGGTTGCCCCGACCGCGTCGGAGGGGCCGCCGTTGGTGACAGTCACCGTGTAGGTCAGGGGCGCGCCCGGCACGTACGGGTTCGGGTCCGCAGTCTTCACGATTGCCAGGTCCACGACCGGGCCAGCCGGAGCGACGACCGTGGATTGGCAGTTCGGTGTGCAGTCCGGGTCCGTGACATCGGCCGGTGGGGTGAGGGTTGCCGTGTTCGTAAGATCGCCCGTGGTGCCCGAGGGCACGGTCCCGCTGACCGTGTAGGTGAGTGTCCCGCCGGCCAGCACCGTGACCGTGTCGGTGATGTCTCCGGTACCCGACGCCGTGCAGGAACTACCGGCGGACGACTCACACGTCCAGGCGAACCCCGCGAGGGGTGCGGGCAGAGGGTCGGTCACTGTTGCGCCGACGGCGTCGGACGGGCCGCCGTTTGTCACCGTCACGGTGTACGAGAAGGGCGCGCCCGGCACGTACGGGCTCGGGGTCGCGGTCTTCACGATGGCGAGGTCCACGGTCAGCGCGGCGGGCGTGACGACCGTGGACTGGCAGTTCGGCGTACAGCTCGGGTCGGACACGCCCGCTGGCGGGGTGAGGGTGGCGGTATTGGTCAGGTCGCCTGTGGCGCCGGACGGCACAGTACCGGTGATCGTGTAGGTGAGCGTCCCTCCGGCCGACACTGTGACGGTGTCGTCGATGCTTCCGGTACCCGAGGCTGTGCACGAGCTGCCGGCGGACGCCGCGCAGGTCCAGGTGAACCCGGCAAGCGGTGCGGGCAGCGGATCTGTCACAGTGGCCCCGACGGCGTCGGACGGACCACTGTTGGTCACCGTCACCGTGTAGGTCAGGGGCGTGCCAGGTACGTACGGATTCGGAGTTCCGGTCTTGACCACCGCCAGATCCACAGTGGGGATGACGGTGAGGGTGGTGGAGCCGGGCGGGTTGAGCCCGATGATGGTGGGGAAGTTGCTCTCACAACCGGGAATCGTGGAGCCGTCCGGTGCGATGCAACCGGTGTCGGTGTACGAGCCGACCACGCCGCTCGTCACCTGCACCGAGATCGTGCAGGACGCCACACCGACGTCGATGTCGCCGGCGAATTCGACGGACGTGCCGCCGGCGGGCGCGGTCACTGTGGCGTCCGAGCAGGTCGTGCTGTTGACACCGGTGGCTGTCACGTTGCCGGGAAGGTTGTCGGTGAAACTCATCCCGTTCTTGGCTTGCAGGTCGTCGGTGTTGGTGACGGTGAAGGTGAGCGTGGAGGTCTGGCCCTGCCCGATCGTGGTCGGGCTGAAGGTTTTGTCGAGCTGCGGGGTCACGTCGACGATCTGCGGAAGGTCGAACGCGACGTCGTTTCCGATGCCCGTCGCTGTCGCGTTGTAGAGGCGTAGGCCGAGCGTCGGTGTGTCGACCACTGACAATTGCAGTGCCGACGACTGCAGCTTCGCTATCCAGGTGTTGTTAACGATCACAGCGCCCGGATCGGTGCAGGGGTTCAGATTCTGGGCGAGCGCCGTGGGCACCTCGTTGAGAACGAGATCGAACCGGAGGCGCGCCCGCTGCGTGCCGGGAACCGTGCAGTTCCTCTCGGCGAAGATCGCCGAGACCGCATAGAAGTGTCCGCCGATCGCCGGAATGGTGTTGCTGTCGGTCTCCAGTTGGTATCCGGCGGCCTGTGCGCCTGTCAGGCTGTTGGTGTACTCGGTGAGAATCTGGTTGGTGGCTGCTTCGGCGGCGCTCTGCCCCTGAAACAGCCCCACGTCGCGCGCCATTTCCTGGAGCCGGGCCCAGGCGGATGAACGGCCGCACTGGTCGTTGTTGGTGACCGGCGGGCTACCACCGTTGGGCGGGAGGGGCGAGTCCGAGCGCATGATCCAGCCGTTGCACGCGCCCGCGCCGGGGCTCCACGCCGGGTCGGCCGTGTAGGTTTCGCTGTCCGCGCCGCTGCCCCCCGGCCCCGGCACGTATACCGAACCTGGCGAACCGGTGTAGGAGCCGATACGGATCGGCGCGGCTTCCGCACTCTCGTTTGAGAAATCCTCGGTGAAGACGGGTGTGCCGGGTTGCGGTTCTCCGGGCAGACCAGGAACCGTCGCCATCGCGGGCTGGCCCGACACGACGACGACAAGTGTCGACGACGTCAGCAATGCGCCAACCGCCCCCAGCGCCGATCTGAACCATCGGCGTTCCCCGCGAACCATTCTCATTTCCCCCGTTGTGCAGGTGGCAGCAGCAGCGCTGTTCGCGCCGGGCCGGATCGACGATCTCAGACCTATACAGTCCAGACATAATCCTCATATGTGGTCACCCGATCGAGTGAGTGGATGGGTCATTCAAATTCACATTCGGGGCCGAGGTACTGGGTTCTGTGAACCCGATTCCGTGACACCGCGCACGTATGTGAAAGGTGGCAGACATTCCGGTCACGGACGGCCGGACGCCGTGCGGACCTGGTCGACCGATGGCACGCGGGTCCTCCCGCCTTCCGTGGCCCGCTCGGCGATGGACGCGGGGGCACGCCTCTCGTGATCCGGCTGCGACCCGGTCGGCACCTCGTCTAGTGTCGAAGTGTTCGCATTAGGTGCGATTAGCCGGGAAGGTGCTGCGATGGGGGTGCGTCGCTGGGTCGAGAGCTGGCCCCTCTACCGGCAGCTCACCGGCACCGACCCGCTCGGCCGGGGCGCCGCCGCCAAGTCCGCCGTCTCCCTGTCGCTGACCGCCCGCACCGAGACCGCCGACTCCGTGGCCCGCTCGGTGTGTCCGTACTGCGCTGTGGGTTGCGGGCAGCGGGTGTTCGTCAAGGACGGGCAGATCACGCAGATCGAGGGTGATCCGGACAGCCCGATCTCGCGGGGTCGGCTGTGTCCGAAGGGTTCGGCGAGCAAGAGCCTGGTGACGAGTCCGTTGCGGCAGACCACCGTCCGCTACCGGCGTCCGTACTCGACCCAGTGGGAGGACCTCGACCTCGACACGGCGATGAACATGATCGCTGATCGGGTGCTGGCGGCCCGGGACGAGACCTGGGAGGACGTCGACGACGAGGGCCGACCGCTCAACCGGACGCTCGGCATCTCCAGTCTGGGCGGGGCGACGCTCGACAACGAAGAGAACTACCTCATCAAGAAGTTGTTCACCGCGATGGGCGCTCTCCAGATCGAGAACCAGGCCCGTATTTGACACTCCGCCACCGTCCCCGGTCTGGGGACCAGCTTCGGGCGCGGCGGCGCCACCCAGTTCCAGCAGGACCTGTCGAACTCCGACATGATCGTCATCCAGGGTTCGAACATGGCCGAGGCGCACCCGGTGGGTTTCCAGTGGGTGATGGAGGCCAAGCGCCGCGGCGCGAAGGTCTTCCACATCGACCCCCGGTTCACCCGGACGAGCGCTGTCGCTGACGCGTACCTGCCGATCCGGGCGGGCACCGACATCGCCCTGCTCGGCGGCGTGATCCGCTACATCCTGGACAACGAGCTGGACTTCCGGGAGTACGTCGTCGCGTACACGAACGCCGCGACAATCGTGACCGGGGAGTACCGCGACACCGAGGATCTGCACGGCCTCTTCTCCGGCTTCAACGAGGACAACGCCAGCTACGACCAGAGCAGCTGGCAGTACGAGGGAACCGACGAGAACCCCTCCAGCGGCGACACCGAGACCCAGCGGGAAACGGCAGCAGGGTTGGAACACGAGTCGCACGGCGCGCCGGTGAACGGGCAGACCCAGCGCGACGAGACGTTGCAGGATCCGCGCTGCGTCTACCAGATCCTCAAGCGGCACTACGCCCGCTACACGCCGGAGATGGTGGAGCGGGTCTGCGGGATCCCTCAGGAGAAGTTCCTCGAGCTGGCGCAGGCCTGGACGGCGAACTCGGGCCGGGAACGGACGAGCATGCTCGTCTACTCGGTGGGCTGGACGCAGCACAGCGTGGGTGTGCAGTACATCCGGACCGGGGCGATCATCCAGCTGCTGCTGGGCAACATGGGTCGTCCGGGTGGCGGGGTGATGGCGCTGCGCGGGCACGCCAGCATCCAGGGCTCCACCGACGTCCCCACCCTGTTCAACCTGCTGCCCGGCTACCTGCCGATGCCACACCACGCCGACCACCCCACCCTCGACGAGTGGGTGGACAGCATCCGGCACCCGGGGCAGAAGGGCTTCTGGGGCAACGCCCGCGCCTACGGGGTCAACCTGCTCAAGGCGTACTGGGGTGACGCGGCAACCGCCGAAAACGACTTCTGCTACGGCTACATGCCGCGGATGACCGGCGACCACGGTACCTACCAGCAGGTGCTGAACATGATCGACGGGAAGATCAAGGGCTACTTCCTGCTCGGGCAGAACCCGGCGGTCGGCTCCGCGCACGGGCGTGCACAGCGGCTCGGTATGGCGAACCTGGACTGGCTGGTCGTCCGCGACCTGTTCATGATCGAGAGTGCGACGTTCTGGCAGAACGCGCCGGAGATCGAAACCGGCGAGATCGTGCCCGAGGCGTGCCGGACGGAGGTGTTCTTCCTGCCCGCCGCCTCGCACGTGGAGAAGGAGGGCAGCTTCACCCAGACGCAGCGGTTGTTGCAGTGGCGGGAGAAGGCCGTCGAGCCGCCGGGCGACGCCCGCTCCGAGCTGTGGTTCTTCTACCACCTCGGCCGCATCATCCGGGAACGGCTGGCGCAGTCGACCCGTCCCCGGGACCGGGCGCTTCTCGACCTGAACTGGAACTATCCGACACACGGTCCCACCGCGGAGCCGAGCGCCGAGTCGGTGCTGTACGAGATCAACGGGTACGACGTGGCCAGCGGCCGCCCGCTGTCGAGTTACACCGAGATGAAGGACGACGGCTCCACGGCCGGCGGCTGCTGGATCTACACGGGTGTGTTCGCCGACGGCGTCAACCAGGCGGCCCGGCGCAAACCCGGCGCCGAGCAGTCCCTGGTGGCGCTGGAGTGGGGCTGGGCGTGGCCGTCGAACCGCCGCATCCTGTACAACCGTGCGTCCGCCGACCCGGACGGCAACCCGTGGAGCGAGCGCAAGAAGTACGTCTGGTGGGACCCCGACAACGGCGAGTGGACCGGCTACGACGTGCCGGACTTCGAGAAGACCAAACCGCCGTCGTACCGGCCGCCGCCGAACACGGGTGGCGTGGCGGGCATCGCGGGCGACGACCCGTTCATCCTTCAGGGCGACGGCAAGGGCTGGTTGTTCGCGCCGAGCGGTGTCCTGGACGGGCCGCTGCCGACGCACTACGAGCCGGTCGAGTCGCCGGTGCGCAACCCGCTGTACCGCCAGCAGGCCAACCCGACCCGCAAGGTCTACACACACCCCATCAACACCCTGAACCCGAGCCCGCCGGAGGACCACAGTGACGTCTTCCCCCTCGTGTTCACGGTCAGCCGGCTCACCGAGCATCACACGGCCGGTGGGATGAGCCGTACGGTGTCGCCGCTGGCGGAGTTGCAGCCGGAGATGTTCGTCGAGGTGTCACCGGAGCTGGCCGCCGAACGAGGGCTCGACCACCTCGGCTGGGCGCACCTGATCACCACCCGGGCGGCCATCGAGGCGCGGGTCCTGGTGACGGACCGCGTCAGCCCACTGCGGGTCGACGGCCGGGTCATCCACCAGGTCTGGCTGCCGTACCACTTCGGCTACGAGGGTCTGGTGACCGGCGACTCGGCGAACGACCTGTTCGGCATCACCCTGGACCCGAACGTGCTGATCCAGGAGAGCAAGGTCGGCACCTGCGACATCCGGCCCGGCCGGCGCCCGAGGGGACCGGATCTGCGCGACCTCGTGTACGACTACCGGCGGCGGTCGGGGGACCTGAGCCACCGCTATCCACCGTTGGTCA
Source organism: Micromonospora sp. NPDC005298 (assembly GCF_040607375.1). NCBI lineage: Bacteria > Bacillati > Actinomycetota > Actinomycetes > Micromonosporales > Micromonosporaceae > Micromonospora > Micromonospora sp. NPDC005298. The sequence continues at coordinate 57,868 of NZ_JBEXGP010000034.1, forward strand.
CGACCGACGTCGCCGACAGCAGCAGCGACCAGGAGGCCTGACCGATGCCCCACGCCAACGCCCTGTACGGGCCGCTGGACCCGGCGCCCGATGCCGGCTACGTGGACGCTCCGCCGCGGATGGGGTTCTTCACCGACACGAGCGTGTGTATCGGGTGCAAGGCGTGCGAGGTGGCGTGCAAGGAGTGGAACGGTGTGCCGCAGAGCGGCCTTGACCTGTTGGGTATGTCGTACGACAACACCGGGGCGTTGACGGCGAACTCGTGGCGGCACGTCGCGTTCGTCGAGCAACCCCGCTCGGTGGGCCCGGGGAGCGCGGCGTTCGAGGGGCAACCGGACGGGCCGTCGGTCAGCCCGGCGACGGCGGCGGTCGGTGCGCGGACCGGCGCCGACACCGGCACGGATCCGGGGCTCGTGCCCGGCTCACCCGCCGCGGCGGCCCGCATGTCGGGCGGCGCCGAGTTCCTGGGGATGCCGGGGTCGCAGCCGCCGGGGCGGGGTTCGGGTGTGCAGGGGCGGACGGATTTTCGGTGGTTGATGATGTCGGATGTGTGTAAGCACTG
>NZ_JBEXGP010000035.1:0-46037 GCF_040607375.1 Micromonospora sp. NPDC005298
TCAGGCCAATCTGCAGCGGTTCGCTGATCTGGGTGTGGATGTGCAGATCACCGAGTTGGACGTGATGACCGGCTCCAACCAGGCCAACATCTTCGGATCGGTCACCCGCGCCTGCATGAACGTCTCCCGCTGCACCGGCATCACCGTGTGGGGCGTACGGGACAGCGACTCGTGGCGCGGGAGCGACAACGCGCTGCTGTTCGACAGGTCGGGCAACAAGAAGGCCGCGTACACCTCGGTCCTCAACGCCCTGAACGCGGGCTCGAACCCGACGACGCCCCCGCCGGGCACCCCGGTGGACACCACCGCCTGGTACGTGCTGGTGAACCGGAACAGTGGCAAGGCGCTCGACGTGTACGAGCGGGCGACCACCGACGGTGCGCGGATCGCGCAGTGGGCCAGGAACGACGGGGCGTGGCAGCAGTGGCAGTTCGTGGACTCGGGCGGTGGCTACTACCGGCTGAAGTCCCGCAACTCGGGCAAGGTGCTGGACGTCTACAACTTCTCCACCGCCGACGGTGGAGCGATCGTCCAGTGGAGTGACGGCAACGGTACGAACCAGCAGTTCCGGCTCGCCGAATCCGCCGGTGGATACCTCCGTCTGATCAACCGCAACAGCGGCAAGGCGGTCGAGGTGCAGGGCGCGTCCACCGCCGACGGCGGCAACGTCGTCCAGTACGCCGACTGGGGTGGCAACAACCAGCAGTGGCAGCTGGTCCGCACCGGGTAGCCACCCCGGCACCCGCGGCGCGGCTTTGAACCTGCTGTACGAGCACTGCGGTGGCGCGGACCCACACGTCCGCGCCACCGCCGTCACCCGCCCGCCGGATCGAGCTTCTATAGTCGGCAGGTGAACGCGGAACAGGTCCGGCAGGCGTACTCGTCAGTGGCGCAGCTCTACATCGGGCTGTTCGGCAGCCGCGAGCAGGTGCACCCGGACGACCTCGCCTTCATCGAACGGCATCTGGCGGGCCACCCCGGCCCGGTGCTCGATCTGGGCTGCGGGCCCGGCCACATCACCGCCCACCTCCGTTCGCTTGGCGTCGACGCGGCCGGAGTCGACATGGTGCCCGAGTTCATCGACCACGCGCGGGCGACCCACCCGGACGGGAGGTACCGGCTCGGGTCCATCGACGCCCTCGACGTCGCCGACGGCTCGCTCGCCGGCATCCTGGCCTGGTACTCACTGATCCACCTTCCGCCGCAGGATCTCGACGGCGTGCTCGCCCGACTCCGACGGGCGGCCGCTCCACAGGCGACCGTGGTGGTCGGCTTCTTCGACGGGGACGAGGTCGACGCCTTCGACCACAAGGTCGTGACCGCCTACCGCTGGCCCGTCGACGAGTTCTCCGCGCGGCTGGCGCGAGCCGGGTTCACCGAGGTGGAGCGCCTTCAGCGGTCCACCGATGGCACTCATCGACGGCACGCCGTCATCGCGGCGACCGCGACCGAGAGGCCGAACGGACGGTGACGACCGCACGGCGCCAACGCCGTTTGCGGTACCTGGACGCCGGGCAACAAGAGTCACCATGACGAATGAACGACGCATGTCTGTCGGCGACTACGTCCTGCGACTTGTCGGGGGAGTGGCGGTCATCGTGGGGCTTCTGGGCATCTTCGGCACCTTGGCCGAGGGCAATGTCGTCGGAATGATCCTCAGTGGCATCTTCATCGTCGGTGGGGTCGTCGCCCTCAAGCGTTCAGGGCCATCGGGTCGCGCGAAAGAGGCGGCGTGAGCTGAGCCCGTCGTGAGCGCCGCCCGGGCGGACGCGGCGGGCACGGCCTCCACCAGCGGCGACGGCACGCCGTGCGGCGGGAGGGGCGGCCTCGGGCGGGTGTGACCACATCGTCCACGATGTGGTCACGGGGCGGACACCACGTCCGCCGGTGGCATCCTGTCCGGGAAGCATGTCGTCCCTCGCGCCACGCGCACGATGCGCCGACGATCGGAGCACCGCCCATGATTGGCTCACGCATTCTCGCGTTCGGCCACTACCAGCCCGCCACCGTGCTCACGAACGACGACCTGGCCCGCATGGTGGACACCAGCGACGAGTGGATCCGCAGCCGGGTGGGGATCCGCACCCGCCACATCGCGGACAAGGCCGACTCCGTCGACTCGATGGCGGCCCACGCGGCCCGGCATGCTCTGGAGAACGCCGGCGTGCGTGCCGAGGACGTCGACTACGTCCTCGTCGCCACCTGCACCGCCGAGGACCGGTCTCCGAACATCGCCGCCCGGGTGGCCGCACAGCTGGGTCTGCCGAGCCCGGCGGCGCTGGATCTCAACGTCGCCTGCGCCGGCTTCACGCACGCCCTCGCCACCGCCGACCATGCCATCCGCGCGGGGGCCGCCCGCACGGCGGTCGTCGTCGGCGCGGAGAGGCTGTCGGACTGGACGGACTGGTCGGACCGGAGCACCTGCGTCCTCGTCGGTGACGGAGCGGGCGCGGCGGTCCTCACCGCCGCCGACCAGGCGGAGGTCGGGCCGGTGGTGTGGGGCTCGGTGCCGCAGATGTCCGACGCCGTCCGCATCGAGGGACGCGACGGTACGTTCCAGCAGGCGGGACAGACCGTGTTCCGGTGGACGACGACCGCCCTGCCGCGCATCGCCATCTCGGTCTGCGAGCGTGCCGGTGTCGATCCGGCGGAGCTGGCGGCGATCGTGCCGCACCAGGCCAACCTGCGCATCATCGAGCCGCTGGCCCAACGGATCGGCGCCGCGAACGCGGTGATCGCCCGCGATGTCGTCGACTCGGGCAACACCTCGGCCGCCAGCATCCCCCTGGCGCTGTCCAAGATGGTGGAACGCGGCGAGATCCCCTCCGGGGGCTGGGTGCTGCTGTTCGGCTTCGGTGGGGGCCTGTCCTACGCCGGCCAGGTGGTGCGCTGCCCCTGACCGGATCTGGCGGTGACCGAGCCCGCGCGGCGGCCGGTCGGGCGGTCGCCGGACGACGGCCCAGGGCTACGCGTGGTGTCGCTCGCGACGCGCGGTCAGAGCTGCGCGATCACCACTTCGGTGGCCCGGGCGACGAGGGCGTCGTCGTGGGTGGCGTCCTTCTCGTCGCGGCTTGACAGCACGGCGAGGACGACCGGGGCGCGATCCGGCGGCCAGATCACGGCGATGTCGTTACGGGTGCCGTACCCGCCGGTGCCGGTCTTGTCCCCGACGACCCAGCCGTCGGGGACGCCGGCCCGGACGAGCGCGCCGCCGGTGGTGTTGCCCCGCAGCCAGCCGATGAGGATGTCGCGGTCGGCGGGTTCGAGGGCGTCGCCGACGGCGTACGCCCGCAGGTCGCCGGCCAGTGCCCGAGGGCTGCTGGTGTCCCGCCGGTCGCCGGGAGTCGCCTCGTTGAGGCTGGTCTCGTACCGGGCGGCGTCGGTGACCGTGTCACCGATCCCGCGCAGTTGGGCCTCGAACCCCTGGGGCCCACCGAGGTGACGCAGCAGCAGATTGCCGGCCGTGTTGTCGCTGTGGCGGACGGCGGCGTCGGCGAGGGCGCGCACCGTCATCCCGTCGGCGACGTGCCGTTCGGTGATCGGCGAGTGCGCCACCAGGTCCTTCGCCGGGTACCGCACCACCCGGTCCAGCTCGGCGTCGGTGGTCTCGTCGAGGACCTCGGCGGCGGCCAGCGCCTTGTACGTCGAGGCGTAGGCGAACCGCTCGTCGGCGCGGTACGTCACCGTCCGGCCCGTGCCGGTGTCGACGGCGTAGATCCCCAGCCGCGCCCCGTACGTCTCCTCCAGCCGGCGGAAGTCCTGGCTGCGGTCGGGTGTCGGGGAGGCGCTGGCGGGTGTCTCGCCACTGTCGCGCGTCGGCGCCCCGGTCGGGTCGGCGGTGCCGCACGCGGCCAGGGCGACCAGGGCCGACGCCGCGACGAGCGCTGTCGCCGGCCGTCCTGGCGGCCCGGCGGTGGCACGGGCACCGAGCATGTCCTGAACTCCCCGGGGTGCTGGCTGACGGTCGCGGGCGGGAGACGGAGGCCATGGTATCGCCCTCGCCGACCAGGGGTATCTATCAGCAGAACTGCTGATAGGAGTGGACATGACCAAGGTTCTGATGGTGTTGACCTCGCACGACCAGTTGGGGGACACCGGAGACAAGACCGGTTTCTGGCTCGAGGAGCTGGCGACGCCCTACTACCGCTTTCGGGACGCCGGATGGGATGTGACGCTCGCCTCGCCCCGGGGCGGGCGGGCGCCGCTGGACCCGAAGAGCACGGAGCCGGACTTCCAGACGGACGAGACCCGCCGGTTCGAGGCGGACGCCGAGGCGAAACGCCAGCTTGACGCGACGGTACGGCTCGACTCGGTGGCGGTCGAGGACTTCGACACCGTCTTCTACCCGGGGGGCCACGGCCCGCTGTGGGACCTCGCCGAAGACGACAATTCGGTCAAACTGATCGAGCGGGTCGTCGCGGCGGGCAAGCCGATCGCGCTTGTGTGCCACGCGCCCGGGGTGTTGCGGCACTGCACGACGCCCGACGGTGAGCCGCTGGTCGCCGGACGGCGGGTCACCGGATTCACCGACAGCGAGGAGGGGGCCATGGGTCTGACGACGGTCGTCCCGTTCCTCGTCGAGGACGAGTTGGTCGCCAAGGGCGGCGAGTTCTCCAAGGCGGGAAACTTCGAGCCGTACGTGGTGACCGACGGTCTGCTCGTCACCGGTCAGAACCCGGCGTCGTCGGGTCCGGCAGCGGACCACCTGATCTCCCTGGTCGGCCGGACCGACGGCTAGCTGGGCCACCTTTCGTCCGGCGGGACCACGACCGGTGGTCCCGCCGGACGAAAGACCGCGCCTGGCGGCCTATGACATCTGATGTATGTGCGGCCTGTCGCGTGTCTGGCCGTCGTTCCTGCTGGTATCGGCCCTGCCTGCCGCCGCCGCCACTGTCGGGCGTCGTCTGAATCTCCCTGGTCACTGTCCCCGTGGGGCGGCAAGGTCCACATCGATCGATCATTGCCTATCTCGCGGCTCCGGTGTAACCTTCGCGAAACACATCGGATGTCTGACTGTCCATGGGCCGCCAAGGACCCACGCGGCGACGTCGTGGTGTGGCACCACCGAGCGGATCCACTGTGGCTCTCATCCCTGTCGCGCGTGGGGTGGCCGGATCGGTCACCGTTTGGAGGATCGATCGATGTCAGACCTGACCCGACGGCAGGCCCTGCGGATGGGCGCTGCCGGCGCGGGCGGCGCTCTGCTGCCGCTCCCGTGGACGGCGGTGGCCCGAGGTGAGTCGGCGGCACCGCCGGCGGTGCTGGCCGCCGGGGACCTGGCGCTCTGGTACGACGAATCGGCTGGCACCGACTGGCTGCGGGCGCTTCCGATCGGAAACGGCCGGCTCGGCGCCATGGTGTTTGGAAACGTCGACGCGGAGCGACTACAGCTCAACGAGGACACCGTCTGGGCCGGTGGCCCGCACGATCCCAGCAACACCAGGGGTGCCGGGGCGCTGGCGGAGATCCGTCGGCTGGTCTTCGCGAACCAGTGGACCCAGGCCCAGAACCTCATCAACCAGGCCATGCTCGGTAACCCTGTGGGGCAGTTGGCCTACCAGACCGTTGGCAACCTCCGGCTGACCTTCCCCACCTCGGGCTCCGCCTCGCAGTACGACCGGCAACTGGACCTGACCACCGCCACCACCTCGGTGACGTACGTGATGAACGGTGTCCGCTACCAGCGCGAGGTGTTCGCGAGCGCGCCCGACCAGGTCATCGCGATGCGGTTGACCGCCGACCGGTCCGGGTCGATCTCGTTCACCGCCACGTTCGACAGCCCGCAACGGACCTCGGTCGCCAGCCCGGACGGCGCCACGATCTCCCTCGACGGCGTCTCCGGTAACCAGGAGGGGGTCAACGGTGCGGTCCGCTTCCTCGCGCTGGCCAACGCCACAGTCGGCGGCGGCAGCGTGTCCAGCTCCGGCGGCACCCTGCGGGTCACCAACGCCACGAGCGTGACCTTGTTGATCTCCATCGGTTCCAGCTACGTCAACTACCGCAACGTCGGGGGTGACTACCAGGGTCTCGCACGGGGGCGTCTCACGGCCGCCCGTGCCAGCAGCTACGACCAGTTGCGCAGCCGGCACGTGGCCGACTACCAGGCGCTGTTCGGTCGGGTCAGCCTCGACCTGGGCCGTACCGCCGCGGCCGACCAGCCCACCGACGTCCGGATCGCCCAGCACAACAGCGTCAACGACCCGCAGTTCTCCGCGCTGCTGTTCCAGTTCGGCCGGTACCTGCTGATCTCGTCGTCGCGGCCCGGCACCCAGCCGGCAAACCTCCAGGCCATCTGGAACGACTCGTTGACCCCGGCCTGGGACTCCAAGTACACGATCAACGCCAACCTGCCGATGAACTACTGGCTGGCCAACACCACGAACCTGTCGGAGTGTCACAGCCCGGTGTTCGACATGGTCCGGGACCTCGCGGTCACCGGCACCCGTACCGCACAGGTGCAGTACGGCGCGGCAAGCGGCTGGGTCACCCACCACAACACCGACGCGTGGCGGGCCACCTCCGTGGTGGACGGCGCCTTCTGGGGCATGTGGCAGACCGGCGGCGCCTGGCTGAGCACCCTGATCTGGGACCACTACCTGTTCACCGGTGACGTCGAGTTCCTGCGGGCGAACTATCCGGCGATGAAGGGTGCCGCGCAGTTCTTCCTCAACACCCTGGTGACCGAGCCGACCCTCGGCTACCTGGTCACCAACCCGTCGAACTCACCGGAACTGAGCCACCACACGGACGCCAGCGTCTGCGCCGGCCCCACGATGGACAACCAGATCCTGCGGGACCTGTTCGACGGCTGCGCCCGGGCCAGCGAGATCCTCGGCGTCGACGAGACGTTCCGCGCCCAGGCGCGCGCCACCCGCGACCGGCTCCCCCCGATGAAGATCGGATCCCGGGGCAACATCCAGGAATGGCTCTACGACTGGGTGGAGACCGAGCGCAACCACCGGCACATCTCCCACCTGTACGGCCTGGCCCCCAGCAACCAGATCACCAAGCGCGGCACCCCGCAGCTGTTCGAGGCCGCGCGCCGGACGCTGGAGCTGCGCGGCGACGACGGCACGGGCTGGTCGCTGGCCTGGAAAATCAACTTCTGGGCGCGGATGGAGGAGGGCAAGCGGGCCCACGACCTGATCCGCTATCTCGCGACCACCGCACGGCTCGCGCCGAACATGTTCGACCTGCACCCGCCGTTCCAGATCGACGGCAACTTCGGCGCCACCGCGGGCATCGCCGAGATGCTGTTGCAGAGCCACGCCGGTGAGTTGCACGTCCTGCCGGCACTTCCGCCGGCCTGGCCGAGCGGCCGGGTGACCGGTCTGCGCGCCCGGGGCGGGCACACGGTCGGCATCACCTGGGCCAACGGACAGGCCACCGAGATTCTGCTGCGGCCGGACCGCGCAGGTACGGTCCGCCTGCGGTCGCGGATCCTGACCGGGACCGTCACGGTCGTCGACACCGCCGACGGTACGGCCGCCCGGACCACCCGGATCGAGAGCGACCTGGTCGACGTCACCGTGCAGGCCGGGCGCACCTACCGGGTCACCAGTTCCGGCGCCACGACACCGACGCTGGAGCAGAGCTTCAGCAACGCGGGAATCACCAACGACACCAACACCGGCGTCGGCAACTTCGACGGCAACGGGGCGACGCTCTCCGCGCAGGCCCTGGCGCAGGCCGGTGCCAGCCCGGGCGGCACGGTGAGCCGCAACGGTGTCACCTTCCGCTGGCCCAACGTCAGCCCCGGTCTCGCCGACAACGCCATCGCCTCGGGCCAGGCGATCAGCGTGACCGGCACGGGCAGCACGCTCGGTTTCCTGCTGACCGGCACCTACGGGGCGGTGTCCGGGACCGGAACGGTCGTCTACGCCGACGGCACCCGCCAGGCGTTCACGCTCAGCTCGCCCGACTGGTACGGCGGGCCGCAGTCCGGGGCCACCGCGGCCATCGTGTCGGCGTACCAGAACCGGCCGGGCAACGTGCGTCAGAACACCGCTGCGTGCATCTACTACGTCGGCGTCGCCCTGCAGAACAGGGCCGTGGCCCGGGTCGAGCTGCCGAACATCAGTGCCCGACCCGCGTCCGGTGTGCCGACCATGCACATCTTCGCCGTGGCGATCGGCGCCTGACGGGTCCGTACGCACCGGCCGACCATCCGGCCCCGCACGTGTCCCGACCCGGACGCGAGCGGGGCCGGCTGGCGTGAGGCACCTTGACGGGCGGCCAACACATCCGCGAAAGTCTATGTCGCAGAGATTGGCACGCTGTGGGGAGCCCGGTGTGCCATCGGGCAACTGTGTATGCCGGTACGGGTGCGATCGGGCCGCGCCTGTTAGCGCTAACAGCGATGCGTACGCCCATGGGCAGACGCCAACTCTCACGCGTGACGCCGTGGATCGTGGTGCGTCACCCCAGCTCAGGAGAATGTTCTATGAGGAAACTCAGAGTGCGCAACGCCGCCCTGGTGTCGGCCGGCGCGGTCCTGTTGGCATCGACGGCGGTAGCCCTGGCGGCGCCGGCGGGCGCCGCGGCCGCCGGCTGTTCGGTGGACTACAGCGTGTCGTCGCAGTGGCAGGGTGGCTTCGGCGCCAACGTCACCATCACCAATCTCGGCGCTCCCGTCAGCGGCTGGACCCTGACCTGGTCCTTCGACGCGGGTCAGACCGTCCAGCAGGCGTGGAACACGTCGTTGACGCAGAACGGCGCGACGGTCACCGCACGGAACGTCGACTACAACGGGGCCATCGCGACGAACGGCACGGCCTCCTTCGGCTTCAACGGCTCGTGGACCGGCAGCAACCCCGCTCCGGTGAGCTTCGCGCTGAACGGGGTGGGCTGCACCGGCGGCACGGAACCCACGCCGCCTCCGACCACCCCACCTCCGACCACCCCGCCCCCGACCACCCCGCCGCCGAACGGGCCGGCGGACATCACGGTGAACAGCGCCACCCGGTACCAGACGGTCGACGGGTTCGGTGCCGCGCAGTCCATCTGGGGTAGCGCCTGGTCGACGGCGGACACGCAGACGCTGGTCGGGATGGGTGCCAACCAACTGGGCCTGTCCATCGTGCGTACCGGCCTGTCACCGGTCTCCAGCGAGTGGGCGACGCATGTCAGCTCGTTGAAGACGGCGAAGTCGTACGGGTCCAACGTGAAGATCCTGGCGTCTCCGTGGACGGCGCCGGCCGCGTGGAAGACGAACAACAGCCGGGTCAACGGCGGCAAGCTGAAGACCGACTACTACGACGACTACGCCAACCACCTGAACAGCTACGTGCAGTACATGCGCAACCAGGGCGTGAACGTCGACGTCACCTCGGTGCAGAACGAGCCGGACTGGCACCCGGACTACGACTCGATGGACTGGAGCGGTACCGAGCTGCGCGACTTCGTCCGCGACCAGGGCGCCAGGGTGCAGAACACCAAGCTCATGGTCGCCGAGGCGGTGAACATGAACTACGGCTTCACCGACCCGACCCTGAACGACACGACCGCCCGGAACAACATCGGCTACATCGGCGGCCACCTGTACGGCACCGAGGAGTCGGGCCGGCTGAAGCCGTACCCCCTCGCCGAGCAGTACCGCAAGCCGGTGTGGATGACCGAGTGGAACCACCACGAGGCGGACGGCAGCGGTTCGAACATCTGGGGCAACCCCAGCAACCTGGCGGTCTGGGACGAGACGCTCGACGACATCATGCGCACGGTGCACAAGTCGATGGAGTCGAACTGGAGCGCCTACATCTGGTGGTACGGCAAGCGCTACTACTCCTTCATAGGTGACGGCGAGGCGGCGTACGGCACGACCGCTGGCGCCCCGCTCAAGCGCGGGTACGCCTTCTCGCAGTACGCCAAGTACGTCCGCCCCGGCTACCAGCGGGTCGCCCTGACGAAGAGTTCCAAGGCCACACCGCTGGAGGTGACCGCCTACCAGGGCGACGGGAAGATCACGCTGGTGATCCTCAACCGGTCGAACAGCGCGGTCAACAACGCGGTGATCCAGGCGCCGCAGAACGTCACCCGGGCGGAGCACTACCTGACCTCGCAGAACGCCAACGCGGCCAGTCAACCGACGAGCGTGAACGGAGGGCAGGCCACCGTCAACGTCGGCCCGCGCAGCATCTCCACAGTGGTGTTCACCCTCTGACGGCCACGCCGGGCGTGCGGGTGTGGCGGATCGTCCGCACCCGCACGCCCCCGATCGTGGTCCCGCCCGGGCGGGAGCGGCACCTCTGCGTCCCACACTCCACAGCGATATTTAGTGAGGACCGTCGATATTGACGTGAGCCCGTCGACGACGACAGGATCTCGGCACCACCCCCACCGTGATCCGTCTGTGAGGCGTCATGACCCGTCCCCGCCTGCCGCTCCTGCGCGCAGCCGCCCGCCTGGCCGCACTCGCCACGGCCACCGCCGGCGTGCTGCTCGCCGTCGCCACACCCGCCAGCGCCGCCGTGCCCACCGGCCGCTACGTCGCTCTGGGTGACTCGTACACCTCCGGCCCGCTGGTCCCGACGCAGATCGACCTGAACTGCCTGCGGTCCAACCGCAACTACCCGGCCCTGGTGGCCGCGTCCGCCGGCTCCTCGTCGTTCGCCGACGTGAGCTGCTCCGGCGCCACCACTGACGACATCCTCTACGGCGGCACCGGCCAACTGGGCATCACGCTGCCGCCGCAGCTCAGCGCGGTCACGTCGAACACCGCCCTGGTCACGGTGCAGATCGGCGGCAACGACATCGGCTTCGCCGGGATCATCGGCGACTGCGCGGAGGCCAGCCTCAGCAGCCCGCTCGGGTCGCCGTGCAAGAACCGCTACACCGCCGGAGGCGTCGACCAGTTGCAGGCCCGGATCACCGCCACCGCGCCCAAGGTGACAAGCGTGCTCCAGGGGATCCGCCGGGCCGCGCCGGGCGCGCGGGTCGTGGTGCTCGGCTACCCGGCGATCGTGCCGGACAGCGGATACGGCTGCTGGCCCGTCGTCCCGATCGCCTACCAGGACGTGCCGTACCTGCGCGCCGTCGAGAAGTCGCTCAACGCGATGCTTGCCAACACCGCGGCCGCGAACGGCGCCACCTACGCCGACGTCTACACCCCGTCCATCGGGCGCGACGCGTGCAAGAGCAGCGGCACCCGGTGGGTCGAGGGACTCGTGCCGCAGAACGCGGCGGCCCCGTTCCACCCGAACGCCCGAGGCGAGCAGGGAATGGCCACGGCGCTCCTCGCCCGACTCAACAGCTGACCGGACACACGATCGGCTGAGCCGGCTCCGTCATGGGGGGCCGGCTCAGCCGCGTCCGGTGGTCCGGGCGTACGGTCAGGCCGGCCCGGACGGCAGGCTGTCCATGAACGAGCTGACCGAGAAGACGGCTCGCCCCGCTCCGGCCGGTCCGTAGCCGGGAGGACTGGACAGGCCGTGGGCGTCCATCGTCGCCCGGTAGACCTCCAGCAGGCGGACGTGGTACTCCAGCGGAGCGCCCTCGGGGTTGTCCCGGCCGAGTGGCGTGGTGGGCTCCGGGCACCAGGTGGTGAACCGCGGGGTGATCCCGCGCGACATGAAGTACTCCAGCCCCTCGGCTGTGGAGTCGATCGCCTCGTTCACCCTCGTGAAGCCGTGCGGTGCGGCCATCTCGACGCCGGCCACGAAGTTCGGGATGACGTTGCGCGGGCCGAAAACCTCGGCGGAGTCGAGGATCCGGCGGTGCCACTCCTCGCGGCCGACGTACCGCTCCTTGCCCGGGCAGTACAACTCGAACAGCCGCTTGTCCCACACCTCGTAGTTGGGGTGGTAGATGCGGATCCCGTAGTCGTGGAACCGCTGCACGTCGGCTCGGGGCAGCGCCTGGGCGACGACCTTGCCGATCCACCGGCCGGGGAACCGCTCCTCGATCGCCTGCGCGTACTGGCCGTAGAAGTCCGCCTCGGCCAGCCCGCCGACGTGCGAGGTGATGCTGCCGCCGGTGAGGGTGTACGCCTGCGAGGCCCGCTCGGTGTCGTACCGGTCGATGATCTCCAGGGCCTCCAGCACCTCGTCGACGGGCTTGACCCCCGTGTAGGGACGACCCGCCTGCTTGTGCTGCCGCCAGTTGTGGTTGATGTCGCAGTACTGGCACTCCTCCTTCGCCCCGAAGTACTGGCAGACCCGGAACGCGGTCAGGTAGATGAGGTAGCCCCACTGGATGGTCGGGGCGACCTCCATCACCGACTTTCCGTTGGCGAGCGTGTGCCGGTAGTAGCTCGGCATCGGCGGCAGTCCGACGTCGGCGATCGGCCGGCCGTCCAGGAACAGGCGCAGCCGCCCGTCGCTGTCGGTGCGGACGCGGTACGGAGACCCGGGGTTGGTGCGTACCGAGACGACCGTCCGGCGCAGCTCGTACGGCCCGCCGGTGAGCACGATCTCCTCCGGCGGTCGGCGCAACGCGGCGGTCCCCAGCTCCGGCAGCGTGCGGTGGTCGAAGGAGAAGATGAAGTAGGACTTCGGCTTGACGTCACCGTTCTCGTTGTCGGTCAACGCCGAGTCGTCGAAGGCGAGGCCGCCGCGCAGCAGGTCCTCCTTGATGACCGCCTCGCGCGGCACGTGCGGGAATCGACTCATCAGGTCTTCGACGAGGTCGGTGCGCGGCGTCATGCGGTCCTCCCGATCGGGGTGCGCCGGACCGGGTGGCGCAGCGCCACCCGGTCCCGACGGCTCAGTTCTGCTTGGTCTCCCAGAAGATCTTCGCGATCTCGTCGATCTTCGCGAGCAACTGCTCCGCGACGGCCGGGTCGGTGGCACCCTTGGCGCCGCCGGCACCGGCCAGCTTGGTGGCCTCGTTGAAGAGGGTGTGCAGCTGCGGGTACTTCTCGAAGTGCGGCGCCTTGAAGTAGTCGGTCCACAGCACCCAGAGGTGGTGCTTGACCAGCTCGGCCCGCTGTTCCTTGATGATCAGCGACCGGGTGCGGAACTCCGGGTCGTCGCTGGCCTGGTACTTCTCCGAGATCGCCTTGATCGACTCGGCCTCGATGCGGGCCTGGGCCGGGTCGTAGACGCCGCAGGGGAGATCGCAGTGGGCGCTCGCGACGGTCCGCGGGCTCAGAAGGCGGGGCAGGTTCATCAGATGTCCTCCAACAGCGAGCAACGTGATCCACGGCGGAGGTTAAGACTTCAACCACACTTCATGTCAACTCGGTCGTCGTGGGCTCGCCACACACCGATTGTGCCGCTCCTGCTCCGCCCGTACCTGCCGGAGACGCCTGTGAGAATCGTCGCCGTGACCGGACGGATCGGGGTGCGGCCGACGACGTCACGCGGCGAGACGGGTGATCGCCGCGATCGACAGGTCCACGTCCGCCTCGGTGGTGGTGGCGTTCGACACCGAGATGCGCATGAGCCGCCGTCCCCGCCACGTCGTGCCGCCCGCCCAACAGGTGCCGTCCGCCTGCACCGCGGCCAGCACCCGGTCGGTGCGCGCGTCGTCACCGAAACCGACGAGCACCTGGTTGAGGACCACCTCGTTGGCGACCTCGAACCCGGCCGCGGTCAGACCCTCGGCGAACCGGCGCGCCAACGCGCAGCAGCGATCCACCAGAGCCGTGAGCCCGTCCTGCCCCAGCTCGCGAAGGCCGGCCCAGACCGCGAACCCCCGGGCCCGGCGCGAGGACTCGGCGGTGAGAGCCGCGCCCGCCGGCACGCCGTCGGCGCCGACGAGGTACGCGGCGTTGAGGGACATCGCCGCCGCGTGCGAGTCGGGCCGGGCGCAGAACGCGAACGCGGTGTCGTACGGCAGGTTGAGCCACTTGTGGCCGTCGCAGGCCCACGAGTCGGCCATTTCCAGCCCGTCCACGAGATGGCGGGTGGTGGGGCTCACCGCGGCCCACAGGCCGAAGGCCCCGTCGACGTGCACCCAGGCGCCGTTCCGGTGCGCCAGCTCGCTGGCTTCCCGCAACTCGTCGCAGGCGCCGGTGTTCACGTTCCCGGCCTGGAGGCACACGATGGTGGGGCCGGCGGGGCCGTCGCTCAGGACGTCGCGCAGCGCCCCGGGGTCGATGGCGCCGTTCGGGCCGGCAGGCACCGGCTGTACGGCGTCCACGCCGAGGCCGAGCAGGCGCAGCGACCTGTCGATCGTGGCGTGCCGCTCGGCTCCGGCGATCACCCGGATCGGCGGCGCACCGAGCAACCCACGCCGTTCCACGTCCCAGCCCGCGTCCGCCAGCACCTGGTGCCGGGCGGCGGCGAGCCCGGCCGTGTTGGCGGCCTGGGCGCCCGTCACGAAGCCGACCGACGCGGTCGCCGGTATCCCGAGCAGCTCCTTGAGCCACGCTCCGGCGGTGGCCTCGGCCGCGACGGCGGCCGGCGAGGTGACGGCGTTGAACGCGAGCTGGTCCCAGCCGACGGTGAGCATGTCGGCGGCCGTCGCGGCCGGTAGCGCGCCACCCACCACGAAACCGAAGTAGCGCGGGCCGGCGCTGGCGACGAGACCGGGCTCGGCGGCGGCGAGCAGGTCCGCCACCACCTGCTCCGGCGGGCAGGGTTGGGCGGGCAGCGGGCCGGCGAACGTCCGGGTCGCCTCGGCCCGACCGGGCGGCGGCGCGACCGGCCGGTCCGGCAGCGAGCGTCGGTAGTCGGCGGCGTGGTCGGCGGCCAGGCGGAACAGGTCGGTGAGGTCCTTCATCGACGCACCATATCCCCGGCCGGGGTGCGGTCCACGACCTCGATCGCGGCGAGGTGTCGGTGGCCGGCCGACGATTTTTGGGATGCTGTGGCGGTTCACCTGACGACATCACCCGATTCGAAGGGGCACCGCGATGGCAAAGGTCATCTCCACGCTGTTCATCTCGGCCGACGGTGTGGCCGAGATCGACCCCGACTGGCACTTCCCGTACTTCGACGACAACATGGGTCGCGCTGTCGGCGAGGACTACGACACCGCCGACGTCCTGCTCATCGGCCGGGAGACCTACGACAGCTTCGCTGGCGCCTGGCCGGACCGGGAGGCCGCCGGAGGGGAGGACGCGTCGTTCGCCAAGCAACTCGGGGACATGCGCAAGATCGTCGTCTCGCGTCAGCCACTGACATTCTCCTGGCGGAACTCGGAACTGCTCTCCGGTGACCTCCTGGACACCGTCGCCGCGCTGCGGGCCGACCCCGACAGCAGGGGTGTCCTGATCCCCGGGTCGATCTCGGTGGTGCAGCAGCTTCTCGCCGCGGGACTTGTCGACGAGTTGCGCCTGCTGGTGCATCCGGTGGCGGCGCGCAAGGGCCGCAGGTTGTTCGACGACGGCGGGACGCCGTACCACCTGAAGGTGACCGCGACCGAGGCGTTCCCCACGGGCGTGATCCGCGTGATCTACGCGCCGACCGACGCGCCCGGGGCGGTCGGCTACGACGAGATCACGGACCAGGTGCCGGCCGGCAGCTAGCTGGCTTGCGTCCCGTCGACGACCGCCGAGCCGGCCCCGCCGCTGTGCGCGACGGGGGCGGCTCGGATCGTCCGGAGGATCGCTGACGTCAGGCGGTCGTGCAGGCCGCGCCGTTGAGGGTGAAAGAGCTCGGCCCGGCGGCGTTGCCGGTGTGCGTGGCCTGGAAGCCGATGCTGATCGATGCGTTCGGCGCGATGGCCGCGTTGTAGGCGACGTTCCTGGCCGTCACCTGCCCGGAGCTGGGGGAGTAGCTGGCGTTCCAGCCCGAGGTGACGCTCTGCCCACCGGGCAGGGTGAACACCAGTGACCAGCCGTTGACGGCGCTCGTGCCGGTGTTGGTGATGGTGATGTTCTCGGTCAGCCCGGTGTTCCAGGCGTTGACGGCGACACTCACCCGACAGGCGCCGGAACCCGGCGGCGGCGTCGTGGGCGGAGGCGGCGTCGTGGGCGGTGGCGTCGTGGGCGGGGGCGGCGTCGTGGGCGGAGGCGTCGTGGGCGGGGCGGTCAGGCCGAAGAACCCGATGGCGGCCGCGGCCATGCCGCCGGCCGGCAGGCTGTGTCCGGCGCCCTGGATGCTGTACGCCTCGACCTGGACGGCGCCGCTGGCGTCGGCGTACCTGCGCCGGTTCCAGTTGGCCTGCGGGGTGTCGGTGGACGTGGGTGTCTGGCTGAGCCCGAACACGTTGGTCCACTGCTCGATCGTCTCCTGAAGGAGCGAGTACGGCACGAGCGTGTCGTTGGTGCCGTGCCACACCTGCACCCTCGGCCGGGGGCCGGAGTAGCCGGGGTAGGCCTGACGGACCGCGTCACCCCACTGCTGCGGGGTGCGGTTCATGCTGCCGCCGGTGCACTGGCTGGTGGCGGGCGGGTAGTCCGCCGCGTTGGCGAAGCAGTTGAAGGGCACGCCCATGAACGCGGCGCCGGCCTTGAACACGTCGGGGTACAGGGCCAGCATGTGATTGGTCATCATGCCGCCGGACGAGCTGCCGGTGGCGTACACCCGGTCGGGGTCGGCGTTGTACTGCTGCTGCGCGTACCGGATCATCGAGATGATCGACACGGGGTCGCTGCCTCCGCCGCGGCGTTTGGCGGCGTCGGACCAGACGTCGAAGCAATTGCCGAACCCGGCCTGCTGGGTTGCGCTCGGGTAGATGACGATGAATCCGTACCGGTCGGCCTGGGCGGCGAACTCACTGCCGGAGTAGAAGCCCGGACCGGATCCGCCGCAGCCGTGCATGGCCACCACGACCGCCGGGCGGGACGGGCGGACGTCCGGCACGTAGACGTGCATGCGCATCCGGCCCGGGTTGTCGCCGAAGCTGGTGACCTCGGCCAGCGACGCGGCGTACGCGGGGCCGATGGTGGGAACCAGCAGGCCGGCGGCCACCAGCGACGCGGCGAGGCCGAGCAGTAGCAGTTTCCTTCTGACTTTCACGGGGACGACTCCTTCGATCACCTGTGCAGGCTGGGACTGGCCGCGCGTTCGGTTCGCGGGTGTGCCCGGTCGCCCGCGGTGATCGCGCGTCGCCTCGTACGTGTGGGTGCCCTGCCGGCTCCGTACGGGATCGCGTAGCAGATATTGTCCTCTCAGGGCGAATAAGTGTCAATCGACGGTCCTCGATCAATGGGGTGCGTCCGTCCGCCGACGATCGGTCTACAGTCGGGACAACGTCCCTGAGCCGAGCCCGGAGGGCCCGTGGCGAGCCCGTTCGACATCGAGGAGATCTATCCGGACGACGGGGAGCACTCGCTTCGGCTGCCCCGGAGGCAGGCCGGCACCTCGCCCCAGGGCGTGGCGGTGACCCTGCTGGCGGACTACACCGTCCGGACCCGTGCGGCGCTCCCGTCCGCGGGCATCGTCGCGCTGCTCGCCGAGTCGGGCGTGACCACGGCCGGCGCGCGGACCGCGATCAGTCGGCTCTCCCGTCGGGGAGTGCTGGAGGGCAGCAGGCACGGCCGTCGCAGCTCCTACCGGCTCAGTCGCGCCGCAGCCACCAACCTCTCCGCCGGCGCCCAGTGGATCCTGACGTCCACCGCCGCGACGACGGAGTGGGACGGGTGCTGGACGACTGTCGCCTTCTCGCTGCCCCAGGACCGGGGCGCCCAGCGGCGGGCGCTGCGCGGTCAGCTCCGCTGGCTCGGATACGCGCCGCTGTACGACGGACTGTGGATCTCGCCGTACGACCTGACCCCGGCCGCGCGGGAGCTGCTCGGGCAGTTGTCGGGGGGCCGCGTCACCGTGTTCCGGGGGCGACAGTCCATGCTCGACACGCCCAGCCAACGGACACCCATCGACGCCTGGGACATCGACGCGATCAGCGGGCACTACGACCTGTTCCTGCGGCGGTGGTCGCCGCTGCTGCCCCTCGTGCGCTCGGGGCGGGTCGACGGCGCGGCGGCGGTGCGGGCGCGCACCGAGGTCATGGACACCTTCCGGCGCTTTCCCATCCTCGACCCGCGTCTGCCGCTGGAACTCCTCCCGGCGGGATGGCTCCGCCAACCGGCCCGGGATCTGTTCGCGGCCGTCTACGACGGCCTCGCCGAGCCGGCCGAGCGGTACGTCCGTGCGGTCGTCGCGCGGTTCAGCGACGACGGGGACCCGGGCGTGCGGGCACACACCACCGCCGACCTCCTGACCGGGGTACGCGACGACGACCGGTGACGGCCACCGGGCACCGTGCCGCTCACCCGGTGTGTACCTTGTGGAGAGATCGCGGCGACGGGAGGCCCGGGTGACGTTCGGCAGCGGAGAGCTCTCAGCGGCAGACCGGATCGACACCACAGTCGCTCACCCCGCCCGCAGGTACAACTACCTGCTGGGCGGCAAGGACAACTTCGCCGCCGACCGGCGCTCCGGCGACGCGCTGGCGGCCGCGATGCCCACCATCCGGCTCGCCGCCGTCGAGAACCGGATGTTCCTGCACCGTGCGGTGCGGTTCCTGGCGCAGCAGGGCGTCCGCCAGTTCCTGGACATCGGAACGGGCATCCCGAGCGCCGACAACACGCACGAGGTCGCCCAGGCGATCGACCCGGCGGCGCGGGTCGTCTACATCGACAACGACCCGATCGTCCTCGCCCACGCCCGTGCCCTGCTCAACAGCACACCCGAGGGTCGTACCGCCTATCTCGACGCCGACCTGCGCGAGCCGGAGCGGATCCTCGCCCATCCGGATCTGCGTGCCACGCTGGACCTCACCCAGCCGGTCGCCCTGATGCTGGTGGCCATCCTGCACTTCATCCGCGACGACGAGGCTCCCAGGAGCATCCTCGACCGCCTCGTCGCCGCGCTGCCGTCCGGCAGTTATGTCGTTGCCTCGCACGTGACCTGGGAATATCTGCCGCCCGAGGTGATCGCGGAACTGGAGGCGAACAACCAGGACGGCCGGTTCCAGGCCCGCACCACTGAGCAGTTCGCGGGCCTCCTGGAGGGCCTGGAGCTCGTCGAGCCCGGCATCGTGTCGGTGTCGCGGTGGCGTGCCGACGACGCACCGCAGCCGCGACCGTCAGTGCGCGACGTGTCGTTCAACGCGGCCGTCGCCCGGGTCGTCTGACCGTCGCGGCGCACCGGCGCGTCACCCGGGCGGCCCGTAGCCTCGGGCGGACGCGACGGCCCGCCCGCGTTCCGACTCGGGAAACCGGTCGAGCATGGCCCGCACCTCGGCGGCGCTCACGTTCGCGCCGAACAACTCGCTGCCCGGTTCGAGCCGTACCCCCTCGGCGAGAGCGCCGGCGACGACCGGGTCGAAGCCGAGCGCGTCGACGAGGGACGCCACCTCGGCGAGATCGGCGGGGTCGTCGCCGGCGATCGCGATGGCCTTGCGACCGGCGGCTCCGGCCGGTCGCGCCTCGTCCTCGAGATCGTGGTAGCCCATGTGGTTGAACGCCTTGACCACCCGCGCGCCCGGCAGGAACGCCTTGACGATCTCGCTGGACGAGGTGCGCGGGTCGGTCAGGTCGTCGCGGATGCCGTCGACCTCCCACCAGTAGTTCATGGCGTCGACGACGAGCTTGCCGCGCAGCGCCTCGGCGGGGATCGCGCGGTACTTGCCCAGCGGCAGGGCGAGGATGACGACGTCGGCGTCGGCCACGGCGTCGGCCGAGGTGGTCGCGGTCGCCCCGGGCGTGAGCACCTCGATGGTCAGGGCGATCTTCGCCGGGTCGCCGGAGCCGGCGACGAGCACCCGGTAGCCGGCGGCGAGCGCGAGCCGGGCGAGTACGGTGCCCACCTTGCCGGCCCCCAGGATGGCGAGGGTCCGCGGCCCGTCGTTGCCGTTCATGTCTTCCCTCCAGGGGGTGATGTGGTGGTTCAGCCGGCGAGGATGTCGCGGACCATGGGGATCACCCGGGAGCCGTAGAGTTCCACGGCGCGCATCCGGGCGCTCACCGGCTGGGCTCCCGCCGTGTAGATGAGGTCGAACCGGCCGACGCCGAGGCTGCCGATGGCGCGCGCCATCCGGCGCGCCACGGTCTCCGGCGAGCCGATGTACAGCGAGCCGTGCTCCACCTCGGAGTCGAACTCCTCGCGCCGGATCGGTGGCCAGCCCCGCAGCGCGCCGATCCGGTTCCGCATGACCCGGTAGTGCGGCCAGAACACCTCCTTCGCCTCCTCGTCGGTGTCGGCGACGAAGCCGGGGGAGTGCATCCCGACGGGGTACGCGGTGGTGCCGAGCTGGTCGGCCGCCCTCCGGTAGAGGTCGATGTAGGGTGCGAAGCGCTCCGGGGCGCCGCCGATGATGGCCAGCATGAGGGGCAGCCCGTACTGCGCGGTGCGGACGACCGACTGCGGCGAGCCACCGACGCCCACCCAGGTGCTGAGGTGCCCGGATTCGGTCTTCGGGAACACGTCGGCGTCCGTGAGTGGGGCGCGCAGGGTGCCGCTCCAGGTGACCGGCTTCTCGTCGAGCAGCTTCGCGAACAGCTCGATCTTCTCCTCGAACAGCGTGTCGTAGTCCGCCAGGTCGTACCCGAAGAGGGGGAACGACTCGGTGAACGAGCCGCGACCGAGGATCACCTCGGCCCGGCCGTGCGACAGCGCGTCGACGGTGGCGAACCGTTGGAACACCCGGACCGGGTCGTCGGAGCTGAGCACCGTCACGCCCGAGGAGAGGCGGATGCGCGAGGTGCGCGTGGCGATGCCCGCCAGCACGGTCTCCGGGGTCGACACCGAGTATTCCGGCCGGTGGTGCTCGCCGAGTGCGATGACGTCCACGCCGAGATCGTCGGCGAGCACCGCCTCGTCGACGACCTGACGGATCGCCGCGGCGTGGGAGACCGGCGTGCCGCTGTCGTCCTGCGGTACGTCGCCGAAGGTGTCGAGGCCGAACACGAGGTCAGACATGGGTGGGCTCCTTCGCCAACAGCTCCCGGACGCGCGGCGCGACCTCGCTGCCCAGCAGCTCGATGGTTCGCGCGCGTGCCTCGCGAGGCAGGTGCATGATGTCGTATTTGAGGTCGAACCGACTCAACCGCAGATCACGGGCCATGGTGGCGATCTTCCGGGCCACCGTCTCCGGGGACCCGACGAACAGCGCTCCGTGGTCGATCTCGGCCTCGTAGCGTGCGCGGTCCGGTTTGTAGAAGCCGCGCTCCTCGGCGAGCCGCGCCACGGTCGGCTGCCAGTACCGCCACCATGTTTCCACCGCCTCCTGGTCGGTGTCCGCGACAAGGCCGAGTGAGTGCTGCCCGATCGGCTGTG
Source organism: Micromonospora sp. NPDC005298 (assembly GCF_040607375.1). Lineage (NCBI taxonomy): Bacteria > Bacillati > Actinomycetota > Actinomycetes > Micromonosporales > Micromonosporaceae > Micromonospora > Micromonospora sp. NPDC005298. The sequence continues at coordinate 21,105 of NZ_JBEXGP010000035.1, forward strand.
CGGTGTTCCCGAACTGCTCGAGTGCCCGGAGGTAGAGGTCGACATGGCCGGCGAAGCGCTGCGGACGCCCGCCGATGATCGCGAGCATGAGCGGAAGTCCGTAACGGGCGGCGCGGACCACCGAGCCGGGGCTCCCGCCGACGCCGATCCAGGTGGGGATGCCGCCCGGACGCATACGCGGATGCAGCCGCTGCTCGACCAGGGGCGTTCGTACGGTCCCGGACCAGTTGACCGTTTCGTCCCGCTGGAGTCGGACGAAGAGGTCGAGCTTCTCCTCGAACAACCGCTCGTAGTCCGCCAGGTCGTAGCCGAACAGCGGGAACGACTCGGTGGCCGACGCGCGCCCGAGGACCAGCTGGGCCCGCCCGTCGGACACCGCGTCGAGGGTGGCGAACTCGTGGTAGAGCCGTACCGGATCGTTGGTGCTGAGCACCGTGACCGAGGTGCCGAGACGGATCCGTTCGGTCGCCGTCGCCATCGCCGCGAGCAGCACCGGCGTGGCCGAGTCGGTGTGGCCCTCGCGGTAGTGCTCACCCAGGCTGAACACGTCGAGGCCGACCGACTCCGCGAGTCGGGCCTCCTCGACGAGCAGTCGTACCGTCTCGGCGTCGGTCAGGGTCCGGTCGCCGTCGGTGGCCACCTCCCCGAACGAGTTGAGCCCCAGTTCGAAGGCTTGAGCCGTCATTGTCTCCTCCTCGGCGCAACCGCCGGTGACCCGGGGAACGCCCCTCCCTGTTGACGTGTCAATGATGCTAACCTGCCGATTGACACGTCAATTCCGTGGAGACTGAGATGACCAGCGCCACACCCGAGCGGCAGAGGGGACGCCAGCTGCCGACCGCCGAGGAGCTACGGATCTGGCGGGACTTCATCGAGACGACGGAGGCCCTCAGCTCCCAGGTCGGCGCCCGCCTCCAGACCGACGCCGCGCTCTCGCCGGGCGACTACGTCGTGCTCCTCGCCCTCACCGAAGCGCAGGACCGGCAGCTGCGCTCGTCCGCGCTGGCGGCCCACATCGGGTGGGAGCGCAGCCGACTCTCCCACCATCTGGGCCGGATGGAGCGGCGCGGGCTCATCCGCCGCCAGGAGTGCCCCACCGTTCCCCGCGGAGCCGAGGTGCTCCTCACCCCGGCGGGAGCCGACGCCTTCCGGCAGGCCACCGTCCCGCACCTGCGCGCCATCCGGGAGCTGTTCGTCGACGCTCTCACGGCGGACCAGCTCCGCGCGGCCGGCGAGATCGCCGCGGCGCTGCGCGCGCACCTCGCCACGCGACGCGAGGACTGACGGGAGCGGCGCGGTCAGCCGTCCGTGTCGGCGAGGTGCCAGACCTCCGGCACCGGAACCCACCAGTCGTCGCTTCCCTCCGGGGCCAACGACTGCTGGCAGGGCTCGGTCAACTTCCACCACTCCTGCGTCTGCGGATCGGCGGCGATGCGCGCCTGGTCGGCGGCGTGGTCGTCGCCCACGTACTCGTAGTAGCCGAACAGCAGATCGTCGTGCAGGAAGATGCTGAAGTTCCGCATGTTCGCCTGTCGCAGCGTCTCCTCGACGGCGGGCCAGACGGCGGCGTGCAGCCGGAGGTAGGTCTCCCGGTGCTCCGGTCGGAGCCGGATGACCATTGCGTGTCGTCGCATCTCACGCCTCCGCGATAGTGGACTGTGGGCGACCGGTGCGCCCGCCGCGTCCCGGACGCCGCGACCATACCGACCCGGCGGGGAACCGTCGAGAGTGGTACGGCGTATCGACGCCGATCGTTTGACGTATGACGATGTGAACGCTAACTTCTGACTCGCGGGTCGCGTGGGCCGCCGGGGGCCGGATGCGCCGCAGCGCGCCGACGGGCCGGCCGCACCCACCCGCACCACACCCCAACGTGCTGACGCCACCACCCGACGCCGGCACACACGCCAGGGCACGCGCGTGCGTCTCGCCCGTGGGTGACCCCGACCGAAGGAGTCGACCATGAAGGCCATCGGTGAGGCTCGTCCCGCCTCCCCACCGAGACGTCACCGGCGGTCGGCGTCCGCCGCGGCGGCTGCCGTGATCATGACCGCAGGCCTGCTCGTCGCGGTCGACGCGGCACCAGCGGCGGCGGCGACCGTGGACACGAACGCCTCGTACGTCCTGGTGAACCGCAACAGCGGCAAGGCGCTGGACCTGTACGGCTCGGCCACCAATGACGGCGCGCGGATCAGCCAGTGGACGCGCAACAACGGCGCCAACCAGCAGTGGCAGTTCGTGGACTCGGGAGGCGGCTACTACCGCCTGAAGTCCCGACACTCGGGCAAGGTCCTCGACGTGTCCAACTTCTCCACCGCCGACGGCGGCGCGATCGTGCAGTGGTCCGACCTCAACGGCACGAACCAGCAGTTCCGGCTGGCCGACTCGGACGGCGGATACGTCCGGCTCATCAGCCGGCACAGCGGCAAGGCCGTGGAGGTGCAGGGCGCCTCCACCGCCGACGGCGCGAACGTCGTGCAGTACTCCGACTGGAACGGCACCAACCAGCAGTGGCAGCTCGTCCCGACGGGCAGCACCAACCCGCCACCCACCGGCGGCAGCGGGTGCGGCAAGGCGCCGACGCTGTCCAGTGGCACGCACACGATCCAGAGCAACGGCAAGAGCCGGACGTTCATCCTGCGGGTGCCCGCCAACTACAACAGCAGCAACCCCTACCGACTGATCTTCGCGTTCCACTGGCGAGGTGGCACGATGCAGGAGATCTCCTCCGGCGGCACCAGCGGGACCGCGTGGTCCTACTACGGGCAGCAGGAGCAGTCGAACAACAGCGCGATCCTGGTCGCGCCGCAGGGATTCGGCAACGGCTGGGGCAACGCCGGAGGCGAGGACATCACCTTCGTCGACGACATGATCACCCGGATCGAGAGCGGCCTGTGTGTCAACCCCCGGCAGCGGTTCGCCCTCGGCTTCAGCTGGGGCGGCGGCATGAGCTACGCCGTGGCCTGCGCGCGGGCCACCGTGTTCCGGGCCGTCGCGGTCATCTCCGGCGCGCAGATCAGCGGGTGCAGCGGCGGTACGCAGCCCATCGCGTACTTCGGGCTGCACGGGATCTCGGACAACGTCCTGAACATCTCCCAGGGGCGGGCGCTGCGCGACACGTTCGTCAGGAACAACGGCTGCACGGCACAGAACCCGCCCGAGCCGGCGGCGGGCAGCCGGGCGCACATCACCACCACGTACTCCGGTTGCCGGGCCGGATATCCCGTGCAGTGGGCCGCGTACGACAACGGCCACATGCCCGGACCGGTGGACGGGACCTACGCCGAGAGCGGCATCACGACCTGGACCAAGGGTGAGATCTGGAGGTTCTTCTCGCAGTTCTCGTGACGGCGGTCAGCGTCGGAAGGCGGCGTCCGCTCCCGTACCCGGGGGTGGGCGCTGCTTCGTCCCTCCGGTCAGCGCTGGAGGCGGACCGGCTTGCCCGAACCGCTGCGTCGCACCAGCCACGCCTCGGTGATGTGGGTGAACATCGCCTCGGCGGCGCCGTCCTGGTCGTGGGCGGCGATGCGCTCGTAGATGCGCCGGTGCCCCTTGTTGGACGCCACGCACAGGGAGCGTTCGGTCCGGCCCATGTACCGGGCGGTGTTGATGACCTGGCTCTCCAGCGCCCGCACGACCCCACGGGCGATACGGTTGCCCGACGCCTGCATGACCGTGTCGTGAAAGGCCCGGTCGTACTCGTGGTACGTGACGTGGTCGTCGACGAGCTCGTCCATCCGGTCCACGAGGGCGCGCAGCCGCTCGATGGTCTCGTCGTCGGCGAGGCGGGCCGCGACGTTCGCCATGTCGGACTCCAGCACCCGACGGGTGACGACGAGGTCGTCGAGGATGGCGAGGCTGTCGTCCTCGGCGATCGTGGCGGCGAGGACCAGTTCGTCGAGCATGTCCCAGTTCGACGGGGGAGTGACCATGGTGCCGGCGCCCTGGCGGACCTGCACGAGCCCTTTCTCCTGAAGGATCTTCACCGCCTCCCGGACGACTGTCCGGCTCACCGAGAAGGTCTCGCAGAGGACGGGCTCGGGGGGCAGGGAGGTTCCGGACGGGTGTACGCCTCGGACGATGCGTTCGACCAGCTCGGCGGTGACCGCCGTGGCGAGGTTGGCTGGTCGACGTACCCATGCCGGGGTCACCGGATTGTTCAGGGCTGTCTCCTGCGCTGGCGTCATGTCCCCCTCCGAATGACTCGCCGTGGCACGACGTCCGGCTCAGTGTACGGCTGACTATTGACGTCACACGTCATACGAGTTACGTTCCGATCACTCTTGGCGCGGCGGCACGCCCGTCGGCCACCCCACTTTCAGAGGTGACAACTGATGAGACAGCGAGCAATATGGTCGGCCGTCCTCGTTGTGAGCCTGGCCTTGGCCGGCTGTGGAAGTGCTAGTGATTCGGGTACGACCACCAGTTCGGACGGCAAGCTGGTGGTGTGGGACTTCAAGTCCGGTGAGGCGTTCGCCAAATCCTATCTGGACAAGGCGAAGGCGGACTTCAAGAAGAAGCACCCGGATGTCACCGTCGAATTCGTCGCGCAGCCCTTCGACCAGTACTACACGTTGCTCGGCGCGGCCATTCAGGCCGGCAAGGGCCCGGACGTCATGATGTTCAACGGCGGCGGCCAGATCCGCGACCGGGTGGACGCACTCGTGCCGCTCACCGACTACGTCGCCGAGGACAAGCAGCGACTGGCCGGCTGGGACGCGTTCACCAAGGACGCCAAGGTCTACGGCAGCCCGGTGACCCTGCAGGGTTACCCCATCTACTACAACAAGGCGATCTACGACAAGGCCGGCCTCGACCCGGCGAGCCCGGCGACCACCTGGGACGCGTTCGTCGCCAACTGCGCCACCATCGCCAAGGCCGGCGCGAAGTGCTTCGCCCTCGGCAACAAGGAGGGCGTCGGCATCCAGTTCTGGCTCTCCAGCCTGGGCTCGACCACCCTCACCGCCCAGGAGTACGACGCCTGGATCGCCGGCAAGCGCGACTGGAACTCGGCGAACGTCAAGCGGATCTTCCAGACCTGGAAGGAGGCCGGCGACCGGAAGATGAACAGCGACGGGGCCAACTCGACCGCGATGTTCAACGACTCCTTCGCGTACTTCCAGTCCGGCAAGGCCGCCCACGTCATGGGCTTGATGTCGGACGTCGGGCACTGGCAGGACTTCAACGAGTTCCTGACCCCGGAGAAGCTCGGCGTCATGAAGGCGCCGGTCGTCACCGCCGGCACCAACCCGAGCCTCCCGTACGACGGCGGCATCGGCTACGCGGTCGCCAAGTGGACGAAGGACCCGAAGGTCGCCGCCGACCTGGTGCGGTCCCTGACGTCGACCGAGGCGCTCAACGCCTTCTACTCCGGCGCGGGCGCGATCGTCGCCGACACCACCATCGACGTGTCGCAGGCCGGCCCGGCCGCCGCGACGATCGTCGGCGAGCTCAAGACTGGTAAACCCGCCCTGCACGTGGCGCTCTCCTCCAAGACTCTCGACCTGATGGGGCGCCTCTCCCAGCAACTGCTCAGCGGTTCGATCACCGTCGACGAGGTGGTGAAGCAGCTGGCCGCCTCCGACCAGGCGGGCTGAGCACGTGCCGATCGGAAACACGCCACCGTCGGTCCGTCCGGCTCCGGCCGGACGGGCCGGCGGGGTGGCCGTCACCCCGTCCGCCCGGCGTGTCGGCGCGCCTCGCCGTCGCGCCGGCGGTGCGGGTGCGGAACGCCTCGCCCCGTACATCCTGGTCGCCCCGGCCGTCCTGATCATCGTCCTGCTGCGGCTGTATCCGCTGGTCCTCGGGGTCAACTTCTCCTTCACCGGCGACGGCGCGCAGAACGGAACGGCCGTCGGGTTCGGCAACTACCGGGAGCTGTTCGCCGACCCGCTGTTCCGGACCGCGCTGAGCAACGTCGGTCTGCTGGTGCTGCTGCTGCCGGTGGCGGTGGCCATCCCCGGCCTGCTCGCCACGTTCATCTACCTGCGGGTGCCCGGGCACCGCTTCCACCGCAGCGTCTACTTCTTCCCCGCGGTGCTGTCCCCGGTCATCGTCGGTGCGATCTTCAACCTGCTGCTCGCCTTCGACGGCCCTCTCAACGCCGTCCTCGGGGCGGTCGGTGTCGGTCCGGTCGACTGGCTCGGCGACCCGGGCATCGCGATGTTCATGGTGGTCGGCGTGCACATCTGGGCCACCTTCGGCATGGCCCTGGTGGTGTTCCTCGCCGGTTTCGCCACCCTGGACGCCGCGCTGCTCGACGCCGCCCGGGTGGACGGGGCGTCGCTGCCCCAGGTCATCTGGCACGTGATCGTCCCGAGCCTCTCGCGCACCATCCAGTTCGTCTTCGTGACCACGATGATCGGGATGCTGACCTCGATGTTCGGGCTGCTCTTCGTCATGACCAGCGGCGGACCGGAGGGGGCGACGTACCTGCCGGAGTTCTACATCTGGAAGCAGCAGGGCCAGATGAACCGCCCGGCTCTCGCGTCGGCAGCCTCGACGGTCCTCTTCATGATCATGCTGGTGGTGGGGCTGTTGCAGATCAAGCTGCTCGAACGATCCGGAAAGGAGGACTGATGCCCCACCTCCGCCTGGGGCGGTGGCTGATCGCCATCCCCATGTCGTTGCTCGCCCTGGCGACGATCTACCCCCTGCTGTTCACCGCCAACGTCGCCATGAAGACCCGCCGGGACTACATCCTGGACCGTTTCTCGCTCACCGACACCCTGCGGTGGGAGAACATCGACGCCGCGTGGAGCACCGTCGGGATGGGCCGCTACTTCGCCAACTCGCTCTTCGTGGTGACGTCGTCGGTGCTCCTGCTGCTACTGCTCGGGTCGATGGCCGGTTTCGCCCTGAGTCAGCTGCGCTTCCGCGGCTCGTCGGCGCTGTTCCTGGGCTGCCTGGCCGGACTCTTCATCCCGTTCCAGGTGGTCATGGTGCCGCTCGCCCGGATCATGGCCGACACCGCGCTGATCGACACGTACCCCGGTCTGATCCTCGTCTACGTGGCGCAGTTCCTGCCCTTCACCGTCTTCCTGATGACCAGCTACTACCGGGGCATCCCGTCGGAGATCGTCGACGCCGCCCGGATCGACGGCAACACCGTTTACGGCGTGTACCGACGGATCATGCTGCCCCTGGGCACGCCGGCGCTGCTGTCGGTCGGCATCCTCAACGCCCTGTTCTGCTGGAACGACGTCCTCATGGCGCTGGTGATGATGCCCTCGGCGGAGCACCGGACGTTGATGATCGGGGTGACCTCGTTGCGCGGGCAGTACTCCGACGACGTCCCGACCTTCGCCTCGGGCGTCCTGATCGCCGCGATACCCGTCCTGTTGGTCTACCTGTTCCTCCAGCGCCAAATCGCCGACGGTGTCGCCGCCGGTTCCACGAAGGGTTGACATGCGGATCACTGGATATCGGACACTCGCCACTGTCCAGGAATGGGGGAGGCCCGTCGGCGATGCCAACGGTGTCTTCGCCGACGGGGTGGTCCCGGTGTCGATCGTCATCGTCGAGACCGACGAGGGCATCTCGGGGGTCGGCCTCGGGCCGCACGTCGAGATCGAGCGGATCTTCGCCGCCATCGAGGGCGAGGACCCCCGCGCCGTGACGACCCTCTACGACCGCATGCTGCGGCACACCTTCAAGGCGGGCCACGCGGGCCCGGTGTTCGGCACCATCGGCGCCCTCGACACCGCCCTGTGGGACATCAAGGCGCAGGCCGCCGGCGAACCGCTGTGGCGACTGCTGGGCGGACGCGACCGACGGGTACCCGCCTACGCGTCCGGCCTGGACATCGGGCTCACCGACGAGGAACTCGTCGCGGAGTACGAGGTCTACGCCAGCCACGGTCTGCGGGCCGCCAAGCTCAAGGGCGGCCTCGACATCGAGCGCGACAGGCACCGCCTCGGCCTGGTCCGGGACGTGCTGACCGAGGCCGGGCACGGGCTGCGGCCGGGTCTGATGCTCGACGTGAACGAGGCGTGGACCCGCAAACAGGCGGTCCGGCACGTCAGCGAGATCGAACGCGGCATGGACCTCATCTGGATCGAGGAGCCGGTCCGGCGGTGGGACGCGGAGGGCCACGCGGCGGTGGGCCGGGGGATCAACGCGTCGGTCGCCACCGGGGAGAACCTCACCGGGCTCGAACAGTACCGGCCGCTGATCGTCGCGGGAGCGGTCGACATCGTCCAGATGGCCGCCGTCTGGGGGGTCACACACTTCCTGCGGGCGTCCGCCCTGGCGCACGCGTACGACCTGCCGGTGAGCCCGATCGGCAACAGCCCGGTCGGGCTGCTGCACGCGGCGACGTCGGTGCCGAACCACCTGACCAGCGAACTTCAGGACCTGCGGCCACCGGTGGGCGTCTCCGTCGACCACCACGTCGAGGATGGCGCGTTCGTGCTCGGCGATACGCCCGGACTGGGAGTCCGCGTCGACGAGGAGCGGATCCGCACGGCCAACCGTCGTCCGCAGGCGCAGACGGCCGAGAGCCCGAACGTCCGGCCGGAACGGGCCGGACGGCGACTGCTGGCCGGGGTCGACGGCGTCTCCGCCCGCAAGGTCCCCGTGGTGCCGCTGAACTCGCACAACGAGGTGTCGTCCACCGCACGTCACTGACGCCGACGTGCGTTGACCGCCAACACCGTGCCGGGATGAACGACGCCCCGGCCGCCGAGATGGAGGATCGATGAAGGCAGTCGTCTACCGGGGCGCGCGGGACCTCAGGGTCGAGGAACGTGATCCGGAGGCACCGGGCCGCGGCGAGGTGCGGATCGAGGTGGCCTACACCGGGATCTGCGGCACCGACCTGCACATCTACCACGGAGACATGGACGCGCGGGTCGGCGCGTCGGCGATCATCGGGCACGAGATGTCCGGACGGATCGCGGCGGTCGGCGAGGACGCCGGCGACTGGACCGTCGGCCAGGCCGTCACCGTGATGCCGACCCGGCCGTGCGGACGGTGCGCCGCGTGCGGACGCGGACTCTCGCACATCTGCCACGCCATGAACTTCCTCGGCATCGACTCACCGGGCGCCATGCAGTCCTCGTGGACCGTGCCGATGGACCTGGTCCTGCCCCTGCCCGAGGCCCTGCCGCTGGACCACGCGGCGCTCGTCGAGCCGGTCGCGGTCGCCGTGCACGACGTCCGCCGGGGGAACGTGACCGCCGACGACCAGGTGGTCGTGGTCGGAGGCGGACCGGTCGGGGTGCTCATCGCCACCGTCGCGCGGGGCCGGGGCGCGCGCGTGCTCCTCGTCGAACCGGACCCGTTCCGCCGGGACGTGGCGGCCGGGCTCGGGGTCGAGGCCGTCGATCCGACGACGACCGACGTCGTGGCGCTTGTCAACGACCGCACCGACGGCGCGGGCGCCGACGTCGCCTTCGAGGTCTCCGGCTCGGCCGGGGGCGTCACCACGGCGGTCGACGTTCTCACCACCCGGGGTCGGCTGGTGATGGTGGCGATCCACCCGAAACCGCGCGAGGTCAACCTGCACCGGTTCTTCTGGCGCGAGCTGGAGTTGCACGGCGCCCGTCTCTACCAACGCGACGACGTGGTGGAGGCGATCCGGTTGGTCGCCTCCGGCGCGATCCCGGCGCGGCGGCTCATCTCCCGGGTCGAGCCCGTCGAGGCGGCTGCCGCCGCGTTCACGGCGCTGGAGGGTGGGGGCGTCATGAAGGTCCTGCTCGATCTGCGGGAGGGCGACCGATGACCCTGTTCGACCTGACCGGACGGACCGCCGTGGTGACCGGGGCCCGGCGCGGAATCGGGCTCGCGATGGCCGAGGCGCTCGCCCTGGCCGGCGCCGACGTCGTCGGTGTCTCCGCGCAGCTCGAAGCCGACGGCAGCGAGGTGGAACGCCGGGTGCGTGCCGCCGGCCGCCGGTTCACCGCCCTGCGGGCCGACCTCGCCGACCGTGCGGCCGTACACCGGCTGGCCGGGGACCTCACCGCACTCGGCCCCATCGACATCCTGGTCAACAACGGCGGCACGATCGCCCGTACGCCAGCCGTCGACCACCCGGACCTGATGTGGGACCACGTGATCGAGGTCAACCTGAGCAGCCAGTTCGTGCTGAGCCGGGAGATCGGCCGGACGATGCTCGAACGCGGTCGCGGGAAGATCATCTTCACCGCGTCGCTGCTGAGCTTCCAGGGCGGCGTCACCGTCCCCGGCTACGCGGCGTCGAAGTCGGGCGTCGCCGGGCTCACCCGCGCGCTAGCCAACGAGTGGGCCGGGCACGGGGTGAACGTCAACGCCATCGCCCCCGGCTACATCGCCACCGACAACACCCAGGCCCTGCGCGACGACCCGGTCCGCGAACCGGCGATCCTCGCCCGGATCCCGGCCGGCCGGTGGGGGCGCGCCGACGATCTCGGTGGTGCCACCGTGTTCCTGGCGTCGGCCGCGTCCGACTACGTCAACGGGATCGTGCTGCCCGTCGACGGAGGCTGGCTCGGCCGCTGACGGTGACGCCCCGGTCGGGACCGGCTCCGTCGCCCGGATGCCGGCCCCGACCGGGGCGCCGTTGTCACCGCCGATTCGTCACACCTGGCTGAACCTCCACTGCTGGTTGGTCGCACCGTGGCAGGTCCACTGCAACAGCCGAGCGCCGTCCGCCGTGGAGCCGGTGTTGACGTCCAGGCAGAGACCGCTCTGCACGTTGCGCACCGTGTAGATCCCGGCCGTCGCCGTGGCCGTCGCGGTGAACTTCTGCTGGTTGCTGTTGTTGCAGGTGGCCTGCTGGAGGAACGCGCCAGCAGCGGTGGAACCGCCGATCACCTCGGCACACTTGCCGCTGTGGACCGCCTTGAGGTAGACCGCGCCGCTGCCGGCGTCGACGGCCTGCCACTTCTGGTTGTTGCCCCCGGTGGCCGCCCACTGGTTGATCTGGGCGCCGTCGGCGGTCGAGACGCCGCTGACGTCCATCAGCTTGCCGCTGTGCTGCGCGGTGAGCGTCCAGGTCCTGCCCGCCACCCCGGTGCCGGTCCCGGGTACGCCGACCCCGGCCCCGCCGAACGTGTGCGAGTCGAGGTCGAACCAGTTGTTCGTGCTGCCCTTGAACACCATGTACAGCGTCTGTGTCCCCGCGAGGGCGGCGACACTCACCGGCGCCGTGGACTGGTAGTTGTCCCAACCTCCGGTGCTCGGCACCGGTGTGGTGGCCAGCAGCGTTCCCGTCGGTGAACCGGCCCGCAGCTCGATCGTGCCGCCACCGGACGGCGACGACAGCCGGTAGCTGACGGTCGAGATGCCCGACAGGCTCATCGGGCTGAACGCGATCCAGTCGTTGTTGGAGATGTCGCCGACGCGCTTGGTGCTCTCCGCGGCCGCCTGGTCGACGACCCGGACGCCGGACTGGCTGCTGAAGTACTCGGACTGCTTGTGCTTGGGCTGGAGGATCACCTGCGCGGTGCCGGTGAGCGGAGCCGCGCCTCCCGCACCGCCGCTGTCGGTGTACCGGGCGTTCAGCACGTAGAACAGGTTGGCGCCATCGGGGTGCCCGCCGAGCAGATCGGTGGAGATGGTGCCCGAGCAGCCCGGGTACTCCGTGGTCTCGTGTGCGTGGTCGTCGTGACCCAGCGCCGGGTTGAGGACCACCTTCGAGCAGTCGACCGTCCCGCCGTCCGGATCGGTCACGCTGATCTGGTACGACACCTTGTCACCGAAGGTGAGCATCCCGCCGTTGGGCGGGGTGGTGATGGTGACGACCGGCGCGCTGTTGCCGACGGTGATCTGGACGTTGGCGAAGCCGGTCTTGCCGGTGTTGTCGGTGACCTTCAACTGCGCCGTGTAGTTGCCGTTCGAGGTGTAGACGTGCGACGGGTTGGCGGCCGTGGAGGTGGTGCCGTCGCCGAACGTCCACTGGTAGCTCAGCGTGTTGCCCGGGTCCGGGTCGGCCGTGCCCGCGCTGTTGAACTGCACGGTGAGCGGCGCGCTGCCGCTGGTGGGAGTGCCGGTGGCCTTGGCGATCGGCGACCTTCCGCCCTGGATGTAGTCGATCCGGTAGAGCCCGGAGTCGCTGTTGCCGCCACCGAAGTTGGTGCCCCACTCCAGCAGGTAGAGCGACCCGTCCTTGCCGAACTCCATGTCCATCGGCTTGTTGAACCGCGTGTTGGGCAGGAACGGGTTGGTGCGGGTCACCGCCGTGGCGGAGTCGAAGTGCACCTCCTTGATGTAGCTGCGCGACCACTCGTAGAAGAAGTGCACACCGTCGTAGTAGGGCGGGAACTTGGTCGCCGAGGGGTTCGCCGCGTCGTACCGGTAGACCGGGCCGCCCATCGGCGCGGAGCCGCCGGAGCCCAGCTCCGGGAAGGTCGGCGAGGTGCCGTAGCCGTACCAGATGTTGGGCGCGACGATCGGCTTCAGACTGGTCAGGCCCGTGTTGTTCGGCGAGTTGTTGACCGGCGCGTTGCAGTTGAACTTCGCGCCGACGGCTCCGGTGTCCGGGTTGTACGGCGCGTACGGCTGGTTGTCGCCGTGGCAGAACGGCCAGCCGTAGTTGCCGGCCGACTTGATCACGTTGAGTTCGACGAGCCCTTCGGGCCCGCGGTTGGTGGTGGGCGGGTTCCGGTCGGGCCCGTAGTCGGCAAGGTAGACCCAGCCGTTGGCGGGGTCGATTGAGAACCGGAACGGGTTGCGGAAGCCCATCGCGTAGATCTCCGGGCGGGTCTGGGCCGTACCCTGGGGGTAGAGGTTTCCCGTCGGGACGGTGTAACCGCCGCTGGCGGAGGGCTTGACGCGCAGCAGCTTGCCGCGCAGGTCGTTGGTGTTGCCGGCGGACCGGGCGGCGTCCAGGTTGGACTTGCCCGACCGCCAGTCCAGCGGCGCGTAGCCCTGCCAGTTGGGGTCGAGGTTCGGCGGCGTGTCGTCGCCGGTGGCGATGTAGAGGTTGCCGTCCGGGCCGAAGTCGATGTACCCGCCGGTGTGGCCGGGCTCGGGGAACGTGCGGTCACGGTAGGCGGGGATGTCGATGATCCGGGCCTCGCTCGACAGGTTGAGTGTGTCGCCGGTGAGCGTGTAGCGCGAGACCCGGTTGACGTCGGTCGTGCTGCTCGCCGGTGAGTGGTACAGGTACACGTACCCGTTGCTGGCGAAGTTCGGGTCCAGGGCCATGCCGGTCAGCCCGTCCTCGCCTCCGGTGTAGACACTCAGCGTGGCGGCCGTGACGGTGCTGTTGGTCGAGGGCTTGAAGATCTTGACCTGTCCGCCGCGCTGGACGTAGATGACCCGTCCGTCCGGTGCCACAGCCAGCGCCATCGGGTCGACGGTGTTGTCGTCGAGCGTGCGCTTCTCGAAGTTGCCCCACACGGTGCCGCCGCAGTCGCCGGGCACGTTGCCGGCGGCCCACTTGACGCCACCGAGGACGTGGTTGCGGAAGTTCGTCTCGCTGTACGAGTCGATCGCGTGGCCCATCGCGGTGGCCCACACCCGACCACCGCCGGCGTTGCGGCACCAGGAGATCGGGTGGTCCGGGCCCATGGCCCGGGATCCGGGGTTGTACGTGCGCTCGTCGGCCGTCACGAGGACGTGCACGTTGCCGCGCGGGTTGGTGTCGAAGTTGTACCACTCCTCGCTGCGGTTCCAGCGGTCCGGCAGGCCTGCCGTCGACGGGTGCTGCTTGTCGGCGACGATGGCGGTGCCGGGCAGCACGCCGGGGGAGTGCTCGGGCATGTGGGCTCCGCCGTTGACGGTCTGGTCCCACCACGGGTACTCGGACTCGATGCCCATGTCGGTGGCGTTGTGGACGCCGACGATGCCCTTGCCGCTGGCGAGGTAGCCCTCGATGGCCTGGCGCTGGGCCGCCGACGTCCAGACCATGCCGGAGGTCTGGAACATGATGACGACGTCGAAGGTCGCGAGGTTGGCCGGGGTGAAGACGCTGGCGTCCTCGGTCTGCACCAGCTCGAAGTTGTTCGCCGCGGCCTGCTGCTGGAACATCGAGATTCCGGCGGGGATCGAGTCGTGGCGATAGCCGGCGGTCTTGGTGAACAGCAGGGCGCGGAAGGCCGGGGCCGCCGACGCGGGTGGCGCGAGGCCGAGCGCCAGTAACAAACCGGCGATCATCGCGATGAGCAGTGTGTTGCGACGCATGGGCGTCTCCTAGGTCGGACGGGCAGCTGCGATAGCGGCCATGGCCCCGCGCCGCGCCAGGTTGTGCCTGGACGCGCGCGAGGGCACGACTGTGGTGGTCGGTCCTCGTGCCGTTCGCCGAAGACGGCAGTCAGAACCGGTGGACGTCACCCAGCGTGATGAAGCTCGCGGGTTTCGTCTGATGATTCACGGGGTCAGGATGAGCCAGCAATAGGTGACTGTCAATTGATGAACGTCGCCGCCATCCTGCCCAGTGGACGGCGAGCGAGATCGACCCGTCGACGGCGGGACCGCCGACGGGCTCCTACTGTGGCCCCGTCAATCAGCCCCGGTCGAGGATTGCGGACCCCTATCCAAACATCTATCTTCATACGTGTGATGTTTCGGCGATGTCAAGGGAATGTTCGTACCGCAAGAACGTAAGTATCCGTCGATGTCTACGAAAGTTCGATGTTCAGGTCCTTGACGTGACCGTAGGGTCACATCGAATCCTGTTGATGACTACTGTCTGCGAGGGCTTTCGGGATGTCAGACCCACCGCCGGCGCCGCTGCTCACCCTCCGGGGCATCGGCAAGTCCTTCCTCGGGGTACGCGTCCTCGACGGTGTCGACCTCGATGTCGCACCGGGCGAGGTCCACGCCGTGGTCGGTGAGAACGGCGCCGGGAAGTCCACCCTCATGAAGGTCGTGTCGGGTGGGTACGCCCCCGACGGCGGCACCATCGAGCTCGCCGGTCAGCCCCGCGTGTTCCGCGGACCGCGCGACGCCCAGCGGGCCGGGGTGGGCATCATCCACCAGGAGTTCAACCTCCTGCCGGAGCGCACCGTCGCGGAGAACGTCTACCTCGGACACGAGCCGGTGCGCCGCGGGTTGGTCGACCGTCGGGAGATGCTGGACCGCACCACCCGGCTGCTCGCCTCGATCGGGGAGACCGCCCTGCCGGCCGACGCCCGGGTGGGACGCCTCGGCGTCGCGCAGCAGCAGGTCGTCGAGATCGCCAAGGCCCTCGCCCTGGACGCACGTCTGCTCATCATGGACGAGCCGACCGCCGCGCTGGCCGACCACGAGGTCGAGTTGCTCTACGGACTGGTACGCCGCCTCCAGCAGCGGGGGATCGGCCTGCTGTACGTCTCGCACCGCCTCACCGAGGTCTTCGACCTGTCCACCCGGATCACGGTCCTCAAGGACGGCCGCCGGGTCACCACCGTGGACACCGCCGCGACCACCGCCGACGAGTTGGTGCGGCACATGGTCGGCCGGGAGCTGTCCAGCTACTACCCCGAAAGGGCCGCCCCCGACGACATCGGCCCGGTACGCCTCACCGTCCGCGACGCGGGGAACCGGAAGCTGCGCGGCGTCGACCTCCAGCTGCGCGCCGGCGAGGTGCTCGGCATCGGCGGCCTGCAGGGCTCCGGACGCTCGGCGCTGGCCCGCGCCCTCTTCGGCGTGGCTCCCTTCACGACCGGCGATGTCACGCTCGACGGCCGACCGGTCCGGCTGCGCTCCCCGCGCGCCGCGATGCGGGCCGGCATCGCCTACGTCACCGAGGACCGCAAGAGCGAGGGGATCGTGCCCCGGCAGTCGGTGCTCGACAACGCGCTGCTCGCCAGCCGCGCCGTCTTCGCGGCTCGGTCCGGTCGCGCCGCGCGCACCGCACGCGTACGGGAGCTGCTCGCCGCCGTCGAGGTCCGTGGCGCCGGCGACGACCAGGAGATCCGCTTCCTCTCCGGCGGCAACCAGCAGAAGGTCGTCCTGGCCCGGTGGCTCGCCCTCGACCCACGGATTCTCCTCTTCGACGAACCGACCCGGGGCATCGACGTGGGAGCGAAGTCGGCCATCCACGATCTCGTCCGCCGCCTGGCCCGCGACGGCGCCGCCGTGTTGATGATCTCGTCCGACCTGCCCGAGCTGCTGGGGATGAGCGACCGGATCGTCGTCATGCGCGACGGCCGGATCGCCGGCGAACTGCCCGCCGGCGCGAGCGAGGAGGACGTCGTGGCCCTGGCCGTCGGCACCGTACGCGAGGCCGCCCTGTGAGTGCCCTGTCGCTTCTGCCCGCCCGGCGTCCCGTACCCGGTGTGTTCGTGGCCCTGGGTCTGACCCTGGCAATCGGCTGGTTGGTCGTCCTGGTCGACGGCGGCCACTTGTTCAACCAGTCGACGACGGTGAGTCTGCTGCACGTCGCCGCCGGTCTCGGGCTCGTCGCGGTCGGCCAGACCCTGGTCATCCTCGGCGGTTCGCTCGACCTCTCCGTGGCGTACGTGATCAGCCTCAGCACCCTCGTCGCGGCCGAGACGATGAACGGCAGCGACGGCGGGCTGCTGCCGGCGATCGGCCTGGCGCTCGCGGTCAGCGCGGGTGTCGGGCTGCTCAACGGCCTTCTGGTCACGAAGCTCCGGGTGAACGCGTTCATCGCGACCCTCGGCGTCGGACTGCTGCTCAAGGGGTACCTCGACAGCGGTTACGACGGTCCGGCCGGCACCACGTCGCCCACGCTCGTGCAGACCCTCGGCTACCAGCGGGTGGGTCCGGTGCCGGTGTCGTTCCTGCTGCTGGTCGCCGTGACCGGGGCGGCCTGGTTCGCGTTGTCGCGGACCCGCTTCGGCCACCACCTGGTCGCCGTCGGTGGTGATCCGGAGGTCGCCCGGCTCTCCGGCGTCCGCAACGACCGGGTCCTCGTCACCGCCCACGTGCTGTGCTCGCTGTGCGCCGGGCTCGCCGGGATCTACCTCGCCAGCCGGCTGGGATCGGGCGCCCCCCGGGTGGGCACCGAGGGCCTGTACGACCTGGAGTCGATCGCGGCTGTGGTGATCGGCGGGACCGCCCTGGCCGGTGGGCGCGGCGGTGTCGTCGGCACCGTCGGCGGTGTGCTGCTGCTCGCCAGCATCGACGCCATCTTCAACCAGCTCGAGGTGGACGCCTTCTTCAAGCAGGTGATCAGGGGCGCCATCATCATCGCCGCGGTCGCCGTCTACGCCCGCCGGGCCATGCGAAAGGCGGCCTAGCCATGCAGACGGTCCAGCCCCGTTTCCTGCCGCTGCGGGTGCCACGGCTCCGGCCCGGTGGTGTGCTGCCGATCCTCGCGATCCTGGCGGTGCTGCTGGTGCTCGTCGGCATCCGGCAGCCCGACTTCCTGGCGCCCTCGTCGCTGATGTCGTTCCTCGGTCGTTCGGCGCCGATCATCCTGCTCGCCGCCGGCCAGTACTTCGTGATCGTCTCCGGCGAGTTCGACCTCTCCGTCGGCTCGCTGGTCACCGCGCAGGTGGTCGTCGCGGCCCGGCTGATCGACGGCGATCCGGCGCGTACCTGGCCGGTGGTCCTGCTGCTGCTCGCGTTCGGGGCGGTGGTCGGGCTGATCAACGGCCTGATCACGACGCGACTGCGGGTGCCGTCGTTCATCACCACCCTGGGCATGTTCCTGATCCTCGTCGGCGCCGTGTACCTGTGGTCCGACGGCGCGCCGAAGGGTGGGCTGTCCGAGGAGTTCCGGCGGTTCGGCCGGCGTGCCGTCGAGGACGTGCCGGTGCTCGGCCGTGTGCCGTACGCCCTGCTGGTCCTGCTGGTTCTCGCGGTTCTCGCCGTGCTGCTCATGCGGTCCGACTTCGGCCGGACGCTCGTCGCCGTCGGCGACAATCCGCGCACCGCGGCGCTGAGCGGGGTACGCGTCTGGCGGGCCCGGACCATCGCCTTCGTCCTCAGCGGGCTCGCGGCGGCCGTGGCGGCGATCCTGCTGGGCGGGTACAGCGGTGTTTCGTTCCAGGCCGGTGCGGGTCTGGAGTTCGGGGCGATCACCGCAGTCGTCCTCGGCGGCGTCGCGCTGGGTGGGGGTCGCGGCTCCGTCGTCGGCGCGATGCTCGGCGCGCTGACCCTGGAACTGCTGTTCGCCCTCATGAATTTCTACGGCGTCTCCGGCGCCCTCAGGTCGACCGTCCAGGGCGCGATCATCCTGCTCGCCGTGGCGGTCTCGGCAACCCGTTCTTCGTCGAGATAAGGGGAAACCATAGTGCGACGTTCCATGGCGGCTCTGGCCGCCGTCACCCTGCTGTCCCTCGCCGCCTGCGCCACGGACGAGCCGGCGGCGGGCCCCTCGGGCAGCGCCTCCGCCGCAGCCGGGTCGGGCACCGGGGACCAGTCGAAGTTCTTCGTGCAGGCCGACTACGACGCCGAGCTCGGACTGCTCGACGCCACCGCCACGGGGCCGGCCGACAAGCCGTGGGAGCAGGTGCTCAACCCGAAGATGGTGGACACGGCGAAGTTCAGGAAGAACGGCCCGCACAAGATCTGCTTCTCCAACGCGGCGTTGAACAACCCGTGGCGGCAGGTCGGGTTCAAGACCATGCAGGCCGAGGTCGAGGCGCAGAAGAGTCGGATCAAGGAGTTCGTGCACGTCGACGCCGAGGGCAAGGACCAGAAGCAGATCGCGGACATCAACGACCTGCTCGGCAAGGGTTGCGACGCGCTCATCGTCTCGCCGAACACCACCGCCACCCTCACCCCGGCCGTCGAGGCGGCCTGCAAGGCCGGACTGCCGGTCGTCGTCTTCGACCGCGGTGTCAACACGAAGTGCCCGGTGACGTTCATCAACCCCATCGGCGGCTACGGCTTCGGCCACGTCGGGGCCGAGTTCGTCAGCCAGAAGATGAAGCCCGGCGGCAAGGTCCTCGCCCTGCGGATCCTGCCCGGCGTCGACGTCCTGGAGACCCGCTGGTCGGCGGCGAAGGTCGCGTTCGACAAGGCCAAGGTCGACGTCGTCGGCGTCGAGTTCACCGACGGGGACCCGGCGAAGACCAAGAAGATCGTCGACGACTACATCCAGCGGTACGGCACCATCGACGGCGTCTGGATGGACGCCGGAGCCGTCGCCGTCGCGGCCGTCGAGGCTTTCCAGGACGCGGGCAAGCCCGTTCCCCCGATCAACGGCGAGGACCAGCTCGACTTCCTGAAGATCTGGAAGGACAAGAACCTCACCGCGATCGCGCCGACCTACCCGACGTACCAGTGGCGTACGCCGATCATCGCCGCGCTGCGGATCCTCGACGGCGAGCAGGTGTCCAACCCCTGGAAGCTGCCCCAGCCGACCATCACCCAGGACAACCTGGACCGGTACCTCGACCCGAACATGCCGCCGTTGCACTACGCGATGTGCGGCTGCACCGACCTGCCCGGTTACCCGCAGCGCTGGAAGTAGGTTCCGGTGTACGCCATCGGCGTCAACCCCTGGGTGTGGGCCTCGCCGGTCGACGACGAGGCCCTCGCCGAGCTGATCCCACGGATCGCGGCATTCGGTTTCGACGCGGTCGAGCTGCCGATCGAGCAGCCCGGCGACTGGGACCCGATCCGTACCCGGGACCTGCTGGACGCGCACGGTCTCGTCGCGGCCGGGGTCTGCGCGGTCACCCCGCCGGGGCGGGACCTGGTGGACGCCGCCCCGGCCGTCGTGGAGTCGACAGTCGCGTACCTCATGGGGTGTGTGGCGAGCGCGGCGGCGGTCGGCGCGCCGTGCGTCGGCGGTCCGGTGTACGCCTCGGTCGGCCGCACCTGGCGGATGTCGCCGACGGCCCGCGCGGCCTGCTACGCGGACTTCCGGCGGGCCCTGGCGCCGGTGGCGGAGCAGGCCGGTGAGCGGGGCGTCAGCATCGGTGTGGAGGCGTTGAACCGCTACGAGACAAGCGTCGTCAACACCGTCGAACAGACCCTGGAGCTGATCGACGGCCTGCCACCGAACGTCGGCCTCATGATCGACACCTATCACATGAACATCGAGGAGGCCGACCCCTACGCGGCCCTCTCCGTCGCCGCCGGGCACATCAAGCACGTCCAGGTCAGCGGCACCGACCGGGGCGCTCCCGGTACCGACCACTTCGACTGGCCCCGCTTCTTCACCCTCCTGTGCGACACCGGCTACCAGGGCGCCGTCTGCATCGAGTCGTTCACGGCGGAGAACGAGACCATCGCCACCGCCGCGTCGATCTGGCGGCCGTTGGCCCCCTCGCAGGACCGTCTCGCCACCGACGGTCTGAGCTACCTGCGGGGAGTGCTCGCGTGAACCGCCGCCACCCACCCCGTCCAGGCGCCGCACCCCCTCTCACGTCAGGAGAACCTTCCGTGCCCGTCCCGTCCACCGCACCTCCGCGCCGATTGCTGGCCGCCGCGGCCGCGTCGGCGTTGACCGCTCTGGTCGCGGTGACCGCCTCGGCGTCCCCGGCCCTCGCGGCGACCACCACCCTCTACGCCGCACCCTCCGGCACCGGCACCACCTGCTCCGCGAGCCAACCGTGTTCGCTGACCGCCGCGCAGACCGCGGTGCGGGCGGTCAACAGCGCGATGTCCGGTGACATCGTCGTGGAGCTGGCCAACGGCGCGTACCGCCTCCCGTCGCCGATGCGGTTCACCGCCGCCGACTCGGGCACCAACGGCTACCAGGTGATCTGGCGGGCGGCCGCCGGCGCGCGTCCGACCATCACCGGCGCCCGGGCGGTCACCGGTTGGTCGTTGGTCGACTCCGGGAAGAACATCTGGCGCGCCAACGTCGGAGCCGGGGTCGACAGCCGTCAGCTCTACGTCAACGGTGCCGTCGCCACCCGGGCGCGGACCGCCGTGAACCGGGCCGACTTCACCTTCACCACGTCCGGTATGCGGTTCACCAACAGCGCGCTCAACTACCTCAACAACCTCGGCAACCAGAACCGGGTCGAGGTGGAGAGCGTCGGCTCGTTCACCGACCGGTACTCGCCGGTGCAGAGCATCAGCGGGAACTTCCTGACGATGCAGCAACCCGCCTGGAACAACAACACCTTCGGGTTCGACACCCTGTCCAGGCCGCACCGCGCCGGCCCCTTCTACCTGGCCAACGCGTACGAGTTCCTGGACTCACCGGGGGAGTGGTATCTCAACCCGGGCAGCGGCCAGCTCAACTACATTCCGCTCGCCGGACAGAACATGAGCACCGTCAGCGTGGAGCTGCCGCAGTTGCAGTCGCTGGTGAACGTCGGCGGCACCTACGACGCGCCGGCGCACCACATCTCGTTCAGCGGCATCACCTTCACCGGCACCAGCTGGCTCGGCCCTAGCAGCAGCAACGGTTTCGCCGACCAGCAGACCGGCGCGCACATCGTCGGCACCTGGGCGCGTCCGTCCGACGCGCTGACCTCCTGCCAGGAGGGTTGCCCGCTGTTCGAGGCCACCCGCCCGAGCTGGGCTCAGATGCCCGCAGCCGTGCAGGTCTCGGCGGCCAACACCATCAGCTTCAGTGACTCCCAGTTCGTCAATCTCGGGCAGACCGCGATCGGCATCGGCAACGACGCCAACGCCCACGCCAGCGGCGTCGGCCTGGGGGCCAGCAACATCACGGTCACCCGCTCCGAGATCGCCCGCAACTCGGCCGGCGGCATCGTGGTCGGCGGCGTACGGGCCGACGCCCACCACCCGGGCGACCAGCGGATGGTCAACCGCAACGTCACCGTCAGCAACAACCGGGTGCACGATCTCGGGCTGGACTACCGGGGCGTGGTGTCGATCCTGACCACCTACGTGAACACGGCGCTGGTCTCGCACAACGAGGTCTACAACATGCCGTACACCGGTCTGTCGGTCGGCTACGGCTGGGGTGCCAACGACGCGGGCGGGAGCCAGCACTACGCGAACCGGGGCCTGTACAACTACCAGCCCCGGTACACGACTGCCACCACGGCGGCCAACAACCAGGTGGTCGGCAACTACGTGCACGACGTCATGCAGCAGATGACCGACGGCGGGTGCATCTACACGCTCTCGGCGAACCCCGGCGGCACCATCAACGAGAACCACTGCCTGCGGACGAACGGCTGGTTCGGGCTCTACTTCGACGAGGGTTCCCGTTACTACACCGCCCGTAACAACGTGTTCTCCTCCACCGGCACCTGGGCCACCGCGAACTACTACTACGCGGAGAACATGGGCAACTTCACGGTCACCAACAACTGGTCGACCAACGGCAGCACGAATGTGACGAACGGCGACCGCGGCAACGTCGTCAACGGCAACGTGACGGTCGCCAACGGCAACTGGCCGTCGGGCGCGCAGACGGTGATCAACGCGGCTGGCGTACAGAGCGGCGGCGGCACCAGCCCGCAGAACGTGCAGATCGTGGGCGTCCAGTCGGGCCGGTGCGCCGAGATCGGCGGGTCCAGCACGACCAACGGAACCCAGGCTCAGATCTGGGACTGCATCAGCGGCGCCGCCAACCAGCGGTGGACCTCCACCGCCAGCCGGCAGCTCATGGTCTACGGCACCAAGTGCCTGGACGCCTCCGGCCAGGGCACCAGCAACGGCACCACCGTGGTGATCTGGGACTGCAACGGTCAGGCCAACCAGCAGTGGACCCTGAACGCCAACGGCACGATCACCGGCGTGCAGTCCGGCCTGTGTCTGGACGCGAACGGCGCCGGCACGGCGAACGGCACCAAGCTGATCCTCTGGTCGTGCAACGGTGGCACCAACCAGCAGTGGCAGCTGCGCGGCTGAGACAACGGCGCACGCGCCCACAGGTCCGGGCGGGGGCGGTACCGCCCCGCCCGGACCGGTCCGGCGTCCAACCGGGAGCGTCGGAGGAGACCACCGCGTCGGCCTGCCACGGGCGCGGGTGCGCGCCGGTCGGGGCGCGCGGCGACGACGGCGCCCCCGCCGACGAGGGCGGACCGCCGTGCGGAGGCGCTGCCTCAGGTGCTCAACGAGCCCTCTTCGTCGGCCGCTTGCGCGGCGGCGTCAGCAGGTCCGCGATCGCCCCGATCGCGGACGGCACCAGGCTGTAGTACGCCCAGACGCCGCGCTTGTCGCGCTCGAGCAGACCGGCCTCGGTGAGGATCCGAAGGTGATGGCTCACCGTCGGCTGGGAGAGGCCGAGCGGCGCGGTGAGGTCACTCACCGACGCCTCGCCCTCCGGAGCGGACTGGATCAGGCTGAGAAGTCGCAGCCGAGCCGGGTCGGCGAGTGCCTTGAGCACTCCCGCCAGTCGCTCGGCGTCGACGCGCTTGATCGGCTCGCCAACCAGTGGCGAGATAGCAGGCATATCGGTTTTCGCAGCTCCCACGCCGCCCATAGTCCCACCAACACCACGGATAGACGGGTGGAACCGCCACCAGCACCCGGAAGACGTCATCCGGGTGCTGTCCAGGTCGGCCACCAGGCGCGCACGGCCGACGTACTCGTCGTCACGGTTCGGAACATGAGACCTGTAGCATGCGGCGGACGACGGGCGGCAGCCGTAGCCCGGCTCCGGCACGGCCCAGCGCGCGGTCGCGCCGGATCGGCGGGCATGGCACCGGTGCGGCCGGGGTCGCAGTGAGAGAGGAACCTGCTCGGCGTGTTCCAGGAACCGGACCGGAGTCAGATGACCGGCGGAGAGCCGTTCGGCCCGACGCGCGGCGGCGTGTCGGACAGCACCGCGCCGGAGGCGTGGGACGCGGAACTCGCCAGGGCGGTACGACGGCTCGCCGTGGTCCGCACGGGGTTCTACGTCATCGTCCTGCTGGTCGCGCTCGGCGGTCAGGTGTCCGGGGCGATGGAGCGACTCGACATGCCCTGGTACGTGGCGCTCCCCGCCGTCGGTGCGCTGGAGCTGGGCGGTGTCGTGGTGCTGGCGAACGCCGACCTGCGGCGTCGGCTCGGCGAACAGGCGATCCTGTCCCGCGTGCTGTCGGCCGCCATCGCGGTCGCCGCCGTGGCCTTCAACTGGCTGGCGCACAGCAACCACCTCGAGGGCGGCTTCTACGCCGGCATGTCCCTGCTCGGCTATCTGGTGTGGCTCATGAACACCGGCAACCAGCGGCGGGACCGGCTGCGCGCCAAGCGGCAGCTGCCACCCACGACGCCGGCGTACGAGCCGCTCGGGCACTGGTTGCGACACCCGTGGCTGACCCGTCGTGCCCGCTCGCTGGCCAAGGCCGACCCGGGCCTCGGGCTGTACGCGTCGCTCGACGCGGCCCGCGCGCAGATCCGGGCCGAACGGCGGCAGGCCGCACTCAGCAAGGTGCTGCACCGCAAGATCACCCGAGCGTTGGACGCCACCACGGCCGACATCGCCGTCGCGGTGTACGACCTCGACGAGATCGCCCGGCGGCTGGCCGACCACGCGGACTACGACGGGCTGACCGCGCTGATCGCCGCCGACCTGGCACCCGCGCGGGTCCTGGCCGGCAACCTGCCGACGCGCCGTCGCCGGTGGTGGCGTCGCTCCGGTCGACCCGACCCGGTCGCGCTGGCGTCGGCCGCGCGGCTGCTCGCCGACGCTCCGCAGCGGCTGCTCCCGGACGGTCCCGAGCCGTCCGTACCCGCGGCACCCGAGCCGGTCACGCCTCCGGTCGACGACGGCCCGGCGGCGTCGACGGGCGATCCCTTCGAGCGTCCGAAGACCATCGAGCGGGTCGCCGACGGCCCCGAGCGACCGACGGCACGGCGCTCCCGGGCGACGCCGGAGCGCGGCGGCCAGCCGGCGACCCGGTCGGACGCCTCGGACCAGACCACCTCGACCGCCGAGCAGCCCCGCGCCTCCGAGTGGGCCGCGCTGCACGCGGAACTCGCCCCGCTCCTGCCGGCCGCCGCACCGCGCCGGACGACCCGCACGACGGCGGACCGGTCGGACACCGGCCGGTCGGAGGCATCGCCGACCACCGACGCCCGGGCGGCCGTGACGCCGCCACCCGCGGCACCGCCGACCACCACCGCGCCGACCGCGACCGCGCCGACCGCGACCGTGCCGACCGCGACCGTGCCGGCCGCCGCCGTGCCGACCGCGACCGTGCCGGCCGCCGCCGCGCCGACCGCGACCGTGCCGGCCGCCGCCGCGCCGAC
>NZ_JBEXGP010000036.1:0-42162 GCF_040607375.1 Micromonospora sp. NPDC005298
CGTGGTTGTACCTGGCGGGGGCCGCCCGGTGCGGGGGGGCGCGGGGGGGGGGGGGGGGGGGGGGGGGGGGGGGGGGTCCCCCCCCCCCGCCCCCGCCCGACGTGTCAGGCCGCCGTGGCGGCCACCGCCGTCCGGGCGACGAGCGCGCGCCGCAGGTCGTCGTCGGCGTCGAGGACCACCCGGCGCAGGCCCGGGGTCAGGTCGTCGCGGGCCAGCAGCGCCGCGGCCGCCTCCCGGGTCGGCTGCGCCACGGCGTAGCGGGGAAACGCCAGCATCGCCACCCGGTCGGCCGTCCACGCGGTACGCCGACCCGCGGCCGCCGGCATGTCGGCGAAGTACCGCTCGACGTACCCGGCGGTCAGCTCGACCTGCTCGGGCTGCCAGAACCCCTCGGCGGTCGCCTCCAACAGCCGGTTGGACAACTCGGTGTCGCGCACGATGACGTCCCACGCCGCCTGCTTCGCGGCCGGGTCGGGCAGGGCGGCCCGGCACCTGGCGGCCCGTTCCGCGCCCGTGGAGCTGACGTCGGCCGCGGCCTCGGCGTCGATCTCCGCCGCACCGGCGGCGCCCAGCACCACCAGTCGACGCAGCACCGCCCAGCGCAGCTCCGCGTCGACCTTCAGCCCGGCCGGCACGTCCCGACCGGCGAGCCAGCCGACGAGCAGATCCGTGTCGGTGGTCGCGGCAATCCAGCCCCGCGCGGCGGCGAGCTGCAACGACTCCCCCGCCGGCGCGCCGTCGAGCAGACGCCGGCACGCCTCGGCGATCCGGGCGAGCGCCGTCGACCGGGTCAGCGGGTCGAGGTAGCGGTCGACGAGCGACCGGCTGAGACTCAGCACGTCCTCCGCGATGATCACCTCCGTCTCGGCCGGCAGCGCCGCGACCATCAGGTCGACCAGGCCGGTGACCGGCCGCTCCCCGTCGGTCGCCGCGTCCAACGCCTCACTCCAGAGCACCGCCCGGGTGAGCGAGTCGGCCAGGCCGGGCAGCACCAGCGGGACGGCGTCCGCCGACGCCGGGTCGAGGCGCACCTTGGCGAAGGTGAGGTCACCGTCGTTGAGCAGCAGCAGCCGAGCCGCCGGCTCACCGACCAGCTCGGCGAGCACGGTACGACCACCGTCGACGGCCGGATCCAGATCGACCTCGTGCCGCCGTACGGTGCCGTCCGCCTCGTACCGGCCCACGCCGATCCGGTGCGGGCGCAGCACCGGGTACGACTCGGGGGCGGTCTGCACCACTGCCACCTCGGTGTAGCGGCCCTCGGCGTCGACGGTGACCTCGGCCCGCAGCGTGTTGACCTGCGACCGGCGCAACCACAGCTCGGCCCAACCGGACAGGTCCCGACCACCGGCGGAGAGGCTGGTCAGCAGGTCGGCGAGGGTGGCGTTGCCGAAGCGGTGCGCGGCGAAGTGCGCGTTCAGCCCGGCGAGGAAGGCCTCGTCGCCGAGCCACGCGACCAACTGCCGCAGGACACTGGCCCCCTTGGCGTACGAGATGCCGTCGACGTTGAGCAGACCCTCGGCGGCGTCGGCCACCTCCGTCGGCGCGACCGGGTGGGTGGACGGGCGCTGGTCGGCCGCGTACCCCCAGGCCTTGCGGCGCATGGCGAACGTCGTCCACGTCCCCTCGAAGCGGGTCGCCTCGGCCGCGACCCGGACGCCCAGGTACTCCGCGAAGGACTCGTTGAGCCACAGATCGTCCCACCAGCGCATCGTGACCAGGTTGCCGAACCACATGTGCGCCATCTCGTGGGCGATCGTGATGGCGCGCATCTCCCGCTGCGTGTCGGTGACGGCCGAGCGGAACACGAAGTCGTCGCGGAACCCCACGATGCCCGGATGCTCCATGGCGCCGAGGTTGAACTCGGGCACGAACGCCTGCTCGTACTTGCCGAACGGGTAACGCTCCGCGAAGAGCTCGTGGAACCGGTCCAGGCACTGCCGGGTGATGGTGAGGATCTCCTCCGCGTCGGCGTCCAGGTGCCCGGCGAGCGACCGTCGGCAGTAGAGGGCCAGCGGCACGCCGTCGTGCTCGGCACGCCGCACGTGGTACGGGCCGGCGATCAGCGAGAAGAGGTATGTCGACAGCGGGAGGGTCGGGGCGAACTCCCAACGGCCGGGGGCCGGGTTGGCGGCCAGCTCGGCGTTGCCGGAGACCGTCCAGCTCGGCGGGGCGGTGACCGCGAGGGTGAACGACGCCTTGAGGTCTGGCTGATCGAACGCGGCGAAGATGCGTTGCACGTTGTCGAGGAACGTCACGGCGTACAGGTAGGTCTCGCCGTCGGCCGGGTCGACGAAGCGGTGCATCCCCTCCCCGGTGTTCGAATACGCCATCTCGGCCTCGACGAACAGCGTGTTGGTCGCCTCGAGATCGTCGAGCGGCAGCCGGTTGTCGGCCAACGTGCCGGGGTCGACGTCGCGTTCGTTGAGGCGTACCGCCAGCAGTCGGGCGGGTCTGACCTCGGCGAAGGTCGCGGTGCCGGGGGTCGCCCGGAACCGGACCTCGACGCGGGAACGGAACACGTCACCGTCGCCGGTCAGGTCGAGGTCCACCTGATAGGACTCGACGGTAATCGCCGCGCCACGCGCGGTCGCCTCTACACGGGTCAGGCTCGGCATCCGCTTATCCTGCCCGATGGGGATCGGCACCCGGTCACCACACGACCCTCGGCACTGGAGGAAAGAACCATGGCGCAGCACCCCAAGGGCGACTTCGACCTCTCTCGGGCGGTCTGGCAGCGGGCCGAGGGGGACACCTCCGACAGCGCGGTGGAGGTCGCCTTCGTCGACGATCTGATCGGCATGCGCAACTCCTCCGAGCCGGAGGGCCCGGTGCTGGTCTTCACCCAGGCCGAGTGGGACGCGTTCGTCGCCGGCGCGCAGGACGGCGAGTTCGACCTCGACTGACGGCCCCACGGTCGCGGGTGGCCCGGGACGGCCGTCACCCGCGACCGCCGGTCAGGCATCGCCGTCGCCCCAGCCGAGGCCACCCGGGCCGGGCGCGTGGTGGAAGCCCGGATGATCGGCCACGTCGACGCAGCGTTCCCCGTCCGGGCCGACCGCCCCGCAGAACAGGCGCTCGGCCCGGTGCCACGCGTCGGCCGGTGACAGGGCCGCCGCGCCGAGCGCCACCTCCGGGCGGAGCAGGCTCAGCGCCTCCGCGTACCCCACTGCCAGCTCGCGGGCGTCGGCCGCGCCGGGCGCGGTGAAGCCCAGGTGCACGGTGAAGAAGCGGCGCGGTCGGGTGGGCCGGCCGGGCGGTCCGATCAGTGGCCTGGCGTCCCGGCCCGCGCCCAGCGCACCGACTGCCCGCCGCTGCCGCCAGTACGGCGACCTGTTGTCGCGCATCTCGCCCTCCCCGTGGTCGTGGGCCGTCGGCCCGCCGGCTGACCGGCGATCCCGCCGACGGCGGCTCCACCAGCAAGCCAACCAGGTTCCGCCGCCCCTGGGAGGGGCCAGCGGGGCGCGCTGTCGACGCGGGGATTCAGCGGCTGTCACGCGGGTAGACGCGGCCGGGCGGCGGCGACGGCCGCCACCCGCACCCGAGGAGGCCCGATGGCGACCATGCCGGCCGACCGCAGCCCGGACAGCACCCTCGCGCTGCTCCGCGCCGGCTACCGGTTCATCGGCGAGCGCTGCGACCGGTACGGCAGCGACATCTTCCAGACCCGGATCCTGCTCGCGCCGACCATCTGCCTCCGTGGCCGGCCGGCGGCGGTGCTGTTCTACGACACCGAACGCTTCCAGCGGCAGGGCGCGATGCCGTTGCGGGTGCAGCGGACCCTCACCGGCCGGGGCGGCGTGCAGGGGCTGGACGGGTCGGAACACGCCGACCGCAAGGCCATGTTCATGTCGATCATGACGCCGGCCGCGATCCACCAGCTCGGCCAGCTCTTCGACGAAGAGTGGCAGGCCCGGATCCCGGCCTGGGAGGCCGCCGGGCCGGTGACGCTCTACGACGAGCTGGGCCGCCTGCTGACCCGGGTGGTGTGCGCCTGGGCCGGGGTGCCGCTGCCGGCGTCCCAGGTCGACCGCCGCGCCGTCGAACTGCACGCCATGATCGAGGCGCCGGCCGCGGTCGGCCCCCGGCACTGGCGGGGACTGCTCGCCCGCCGCCGCGCCGAACGGTGGATCGGCAGCGTCATCGAACGGACCCGCCTCGGCCTCCACCCGGCGCCCGCCGGCAGCGCCCTGGCGGTGATCGCCGAACACCGGGACGCCCGGGGAACGCTGCTCCCCCGCCGGATCGCGGCTGTCGAACTGCTGAACGTGCTGCGGCCGGTGGTCGCCGTCGACCAGTACATCGCCTTCGCCGCGCTCGCCCTGCACGACCACCCCGCCTGGCGGCAGCGGGCCCGCGACGACGACGAGGCGACCGGGCACTTCGTGCAGGAGGTACGGCGCTACTACCCCTTCTTCCCGATAGCGGCCGCCCGGGTCCGGCGCTCCTTCGACTGGCAGGGGCACCACTTCCCCCGAGGGCGACGGGTGCTGCTCGACCTGTACGGCACCAACCACCACCCGACACTCTGGCCACAACCGGAGCTGTTCCGGCCGGAGCGGTTCGCCGGCCGCCGCGGCGATCCGTTCGACCTGATCCCGCAGGGTGGCGGCGACCACTGGGCGGGGCACCGCTGCGCCGGCGAATGGATCACCATCGACCTGATGAAGCGGGCCGTCACCAACCTCACCACCGTCATGCGCTACGACGTCCCCGGCCAGGACCTGACCCTGGACCTGCGGCGGATGCCCGCGCTGCCGCCCGTCGACCTGACCCTCGCCAACGTCCGTCGCGCCTGACCCCGTCCCACCACGCGTGGCGGTGGGACGGGGTGTTCGTCAACTGATCACGGATGCAGGACGCTGCGCAGACAGCCGTCCTGCTTCTTCTCGAACAGCTCGTAGCCGTGGGCGCCCTGCTCCAGGGAGACCGGATGGGTGGCCAGGTAGCCGGGATCCATCTCGCCGGCGGCGAGACGGTCGAGCAGCATCGGAATGTAGCGCTGGGCGTGCATCTGCCCCATCCGCAACACCAGGGCCTTGTTCATCGCCGCGCCGAGGGGGAACTTGTCGACCAGGCCGGCGTACACGCCGACGATGCTCACCGTGCCGCCCTTGCGGCAGGCCATGATCGCCTGACGGACCGAGGTGGGACGGTCGGTCTGCAACCGCGCCGACTGCTTCACCCGGTCGTACGCGTAGGTCGGCCCGACGTCGTGCGACTCCATGCCGACGGCCTCGATGCAGGCGTCCGGGCCGCGTCCACCGGTCATCTCCCGCAGCGCCTCCAGCACGTCGGTCTCCGCGTAGTTGACGGTCTCCACGCCGATCCGGTCGGCGGCCGTGGCCAGCCGGTCCGGGAACCGGTCGATCATGATGACCCGCTCGGCGCCGAGGAGTTGCGCCGACCGGGCCGCCATCTGCCCGACGCCGCCGGCACCCCACACGGCGACCACCTCACCACCGGTGAGCCCGCAGAAGTCCGCCGCCATCCACCCGGTGGGCATCGCGTCGGAGGCGAACACCACCGAGTCGTCCGGCACCCCGTCGGGCACCGCGAACGCGCCGACGTCACCGAACGGCACCCGGATGTACTCGGCGTGCGAGCCGGCGTAGCCGCCCGCCGCGTGCGAGTAACCCAGGATGCCCGCCGGCGAGTGGCCCCACAGCTTCTCGGTGAACACCGGCTGGGGGTTGGAGTTGTCGCAGAGCGAGTACTGCTCGGTCCGGCAGTACCAGCAGCCACCGCAGGCGACCACCGAGCCGACCACCACCCGGTCCCCGACGCGGTGCCGCCGTACGCCCGGACCGGTCTCCACCACCTCGCCCATGAACTCGTGGCCGAGGATGTCCCCCTCCCGCATCGCCGGCAGGTACCCGTTGATCAGGTGCAGGTCGGAGCCGCAGACGCTGCTGGCCCGCACCCTGACGATGATGTCCCCGTCCGCGCGGATCCGGGGCTCCGGCACGTCCCGCACCGCCAGCTTGCCGACACCCTCCCAGCACAACGCCCTCACGCACGGCCTCCCGTCATCAGCTTCTTCCTCGCCCTGTCGGTCGCCTTCTCCTGGGCAGGGCTGCGACCGGACGGGTCGTTCCGGGTGTCCAGCACCTCACCGCACTCGATCAGCGACTTCGCACGCCGCAGCGCGTCACGCAGGGCGAGGTCCGGTTCGTCGCCCTTGACCAGCCCGAACACCCGGCGCACCGGACCGGAGCGGTAGCGCAGCTCGGCCCGGATCTCGGTGCCCCGGCCCTGCGGGGCGTCGACCAGCTCGATCCGGCCCTCCTGCGGCGTCGACCCGTCCACACCCCGCCAGCTCAGCGCGCCCGGCCCGTCGACGGTGACCGCCCCCGGCCATCCGGCGTCGCCACCGGACCGGTCGGTCCAGAACGCCAGCACGGCGTCCCGGGGCCGGTCCACGGTCACCGCGCGGCGCACCACGTACCAGCCGTCCTGCCGGTCGGGCTGACGCCGGTGCCGGCGGCGGGCCACCGCCCGCCCGACACCGGCCGCGGTGACCGTGGTGACACCGAGCAGCGCCCACCTCGTTCCGTTGTTGGCCATGTCGTCTCCTCGGGATTGACAGCCGTACCGGCACGGCTACCCCTGGTCGGGCACTCGAAACGACATCCCGGTTTCAACGACCGGAGGACGGGCACCTGCTGCGGGCGGCCCACGCCGGCCGCACACCACCCTGGCGAGGAGGCGCCGATGCCCGTGCCGGCCACCGGTGACGCCCGGGGAGCCGGACCCGTCGCCGCCGGCTCACCGCCGGTCGACCTGCCGATGTCGTACGTGCTGCCGCTGCGCTGGCACCGCGACGCCGGCCTGTCCGAGCTCACCGACCACCTGCGCTGGCTGGCCGGCCGCGTCGAGGTGCTCGTGGTCGACGGCTCGCCTCCGGACCTCTTCGCCCGACACGCCGAAGCGTGGCGCGGCCTGGTCCGACACCTTCCGCCCGACCCCGCCCGGCGAGGGCTCAACGGCAAGGTCGTCGGAGTGCTCACCGGGGTCCGGGCGGCACGCCACGAACACGTCGTGATCGCCGACGACGACGTCCGGTACGACGAGGCCGGACTGCGCGCGGTGCACCGGCTGCTGGAGCGGGCCGACCTGGTCCGGCCGCAGAACTACTTCGACCCGCTGCCCTGGCACGCCTGGTGGGACACCGGCCGGACGCTGCTCAACCGGGCGCTCGGCGGCGACTACCCGGGCACCCTCGCGGTCCGCCGCAGCACCTTCCTCGACATGGGCGGGTACGACCCGGACGTCCTCTTCGAGAACCTGGAGCTGATCCGTGCCGTGCGCGCGTACGGCGGGGTCGAGGCCACGCCGGCCTGGCTGTACGTACGGCGGCTGCCGCCCGACGCGGCGCACTTCCGGGGCCAGCGGGTCCGCCAGGCGTACGACGACCTGGCCCAGCCGGCCCGCCTGGTGACCGCGCTCGCGGTCCTGCCGGCGCTGGCGACGGCGGTCGCGACCCGCCGCCGTCGACCGCTGCTCGTCATGGCGACCGCTGTGGTCGCCCTGGCCGAGGTGGGCCGTCGCCGCGCCGGCGGTACCACCGTCTTCGCGCCGAGCACGTCGCTCGCCGCCCCGCTGTGGCTACTGGAACGTGGCGTGTGCAGCTGGCTGGCGGTCGGTCAGCGGCTGCTGTTCGGCGGCGTCCGCTACGGCGACACCCGCATCCGCCGAGCCGCCCGCCCCCGGACCCCCGCGATCGTGCGCTCCCGGCGGCGGCGAAAGCCGCCGGGGCCGACGAGAGCCTGACCGGGACCGCACGGTCCCCCGGGGTGACACGCGACAGCTCGCGGGCGCCGAAGAGGGCGACCGCGAGCTGTCGGATGTTGCGTCGATCAGGTGCGCGACTGCTGGACTGTGTCTTTCACGTCGTGCGCGGCGGACTTCGAGTCGTCCCGGACGGCGTGCACGGCGTCCTGCGCGGTCGAGCGCACCGACTGGGCGGCGTGCTGGGCCGGCTCACGCAGCTCGTCCTTGAGCTCGTTGGCCACCTCGCCCAGCTTCTCCTTCACGGCTCCGCTGTGCTCGCCGACCTTCTCCTTGACCTGGGCGGCGGCCTGCTGCTCCCGGCGGGAGGCCGGGATCAGCGAGGAGGCCAGCCAGCCCACGCCGAAGGCGATGAGGCCTGCGGCGAGGGGGTTGCCCTGGGACTTCTCTCGGATCACCCGCGGCGCGCTGTGGGCGGCGTCGCTGACGGTGGAGGCCGCCGAGTGCGCGGCGTCGTTGACGCTGGAGGCCGCCGACGAGGCGCGGTCGCCCACCGAGTGGGCGGCGTGGCCGGTGCCGTGGCCGAGGTCAGACGCGGTTCCCATGACCTTGTCCCTCACATTCTGCAGCGCGGAGCGGGCCCGCTGCTTGCGGTCGTCGACGATGCGGCTGGGGCTGACCTTGTACGCCAACGCGTCCACATCGGAGCTGAGGCTGTTGCGGGTGGCTTCGATCTCGCGGCGGATCTGGTCGGGATCGGTGCTCATCGGGTGACTCCCTCCGGGTGTGGCTTGAGCGCGTCGGGGATCCGCTGCACGCTGTCGTTGGTCTGCTTGAGGCCGCGTACGTGCTGGGCGTTCTTCTTGGCCATCGAGTAGAGGACAGCGGCGACCGCGGCCCAGATGACGGCCACGATCAGCGCCGCCAGACCGGAGTCCATGACGTTGTCCAGGAACTGCCACACGGCGATGGACACGAACAGCGCCACCATGTAGCCGCCGAACCCGGCGCCGCCGAAGAGCCCGGCGGCCTTGCCCGCCTTCTTGCCCTCCTGGCGGATCTCCGCCTTGGCCAGCTCGACCTCCTGGCGCATCAGCGTCGACAGGTCGGTGGTGACCTGACGCATCAGGTCACCGAGCGAGCTGCCCTTCACCTCCGCCGCGGTGTGCGGGGCACCCGCGTCGGGGTGGTATCCGGAGTCCAGTCCGGACCCCTGCGTCGGCATGGTCATGCCGTCGGCTCCCTTCGGATGGCTCGGCGGCTCACGGGCGGTTGGTGCCGCTTGACGGCACGCCCGGCAGCGGGTCGGTCTGGTTCACCGGGGGCAGCGGCTGGCCGGTGCCCGTGTGCTCCGGCTGCTCGCCCCGGACCGGGTCGGTGTAACCACCGGGGGTCGGCTCGGTGTAGCCACCGGACGTCGGCTCGGTGTAGCCACCGGACGTCGGCTCGGTGTACGTGCCGGGCGTCGGGTCGAGGTAGCCACCCGGCGGAACGGTGTCCTGCGCCGGCTGGGTCGGGATCACCGCGGTCTGCTCCGGGTCGTACGCGCCCGCGCCCCGGTAGCTCGGGGAGACGCTGCCGGAGTCGTCACCGGCGGCGGAGATGCTGCGGGTCAGCCGTCCGGCCAGCACACCGAGCACGGCCGCGCCGACCAGGAAGGTGCCCGGGTTGCGTCGCGCGTAGTCGCGTACCTCGGTGATCAGGTCGCCCGGCTGGCGCTCGTCCAGCCAGCCGGCGACACCGTGCACCCGGTCGGCGGCCTGGCGGGCCAGCTCGCTCACCGGCCCGGCCTGGCCACCCTGCTCGGCCATCGACCGCATCTCGTCGGCGATCGACCGCAGTCCGGTGGCGGCGCGTCGCTGCTGGTCGCCGGCCTGGCTGGTGAGCTGGGTACGCGCCTCGCCGTACAGGTTGCGGGCCTGCCGGGCGGCCTCGCGGCCCACCTCGGTGCCCTGCTCCTTGGCGGTCTGCGCGACCGCTCCACCAGCGTTGGCGGCCTCCGAGCCGACCTGGCGGGCCTGCTCGCGGACGCCACCGCCGTTGGTCGACTGCTGCCCATAGGTGGAAGTCGTAGGTGACAGATCGTAGGTCATGATGTCCCTTCCGCTCGGAAAGTCGTCGCGGTTGTGCTGGGGGATGTCGACCGCGTCGCCGCGGCCTCCACCCCTTGACCTACCCTGCGTTTTCTCTTCCATACCTCTTCGTGCATTTCTCTGCGGCAGCGGTCGGGTCCGCTCAAAATGGAGGATCGTGATGCCGCCACCACGGACGGTGAGATTCGCGGGGCCGGCATATCCACGAAAGGGGGCAGCGATGGCACGAGACGCGCGAGGTGGCCGGCCGTCCGGCTCGCGACCCCGGGTACAGGTGGCCGCGCTCGTCGTGGCCGGGGTCTTCCTGCTGATCGGCGTCCTCGGCTTCATCCCCGGCATCACCACCGACTACCGTGAGCTGGCCTTCGCCGGGCACCACTCCGAGGCGAAGCTGCTCGGGCTCTTCCAGGTGTCGATCCTGCACAACGCGGTGCACCTGCTGTTCGGGCTGGCCGGTCTCGTGCTGGCCCGCACCATCGCCGGCGCCCGGCTGTTCCTGGCCGCCGGCGGCGCGATCTACCTCGCCCTCTGGCTCTACGGGCTGGCCATCGAGGCGGTCGACGCGGAGGGTGGCGCGAACATCCTGCCGGTCAACGGCGCCGACAACTGGCTGCACCTCGCACTCGGCTTCGGCATGCTCGCCCTCGGGCTGCTGCTGTCGAACCAGGTGGGCACCGGCGGGCGCCTGGACACCCCCGTCGAGGGGACCTGACCTGCCGCTGGGGCGGTTTCGCGGCCATCGAGGTGTGAGTATCCCGGGGCGATCCGCGAAGGAGGTGACGAGATGCCCCGTTGGTTACGCGACAACGCGCTGACCATCGCCATGCTGGGTGCGTTCCTGGTCTTCCTGGTGCTGCAGAGCGTCTTCGGCTGGCAGAGCCACAACGAGGAGCTGACCGAGTTCGGTGCCGCACCGCTGAGCTGGCCGGCGTACCTGACCACCGGTCACTTCGCCGAGGCCGTCTTCGAGAACTGGGAGTCGGAGTTCCTCCAGATGGGCGGGTACGTGCTGCTCACCGCGTACCTGGTGCAGCGCGGGTCGGCCGAGTCGAAGCCGGTGGACCAGACCGACCGGCCGGAGGACGGCGAGGACCACGCCACCGCCCGCTCACCCTGGCCGGTCCGCGCCGGTGGCCTACCGCTCGTGGTCTACCGCAACAGCCTCTCCATCGCACTGCTGCTGATCTTCGCCGGCTCGTTCGTCGGACACCTGCTCGGCGGCACCGCCGCCTACAACCAGGAGCAGGCGTTGCAGAGCGGCGCACCACCGATCGGGGCGTGGGACTTCCTGCGCACCAGCGACTTCTGGTTCCAGTCCATGCAGAACTGGCAGAGCGAGTTCCTCGCAGTCGGCGCCCTGATCCTGCTGAGCATCGTCCTGCGTCAGCACGCCTCGCCGGAGTCGAAGCCGGTCACCGTCGCCCACGCCACCACCGGCGCCTAGCCGGCGTCAGGCCGCGACCGGGAGCCGCTTGGCGAAACAGACGCTGTACGGGTTGCCGACGTACTCGCCGTAGACCGGGATCGGTTCGTAACCGCACGAGGTGTACAACCCGATGGCGGCCGGGAGGTACGTGCCGGTCTCCAGACAGACCACCGTGTGGCCCTGCCGGAACGCGCACTCCTCCAACGCGGCGAGCAGCTGGCGGGCGACACCCCGCCCCCGGTACGCCGGCCGGACGTACATCCGCTTGAGCTCGGCGGTCGCGGCGTCGAGCGACTGGAGACCACCGCAGGCGACCGCCCGCCCGTTCACCACCGCCGCCAGGTAGCGGATGTCGTCGTGGGTGAGGGTGACCTGCCCGTCCAGGCCGCCGTCGGCGTCGCGCAGCTCACGCTGCTGGGCGACGACCAGTGCGGCGATCTCCGGATCGGTGGCGGGCCGCGCTTCGATCAACATCACCCGACGTTAGGCGCGGTGGATTTCGGGCAGGTTTCCGGCAGTCGACCCGACCACGGAGCGCAACCGGCTACTCGGCGTCGTCCTCGTCGTCGATGACGTCGTCGTCGGACGAGTCCGCGCCGACCTCGTCGGCCGAACGCACCCGGCGGGCCTTGCGCGCGGCGAGCCGCTCGGCCGCCGACGCCCGGTTCGACTTCTCCTCCAGCCGGATGTCGGTGCCCCGGTTGCCGGGCACGAACTCCACACCGGCGAAGAGCGTCGGCTGCCAGTCGAACTCGCGCTCACCGATACGGACCAGGTCGCCGGGCTGCGCGCCGGCCTTGGCCAGCTTGTCCTCGACACCCAGCCGGGCCAGCCGGTCCGCCAGGTACCCGACCGCCTCGTCGTTGTCGAAGTTCGTCTGCTTGACCCACCGCTCCGGCCGGACACCACGCACGGTGAAGGAGCCGTCCGACTCGGCCGTGATGGTGAAGCCAGCGTCGTCCACGGCCAGCGGACGGATCACGATCCGGGTCGGCTCGGCCGGAGGCGCCGCCTTGCGCTCCGCCTCGACCAGCTCGGCCATCGCGTACGTCAGCTCCTTGAGCCCCTCCCGGGTGGCCGCGGAGACCTCGAACACCCGGTAACCGCGCTCCTCCAGGTCCGGTCGGACGATCTCGGCGAGATCCCGGCCGTCCGGTACGTCGACCTTGTTCACGGCCACCAGCCGCGGGCGCTCGGTCAGGCCGCCGTACTGGCTCAGCTCGGCCTCGATGGCGTCGATGTCGGCGACCGGGTCACGGCCGGGCTCCAGCGTCGCCGAGTCGATGACGTGCACCAGCACGGCGCACCGCTCGATGTGTCGCAGGAACTCCAGGCCCAGGCCCTTGCCGTTGGCCGCGCCCGGGATCAGCCCCGGCACGTCGGCGACGGTGAACGTGTGGTTGTCCATCCGGACCACACCCAGGTTGGGCACGAGGGTGGTGAACGGGTAGTCGGCGATCTTCGGCTTCGCGGCGGAGATCACCGAGATCAGCGACGACTTGCCGGCCGACGGGAAGCCCACCAGGCCCACGTCGGCGACGCTCTTGAGCTCCAGGACGATGTCCAACTGGTCGCCGGGCTCCCCCAGCTCGGCGAAGCCCGGAGCCTTGCGCTTGGCGTTTGCAAGCGAGGCGTTGCCCCGCCCGCCCCGCCCACCGCGGGCCACCTCGAAGGTGGTGCCAGCGCCGACCATGTCGGCCAGCACTGTGCCGTCGGTGGACTGCACCACGGTGCCGTTGGGGACCTTGAGCACCAGGTTGTGGCCGTTGGCGCCGTCCCGGTTCGACCCGGCGCCACCCTTGCCGTTGTCGGCCTTGACGTGCGGGTGGAAGTGGAAGTCGAGCAGCGTGGTCACCTGCGGGTCGACCACCAGCGACACGCTGCCGCCGTGCCCGCCGTTCCCGCCGTCCGGCCCGCCGAAGGGCTTGAACTTCTCGCGGTGGATCGAGACACAACCGTGCCCGCCATCACCGGCCTGCAGATGCAGAACGACCCGGTCAACGAACGTCGCCACGGCGTCAATCCTTCCAGCGAGGGTCGACCCCGCACTTCGAAAAAGCGAAGCGGGCCGGGACCCGGAGGTCCGCGGCCCGCTCAGCCTGAGAGCTACTGCTGCGGAACGATGCTGACGGTCTTGCGACCGCGCTTGGTGCCGAACAGGACCGCACCGGCCGACAGCGCGAACAGCGTGTCGTCGCCGCCACGGCCGACCAGGTCACCGGGGTGGAACTTGGTGCCACGCTGCCGGATGAGGATCTCACCGGCGCTGACGACCTGACCACCGAAGCGCTTCACGCCGAGTCGCTGGGCCGCGGAGTCACGACCGTTACGCGAGCTGGACGCACCCTTTTTGTGAGCCATTGGAGGACGACCTACTTCCCGCTGGAGATGCCGGTCACCTTGACCTGGGTCAACGGCTGGCGGTGACCCTGGCGCTTGTGGTAGCCGGTCTTGTTCTTGAACTTGTGGATCCGGATCTTCGGGCCCTTGGTGTGCGCGGCGATTTCGCCGGACACCGCGACCTCGGCAAGCTTCGCCGCGTCGGTCACCAGGTCGTCACCGTCGACGAGGAGCACCGCGGTGAGCTTCACCGCGTCACCGGGAGCACCGGTGAGCTTCTCGACCTCGATCACGTCGCCCTCGGCGACCTTGTACTGCTTGCCGCCGGTCTTGACGATCGCGTACATCGGAGGCGGACTCCCTGTCGTTGAGGCTGCTGGCGGTCGTCCCCGTGGCGGCTCGCCGGGTAGCAGTGCACGGCGGCGCGGGCACACGGGAACACGGCACACCAAAAGTGCGCCGCAGGCAAGAGTACGCCATCGCCGGCCCGGACCCCAAACCGGCCCGCCCTGCTCAGCGGGGGCAGAGCTGGTCGAGACGCTGCTGGAGCCTGTCGAGTTCGGTCTCGTCGATCGACTCGACGTCGACACCGAGCGCGGCGACCTCGGTCCCGATGTCGGTGAGCAGCGTCTTGAGCTGCGGATCGGCCGTCCGCGCGGACTGTTCCCGCAACGCCGTCCGCCAGCCCGTCAGCGCCGCCTCGGCCCGTTCACGGGCGGCCTCGGCGGTGGCGCCGTCCCCCTCACCCAGTGCCGCCATCATCCGACCCAACTCCGCCACGTACGTCTGGACGGCGCTGGTGCCGACCTGCCGTGCGGCGGCGCAGACCTGGGCGGCGTCACCGGCCGCCGCACCGCCACCGGCGGCCGTGCTCGCCGGAGCGGCGGGGACGCCCCCGGTGGGCGACCCAGACGGGCTCCCGTCGGTGGCGCAGCCGCCCCCGGCGGAGAGCGCGGCGACCAGCACGGTGACGGCGAGCAGACGGCGCATCTTCTTCTCCTGACCGGAAGTGGCCGGACCGGCGAGGTCCCTCCCCCGTCACTATGCCGGGGAAGGGACCTCGTCAAACATCGGGCCGGTCAGGCGAGTCAGGGGCGGGTCCGCCGGCGGGCGCCACCCCGACGGGAACGGCGACGGCCGGCGCCGCCCTCGGTGCTCTCCTCGTCGGAGTCACCGTCGGCGAGCGCATCCGGGTCGTCCGCGGCGGCCAGCCGGGCCGACTCGCCCTGCTGGCTGTCCGACACGGCCGGCGCGGCGGCGGTGTCCGACTCGTAGCGGGACAGGTCGTAGCCCATGGTGTCGACGTAGTCGACGTCCGGTTCGGCGGCGTTGTCGGTCTCGGTGACCTCGACCACCGCCTTCTCGGCCGACGCGCTCTTGCGCGCCCGGCGCCGGGACGACGCGGTGCCCTGCTCGGCGGGCGGGGCGGCGGCGACCGACGAGGCGACCGCCTTGACCTTCTCCCCCGCACCGGCGGGGCGCGGCTTCTCCGGCACCGGCTCGGTGTGCATGATGACGCCCCGGCCCTTGCAGCACTCGCAGGTCTCGCTGAACGCCTCCAGCAGGCCCGCGCCGATCCGCTTACGGGTCATCTGCACCAGACCGAGCGAGGTGATCTCGGTGACCTGGTGCTTGGTCCGGTCCCGGCCCAGGCACTCGGTCAGCCGGCGCAGCACCAGCTCACGGTTCGACTCCAGCACCATGTCGATGAAGTCGATCACCACGATGCCACCGATGTCCCGCAGCCGGAGCTGACGGACGATCTCCTCGGCCGCCTCCAGGTTGTTGCGGGTGACCGTCTCCTCCAGGTTGCCCCCGGAGCCCGTGTACTTGCCGGTGTTGACGTCGACCACAGTCATGGCCTCGGTCTTGTCGATCACCAGCGAGCCACCGGAGGGCAGGAAGACCTTGCGGTCCAGACCCTTGATGATCTGCTCGTCGATCCGGTACTCGGCGAAGACGTCGCTCGTGCCGACATGCCGGCGCACCCGGTCCACCAGGTCCGGGGAGACGTGCGACAGGTACGACTCGACCATGTCGTACGACTGCTCGCCCTCGATCACCAGCTCGCGGAAGTCCTCGTTGAACAGGTCACGGACCACGCGGATGACCAGGTCCGGCTCCCCGTAGAGCAGCGCCGGGGCGCCACCCTCGGCGGCCTTGGCCTGGATGTCCTCCCACTGCGCCTGGAGCCGCTTGACGTCCCGGGCCAGCTCGTCCTCGCTGGCGCCCTCGGCGGCCGTACGGACGATCACGCCCGCGCCGTCCGGGACCAGCTTCTTGAGCGCGTCACGCAGCCGCTTGCGCTCGTTGTCCGGCAGCTTGCGGCTGATCCCGGACGCGTTGCCGTTGGGCACGTACACCAGGTGCCGGCCGGACAGCGCGATGTGGCTGGTCAGCCGGGCGCCCTTGTGCCCGATCGGGTCCTTGGTGACCTGGACCAGCACCGAGTCGCCGGAGCGCAGCGCCTGCTCGATCGAGCGGGCGCGCCCCTCCAGGCCGGAGGTGTCCCAGTTGACCTCGCCGGCGTACAGCACCGCGTTGCGGCCCCGGCCGACGTCGACGAACGCCGCCTCCATGCTCGGCAGCACGTTCTGGACCTTGCCCAGGTACACGTTGCCGGCCATGGTGCCGGAGGAGTTGCGGGTGACGTAGTGCTCGACCAGCACCCCGTCCTCCAGGACGGCGATCTGGGTGCGGTCACCCCGCTGGCGGACCGCCATCACCCGGTCGACCGCCTCCCGGCGCGCCAGGAACTCCGACTCGCTGAGGATCGGCGGGCGCGTACGCCGCTGCTCCCGGCCGTCCCGGCGGCGCTGGCGCTTGGCCTCCAGCCGGGTCGAGCCGGACACGCCCTGCACCTCGTCGACGGTCTTGCGCGGCTCGCGGATCTTGACCACGGTCGGTACACCGTCGTCGGCGGCGGCACCCTCCGTGTCGCCCGCGCCGCGACGGCGGCGACGGCGACGGCGGCGGGTCATCCCGTCGGCGCCCTCGGACTCCTCGTCCTCGTCGCCCTCAACCTCGGCGGTCTCCTCCTCCTCGGCCTGTGCGGCCTCCTCGGAGTCGTCGTCCTCTGCGTCGTCGGCGCCGCCCTTGCCCCGGCCCCGGCCACGGCGACCACGCCGGCGGCGGCGGCGCGCGGCGGCGCTGTCCTCGTCGTCCTCATCCGCCTCGGTGGCCTCCTCGGCCTCCTCGGTGGGCTCCTCCTCGGCCTCGATCGCCTCGACCGGCTCCACCGGCTCGACGTCGCGGCGGCCACGCCGGCGACGGCGGGACGGCTCGGCCTCGACGGCCGGCTCCTCGGCGACCGGGGCGGGCTCCGCCGGCCGGGTCACCGGTACGGCGTCCGGCTGCGGCGCCATGAACAGCACGGTGGGCGCGGTGAGCGCGGCCCGGCGACGGCGGGTACGCGGCTGCTCCGGCTCGACCACCTCGGCCGGCTCGTCGGGTACGGCGGGCACGGCCACGCCCGGCGGCACCTCACCGGAGCGCTCCTGCGCGCCGCTGGTCCGGGTCGCCTCGGCCCCGATGCCCGGGGTGGCCTCGTTCAGCTCGGCCTCGGCCTCGCGCAGGTCGGACTCCGCCGCCTGGGCGTCCTCGTCCTCGACGGCGGGCACCTCGTCGACGGCCGGCGGCTCCTCGACGGCGGCGGGAGGCTCCTCGACGGCGGCGGTCGTTGCCTTCTTGCGCCGGGTGCGGGTCACCTTGACCGGGGGGACGACGTCGGTCGGGGCCACCTCCGCACCGGCCGCGACCAGCGGCTCGTCGGCGGTCGTCTCGACGGGGGTCGCCTTGCGGCGGCGCCGGGGGGTCTTCGGGGCGACGTCCAGGTCACCGGAGACCGGGGCGAAGACCTCGGCCTGCGGCGACTCGACAGCGCCGGCGCCAGCGGTGGACGCCTCGACGGGCGCCTCGGCCTGCTCCGGCTGGTTGAGCGGGGCGGCCCGACGCCGGGTCGCCCGGGCACGCCGTGCCGGCGGGGCGGGCTCGGCGTTCGGGGCGGACTCGCCGTTCTCCGCCCCGGACGGCTGGGCGCCGGGGGTCGCGACGGTGCCACCGCCGGTGGTGGCGCTCTGGTCGGCGGTGTCACCGGCCGGCTGTGAACCGGTCCGTTCGCCGCCCTCGGGCTCGTTCTCGAGCATGGACGTTCTCCAGTTCTGGCTAGCCCGGGCGCGGGTGAGCGCTGCCACGCAGGGTCGCCGCAAAAGTGTTTCCGCCGGGCGCGCGTGGTGCGCGACCGCCGAAGTCTGCCTGCCAGAGCACTGACCGTCGGTCAGTGCCCAACGATGGCTGCCCCGTCGCGGTCCGCATCCAACGGATCCACGATCGCACCCTGCGCGGTCAGCGTGCCCTGAGCCAGCCGGGTCACCCTCGGCGAGACCGGCGGCTCCAGGTCGGCCACCACGCGGAGGCCGGAAAGGACGTCATCGGGCCGTACGGACGGGGTGACCTGCCGCACGACCAGTTCGAGTATCGCACACGGGACGGCCGGTGCCCCGGAAGGCGTCGGCGTCGGGGCGAGGACATCGATCGACATCACCGCCGAGCGGGCGTCGAACGTCCGTCGGCCCTGCTTGGTCATCCGCTCGACCAGCACCTCGTCGGCGGCGGTGAACGCGTCCACGGCGGCGCGCAGCACAGCCGTGTCGACCTCGGGCAACTCGATGTGCCAGTGCGAGGCCTCGATCCGGTCCGGCAGGCTGCCCCCGTCGGCGATCACGGCGTCCAGCACGTCCAGCCCGGGCGAGAGCGCGGCGTCAAGCGCCGCCCGCAGCGCCTCCGGGTCGACCGGCGCCTGGAGGCCGATCTCCAGGTACTCGGCCTCACTCGCCACGCCGGTGGGCGCGGCGCTGGCGTACGAGATCTTCGGGTGCGGAGTGAACCCCTGGGAGAAGGCGATCGGCACGGCGGCCCGACGCAGCGCGCGCTCGAAGGCCCGGGCGAAGTCCCGGTGCGAGGTGAACCGCAGAGGGCCGCGCTTGGCGTACCGGATGCGGACGCGCTGGACGACCGGCGCCTGGCCGCCCTCGGGTTGAGGCTTTCTGGCGATCGTGGGCTCCTCGGGTGTACCTGCGTGTCCGCCCATCCTGGCGCAGGGCTCGTGACCGTACGCAACCGGGGGCGGCCGGATCGTCCCGGTTCACCGGCGCAAACCGGTCAACGGGGTCGAATCGGCACGCCCCGCGACGCCGAGAGCCGGCCGACGACCCGCAGGTCACCGGCCGGCCCGTCGACGAACAGAACGGGTCAGCGCTCCCTCGGCGGCGCGGGCGGCGTCCCACCAGGCGGGGCGTAACCCGACGGCGGCGCGTACCCGGGTGGCGGGGCGTAGCCCTCCGGTGGGGCGTACCCGGCGGGAGGCGCGGGGTCGAGCAGATCCTCCGGGAGGTCGGCCGGCAGGGCCGCCTCGCGGCGGTACCGACGGCGGTTCCAGATCAGGAAGACCACCAACGCCACCAGCAGCACCAGCACCACGGCGATTCCGATGCCGATCACCATGACCTGCTGGTCGGTGGGGCCGCCGCGGTCGCCGTGCTGGGTGACGTCGAACTCCTCCTCCGAGGCGTCCGCGCGGGGCGGCGTCGGGTTGGTCACGGCGGACGGATCCAGCAGTGGGTTGGCGGCGACCTGCGGCACGTTCGCGCTCAACGCGGTCACCGGGTCGATCAGGCCGAAGCCGTACTGCGGGTCCCGTCCGGCCGGACCGGCGTCCCGGGCGGTCCGGATGATCCGGTTGATCACGTTGGCGGCGTCGAGGTTCGGATACTTCGCCCTGATCAACGCGGCCACACCCGACACGATCGCGGCCGAGTCGGAGGTGCCGTCACCCCACCCGTAGCCCCTGCCGGGCCCCACGTTGTAGACGTCGTCGCCGGGCGCGGCGATCACCGCCTCCGGCCCGTTGGCCGACCCGGACCAGAAGGCGCCACCCCGGGTGGTGCCGGTGACGGCGAGCACGCCGGGAACGGTGGCGGGAGCGGCCACCTGCACGAGGCCCGCGGCGAGGTTGCCGGCGGAGACCAC
This sequence comes from Micromonospora sp. NPDC005298, assembly GCF_040607375.1. NCBI lineage: Bacteria > Bacillati > Actinomycetota > Actinomycetes > Micromonosporales > Micromonosporaceae > Micromonospora > Micromonospora sp. NPDC005298. The sequence continues at coordinate 19,618 of NZ_JBEXGP010000036.1, forward strand.
CACGACGACGTCCCGGTCCAGGGCGTACCTGATGGCGCTCTCCTCCCCCGGAGTGACCGCCGAGGGCTTGCCCTGGGACAGGTTGATCACTTTGGCGCCGCCGTCCACGGCCATCCGGATGCCGCGGGAGACCGCGCTGTCGTCATACGGCTTGTCCTTGCCCGGGTACAGCTTGATGGGCAGGATCCGCGCGTCGGGGGCGATGCCGTCGACACCGTCGCTGCCGGCGTTCGTCGCCGCGATGATGCCGGACAGGTGGGTGCCGTGCCCGTCCTCGTCGGCCCGCCCGTCGCCGCCGGCGCCGTAGCTGCGGCCACCGGCGAGGACCCGACCCTTCAGGTCCGGGTGGCCGGCGTCGACGCCGCTGTCGATCACGGCCACGACCACGCCACGCCCGGTCGAGAGCTTCTGTGCCTGCTCGATCCGGAGCTCGTCCAGATACCACTGTTCGGCTCGCCGGGGCGCCGCGGCCGCCGGTTGAGCGGCCCCCAGCACCAGGAGCCCCGCCAGCAGGCCAGCCGCGACCGGCCTGAGTGCTCCGACGTCCACCCTCATCCGTCCATCCTCATCGCAGGACACCCGGGGACGCACCGTCACCGGGGCCCCACGGATCGTCGTCCTCAGTCAACCACGACGAGTGCTCGGAGCCCGTACCACCGGCGCCGTGTCCGGCGCCTCCGGCGCCGCCCATCATGCCGCCGCCCATCATCCCGGCACCGCCACGCGCGCCGCCCGCCGCGCCGGCGCCGCCCGCCGCGGTACGCAGCGCGTTCGCCGCGCTCGTCATCGGCGGCACCTTGCCGTTGCCACCGCCGACCATGCCGGGGATTCCGCCCACACCGATCCCGCCGGCCGCGCCCAGGCCACCACCACCGGCCCCGATCCCGCCGGCCGAACCGACACCACCGCCTCCGAAGCCACCGCCAGCGCCACCCAGCCCGGCGCTGCCGACGCCGGAGCCGCCCAGGCCGCCGCCGAAGCCGCTGCCGACCCCACCGGGCCCGGCACCGGCCAGGCCACTTGTGTAGTCCTCGTCGCCTCCCGGGTAGCCCGAGCCGGTGGACGGCGGGTCGAACGGGCCCGCCCCGGTCGACGGGGGGCCCTCGCCGGGACCGCCGGTCGTGGGCGGGGAGAACGGACCCACGCCGGACTTGGGGCCGCCGGTGTCGCCGATGCCGGGCGGCCTGCTGCCGATGTCCGGACGATTGCCGATGTCGGGACTGCCGATGTCGGGGTTGCCGGTGTCGGGGCGGCCCGTCGGCGGCACCCGGTCGTCGGGTCGGTAGGTGTCCTGCTTACCCGTCGGATCCTGCACGACCAGCTTGGGGCGCTCCGTGTACACCGCCTTGGGCAGCGGGGACATCGCCGTGTTCGCGGCCTGCTGGTTGTCCCGGTACCAGTTGTCCAGGTGGGACTTGGTGTCCCACCAGCCGCCGCGCTTCTGGTCACCGGCCTGGCCGTCGACCTTCATCGTCGCTTCCAGGTCGTCGGCCTTGTCGCGGAACGCGCCGTCGGCGTACGACGCCGGGTTGCTCTGGTAGTCCTGCCGGAGTGCTGCCAGGAACCCCGTCGTGCTCTCGCCGTCGCGGGCGCCGTCGAGCTCGGTGCCGTTGGGCAGGCTCCACTCGTTCCAGCCGAAGTCGTCCATCAGCGGGATCGGGATCGTGGAGACCGCCTTGCGGATGTCCCCCTCGATCCGCGTCAACGCCCCACTGACGTTGCTCGCGTCGGTGATCAGCTCCTCGAGCTGCTTGCCGATCTCGCCCAGGTGCTCGCGGTACGCGTCACCGCCGCTGCCCTTCCAACCGGCGAGCATGGCGGGCAGCCCGCCGACGTGCGGGCGCTCCTGACCGGTCGCGATCGGGCCGACGAACGACCGGCCGACAAGCGCGTCGCGCAGGTAGCCCAGACCGGTGGAGAGGTTGTTCCAGCCCACCCCGACCGAACCGACCGTGTCCGGGTCGGAGGAGAGCGTCACCTCGCGGACGCACCGCTCCCAGGTTCCTCCAGCCATGTCGTCCCCCTCAGGCCGTGTACGGGTAGGTGGGTGCGCCGCTGGCCGTGGGCGGCGGCGCCGCGGAGTCCAGGAGGCGTTCGATCTCCTTGCCGTTGGCGGCGTTGCGGGCCTCCGTGTCGCGGAACGCCTTGGCGATGTCCTCGGTGCCCTTCTTCAGCGCCTCGAGCTTCTGCGACAGCGTCGTCAGGTGCGCCTCCATGTTGGCGGTGGACTTCGTCAGCGCCTGCCACTGCATGCGGGCATCCTCGAAGGCACCGAAGGGGGTGCCGTTCGGAACGGTCTGGGCGCTGCTGCTGTCGCCCTTCATCCGCTCCTTGACGCGCTCCATCTCGTACTTGATGGTGTCGTCGACGTACTGCTTCAGGCGCTCGATGTACGTGGCCGCCGCGTCCAGGTCCTCGACGCTGACGTGCAGATCGCCGGTGTTCGGCGGCGGAATGTCCCCCATGCGATTCCTCCCCGTTGCCGACCCACCCGGTCGGTCCATGTCAGACGCAGCGTATCGAGTGCGGCCACGTCGAGGCAGCCCCAGCCATCGCTAATCGTAACCACCGCTGTCTATCTCAGCGACGCAGTTGCGGGACCAGCAGTGCGATAGCGAGCCCCACCAGGGCCAACGGAGCCAGCAGGACGGCCACGCCACTCCAGGCGGCCTCGTCCCGCATCACCTGGACGACCATCAGGACCACCAGACCCACGAGGATCACGGCGATCACCGAGAGCATCACCACCAGCACACGGGCCTTGTCAGGGCTCATCGTCCGTCCCTCCCACGGGGCACCAGCGACATCGGATCGGCGAGGAATGTGTCGACGTCGACACCTCCCAGCCGCAGGCCGGACATGATCTCCGACCGACGCTCGTCGGCGAGCGCCTCGGCGGCGCGGACGGCCTCCACCACCGCCTCGCCGAGCGTGATGTTGTCCACCGTACGGGGAGCCCGCGCGGCGACGGAGACGTCCAGCAGCTCCTTCGCACCGGACACGGTGGCGGTGACCATGCCGTCCGCGGCGGTGCCGACGAACTCCTCCCGGGCCAGTTGCCCGGTCTCACTGGTGGCCGTCTCCAGCAGCGCGGCCACCTCCGTGACCAACTGTGCGATGTCGACCCTCCTCATCGGAGCCCCCTCGTCGCGTCGCGCCACACGGTAAGCGGATCCCGCGCGCCGGCTTCCCAGTCGACCGGGTCCGGCACGACGTCGTCGAGACCGGCCCGGATGGTCTGCGCCATGGCGAGCCGGGCGGCGGTCACCGCCTGGCGGCAGTGCGGGCCCAGGAGGTTGGCGGGCAGGTCCCGCACCGCCCGCGCGCTGATCCGTACGTCGGTCACCTCGCCCGCCCCGTCGACGACCGCGACTATCGTCCCTGTCTCATCGGTCCCCTCGTACGTCCGGTCGCGGGTCTCGGCGACCATCGCCACGAGGTCCCGGGTGGCCTCCTCGGCGCGACGCAGAGCGGGCTCGTACGCCTCGGTGCGGGTCACCTCCCGGACGGAGTCGACGGCCCTGCGGTAGGCATCACTCATCACTGCTCCGTTCGTCGGACTCAGGTGCCCGGTACCACGATCTCCTTGTTCCAGCTCTCCGGGTCGCTGACGATCTCCCGGTAGCGGTCCCCGATCCGGGCGCTCTCGGCGTCGACCTTGTCCCCGGTCAGCTCGAACCCCCGCTTGAGCTGGGCCACGGCCGTGCCGATCGCGCTGTTCGCGCCGCGCATGGCCTGCATGAGCCCGACGATGGCGGTGATGATGGCGGTCACGAACGCGGCCCAACTGCCGATGACCGCCCACTTGAAGGCGGGGCCGGCCGGGCCTGCGGTGTTGGCGGCGATGCAGCCGACGATCGCGAGGCCGGTGCCCACCGACCAGGCCCAGAAGAGCGTCTCGAGCCCGTCGGCGACGGTGTTGCAGCCCGACGAGGTCGTGATGGCCAGTTCCTTCAGTGCGTCCAGCGGCTCGACGACCTTGGTGGTCAGGAAGTTCTTGAAGACCTCGGCGCCGCCGCCCTTCCACAGCCCGTCGACCTCGCCGTGGAGTCGGGACAGCCGGCCGGCCAGGGCGGAGAACTCCTCGGCGAGGCCCGTCCACTTGTCGTCGGCCTCCTGGAACGGGGCCCAGCTGCGGATGTTCATGACGGCGACCGGGCTGACGAAGGCCATCGCCAGGGCCCCCGCGCCGGACGGCTCGGCGGCCACGGCGAGCGTCCCGCCCAAGCCGATGATGACCGCCTCCAGGCCGATCGTGCCTGCCGTGTCAGCGCCGGACACCACGTTGTCCGCCACAGCTCACCCCCGTGTGCCGTCGAAAGTAGAAAGAACCGCGCCTGTGGTCAGTCCAGAGCGGTGTCGAACGACTGGCCGTGCCGCTGCTCCATCGTCTGGTAGTGCTGGACGACCCGGCCGAGCCCCTGCGCGACCTCGCCGAGCGCGGCGGCGAGCGCCGACACAGCCTGGGTCGTCGTCTCGTGCATCTCGTCGTACGCGGCGGAGAAGCCGGCGTCGAACGCCGGCGCGGCCCCGGAGGGCAGCCGCAGGTATTCGATCTTGGGGAGCACACCGGAGCGCAGCGACTCCGCCGTCCCCGACATCTCCGAGGCGAGTTCGCCGAGCTTGCCGGTGTTCATGGAAACTCCGGACACCACGCCTCCCTCCGTCAACGCCGGTCACCCACCGGGTCGGGACCCGGTGGGTGACGTGTCGGGTATGGAGGCTAGCGGCTCAGCGCACCCGGCGCTGCCCTGTGACGGCGGTCAGGCGGGGTTGCCGGCCGCCGGCACCTTCATGCCGCTGCCGCCCAGCGGGGTGAGCGGGAGCAGCTTGCGGCCGGTCGGGCCGATCTGGATCTCGGTGTCCATCGAGGGGCAGACGCCGCAGTCGAAGCACGGCGTCCACCGGCAGTCGTCCTGCTCGAACTCGCTGAGCGAGTCCTGCCAGTCCTGCCAGAGCCAGTCCTTGTCGAGGCCCGAGTCGAGGTGGTCCCAGGGCAGGACCTCCAGCTCGTCACGCCGGCGGGTGGTGTACCAGTCGAGGTCCACCCCGTACGCGGGCAGCGTCTCGGCCGCCGCGTCGACCCAGCGCTGGTACGAGAAGTGCTCGCTCCAGCCGTCGAACCGGCCGCCGTTCTCCCACACCTTGCGGATCACCGAGCCGACCCGGCGGTCACCCCGGGAGAGCAGTCCCTCGATCAGCGACGGCTCGCCGTCGTGGTAGCGGTAACCGATGGCGCGGCCCAGCGAGCGGTCCGAGTTGATCGCCTGCTTGAGGATCTTGAGCCGGTGGTCGATGACCTCCGGGCGCTCCATCGGCGCCCACTGGAACGGGGTGTGCGGCTTCGGCACGAACCCGCCGATGGACACGGTGCAGCGGATGTCCTTGGAACCGGTCGCGGCCCGACCCGCCTTGATCACCTCGTGGGCCATGTCGGCGATCTCGAGGACGTCCTCGTCGGTCTCGGTGGGCAGGCCGCACATGAAGTACAGCTTCACCTGCCGCCAGCCGTTGCTGTACGCGGTGACCACGGTGCGGATGAGGTCTTCCTTCGACACCATCTTGTTGATGACCTTGCGGATCCGCTCCGACCCGCCCTCCGGGGCGAACGTCAGGCCGGTACGCCGCCCGTTGCGGGACAGCTCCTGGGCGAGGTCGATGTTGAAGGCGTCCACCCGGGTCGACGGCAGCGACAGCGAGACGTTCGTGCCCTCGTACTGCTGGGCCAGGCCCGAGCACATGTCGCCGATCTCGGAGTGGTCCGCCGAGGAGAGCGACAGCAGGCCAACCTCGTTGAACCCGGAGAACTCCAGGCCCTCGCGCACCATCTGCCCGACCGTGGTGATCGACCGCTCCCGCACCGGCCGGGTGATCATGCCGGCCTGGCAGAACCGGCACCCCCGGGTGCAGCCCCGGAAGATCTCCACCGCGTACCGCTCGTGCACCGTCTCGGCCAGCGGCACGAGGGGCTTCTTCGGGTACGGCCAGGCGTCCAGGTCCATCGTCGTGCGCTTGTGCACCCGGAACGGCACGTCCGCCCGGTTCGGCACGACCCGCTGGATGCGCCCGTCGGGCAGGTAGTCGACGTCGTAGAAGCGCGGCACGTACACGCTCTCGGTACGGGCCAGGCGCAGCAGCAGCTCGTCGCGGCCACCCGGGCAGCCCTCGGCCTTCCAGTCCCGGACGATCGCGGTGATCTCCAGGACCGCCTCCTCGCCGTCACCGAGCACGGCGGCGTCGACGAAGTCGGCGATCGGCTCCGGGTTGAACGCGGCGTGCCCACCGGCCACGATCACCGGGTCGGCGTCGGTGCGGTCGGCGGCAAGCATCGGGATGCCGGCCAGGTCGATCGCGGTCAGCATGTTCGTGTAACCCAGCTCGGTGGAGAACGAGATGCCGAACACGTCGAACTCGCGGACCGACCGGTGCGCGTCGACGGTGAACTGCGGCACGCCGTGCGTGCGCATCAGGCTCTCCAGGTCCGGCCAGACCGCGTACGTCCGCTCGGCGAGGGTGTCGGGCAGCTCGTTGAGCACCTCGTACAGGATCTGCACGCCCTGGTTGGGCAGGCCCACCTCGTACGCGTCGGGATACATCAGCGCCCAGCGCACGGTCGCGGCGTCCCAGTCCTTGACCACCGCGCCCAACTCGCCACCGACGTACTGGATGGGCTTGGAAACCTGAGGGAGCAGCGGCTCCAGCCGGGGCCAGACCGAATTGGTCGCTGCCGGGCGCGGCGTCGTGGACGGGGCACTCATGATGCCCAAGGGTACGCGCCCGTCCGGCGGTGACCGCGCGCACGCCCGATCGCGGTGGTGGCGGCGCGGTACTAACCTCGGACCGGCGCGAGAGGAGATTGCCGCGATGCCGGAGCCCCAGCCGGGAGCACGGTCGGCCGACGGGAGCACCCCGGGCGCGGAACCGGAACGGGACACGGCGGTCGCCGACGAGTCGACCTCCCCACCCGTACCCCCGGACCAGCCGGACCCCTCGGACCAGCCTCGACCCTCGGACCAGCCCGACCCGGCGGATTCGCCGGCCGCCGCCGCGGACCCCCCCGCCGACAAGGGCGCCGAGGCGCCCGCCGCCGAGCCGGGTACGGCCGCCACCGCCGAGGCGCCCGCGCCCCGGTGGAGCGGGTCGGCGCCCGTGCCTCCCCCGCTGCCGCGTCGGCAGGGCTGGGGCGCGTCGACCGAGCCGACCCCGCCACCGCCGGTGCCCCACGAGCCACCGGAGCACCGCACCCCTGTCGACCCGTGGGCCGGCGTGGACACCGGCGGCTGGGACCTCCCGTCCGCCGAGCTACCTCCGCTGCCTCCGACGCTGCCGTACCCCACGCCGCCGGCGACCCGGCAGTGGTCCGGTCCGCCGGCTCCCCCGGTCGGTCCGCACCCGGTGTCACCGCCGGTCGCGCCACCGCACGCCGCGCAGCCCGTCCCGCAGACCCGGCCGATGTCACCCGCGCCGCCACGACCGATGTCACCGCCCGCGCCGGCCCCCGTGCCGAAGCAGCGTCGAGGCCGGCGCACGCCGCCGCCACCACCGGCGCCGCCCGGCTGGCAGGCCCCCAAGGGGTACGTGCCGGTCCCGGTCCGGCGTCGACGCCGCTGGCCGTGGCTGCTGCTGCTCACGCTCGCCTGCTGCTGCGGCTGCCCCGCCTACTACGGGTTCCCGATCTCCAACCAGTACCCGGCCCGCGCGGCCCTGCCCGACCAGGTGGAGGACCTCAGCCTGCGGCAGGACGACCGCAGCGCGGCGACCGCCCGGCAGTTGGAGAGCGAGGTACGCAGCGAGCACTGGCTGGCCGAGGACACGTTCGCCGGCGTCTACTCCACGACGGGCGGCAAGCGGGTGACCGTCTTCGGCGGCACCGGCTTCCGGTTCAGCCCGGAGTCGGACGCGGAGGCGGAGATCAGCCGCCTCACCGAGCGGTACGCGCTGGACGCCCCCGAAACCGTGGACACGGGTGTGCGGGGCAGGCACGAGCGGTGCGCGGTCGGCCGCGCGGACGGCAGCGACGTGGTGGTCTGCACGTCGGTCGACCACGGCAGCATCGCCACCGGCGTGTTCACCCGGCTGTCCGTCTCCGACAGCGCCGACCTGCTGGACACCCTGCGCGCCCAGATCGTCAGGCCCGAGCGGGGCTGAGCGGCTGGGGGTCAGGCGTCGCGGGTGGGGTCCGGGTGGGCGCGCGGCGGGGCGTAGCGGGGCACGTACTCCTGGCCGGTGAGCTTCTGGATCTCGCTCATCAGCTCGTCGGTCATTTGCCGCAGCGAGGCCCGGTCGTCCGGCCGGCCGCTGAAGTCCAGCGGTTTGCCGAACCGGACGGTGATCTTGGCGGTGCCGGGGCGGGGCACCCGGGCGCCGATCGGTTGCGCCTTGTCCGTACCGATCATGCCCACCGGGATGATCGGCACACCGGCCGCGATCGCCAGCCGGGCCGCTCCGGTGCGCCCCCGGTAGAGCTTGCCGTCCGGGGATCGGGTGCCCTCCGGGTAGACGACCACCAGGTCACCGCCCTTGAGCGCCGGGATGGCCGCGTCGAACGCCGACAGCGCCGCCCGCCCGCCCGCCCGCTCGACCGGGATCGCGCCCAGGCCGGTGAGGACGAACTTGGAGATCGCGCCCTTCACGCCGGAGCCCTTGAAGTACTCCGACTTCGCCCAGAACGCCAGGTGCCGGGGCACCACCGTGCCGAGGAACAGTTCGTCGGCCACCGAGAGATGATTGCCGGCGAAGATCGCGCCGCCGGTCTCCGGCACGTGTTCCAGACCCTCCACGGTCGGGCGGAACGCCAACCGCAGCGTGGGCGCCACGGTGAGCTTGCCGATGGTGTAGAGCAGGGGCACTGGTCCTCCGGCGAGTGAGGTGCGAGCAGGCGGTGTCACCGTAGCGGACGCCTCCACACTCCGCCGACGGAGGTGGAGGCGTCCGCGCCCAGACGATTTTCCCGTAAGGAAGGGCACCTTCCTATACACCAGGCGTTAGAAAGGTGCCCTTCCTTACGCCCGGCGGACGGTTACCGTCACCCGCTCACCCTCGCCCACCTCGCCGGCGAAGCCGTCGATGCCCTCGGCGAAGTCCACGGAGTCGGCCAGCACCTCGCGAGAGACGAAGTCGACGTACGCCGCCACTGCCGCGCGCACCTCCTCGGACGCCGACACCGACACCACGATCCGGTCCGACACGTCCAGGTCGGCGTCGCGGCGGGCCTGCTGCACGACCCGCACCACGTCGCGGGCCAGCCCCTCGGCGGCCAGTTCCGGGGTGACCTCGGTGTCCAGCACGACCACGCCCTCGCCGCCGGGCAGCGGCGCGGAGTGCTCGGCGTCGGCGGCGACCAGGCGCAGCTCGTACTCGCCCTCGGCGAGGGTGACGCCGGCGGCCACCGGGGCGCCGTCGACCAGTTCCCAGTCGCCCGCCTTGACCGCCTTGATCACCTGCTGCACCTGCTTGCCGACCCGCGGGCCGAGCGCCCGGGGCACCACGGTCAGCACCTGCCGGCAGTAGGCGGACAGCTCCGCGCTGAACTCGACGGCCTTCACGTTGACCTCGTCGGCGACCAGGTCGGCGAACGGGCGCAACTGCTCCGCCACCGGCGAGGCCACGGTGAGCTTCGACAGCGGCAGCCGCACCCGCAGCCCCTTGGCCTTGCGCAGTGACAGCGCCGCCGAGGCGACCGCCCGTACGTTGTCCATCGCCGCCACGAGGTCGTGGTCGGCCGGGAACTCCTGCGCCGACGGCCAGTCCGTCAGGTGCACCGACCGCTCCCCGGTCAGTCCGCGCCAGATCTCCTCGGCGGTCAGCGGCGCGAGGGGCGCCACCACCCGGCAGAGCGTCTCCAGCACGGTCGACAGGGTGTCGAACGCGTCGGCGTCACCGGACCAGAACCGGTCCCGGGAGCGGCGCACGTACCAGTTGGTCAGCGCGTCCAGGTAGGACCGGACGGTGGCGCACGCGCCGGAGATGTCGTACGCGTCCATCTGCGCGCCGACAGTCGACACCAGCTCGTTGGTCTTGGCCAGGATGTACCTGTCGAGCAGGTGCGTCGAGTCGGTCCGGCGCCGCGCCTGGTAGCCGTCAGCGTTGGCGTAGAGCGTGAAGAAGTACCAGACGTTCCACAGCGGCAGCAGCACCTGCCGGACGGAGTCCCGGATGAGCGTCTCGGTGACCGCCATGTCGCCGCCGCGCAGCACCGGCGAGGACATCAGCATCCAGCGCATCGCGTCCGACCCGTACGAGTCGAACACGTGGTAGACGTCCGGATAGTTGCGCAGGCTCTTGGACATCTTGCGCCCGTCGGAGCCGAGCAGGATGCCGTGGCTCAGGCAGTTGCGGAACGCCGGCCTGTCGAACAGCGCGGTGGCCAGCACGTGCATGGTGTAGAACCAGCCGCGGGTCTGCCCGATGTACTCGACGATGAAGTCACCCGGGTAGTGGTGCTCGAACCAGTCCGCGTTCTCGAACGGGTAGTGCACCTGGGCGAACGGCATCGACCCGGACTCGAACCAGCAGTCCAGCACCTCCGGCACCCGGCGCATCATCGACTGTCCGGTGGGGTCGTCCGGGTTGGGGCGGACCAGGTCGTCCACCGCCGGCCGGTGCAGGTCGGTCAGGCGTACGCCGAAGTCCCGTTCGATGTCGGCGAGCGAGCCGTACACGTCCAGGCGCGGGTAGTTCGGGTCGTCGGACTTCCACACCGGGATGGGCGAGCCCCAGAACCGGTTCCGGCTGATCGACCAGTCCCGGGCGTTGGCCAGCCACTTGCCGAACGAGCCGTCCTTGATGTGGCCGGGCGTCCAGTTGATCTCCTGGTTCAGCTCGACCATCCGGTCCCGGAACGTCGTCACGGCGACGAACCACGACGACACCGCCTTGTAGACGAGCGGGGTGTCGCAGCGCCAGCAGTGCGGGTACGAGTGGGTGTGGTTGTCCTGCCGGAGCACCACCCCCCGCTTCTTCAGCTCCCGGATCACCGGCTTGTTGACGTCGAAGACCTGCTCACCCTGGTACGGCGGGACCAGCGCGGTGAACCGGGTGTGGTCGTCCACGGTGACGATGGTGGGGATGCCGGCGGCATTGCAGACGTTCTGGTCGTCCTCACCGAAGGCCGGGGCGAGGTGCACGATCCCGGTGCCGTCCTCGGTGGTGACGAACTCCGCGCCGAGCACCTGGTAGGCGTTCTCGCCGGCCTGCTCGACGAGGAAGTCGAACAGCGGCGTGTAGCGGCGTCCGACCAGGTCCCGGCCGTACACCGTGCCGACCTGCTCGTACCCCTCCAGCTCCTTGGCGTACGCGCCGAGCCGCGCGGCGCCGACGACGTACCGCTCACCGTCGCGCTCCAGCACCGCGTACTCGATGTCGGGGCCGACGGCGAGCGCCAGGTTCGACGGCAGGGTCCACGGCGTGGTCGTCCAGACGCCGAGCTTGACGGGCCCGCGCACCAGCTCCGGCGCGGACTCGTCGCCGCTCAGCCCGAACCACACCGTCAGCGTCGGGTCGTGCCGGTCCCGGTAGACGTCGTCCATCCGGGTCTCGGTGTTCGACAGCGGCGTCTCGCAGCGCCAGCAGTACGCCAGCACCCGGAAGCCCTCGTAGATCAGACCCTTGTCGTGCAGGGTCTTGAAGGCCCACATGACGCTTTCCATGTAGTCCAGGTCGAGGGTCTTGTAGTCGTTGGCGAAGTCGACCCAGCGGGCCTGCCGGTTGATGTACCGCTCCCAGTCCTGGGTGAACTCCAGCACCGACGTGCGGCACGCCTCGTTGAAGCGGGCCACGCCCAGGTCGAGGATCTCCGCCTTGCTGGTGATGCCGAGCTGCTTCTCGGCCACCACCTCGGCGGGCAGGCCGTGGCAGTCCCAGCCGAAACGCCGCTCGACGTGCCGCCCGCGCATGGTCTGGTAGCGCGGCACCACGTCCTTGACGTACCCGGTGAACAGGTGGCCGTAGTGCGGCAGACCGTTGGCGAACGGCGGGCCGTCGTAGAAGACGTACTCGTTCTTGCCGTTATCGCCGGTCGGCCTCGCCTCGACGCTGGCCTCGAAGGTCTTGTCGGCCGTCCAGTGCTCAAGCACCCGGCGCTCGACCGCGGGCAGGTCCGGGCTCGCCGGGACACCGGCGGTGGTCGGGTCGTGCAACGGATAGGCCATCGGGGGTCGCTCTCCTCATGCAGCTCACTCAACGTGGGTCTGCGAGGACGAACCAGTCCGGGGTACGCCTGGAACGGCGCTCCCGGGTGGTCCGCGGTACCACCCCGCTTGACGGTCAGGATCGACCGCCCGCTCATTGCCGGCTGTGACGGGCCGGACCCGTCCGGTTCTACTGGGCCGGTTGCCCGGCTGTTCTTCCGGAGGCTCACCGGTGATGGCCGGGTCATCGCCTTACGACAGTCAACGATACTCGACCCACCCGCCGCCCCGCCGCCGAGTAAACGCGCGCCGGCACCCTAGGCTGACGGGGTGATCCGGATCGAGTTGGACGAGCCGACGCTGGCCCGCACCCGGATCGCCACCAGCCCGCTCTGGGAGGTTCTGACCAGTCTGTTCGTGCTGAAGCGCCATCCGAAAGAGGCGCCCTGGCCGTACACCGCCTGGGCGCGGCACGCGCAGCGGGTGCTCGACGAGGTGCCGGCGGCCGCCCCGGCCCGGCTGCTGGTCGCCGGCCTGCCCGCACCGGACTTCCTCAGTCCGATCCCCACGTCGGCCGCGCCGACCCTGGCCGAGCAACTCGCCGAGATACGGGCGACGCCGGCCGAGGTGATCGCCGAGCAGATCCCCCACTACTACGACCCGGACGACGTGCCGGCGTGGATCGTCCCGTTCGTCACGGACCGCCAGGCGGCCCTGGACCGGCTCGCCGACGGCATCGAGGCGTACTGGGACGCGGCGATCGCGCCGTGGTGGCCGGCGATGCGGGCGGCCCTCGACGAGGAGGTGCTGCACCGGGCGCGGGCCCTCGCCGCGTACGGCCCGGACGCGCTGCTGGACGACCTGCACGAGCGGGTGCGCTGGGAGAAGCCGGTGCTGACGCTCGTGAAGCCGACGGAGCAGCAGATCACCGCGGTGGACCAGCGACTGCTGCTGATTCCCCTGATCTTCTCGGAGGGATCACTCGTCTGCGCCACCGACCATCCGGAGATCATCGCCGTCTCCTACCAGGCGCGCGGGGCGGTGGTGCTCGCCGAGGGTGGGCCCGACTCGGCGCCCCGGACGGCACCGGCCACGGATCGGCTCGCGGTGCTGGTCGGCCGGGGCCGTGCCCAGGTGCTGCGGGCGCTGACGAGGCCGGCCACCACCGCCGGCCTAGCCGCCACCCTGGGGCTCGCGCCGAGCACCGTGTCGGAGCAGCTCTCCGCGCTGCTGGCCGCCGGCGTGGTGCACCGCCGTCGGGTGGGCCGGCGGGTGTTGTACGGCCTGGAACCGGCCGGTCTGGCACTGGTGCAGCTCATCGGTGATGAGCCGGCGAGCGCGTCGGCCTGAGCATTCGGCTCGATCCGAATTCGTTTCCCACCCGTCCCGGTCGCTCCTAGCCTGCGGGTCGCGAGCGAACACGCGATCGAGGCGGTCGGGGGTGAGCGGCGTACCGCAGCCGCGGGAATGGTCACGGCCCCCAGCGTCGGGAGGTCCAGGCGGTCCGCGGCGTCAACCTGGCGGTTGACAACGGGGAGCTGGCCGGCCCGCCTGCCGAACGGCGCTGACCGACCACGACCACCACCTGCCGAGCCGCTGCCCCTCCCGACCGCCCGTCCGCCGCTCCGACCCCGTTGACCATGAGGTTGTCGCCGTGTCGTGGCGACAACCTCATGGTCAGCCGAGGGTGGGGCCGGAAGGGCGGCGCGACGCCGCGGCCGGGTGACACGGGGCGCCCGTTGTCCGATCGACATGACCGGGGTCACAGCCCGGACTGTCACACCCTGTCCCGGCCGGTCCGTCGTACCGGTGTCGGACCGATCAGGGAGGTAGTCGTGCAGAGGATGAACCCGGCCCAGGTGGTGCCGCAGGCGTACCAGGCAGTCATGGGGATGGAGAAGTACGTCCGGGCGAACGTCGACCACACCGTGCTGGAACTGGTCAAGCTGCGGGCGTCGATGATCAACGGGTGTGCGTTCTGCGTGGACATGCACAGCCGCGACGCGCTCGCCAACGGCGAGTCGAGCCGCCGGCTGTTCGCGGTCGCCGCCTGGGAGGAGGCGCCGTTCTTCGACGAGCGGGAGCGTGCCGCGCTCGCGCTCACCGACGCGGTCACCCGGCTCGGCGAGCACGGGGTGCCCGACGAGGTGTGGGACAACGCCGCGAAGGTCTGGTCGGAGAAGGAACTGGCCGACCTGGTCATCGCCATTGCCACAATCAACGTGTGGAACCGGATCGGGGTGACCATGCGCCTGGAGCCTCCGGCACAGGCGTGACGACCGAGGCGGCAGAGGCGGCCGGTGCGCTCGAAGCGCACCGGCCGATGCTGCTCGGGCTCGCCTACCGCCTGCTGGGCAGCCGCCACGACGCCGAGGACGTGCTCCAGGAGGCGTACCTGCGCTGGCTACGGGTGGACCGCTCGACTGTCGACGAGCCACGCCGGTACCTGTCCCGGGTGGTCACCCGGCTGGCCCTGGACCGGCTGCGGGCACGACAGGCGGCCCGCGAGACGTACGTCGGCACGTGGCTGCCCGAGCCGGTGCCGACCGAGCCGTCGCCGTTCGGGCCGCTGGACCGCGTCGAGCTGCGCGACTCGCTCTCCACCGCGCTGCTGCACGTCCTGGAGCGGCTCACCCCGCCGGAGCGTGCCGTGTACGTCCTGCACACCGCCTTCGAGCTGCCGTACGCGGAGATCGCGGAGATCCTGGACCGGACCCCGCAGGACTGCCGGCAGCTGCACCACCGCGCGGTGACCCGGGTCCGACAGGAGCAGCGGAGGTTCACCGCCAGCCGCTCGGAACGGGAGCGGCTGCTCGACGCGTTCCTCGCCGCTGCCCGCGACGGTGACCTGGCGACGCTCACCGGTCTGGTCGCCTCGGACGCCACCGCCTGGAACGACGGTGGTGGTCGGGTACGCGCGGCCCGCAACCCGGTCTTCGGTGGGGACCGGGTCGCCCGCTTCTTCGCCGGGATCTACGGGCCGAACCGCCGCTGGACGATGCGCCGGGTGGAGCTGAACGGCGAACCGGCCGCCCTGATGACGAGTCAGGACGGCAGCCGGTACACCCTCACCATCGCCGCGGCGGACGGTCGGATCACCGGGGTCTACGTGGTCGGCAATCCGACGAAGGTGCCCCCGGTCAGTTGACCCGGCCGGGTCAGCCCAGCTCGGGGAACCAGAGCGCGATCTCGCGCTTCGCGCTGTCCGTCGAGTCGGAGGCGTGCACCAGGTTCTCCCGGTTGGACAGCGACAGGTCACCCCGGATGGTGCCGGCGGCGGCCCTGCGGCCGTCGGTCGCGCCGACCAGCCCGCGGACGACGTCGATGACCTGGTCGCCGGAGAGCACCAGGGCGACCAGTGGGCCGCTGGTCATGAAGTCCTTCAGCGGCGGGTAGAACGCCTTGTCGACGTGCTCCGCGTAGTGCTGGTCGGCGAGCGCGGCGTCCATCGTCCGGTGCGTCATCGCGTCGATCCGCAGCCCCTTGCGCTCGAAGCGGGAGAGGACCTCGCCGACCAGGCCGCGGCGGACCGCGTCGGGCTTGATCAGAACGAGGCTGCGCTCATCCGGGCTGTTGCTGGACACGCTGGGTTCCTCCTGTACGCGCTGAACGCCTGGGATCGGTACGGTCAGCCTAGCGACCCGGTCCCGGCGCCGGCGCGGCGGCCGGTCTTTCCCCCGGTGGCCGTTCCGGCCTAGCCTGGCCCTGACCCCCGGGAGGTCCACTGTGGCGAATGGCGGAAACCGACCCATCGCGCCGGTACGCAAGTTGATCGGCACGGTGCTCGGCACCGTGGCCACCTTCGTGGTCCTCTTCGGCCTCGGCATGACGAGCTGGCCGATCGTGGCGATCGGGGTCGCCCTGCTGGTGCTGGCGATCGCGCTGGCCACCGTACGCGGCGGTGGGCGCACCTGGGTGGTCGGCGTGGGGCACGTGCACAGTGCCTCCGAGCCGCCCACCCAGTACGCGTTCGGCCGCTGCGAGCTGCAACTGGTGATCGACGCCCCCGGCCTGCCACCCCGCTCGAAGAAGATCATCGAGCCGAGGGTGCCGGTCTCCAAGTGGCCGTCGCTGGGCCAGACCCTGCCGATCCGGGTCGCCCTGGACGACCAACGGCACGTCAAGGTCCTCTGGGAAGAGGTGCCGACCCACGCCGAGACCGCCGCGGCCGTCGCCGACCTGCCCCCGGAGTTCGCCGACGCCGAGCCCCTGGACGAGATGCTGATCCAGCAGGATGCCCCGCCGTGGGCCGACCGCGCGCCCGACGACGACTTCCCTGACCAGCACAGCCCCGATCCCTTCGGTGACCCGCACGGCTCCGATCCCTTCCGTGACCCGCACAGCCCCGATCCCTTCCGTGACCCGCACGGATCCGATCCTCTGCGCGACGATCCGGGCGTCGCCCCGGAGGAACGCGAGCACGTGGTGATGCACCAGAGCCCCGGCGGGCCGGTGGTGCTGGAGGGCGTCGTCGTGGAACAACCGGCCGCCGGCCAGCCGTCCGGCAGCGGACTGCCCCGGCGGGCCACCCCGGCGCCGCGTCCGCCCGCCGAGGAGCGTTTCGACCCGGCGGAGGCCGAACACCGCGTACCACCGGCCGAGACCCACCTCGACCCACCCACTACGCAGCGCTTCGACCCGGCCCCCACCCAGCGGTCCGGCGCCGCCGCGTCCGATCCACTGGACCCGCTCGACCTGCCCCTGGACGATCCCGCTTCCAGCACGTCGACCACCGGGACCGTCACCGCCGAGGAACTCGACGAGGCGATCTTCGGATTCGACGGGGGCGCCACGGCGGACCCGGCCGGCCCGATCAGCGGGGTGGGCCTGACCCTGCTGGTCACCGACCTGTCCCGGTCGATGGGCTTCTACCGCGACATGCTCGGCTTCACCGAGGTCGACCAGGGTACGGGCAACGCCGTGCTCGCCTCCGGCACGACCCGGCTGGTGCTGCGCGAGGTCACCGGGGCGGCCCCGATCAGCCGTCGGCTCGTCCACGTCAACCTCGAGGTGGACGACATCGAGGCGGCGTACGGGCGGCTGCGCGGGTCCGGCGTCCGCTTCACGTACGCCCCCCGCGTGGTCAACCGGGGCAGCAAACTGGAGGTGTGGGCGGCGGCCTTCCGTGACCCGGACGGCCACGGCATCGCCCTCACCCAGTGGCGCGAACGGGCCGACGCCTGACGCGGGTCAGCCGAGGATGACCCGGCGGACGTGCACCGCGTACGCCCACACCAGGGCGAAGATGACCCCCAACGCGAACAGCGACCAGTGCAGCAGCCCGGACAGCAGGAGCAGTCCCTGCAGCACTGTGCCGGCGTGCCACGCCCACGGGCGGCGCATCATGCCGGCGATCAGGATGGCGGCCACCGCCAGGGCCACCACGGCACCGATCGCGCCGCCACTCAGGTCGCCACCGACCACCCGGATCGGCTGGATCGCCAGCAGCAGCACCAGCGCCTCCAGGGCGAGCGTCCCGGCGCCCAGCCCGCGTACCGCCCGCTGCGGGTCGCGCAGACCGGACCGGCGTGGCTGCTCCGGGCCGGTCATCGCTTCAGCAGCCGACGGGCGTCGGCCACCGTCACCACCGATCCGGTGACCAGCACCCCGACGCCGCTCAGCTCACCGGGGACGTCCTCCTCGGCCAGCGCCACCGCCAACTCGATCGCGTCGGGCATCTCGTCGGCCGACTCCACCCGCTCCTCGCCGAAGATCTCCCCGGCCAGCGCGGCGAGTTCCGCCGTCGGCATGGCCCGCGGCGAACTGTTGCGGGTCACCACCACCACGTCGACGACCGGCTCCAGCAGCTCCAGCAGGCCGGCCGCGTCCTTGTCGGCGAGCACACCGACCACGGCGACGAGCTTGCTGAACGCGAACTCCTCCTGCAGGGCGGTGACGGTGGCCGCCATCCCGTGCGGGTTGTGCGCGCCGTCGAGCAGGACGGTCGGGGCGTTGCGGACCCGCTCCAGCCGGCCCGGTGAGCTGGCCGTGGCGAAGCCCTCGCGGACCGCCTCGACGTCCAGCTGCCGCGTCGTGCCGGCGCCCAGGAAGGCCTCCACCGCCGCCAGGGCGACCGCCGCGTTCTGCGCCTGGTGCGCGCCGTGCAACGGGACGAACACGTCCTCGTAGACACCGCCGAGGCCCTGGAGGGTGAGCACCTGCCCGCCGACGGCGACCGCCCGGCGCAGTACGCCGAACTCGGCGCCCTCCCGGGCGATGGTGGCCCCCACCTCGGCGCAGCGTTCGAGCAACGGACGCGCGGCCTCCTCCTCCTGCGCCGCCGCGATGACGGTGGCGCCCGGATGGATGATGCCGGCCTTGGCCAGTGCGATGTCCTGGAGGGTGTCGCCGAGCCACTCGGTGTGGTCCAGACCGATCGGGGTGATGACGCAGACCCCGGCCTGGATGACGTTCGTGGCGTCCTCGGCGCCGCCGAGACCCACCTCGACCACCGCGATGTCGACCGGCGCGTCGGCGAACGTGGCGAACGCCAGCGCGGTGGTCATGTCGAAGTACGTCAGCGGCTCGTCGGACCGCGCGTCGACGAGTTCCGCCAGCGGCTTGATCTCCCGATACACCGCCGCGAACCGATCCTCGCTGACCGGCTCGCCGTCCAGGCTGATCCGTTCCCGGACGGTCTCCAGGTGCGGGCTGGTGTACCGGCCGGTGTGCAGCCCGAACGACCGCAGCAGCGAGTCGATCATCCGCGCGGTGGAGGTCTTGCCGTTGGTGCCGGTCAGGTGGATCGAGGGGTACGCCCGCTGCGGGCTGCCGAGCAGGTCGAGCAGCGACTCGATCCGGTCCAGCTCGAAGACCATGCGGGTGAAGCCGCGGGCGTTCAGCTCGGCCTCGACGGCGGCGAAATCGGTACGGTCGGTCACGAGGGCAGTGTCTCCAGGGCAGCGTCGATCCGGACCAGGTCGGCCTCGGCGGTGGCGAGCCGGTCGCGGATCTTCGCGACCACCGGCTCGGGGGCCTTGCCGAGGAAGGCCGGGTTGTCGAGTTTCGCCCGGGCCTGCGCGACCTCCTTCTCGGCTGCCGCGCGGTCCTTGGTCAGCCGGGCCCGCTCGGCGGCCACGTCGATCGACCCCCGGGTGTCCAACGCGACACCGACCGCGCCGGGCATGGCGAGCGTGGCGCTGGCCTGGAAGTCGGCACCGGCCGGGTCCAACCGGACCAGCGAACGGATCAGCGGCTCGTGGGCAGCGATGCCCGCGCCGGACAGCCCGTCGAGGCGGGCGGCCACCCGCTGCGTCGGGCGCAGCCCCTGGTCGGAGCGGAACCGGCGGATCTCGGTGACCACCCGCTGCACACCGACCATCTCGGTCTCGGCGGCGTCGTCGATCAAGGCACGGTCGGCCACCGGCCAGGCGGCGGTCTGCACCGTCTCGCCGCCGGTCAGCGCCACCCACAGCTCCTCGGTGACGAACGGGATGACCGGGTGCAGCAGTCGCAGCAGCTGGTCCAGCACGTGCCCGAGCACCCGGCGGCTGGCCTCGGCCCGCTCGCCGCCCTCGGCGAGCACCGGCTTGCTCAGCTCGACGTACCAGTCACAGACGTCGTCCCAGGCGAAGTGGTACAGCAGGTCGCACACCTTGGCGAACTCGTACGCCTCGAACTGCTCGTCGACCTCGGCGGTGACGTGCGCCAGCCGGGACAGGATCCACCGGTCGACGGTGGAGAGCTGGTCGGCCGGCGGCAGGTCACCGGTGGTGTGCGCGCCGTTCATCAGGGCGAAGCGGGTGGCGTTCCAGAGCTTGTTGCAGAAGTTGCGCGAGCCCTGGCACCACTCCTCGCTGACCGGGACGTCCTGGCCGGGGTTGGCCCCCCGGGCCAGCGTGAACCGGGTGGCGTCGGCACCGAACCGGTCGATCCAGTCCAGCGGGTCGACGACGTTGCCGAACGACTTGGACATCTTCTTGCCGTGCTCGTCGCGGACCATGCCGTGCAGGGCCACCACGTCGAACGGCTGCTTGCCGTCCATCGCGTACAGGCCGAACATCATCATCCGGGCGACCCAGAAGAAGAGGATGTCGTAGCCGGTGACCAGGACGCTCGTCGGGTAGAACTTGGCCAGGTCGGGGGTCTGCTCCGGCCAGCCGAGGGTGGAGAACGGCCAGAGCGCGCTGGAGAACCAGGTGTCCAGGACGTCCTCGTCCTGGTGCCAGCCGTCGCCGGTCGGCGGCGCCTCGTCGGGGCCGACGCAGACGATCTCGCCCTGCGGGCCGTACCAGACCGGGATGCGGTGCCCCCACCAGAGCTGGCGGGAGATGCACCAGTCGTGCATGTTGTCGACCCAGGCGAAGTAGCGCTTGGCCAACTCGGCGGGCTCGATGCGGACCCGGCCGTCGCGCACCGCGTCGCCGGCGGCCTGCGCCAGCGGGGCGGTGTTGACGAACCACTGCAACGACAGCCGCGGCTCGACCGTCGTCTTGCACCGCGAGCAGTGCCCGACGGCGTGCACGTACGGCCGCTTCTCGGCCACGATCCGGCCCTGCTCCCGCAGTGCGGCAACGATCGCGGGCCGCGCCTCGAACCGGTCGAGCCCCTCGAACGGGCCGGGCACGGTGATCACCCCACGCTCGTCCATCACGGTGAGCGCGGGCAGGTCGTGGCGCTGGCCGATCTCGAAGTCGTTCGGGTCGTGCGCCGGGGTCACCTTGACCATGCCGGTCCCGAACGACGGGTCGACGTGCGCGTCGGCGACGATCGGGATCCGGCGGCCGGTGAGCGGCAGCTCGACCTCGGTGCCAATCAGGTGCTGGTAGCGCTCGTCGTCCGGGTGCACGGCCACGGCGGTGTCGCCGAGCATCGTCTCGGCCCGGGTGGTGGCCACCACGACCTCGTCGCTGTAACGGATGGAGATCAGCTCACCGTCGTCGTCGGTGTGCTCGACCTCGATGTCGGAGAGCGCGGTGAGGCAGCGCGGGCACCAGTTGATGATCCGGTTGGCCCGGTAGATCAGACCCTCGTCGAAGAGCTTCTTGAAGATCGTCTGGACGGCCCTGCTCAGCCCCTCGTCCATGGTGAAGCGCTCACGGTCCCAGTCGACCGAGTCGCCGAGGCGTCGCATCTGGCCGAGGATGGCGCCACCGGACTCGGCCTTCCACTGCCAGACCCGCTCGACGAACTTCTCCCGACCGAGATCGTGCCGGGACAGCCCCTCGGTGGCGAGCTGCCGCTCCACCAGGTTCTGGGTGGCGATGCCGGCGTGGTCCATGCCGGGCAGCCACAGCGCCTCGAAGCCCTGCATCCGCTTGCGCCGGGTCAGGGCGTCCATCAGCGTGTGCTCGAACGCGTGGCCCATGTGCAGGGAGCCGGTGACGTTCGGCGGCGGGATGACGATGGCGAAGGGCGGCTTGTCGCTGTCGGCGGAGGCCCGGAAGTGTCCGGCGGCTACCCACTGCTCGTACCGTCGCTGCTCTACCTCGCCGGGCTGGTACTGGCCGGCCAGGGTGGGGGCATCGGGGCGTTGGGCATCGAGTCTGTCGGTCACTCGTGAAAGTCTACGGAGGGCTTCGGCGGACCTGGCGTGCGCCACCTGCCATTCGCGTACGGTGTCGGCTATGTCCGACGCACATCTCACCGAACGGTCGCTCGACGGCGACCGCGAGCCGCTCGAGTTGACCGACGAGCCGATCCGACTGAGCACCCGCGACAACGGGGGCGATCCCGACGACCAGCCCGGGGGCTGGTCCCGGCGTCGCAAGATCGTGTGGTCGGCGGCCCTGGCGGTCGGTCTGGTCGGCGCCGGTGTGCTGGGCGTCGCCGGGTGGCGGGTGGCGCAGCAGAAGGACACCGAGATGACCTCGCCGGACCGGGTGGCGGGCCTCACCCGGGACGACAGCGAACGGGCGAAGAGCACGGCCGACTACCTGCGCAGCGGCCTGGCGGCCGACATCGAGCTGGACCGCAGCTTCGGCACGGTCTACCGCGACCCCGCCGACGAGAAGCGGTCCGTCCTGATCTTCGGGGGCACGACCCTGCTGTGGCAGCCGGAGCGGGACCTGGACAGCCTGTTCGGCCTGATGTCGGACGAGACCGGCGCGGTGACTGGCCTGCGCGACATGCCCGCGGGTGACCTGGGCGGTGTGCTCAAGTGCGGCAACACAAGTGGGGAGGGCGGTGACTTCGCCGTGTGTGGCTGGGCCGACCACGGCAGCGTGGTCATGGCGATGTTCCCCGGGCGTTCGGTCGCCGACGCCGGCACCCTCATGCGCGACCTGCGGGACGGCATGCAGGCCCGCGGCTGAGGGCGGATCGGTCGGCACCACATTTCCGGCCCCTGATGGGTCGGGAAACGCAGAAAGGGTCACCCTGATGGGTGACCCTTTCTGGAAAGATTGTCCGGCGGCGTCCTACTCTCCCACACCCTCACGAGTGCAGTACCATCGGCGCTGGAGGGCTTAGCTTCCGG
>NZ_JBEXGP010000037.1:0-37805 GCF_040607375.1 Micromonospora sp. NPDC005298
CCGCTCAGCACGGCCGTCGAGTGCGGCAGCACGTAGCGGCGGTAGTCCGCCTCGGAGAGCGCGCCGGCCCACGAGTCGAACAGCTGCACCGGCGACCGACCCAGCGCGCTCCGCCGGGCCGCCCGCCGCTCGCGGCGCGGCCCGGTTCGACGCCCCGCCGGCCGCCGCCGTGCCGGTCCCCGACGGACTGCGCCCCGATCCGGCCGTCGACGCCGACCCCCGGACCGCCCGGCGGCGACCGGGCCCGGCCCACCCCGGTGCGCCCGACCCGGCTGGCCCCGGGCCCGCCGCCCGACCCGCCTCCGCCGGACGACGCCGCGCCGCCGAACCCGCCCCGCCGGTCGTGCCCCGGTCCGGCAACGCCCCGCCGGTGCCCGACGGTCCCAGCGCCCCACCCACCCGCGGCACGCCCGACGGCGCCCCTCCCACCCGCGTCCCGCCCACCGGCGGTGCGCCGACTCGTGGCACGCCCACCGGCGGCACGCCCACCGGCGGTACGCCAATCGTCGGCCCGGCCGGGCGTCGCCGTGCCGTCCCGGACGAGCAGGAACGGCGTCCGCAGGCCGGCGGCGGCGAGCCCCGGGCGGATCGCCCGGAGCGACCGGCCGACTGGCTGCGTCAGGCCGGCCGCCTGCCACACACCGACCCCGGCCTGCCGGTGGTCAACCGCCGCGGCGGTGCACCAGGCACGCCGCCCGGTGGGCAGGCCGCCGCGCACCGTCCCGTGCCACCCGCGGGCGATCTGACCGACCGTCCGTCCGGCCGGCTCGCCGTGCCCGACCCGGCCGCCGAACGGCCCGGCCGCCGGCCCGCCGGACCGCCGCCGGACCCGGGCGCGGGCGCACCCGCCGGCCGTCGACCGACCCGACCCGACGCGCCGGACCCCACCGGCGAGCAGCCGAGCGGCGGCCTGACCTACGCGTCGAGCACCGGCGAACGCCCCATCGCCCGACGGGGCGCCCCGGCGCCCGATCCGACCGTCCGACGCCGCCGCCCCCCGACCGAGCCCGGCCCCGACGGTCCGGCCGGTCCGGGACGACCCACCACGGCTGGCGACCGCGACGACACGTTTCCCGGTTTCGCCGCCGGGGGTGGCCGACCCGCGCCTGCCAGCGGTCCCGCCGCCGGGGGTGCGCCGCCGCGTGGCGCCGCCCGTCCGGGCCGGGCCCGACCGGCCCCCGGCGACACGCCGCCGCCGGGCGACGTCCGCCGTGGCCCCGACGGTCCCACCCGACCTGGCCCGGGCGTCGAGCCCGCCGCCCGGGGCGCGGTCCGGCCCGACGGCACGGCCCGTTCCGCCGTCCCGCCGGGCGCCGGCCCGGACGGACCGGGCCGCCCCCGCCCCGACGGACCCGCTCGTCCGCGTCCCGACGGCCCGGCCCGCCCGGCCGTGCGTCCTCCGGGTGTCGCGGGTCCGCCCGCCGCCGACGATCGGGTCGGCCCACCGGCAGGGGATGACCCGGGAGCGGCGGTAGTGGCCCGGGGCGGCGCACCTGCCGTCCGACCCGTGCCGCCGGCGGACCGTGCCGCCGGCCGCGCGCTGCCGCCGCACCGGGAGCCCGGCCGCCCGGAACCGACAGGCGTCGCGCCTGTCCCACCGCCCGGCCGGCCGGGAGAACCCGTCGGCGTGGCGCGCGCCGCCGCGGTGGTGCCCGCCGCGGCGGGACCCGTGGACCGGCCGGCACCGGTGCCGGCGGCCGGCCCCTCGCTGCGCCAGGCCGGCCAGGACAGCCCCGAGGACGACGGTCCCGCCACCGGCGCCCGGTCCGAGCAGCGTCGGCAGACCCGCGAGCGACGACGACTGCGAGCCCTGGCGCTGGCGTTGGTCAGCATCGTGCTGCTCGGTGCGGTGCCGCTCTTCTTCGGCATCCGGACGCTGAGCCGTGACCCGGTCTTCGACAACCTGGACCAACTCGACGTACCGGCCTGGGCCGCCGCGAAGACCGACGACGACGTCAGCGGCAGCCGCTGGTGCCTGCTCGACTGCCGGCTGCGCGAACGCACCGTCACCTCGGAGAAGCCGACGGCGGAGACCACGAAGGTCTACGAGGACGCGCTGCGCCAGGACGGTTGGCGGCCGTGGAAGGTCAGCCGCTGCCCGGAGCAGGAGACGAAGGGCACCTACACCTGCTGGCGCCGGGACGAGCTGACCCTCGACCTGTGGGTGCGCGAGCCGACCTGCGTGCCGCCGCCGGTCGACGGGGAGCCCGCGATCGTGCCGTCTCCCGAGGCGTCGGCCGCTGCGACGGAGTGCGCCGGCTCGTTGGTGTCGGTGAAGGTGCGCAACGCGATCGACGACGAACGGACCAGGCCCCAGCCGGCCACGGATCCGTCACTGACCGGAGAGGATCCGTTCCCGACAGTCAGTGGGGACCCCCTGGAGGGCCTGACACCCTCACCGTCCTGAGCCGGTTTCCATCACGGACGGTAGGGTCTGGGGCTGACGGGCACGTCCGCCGCCGCTGACCCGCGACGGCCGGCGTGTCTGTTGTGGGTGGCACCGTTGTGCGTTCCGGGGACGTCGGGTCCCGCGGGGAACTCTGCTTGAGGAGGACAGGCGTGGGCGACATTGGAGAGGTTGCGGCGCTGATCGCGGCGTGCGCGTTCGCGGTGCTGGTGCTCATCCTGACGCTGCCCATCCTGCGGCTGCGGCACACGGTGGACGCCACCACGCGGATGATCAACGACCTCAACGATCGGACCGCGCCGCTGCTCGGCGACGTGAACACCACGGTGAAGAACGTCAACGTGGCGCTGGAGCAGGTGCAGACCTCGCTCGACGGCGTGAACCTCCAGCTGGCGAAGGTCGACACGATGACCAGCCACGCGCAGAACGTCACCGCCAACGTCGCGAACCTGGCCACCGTGGTCTCCGCCGCTGCGGCGAACCCGCTGGTCAAGGTGGCCGCGTTCGGGTACGGGGTGCGCAAGGCGGCGGCCGGCCGTCGGCACGCCGAGACCGAGCGTGAGGTGCGCGACACCATCAAGCAGCAGCGGCGGGCCGCGAAGCGCGGCAACCGCTGACCGGCCGCCGTACCAGGAGGTAGCGAGACATGAGGCGGTTGTTCTGGCTCGGCATCGGGATCGCCGTCGGCGTCGTGGTGGTCCGCAAGGCGACCAAGACCGCGCAGGCGTACACCCCGGCGGGTATGGCCAGCTCGTTGTCGGAATCCGCTGGCGGGCTGGTCGAGTCGCTGCGTAGCTTCGTGGAGGACGTTCGCATCGGGATGGCCGAGCGCGAGCAGGAGATCCACCAGGCGTTCGCCCAGGGCGAGGCGTTCGACGACAAGTTCGCCGAGTTGCGGGAGGACCCGCGGATCGGCGACCGACACATCTTTCCGGAGGAACACCAGCGATGAAGACGGCGGAGATCAAGCGGCGGTACCTCGCGCACTTCGAGGCGAATGGCCACGCCGTGGTGCCGTCCGCTCCGCTGCCCGCCATCAGCGACCCGAACCTGCTGTTCGTCAACGCCGGCATGGTGCAGTTCGTCCCCTACTTCCTGGGTCAGCAGGCGCCGCCGTACCAGCGGGCGGTCAGCGTGCAGAAGTGCCTGCGTACGCCGGACATCGACGAGGTCGGCAAGACCAGCCGGCACGGGACGTTCTTCCAGATGAACGGCAACTTCTCCTTCGGTGACTACTTCAAGGAGGGGGCGATCCCGCTCGCCTGGGAGTTGATCACCAAGCCGCTGGACCAGGGCGGGTACGGCCTGGACCCGGAGCGGATCTGGCCGTCGATCTACCTCGACGACGACGAGGCGTTCGAGATCTGGCGCTCGATCGGCGTTCCGGCGGAGCGGATCGTGCGCCGGGGCAAGGCGGACAACTTCTGGTCCATGGGCATCCCCGGGCCGTGCGGCCCGTCCTCCGAGCTGTTCTACGACCGGGGTCCGGAGTACGGCCGCGAGGGCGGCCCGGCGGTCGACGAGGACCGCTACATGGAGTTCTGGAACCTCGTCTTCATGCAGTTCGAGCGGGGTCCGGGCACCAGCAAGGAGGACTACCCGATCCTCGGTGACCTGCCGGCGAAGAACATCGACACCGGCATGGGCCTGGAGCGGATGGCCTCGATCCTGCAGGGTGTCGACAACCTGTACGAGATCGACGAGGTCCGGCCGATCCTCGACCGGGCGGCCGAGCTGACCGGCAAGCGCTACGGCGCGCACTCCGGTCACGTGGCCAGCGAGTCGCACCCGGACGACGTGCGGCTGCGGGTGGTCGCCGACCACGTGCGCACCGCTCTGATGTTGATCGGTGACGGGGTGACGCCGAGCAACGAGGGTCGCGGGTACGTGCTGCGCCGGATCATGCGCCGGGCGATCCGTTCGATCCGGCTGCTCGGCTGGCAGGACCGGGCGCTGCCCGAGCTTCTGCCGGTGGCGCGGGACTGCATGTCGCCGTCGTACCCGGAGTTGGCGACCGACTTCGACCGGATCTCGCAGTACGCGTACGCGGAGGAGGAGGCGTTCCTGTCCACCCTTCGGGCGGGGACGACGATCCTGGACACGGCGATCGCGGAGACCCGCACGTCGGGCGGCACGGCGCTGTCCGGCGCGAAGGCGTTCCAGCTGCACGACACGTACGGCTTCCCGATCGACCTGACCCTGGAGATCGCGGCCGAGCAGGGCCTCAAGGTCGACGACGAGGGTTTCCGCCGGCTGATGGCCGACCAGCGGACCCGGGCGAAGGCCGACGCGCAGGCGCGCAAGACCGGGCACACCGACGTGTCGGCGTACCGGTCGGTGCTCGACTCGGGTGGCCCGGTGACGTTCACCGGGTACGGCGAGGTGGCCCGCGAGTCGACGGTGCGGGCGCTGCTCGGCGCCGACGGGCCGCGCGCGGCGGCGACCGAGGGCGAGACCATCGAACTGGTGCTCGACACGACCCCGTTCTACGCCGAGGGCGGTGGCCAGCAGCCCGACCAGGGCATGATCACCGTTGGTGGCGGTCAGGTCGAGGTGCTCGACGTGCAGCAGCCGGTGCCGGGGCTGATCGTGCACCGGGCCCGGGTGCTCCGGGGTGAGGTGCGCGCGGGCGAGACCGGGTACGCGGAGATCGACAGCACCCGCCGCCGGGCCATCTCGCGGTCGCACACGGCCACCCACCTGGTGCACCAGACCATGCGGAACTTCCTCGGCGAGTCGGCCACGCAGGCGGGGTCGTTGAACGCGCCGGGTCGGCTGCGGTTCGACTTCAACACCCCGACCGGGGTGTCGCCGAGTGTGCTGCGCGACGTGGAGCAGCAGGTCAACGAGGTCCTCCTGGCGGACCTGGAGGTGCACGCCTTCATCACCTCGTTGGAGGAGGCGCGGCGGATCGGCGCGATGGCGCTCTTCGGCGAGAAGTACGGCGACGAGGTGCGGGTCGTCGAGGTGGGTGACTACGCGCGGGAGTTGTGCGGCGGCACGCACGTGGCCCGTTCGGCCCAGCTCGGCCTCGTGAAGATCCTCTCCGAGTCGTCGATCGGTTCCGGTGTCCGTCGGGTCGAGGCGCTCGTCGGCATGGACGCGTTCAGCTTCCTGGCCCGCGAGCACCTGCTGGTCTCCCGGCTGGCCGAGCTGTACCGGGTGCCCAGCGAGCAGGTCGCCGACCGGGTGGAGCAGACCGTCACCCAGTTGCGCGACGCGGAGAAGGAGCTGGAGAAGCTCCGCGCCCAGCTGGTGCTGGGTGGGGCGTCGGCGCTGGCGGCGCAGGCCAAGGACGTGGGCGGTGTGGCGTACGTCGGCACCGAGGCGCCGGAGGGCGCGGCCGGCAACGATGTGCGGACCCTCGCCCAGGAGATCCGCGGCAAGATCGACCCGGCGCGGCCGGCGGTGGTCGCGGTGGCGGCCCGGTCGAACGGCAAGGCGTCGCTGGTGGTGGCGGTCAACCAGGCCGCCCGGGGCCGGGGCCTGGCCGCCTCGGACCTGGTGAAGGCGGCGTTCTCCGGGCGCGGCGGGGGTAGCCCCGATCTCGCCCAGGGTGGTGGTCTGCCGGCCGCCGAGGCGCCCAAGCTGCTGCTCACCGTAGAGAAGGCGATCACCGAGGCGTGATGGACGATCATTGTCGACCAGGGCGGACCGATCGGTCCGCCCTGGTTCGTACGACCCCGGTGGTGACCGTCGGTGGCTGAGCTGACGCGTGGTGTGCGGATCGGGGTGGACGTCGGTCAGGTGCGGGTGGGTGTTTCCCGCTCGGACCCGGACGGGATCTTGGCGACGCCGCTGGTGACCCTGGCCCGTGATCTCACGGCGGCCCCCGACGCGGTGCCCAGTGACCTCGCCGAACTGGCCGCGTTGGTGGCCGAGCACGGGGCCGTCGAGGTTGTCGTCGGTCTTCCGGTCAACCTCGCCGGCAGGCACGGCCCGGCGGCTGTCCATGTGAAGGCGTACGCTGACCGACTGGTCGATGTGATAGCGCCCGTCCCGGTAACGCTCACTGACGAGAGGATGTCGACCGTGGTGGCTTCTCGTAGGCTTGCCGAGCGTGGCGTCCGAGGTAAACGTCAACGTGCGGTTGTCGACCAGGCGGCCGCGGTGGAGATCCTGCAGAGCTGGCTGGATGCGCAGCGGAGGCGGACGCAATGATCGACGACCTGGATCTTGGATTCGACGAGCCGGAGCGGGGGGAGAAGGGCCGGCACCGGCGCAGCTTCGTGCAGAAGCGCAAGGGCAAGGGCGGGTCGGGCGGCGGCCGGGGCAAGACGTTCCTGGCGCTGCTGCTGGCCCTGTTCCTGCTTGGCGGCATCGGCGGCGGTGCCTTCTACGGTTTCGACCGGATCCAGAACTACTTCGTCACGCCCGACTACGACGGCTCGGGCGCCGGTGAGATCACCGTCGAGATCAAGAACGGCGCGCTGCTTGCCGACATGGCCGACGCGCTCGTCGCCGCCGACGTGGTGAAGAGCCAGAAGGCGTTCATCGAGGCCGCCGAGGCCAACTCGCGCAGCAAGAACATCCAGCCGGGCACGTACAAGCTGCGCAAGCAGATGAGCGGCGCGAGCGCGGTCACCGCGATGCTCGACCTGAAGAACAAGATCGTCAACGGGCTGACCATCCCCGAGGGCCGCACCAGCAAGAACATCTACAAGCTGCTCTCCGACAAGACCAAGATCCCGGTGAAGGAGTTCGAGGCCGCCGCCAAGGACCCCGAGGCGCTCGGCGTGCCGGACTGGTGGTTCACGCGCGAGGACGGCAAGAAGGTCGTCAAGTCCGTCGAGGGGTTCCTCTACCCGGACACGTACGAGATCCCGCCGAAGGCCACCGCGGAGAGCATCCTCAAGCTGATGGTGGACAACTTCCTCTCGGTGACAGGTGAGATGAAGTTCGCCGACCGGGTGCAGAAGGAGCGGGGCGGCGTCAGCCCGTACGAGGCGTTGATCGTGGCCTCGCTCGCCCAGGCCGAGGCCGGCAACAAGGATGACCTCGGCAAGGTCGCCCGGGTGGCCTACAACCGGGTGTACGGCGAGTTCAACTGCAACTGCCTGGAGATGGACGTCACGGTCAACTACTACCTCGAGTTGATCGGGAAGCCGACCAAGTCGTCCAAGCAGATGACGGCGTCCGAGCTGGACGACCCGAAGAACCCGTACAACCGCAAGCTCAAGGGCCTGGTTCCCACCCCCATCAACAACCCGGGTAAGCAGGCCCTGGAAGGGGCCATGGACCCACCGGCGGGCAAGTGGCTCTTCTTCGTGGCGATCGACAAGGAGGGTCACTCCGCCTTCGCCGAGACGTACGAGGAGCAGCTGCGTAACCAGGAGAAGGCCAAGGAGGCCGGGATCATCTGATGACGCTCCGACGGCGAGCGGCGGTGCTGGGCAAGCCCATCGCGCACTCCCTCTCCCCGGTGATCCACACCGCCGGCTACGCCGCCGCCGGGCTGACCGGATGGTCGTACACCCGGATCGAGTGCGCGGCCGCGGAGCTGCCGGATCTGGTCGCCGGTCTGGGCCCGGAGTGGGCCGGGTTGTCGGTGACCATGCCGGGCAAGGAGGCGGCGCTCGCGGTGGCCGACGCCGCCTCGCCGGTCGCCGCCGCCGTCGGAGCGGCAAACACGTTGGTACGCCGTCCGGACGGCTCCTGGTACGCGGACAACACCGACGTCGCCGGAATGGTGCACGTGCTCGGCGAGGTCGGGGTGGTGCCCGGTGCCGACGCGACGGTGCTCGGTGCCGGGGGCACGGCACGCGCCGCGTTGGCCGCCGCCGCGCAGCTGGACTGCTCCTCGTTGACTGTGGTGGCCCGCCGCGCCGAGGCGGTCGACGAGCTGCGGCCGGTGGCGGACGCGGTCGGCGTCGTGTTGCGCAGCGGACGCTGGGCCGACGCGGCCCGGCACGTGGCCGCCGCCGAGGTGGTCGTCTCCACCGTGCCGAAGGGTGTCGCCGATCCGCTCGCCGACGAGGTGTCCTGGCAACCGGGTGCGGTGTTCTTCGACGCTCTCTACGATCCGTGGCCGACGCCGCTTGCCGCGTCCGCGCTCGCGGTCGGCCTGCGGGTGGTGTCCGGACTGGACCTGCTGCTGGCCCAGGCGGTGGGCCAGTTCGAGCAGTTCACCGGCGTGCGCGCCCCGGTCGAGGCGATGCGGGCCGCGCTGGTCCGACGCCTTCCTTAGCGGACAGTTAAGACGCGCTTACGGGAAACTGTCCTGCCCACGACCTGCCCTGGTCATCGATACGCTGCACACGGTTACCGCAGCAGACACAGGGAGTTCTCCTTGACCAGGCACGGACTGCACCGCATCACCCGGTTCCGCAACGGTCCCCGGCGCAAGGCCATCGCGATCGGGGTGGTCGGGGGCTCGGTGGTGGCCGGCATCGTCGCCACCATGATGCCGCTGCTGGCCAGCGACGAGCTGTCCATCCGGGCGGTGGCGGACACCACCGCCACGGCGGTGGCGCAGGACGGCGACAACGCCACCAAGTCGACCCTGGCGACCTGCCCGACGCGCTGCGACGGTAACCCGCGTGGTGGCCGTGAGGCCGTCGTCGAGTTCGCGGTGACCAGCGTCCCGGCCGCGGCGGTCAACGTGCGGGCAACGTTGCGGATGCACGCCTGGCAGCAGTTCGCCGCCACGGTGACGGCGCACGCGTCGACGCTGAGCGCCCGCGAGACGCGCCCGGCTCTGGCGGTGGCCGGTGCCGCCCTGGACACCGTGACCGGTGTGTCCAAGGGCGTCAACGAGTGGGACGTGTCCGGGTTGGTCACCGGCAACGGCACCTGGACGGTGTCGCTGGCCCAGTCCGGCCTGGACACCCGGATCTACTGGGCCTCGGTCGAGAACCGGAACCCGGACCTGCGGCCCAGCCTGGTGATCAGCTACGACATCGGGGCCCGGCCGTCGCCGGTGACCACCACCCGGCCGGCGCCGCCACCGTCGCCGAGCGCGTCGCCGCCCACCGCGCCGAAGCCGTCGCCGACCGTCGCCCCGACCCGGACGCCCACGCCGAGCCCGAGCACCACCATCCCGTCGGGCAAGTGCGGGTCGGTGTCGAACAAGCTCGTGCCCTCCTGCGGTGCCTGGTGGGGCATGTACTCCCCGGCGGGAGCGGGCGGCGGCTGGGACCACGGCAAGGCGATCACCGACGTGGAGGCGCAGGTCGGCCGCAAGTTCGACATCGTGCACCGCTACCACGACTTCTCCAACGCGGGCAGCAACGGCGCCTTCCCCGACGCGTACGAGACGCAGCAGATGCGCGAGGGCCGGCTGATGTTCTTCGCCTGGGAGTCCCGCGACTTCTCCGCCGGCACCACCCTGAAGTGGGCCGATGTCTACAGTGGCCGGCAGGACGCCACGATCGACGCGGTCGCCGGCCGGATCCGTGCCACCGGGGTACCGGTCTTCATGGGCTTCGACCACGAGCCGGAGGACGAGCCGGCCAAGGGTAGCGACGCCGAGTTCGTCAGGGCCTGGCGGTACGTGTACGAGCGGTTCGCCAAGGCCGGCGCGACGAACGCGGTCTGGGTCTGGACGATGATGGGCTGGTCCGGTCACTACTCCCGGTACGCCGGCCTCTACCCCGGTGACCGCTACGTCGACTGGGTGGCCTACGACCCGTACAACTTCCACGTCTGCAACGGCAGTACGGTGTGGAAGAGCCCCAGCACCACCGTCGACGGCTTCTACCGCTGGCTGGACGAGAACGGGATCGGCGCCGGCAAGCCGCGGATGCTCGCCGAGTTCGGCACCAACTTCAACTCCGCCGACCCGGGTGCCAAGCAGCGCTGGTTCCAGGAGTTCCCGGCGGCCCTGAAGGCGCACCCGAAGATCAAGGCGGCCATCTACTTCAACTCGCCGGGCATGACGACGCGCACCTCGACCTGTGACATGACGATGAACCACGACGCGTCCGCGCTGGCCGGCTTCTCCCAGGCCGGTCGGGACGGGTACCTGCGGCAGCCCACCGGAGGGAGCCGCTGACGATCGTGAATTTGTGGTGACGGTACATCGCCTGGTCGGATCGCATATCCGACCCGCCGGTGTTCTGTCATGTTGCTGATCGATGCACCGCCCAATCGGCGGATGCGCCTGCCAAGTTGGGCGAGGGACGCTACCTCGGGTTCTCATCCATCTTGGAGGCGCAGCGTGCCCAAACTTCCGCACATGAGGCGTTTCGTAGGACGACGTCGTACTCGGGCGGGGGTGGTCGCGCTCGCGATCGTCGCCGCGGTGCTCGCTGTGCCCTCGGTGTCCTCGGCGGCGGTGGTGCCGGTCCCCGAGACGGCGACCCTCGTGTCGGGGAACCCCGCCGACTCGACCCCACACGCCCGCAACGGCGAAACCCGCGCGTTCGCGCAGGTGGGCAACACGGTCTTCGTCGGTGGCAGCTTCACGCAGCTCCGGCAGACCGCCAGCTCACCGTGGATCAACCAGCCGTACCTCTTCGCGTACGACCGCGTCACCGGCACGATGTCCACGTCGTTCCTGCCGGTGCTCGACGGCGCGGTCAACACCCTCGTCGCGGGCCCGGGTGGCACGCTGATCGTCGGTGGGGCCTTCAAGAACGTCAACGGCGTGTCCCGCAAGAACCTGGTCGCCCTCAACCCGTCCACCGGCGCGATCATCGACGCCTGGGTGGGGCGTTCCGACGGCGGTAACGTCCGCGAGGTCGTGCTGCACGACAACTGGCTGTACGTGGCCGGGGCGTTCAACTGGCTCAACGGCACCGCGCACGCCGGCCTCGCCCGGCTCAACGCGACCACCGGTGCCATCGACCCGACCTTCAACATCAACGCCACGGTGGGTCGGCACGGCACCACGTCGTACGTCTGGACCCTCGACGTCACGCCGGACGGCGACACCCTCGTCGTCGGCGGCAACTTCATGCTCGTCAACGACCTGCCGCGTAACCAGATGGCGCTCGTGGACGTCTCCGCGACGCCGACACTGATCGACTGGAGCACGGAGAAGTTCGTTCCGCCGTGCGCCTCCCCGTCGACGTTCGTGCACTACGTGCAGGACGTGAAGTTCGGCGCGGACGGCAGCTGGTTCGTGGTCGGCACCAACGGTGGTTCCGGGTGGCCGGCCGCCTACTGCGACACGCTGGTCCGGTTCGAGACGGCCAGCCGGGGCAGCGGTCAGCTCGCCACCTGGGCCGACTACACCGGCAACGACACCATCACCGCGGTCGAGGTGGCCGACAACGTCATCTACCTCGGTGGGCACTTCCGCTGGTTGAACAACCCGAACGGCGTCGACGTCGCCGGTCCCGGCGCGGTCGACCGGCTCGGCGTCGCGGCGGTCACCCCGGCCACCGGTATGCCGGTGAACTGGAACCCGCGCCGCAGCGGCAGCGCCTCGATGCCGGCCGGCACCTCCGCCTGGGGGTCGTCGGTGCCGGTGCTGTGGCGCGGTACGGACGGCCTCTACTTCGGGCACAACTCCGACGGCATGGGCGAGGAGTACCACGGTCGGCTCGGCATGTTCCCCCTCGCGGGTGGACGGACGTTCACCCCGAAGAACCCGCCGACCGCCACCACCGGGAACCTCTATCTGAGCACCGCCCCGGCCACCATGGCCAGGGTGCCGTTCGACGGCACCACGCTGGGCACCCCGACCACGGTCAGCCAGCCGGCCTACACGGCGGCCGGCGCGACGTGGCGGGTGGACGACCGGATCTACTGGTCGCACACGGTCGCCGGCACACCCAGCGGCAGCCGGATCGACGTGTCGCTGTTCAACGGCGGGGCGATCGGGTCGCCGTGGGAGGCGTCCGGCTACAACGACTGGTACAACCCGGCGGTGTTGACCGGCGCCTTCTTCCTCGACGGCCGGCTCTACTACACGCGTACCGGCGCCAACAACCTGTACTACCGCTACTTCGAGATCGACGGCAACTACCTCGGCGCCACCGAGTTCACGGTGCCGACGACCGGCGTGCCGTGGTCCGGGGTGCGTGGCATGGCGTGGGTGGGCGGTCGGATCGTCTACGGTGCTAGCGACGGCACTCTGCGTAGTGTCCCGTTCAACCCGACGGCCGCGCCGGGCCCGGTGGTCGACGGGGCGGCGGCGACCGTACTCACCCTCGCTACGCCCGAGTTGTCCTGGTCTACCCCTTCAACATTCTTCTCCGTGCAGTAAGGGTCTACGGTTCGTAACGGAGCATCGATAGATTGTTCTCGTTGGGCCGGCGGCGGCACCACCGCCGCCGGCTCCGCGACGTGGGGGAGGGGTCGGTGTTGGTCGGCGCCGCTGGCAATCGCGCGGGACGCGCGGTGCGTCTGGTCTTCGCGGTCAAACGCGGCTGGTACAGGCTGCGCTACCGACGCCTGACACTCGGTCGGGACGTGGAGATCCGCGGCCGGATCCGGCTGCGCCGCGGGGTACGCGTGACCATCGGTGACCGCACCCGACTCAACAAGCTGGTCCGCTTCGCCGGCGCCGGCGAGGTGCGCATCGGCGCCGACTGTCTGTTGAACGCGACCTGGATCGGCACCTGGACCTCGGTGACCGTCGGCGACCGGTGCCTGCTGTCCGACTGCGAGCTGCTCGACAACGACTTTCACAACCTGCCACCCGAGCAGCGGCACGAGCCTCCCGGCCCGGCCGCCCGCGCCCCCATCGTCCTGGAGGACAACGTGTGGGTCGGCGCGCACGCCCTGGTGCTCAAGGGCGTACGCGTCGGCCGGGACAGCGTCGTGGGCGCGGCGACAGTGGTCCGTACGGACGTGCCACCCCGCGTCGTGGTCGTCGGCAATCCCCAACAGACGGTGAAGAAGTTCCATGACTGACGCGACACCCGCCTCCTGGCCGACGGACGCCCCGGCCACCGCCGCCGACCGCACCGTCACGTTGACCGACCTGCTGCGGGTGCCGCTGCACCGGCTGCGGCTGGTGGCGGCCGTGGCGGTGGTCGGTCTGCTCCTCGCGCTCGGCTACGTGCTGATGGTGCCGGCGGCGATGACCGCGAACGCCGTGGTGGCGGTCCGTCCGGTGGTGACCGACGCGTTCACCCCCAGCGGCGCGGGCGCCGACCGGGCAGTCAACATGAACGTGGAGAGCGGCATCGCCACCGGCACCGAGGTGGTGCAACGACTCGCCGACGCGGCCGGCGCCGACCCGCGCGACATCCGCGACGCGCTCGAGGTCGAGGTGCCCACCGGGGGGCAGATCCTGCGCTTCACCTACCAGGCGAAGGACGCGCCACGGGCGGTGCAGAGCGCCAACCTCGCCGCCCGGGCCTACCTGGACGTGCGGCGCACCATGTACGAGCAGCAGCGCGCCGAGATGCTGCGATCGTACGACGCGAGCATCACCAAAATCGCCGCCCAGCAGACGGCGGTGCAGAAGCGGGCGAGCACCGCCAGGGACACCGCCGCCGGGGACGCCGCCGTGGCCGAACTGGCCGGGATCAACAACCAGCTCACCCAGCTCAACGCCGCCCGTACCGAGATCGCCGCCGTGGACGTCAATCCCGGCTGGGTCACCCAGACCGCCGAGCGTGCCCTGGTCACCTCGGCCGGGCACCGGCCGCTCTACCTGGTAGCCGGGCTGCTCGGTGGCGCGCTGATCGGCGTGGTGCTGGCGTACGCCTGGGAGTCGACCGACCGACGGGTGCGTTCGGTGGCCGACGGTCGGGACGCGACCGGCCTGCCGTTGCTCGGCACGGTCCGCCGCCCGCCGCTGCGGGGCAGTCCCCGGGCCGTCGACGCGGACGTCCGGTACGTGGCGATGGCGGTCGCCGAGCGGGTCCGACAGCCGGCCCGGGTGGCGCTGCTCGCCGCCCGGGAGGACACCACGGCGCTGACCGCCGGGCTCGCGGTGGCCCTCGCCGCCGACGGTCGGGAGGTCTTCGTCGCCGACGACAGCGGCCGTACCGAGCGGCTGCGCGCGGCGGTGCTCGCCGACCGGGGGCGGTTGCCGATCGACCCGTCCCGGCCGCTCGTGCCCAAGCCC
Organism: Micromonospora sp. NPDC005298; assembly: GCF_040607375.1. Classification (NCBI taxonomy): domain Bacteria; kingdom Bacillati; phylum Actinomycetota; class Actinomycetes; order Micromonosporales; family Micromonosporaceae; genus Micromonospora; species Micromonospora sp. NPDC005298. The sequence continues at coordinate 14,376 of NZ_JBEXGP010000037.1, forward strand.
CGCCCGGCCGGGAGCCCCGTGACCCCGACCGCCACCCCGGAGAACGTGCCCGCGCGCCGGCCCTCCCCGCACCCGCCGGGCTCCCGCCCGTCCACCGACCCGGACTCCACCCTCACGCTGCCCCGGGTGGCCGCCTCCGCCCGGCCGGAGAACGGCCGGGTCGCCGCACCCGACGAGGTGAGCGTGGGGGTGGGCGGCGTCCGGTTCGGCACCTGGCGGCAGGGCGCCGACCACGGACTGGTGCTGTTCAACGCCCCACCGGCCGAATCCGACGAACGCGGTGTCGCGGTGGCACGGCAGGGCGGCGCGGTGGTGGTGGTCGAGCGGGACCGCACCCGCCAGGTCGACCTGCGGCGCCTCGTGGAGCGGCTGCGCGCCGCCGGCGTGACCCCGCTGGGTTTCGTCCTCACCCGCAACGGCCGGGCCTGAGCGGTGACGCTCACCCGCGCACCGGCGACCGAACCGCCGCCCGGTGGCGCACCGGCGCCCGGCGTACCGGTGCCGTCACCCGCGCCACCGCCCCGGCTGCCGCTCTGGCCGCTGTCGCTGATGTTCGGCCTGGTGCCACTGTGGTGGGCTCTCGGGGCGTTCTACCTGGGGTGGCCGCTGCTGGGGGCGCTGCTGTTCGCGCTGCTGCTCACCCGGGGACGGGTGCCGCTGCCGCCGGCCGCCGGCATCTGGCTGCTGTTCCTGGCCATCGTGGTGGTCAGCGCCACCCAGCTGTCGTCGCCGGCCTCCCTGCTCACGTTCGCCCTGCGGCTGGCCTTCTACCTGACCGCGCTCGTGGTGGGCGTCTACGTGCACGCCGCCGCCCGGGAACGCGCCGACCTGGTGGCGGTGCTCAGCCCGCTCTGCGCGTTCTGGTTCGGCCTGGTCGTGCTCGGCTGGCTCGGTGTGGTGGCGCCCCGGCTCGCGATGACCACCCCGATGGAGGTGCTGCTGCCCGGCGGGGTGGCCGGCACCCCGTTCATCCAGGACATGGTCCACCTGACCACCGCCGAATACAGCGCCCGCTCGCTCAACCCCATCTACCGTCCGGCCGCGCCGTTCGCGTACACGAACAACTACGGCAGCGCGTACGCGATGACCCTGCCGTGCGTGGTGGCCTTCGCCATGCTGCGCCGGCGGGGGCTGCTGCGCTGGGTGCTGCTGGCGTCGCTGCCGCTGTCGCTGGCGCCGGCGTTCCTCACGCTCAACCGGGCGATGTTCCTCAGCCTGGGCGCCGGGCTGGCCGTGCTGGGGGTGCGGGCGAGTCTGCGCGGCAACGTGCGGGTCGCCGCGTCCATCGTCGGGTTGGTGGTGATCGGCGCCCTGGCCACGCTGTTCATCCCCATCACCGACCTGATCAGTCAGCGGGTCGACTCCAGCGACACCAACACCGACCGGCTCTCGCTCTACACGGAGGTGGTCCGCCGGGTGCAGGATTCGCCGTGGCTGGGCTACGGCGCACCGGTGAACGTGGACACGGTCTCCGCGGCGGCGCCGATCGGCACGCAGGGGCAGTTCTGGATGGTGCTGTTCAGTCATGGCGTACCGGCGCTGCTCTGCTTCCTGGCCTGGTTCGTGGCCGCCGCGGTGATCTGCGCGCGGGCGACGTCGGCGGCCGGGCAGTGGCTGGCCGTGGTGCCGGTGGTCTGCCTGGTGCAGATCCCGTTCTACGGCATGGCCAACCAGAATCTGGCGGTCGCGTTCTTCGCGGTCGCCTTCGCGATGGCGCTCACCGAACGGGAACGGTCGGCCCGGTGGCGCCCGCTGCAGGCCCGGCCCGTGGCGGTGCCGGCGTGACCGCCGTGACCCGGCCGCCGGCCGATCCGGACCGGTCGCCGTCGGCGACCACGGCCGGGGACGCCGGCGCGGCCGAGACGCGGCGCAGCGCGCGCAGCGGCGTGGCCGGGCTGCTCGGCGCGGCCACCAGCGGCCTGTTCGGTTTCGTGCTGGCCGTGGTGATCACCCGGGGGTACGGCACGGTCGGCGCCGGCGCGTTCTTCGCCGCGATCGGTGTGGTGACCGTGGCCACCGCCGTCTGCACACTCGGTGCCGAGACGGGTCTGATGTGGGCGCTGCCGCGACGTCGTGCCGGCGCGTGCGGGGACGCCGCCCGGGTGCTGCCGGTGGCGCTCGTCCCACCGCTGCTGGCCGCGCTCGTGGTCGCCGTCGTCGGCGTCCTGTCCGCCGACGCGCTCGCCCCCCGGCTGCTGGGCGGCTCCGGCGCGGGCGGCGACACGCTGCTCGCCGTCACCTTCGCCGCCGTGCCGGCGGTGGTCGCCATGACGCTGCTGCTGGCCGCCCTGCGCTGTGTACGACCGATCCGGGCGTACGTGTCGGTGCAGTTCCTGCTGCTGCCGATCGCCCGCCCGGCGCTGGTCGGCGCGGCGGCGCTGGCCGGCGGCGGTCTGCTCGCCGGCATGACCGGCTGGCTGGTGCCGGCGGCGCTGGCGCTGCTGGCCTGTCTCGTCCTGGTGGCGGGCCCGCTCGGGCTGGGCGCCGGCGCGGCGCTGCGGCCCGACCGCGCCGACTGGTCGACGTTCTGGCGTTTCGCCCTGCCGCGTGCCGCGTCGGCGGCCATCGACGCGGGCAGCATGTGGGTGGGTGTGCTGCTCACCTCGGTGCTGGCCGGTCCGGCCGACGCCGGGGTGTTCGGCGCGGTCGGCCGGTACGTGCTCGCCGGCCAGTTGGCCATGCAGGGCCTGCGGGTGGCGGTGTCACCGCAGTTGTCCCGACTGCTCGGGCGTGGCGAGCGGGCCGCCGCCGCGGCCGTGCACCGGCAGTTGACGATCTGGGGGCTGGTGCTGTCCTGGCCGGTGTACCTGCTGCTGGCGGTGTTCGCGATGGCGTTCCTGCGCCTGTTCGGGTCGGAGTTCACCGCCGGCGTGCCGGCGATGACCGTGCTCGCGGTGGCGATGCTCGTCAACACAGGGGTGGGCAACGTGCAGAGCCTGCTGCTGATGGGCGGGCGCAGCGGCCTGCACCTGGCGGCCACGCTGGCCGGGCTCACCGTGACCGTGTCGCTGGGCCTCTTGCTGATCCCCGGGCACGGCGCCACCGGAGCGGCGTTCGCGTGGGCCGCCGGCATCGCCACCGAGAACCTGACTGCCGCCGCGTTCGCCCGCACGGTGGTCCGAGAGCCGCTGGCGGACGCGGCGACGCTGCGCGCGGCGGCGGTGACGGTCGCCGGTGTCGGCGCGGCGGCAGGCGTCGGTGTCCTGGCCGGCGGGCGGGGTCTGCTGGGCCTGGCGGTGGCCCTGGGCGTGCTGGCGGCCGGTTGCGTCGGCATGTTGACGTTGCCCCGGGTGCGCGCCGTCATCCGGGTGACCATGAGGCAGGTCCGTGGACGGGACGACGCGGCCACGGCCGCCAGCCCCGTCCCGGCATCGACGAGAGGCAGGTGAGGTCCGTCGTGGCGTCCATCCGTGACCGGATGAAGCAGTTGGTCCCGACCCAGGTGACCGTCCGGGTGAAGGAGTCCCTGGTGGACTACGGGGTCCGCACCAGCGACCGGCGGCCCCTTCCGGACTTCCTGATCATCGGCACCAAACGGGGTGGCACCACCTCCCTGTGGAACTACCTCATCCAGCACCCCCTCGTGCCCCGGCTCTTCCCGGCGTGGAACACCAAGTCGGCGCACTACTTCGAGGAGCACTGGGGGCGCGGCGAGGCCTGGTACCGGTCGCACTTCCCGACCCAGCGCCAGCGCGACACCCTGGCCCGGAGGCACGGCGGGCCGGTCCGCGTCGGTGAGGCCGCGCCGCTGTACATGTTCCACCCGCTCGCCGCGCAGCGGGTCGCCGCGCTGATGCCGACGGTGCGGCTGATCGTGCTCCTGCGCGACCCGGTGGAGCGGGCGTACTCGCACTGGAAGGAACGCCGCACGCACGGCATCGAGCCCTTGGACTTCGCCGCCGCGCTGGCCGCCGAGCCGGAGCGGACGGCGGGGGAGCGGGAACGGCTGATCGCCGAGCCGGAGTCGTTCAGCGAGGCGTACGACTGGTACACGTACCGGGCCCGGGGGCGGTACCTGGAGCACCTGGAGCCGTGGCTGGAGCGGTTCGACACCTCGCAGATCCTCTTCCTGCCCAGCGAGGACCTGTACCGCGACGCCCGCGCGACCTACCGGCGCACCCTGGACTTCCTCGGGCTGCCCGCGTACGACCTGCCCGACTTCAAGGTCTTCAACGATCGGCGTTCGGCTCCACTGGATCCGGAGGTGCGTGCCGAGCTGACCGACTACTACCGCCCGTACAACGACGCGTTGCGTCGACGGTTGGGGCTGGACCTCGACTGGGCGGACCGGGCGGCGTGACGACACGGGTCGACCCGTCCACGGACCCCCGGTCGAGGGTGGACGGGCTGGGTTGGGTGAGCCGCGCGGTCTTTCCGGACGACCGGGTCGCCCTGCGCGTGGGCGGCGCCCCACCGCGGGGGCACCGGGTGGTGGCCCGGTACGCGGTGGTGCCGTCGGTGGCCCGGGCGCGGTTCCTGGTGCCGTTGGGCGCGCCCCGGGCCGGGGCGGCGTCGCTGCTGGCGTACAACGCGCTGCGGCCACCCCGGGTGCGGGCGCTGCGCGCGGTGCTGGGCGGGCTGGCCCGCTTCGGCGCGGTGGGCCTGGCGCCCTTTCCGACGTTGAGCGTCTCGGTGCCGGACGGTGTGGCCGGGGCCGAGCTGCTGTTGACCGAGCGGCTCGCCGCCGCGCTGGGTGGGGCGCCGTTGCTCGCCGCCTGCGGTGTCCGCCCGCCCGATCCGAACGGCAAGCCCACCCTGCAACTGTTCACCGCCGACGGTCGGCCGCGTGGCTACGCGAAGATCGGCTGGAACGACGCGACGCGGGCGTTGGTCACGGCGGAGGCGGCGGCCCTGCGGGCGGTGCGGGACACGGCGGGTGTCGCCGACCACCCGGTGCCGCCGGGGCTGCTCACCGAGACGGCGTGGGCCGGCCAGGCCGTCGCGGTGATCGAGCCCCTGCCGCCGGACGTACGCGGCGTGCCGGTGAACGACCCGCCCCGGATCGCGGCGCTGCTCGCGGTGGCCCGGCGCGGTGGCCCTGCCGGTACGCCCCGCCCCCTGGCCTCCTCGCCGTTCCTGGCTCGGCTGGCCGCGCAGGCCGACCGGGCCGCCCGGGCGGTGCCGGACGGCGCGCGGGCCGTCGCCGCGGTGGCCGCGCTGGGCCGCCGGCACGGTGACACCGCCGTCGAGTTCGGTCACTGGCACGGTGACTGGGTGCCGTGGAACCTGGGGCGGCACGCCGGCCGGCTCGTCGCCTGGGACTGGGAGCACAGCGCGCCGGACGTGCCGCTCGGGTTCGACCTGGCCCACGACGCCTTCCAGCGGGCGCTGGTGCTGCGCGGCGAGCCGGCCGCGGTGGCCGCGGTGGCCGTCGACGGGCACCTGGAGCGGCACGGCGGGCGGCTCGGTCTCGGCCCGGCGCAGCGCCGGCTGGTGGCCGACGCGTACCTGGTGGAGATGTGGCTGCGGACCTGGCGGCTGGCGGACGCGGGGGCGGGCTGGAACGCCGCGCTGCATCCCGCACTGTTGGACGCCATCGAGAAAAGACATAGCGGTTGATCCGACGAAATCGCCGCGCGGTCGGTGTGCCGCAGAGTGACGGCAAACTAGCAGGTCGTGATGATTGTCGATGGATCCCGGGTGGTCGACACCCCCGAGATCCGCAGGTAGAGATCGGTGGCATGCCTGCTCACGCACTTCAACCAACCAGGCAATCTGTGATCTGCTTCTGCCTGGCGTAGACCGGAATTCCAAGCGAACTTGTGGGGAGTCGCTGGACGTGAACAACGACGAGTCCGAGCCGCCCGTGCTGCTGCTGGTCAGTTCCAGCGGCGGGCACCTGGCCCAACTGCTCGCATTACGGCCCTGGTACGACAAGCTGCCACGGTGCTGGGTCACCTTCGACACCCCGGAGGCGGTGTCGCTGCTGGCCGGTGAGGATCTGGTGCCCGCGCACCACCCGACCACCCGCAACGTGCCGAACCTTCTGCGCAACGCGCTGCTGGCCTGGCGGGTGCTGCGGCGTCGGCGGGTCGCCGCGGTGGTCACCACCGGCGCCGGAGTGGCCCTGCCGTTCGTGGTGCTGGCTCGGCTGCGCCGCATCCCGACCGTCTACATCGAGGTGTACGACCGGATCGACACCCCGACGCTGACCGCCCGGCTCTGCCGGCCGTTCCTGTCCGCGATGCTCGTGCAGTGGGACGAGCAGCGGCGGCAGTACCCCGAGGCCATCGTCGTGGGGACACTGCTGTGAGCGGGGAGATCGACACCAGCCCGCGTCCGCAACCGCCCCGGCCCACCGAACCGGCCCGGTTGCCCCGCCAGCGCGACACCGCGCCGACCGACCAGACCCGGCTGCTGGTCGCGGTCGGCACCGACAAGCACCCCTTCGACCGGCTCGTCGACTGGCTCACGCAGTGGCACGCGCACGCCGCCGGTTCGGTCGGGCTGACCGTCCAGCACGGCCACACGACGGCGCCCGAGCTGCCCGGCGCCGTGCCGTTCCTCGGCCACGACGCCCTCCAGCAGGAGATGGCCGACGCCGACCTGGTGGTCTGCCACGGCGGGCCGGCCACCATCCTGGAGGCCCGCCGGCACGGCCACCTGCCGATCGTGGTGCCCCGCGACCCGGGTCGCGGCGAGCACGTCGACGACCACCAGCAGCTCTTCGCCCGCCGGCTCGGCGACGCCGGGCTGGTGGCGCTCTGTGAGACCCGCGAGCAGCTGCACGACGCGCTGGCCGCCGGGCTGGTGGACGCGTCGCGGTACGCGGTGGCCGCCGACCCCGGCGCGCACGAGGCGCGTCGCCTCGCCGTGGCACGGGTCGGGCAGATCGTGGACGACCTGGTGGCCCGCGCGGCCGCGCGCCCACCTCGCTGGCCGGCCCGGACACGACCCGATCGGAGGGAGGGACGCCGATGACCGCACCGCCGAGCGTCAGCGTCGTGGTGCCCACCCGGGACCGCCCGGAGCTGCTGCGCGCCGCCGTACGGGCGATCCTGGCCCAGGAGTATCCCGGCCCGATCGAGGTCGTTGTGGTGTTCGACCAGTCCACCCCCGACGGTTCACTGGCCGCGCTGGCGGGCCCGGACCGGGCGGTACGGGTGATCAGCAACGACCGCACCCCCGGGCTGGCTGGCGCGCGCAACAGCGGCACCCTCGCCGCCGGGGGTGAACTCGTCGCGTTCTGCGACGACGACGACGAGTGGTTGCCCGGCAAGGTGGCCGCCCAGGTCGACGCGTTGGCCGCCGACCCGGCCGCGGACTTCGTCTGCTGCGGCATCCGGGTCAGCTACGAGGGGAACACCGTCGACCGGGTGCTCGACAAGGACCGGATCACCCTGGACGACCTCCTGCGGGACCGGATGACCGAGCTGCACCCGTCCACGTTCCTGATCCGCGCCGCCGCGCTGCGCGACGGCTTCGGTCTGGTCGACGAGGAGATCCCGGGCAGCTACGCGGAGGACTACGAGTTCCTGCTCCGGGCCGCGCGCAGCGCGCCACTGATCAACCTGCGGACGCCCTCGGTGCTGGTCCGCTGGCACAAACGCTCCTACTTCGCCCAGCGGTGGGACACCATCTCCGAGGCGTTGCAGTGGCTGCTGCTGCGCTATCCGGAGTTCGCCGGCCAGCCGGCGGGCGAGGCCCGGGTGACCGGGCAGATCGCGTTCGCCCGGGCGGCCTCGGGGGACCGGCGGGGGGCGGTGCGCTGGGCCCGGCGCACGCTGCGCAGCAACCCCCGCGAGCCGCGCGCCTACCTGGCGCTCGCGGTCGCCGGCCGGGTGGTCGGCGCCGACGCGGTGCTGCGCACCCTGCACAAGCGCGGCCGGGGGATCTGAGTCACCGCCGGCGTCCGGGCCGACCGGGCGCCGGCGTCCGCTGGGCGGGACGCGGCGGGCAGCGCACCGGCCCGGTGGCGGGGCGTGACAGACTGACCGCTGTGTTGCGCTGGTTGACTGCAGGTGAATCGCACGGTCCCGCCCTCGTCGCGTTGCTGGAGGGGGTGCCGGCCGGCGTCGAGGTGACCACCACCGAGATCGCCGACGACCTGGCCCGCCGCCGGCTCGGCTACGGCCGGGGCGCCCGGATGTCGTTCGAGCGGGACGAGGTCGAGGTGCTCGGCGGCCTGCGGCACGGCGTCACCCTGGGCAGCCCGGTCGCCATCCGGGTGGGCAACTCCGAGTGGCCGAAGTGGCAGACGGTGATGGCTGCCGACCCCGTCGACCCCGACGAGCTGGCCCGGCAGGCCCGCAACGCGCCGCTGACCCGTCCCCGGCCGGGTCACGCCGACCTGGCCGGCATGCAGAAGTACGGCCAGACCGACGCCCGGCCGATCCTGGAACGTGCCAGCGCGCGGGAGACCGCCGCCCGGGTCGCGGTCGGCGTGGTCGCCAAGGCGTTGATCCGTCAGGCGCTCGGCATCGAGATCGTCTCGCACGTTGTCGAGCTGGGTCCGGTGGCCGCGAAGCCCGGCCTGCGGCCGACCCCGGCCGACGCCGCCCGGATCGACGCCGACCCGCTGCGCTGCCTCGACCCGGAGGCCAGCGCCCTGATGGTCGCCGAGGTGGACGCCGCGAAGAAGGCCGCCGACACCCTCGGCGGCGTGGTCGAGGTGCTGGCGTACGGGGTGCCGCCGGGTCTGGGCAGCCACGTGCAGTGGGACCGCAAGCTCGACGCCCGGCTGGCCACCGCGCTGATGTCCATCCAGGCGATCAAGGGCGTGGAGATCGGCGACGGTTGGCAGCAGGCCCGGTCCCGGGGTTCCGAGGCGCACGACGAGATCATCCCGTCGGCGACCGGCGTCCGACGGGTCACCGACCGCGCCGGCGGGCTGGAGGGCGGCATCACCACCGGCGAGCCGCTGCGGGTGCGGGCCGCCATGAAGCCGATCTCGTCTCTGAACCGGGCGCTGGCCACCGTGGACGTCACCACCGGCGAGCCGGCCACCGCGATCAACCAACGCTCGGACGTCTGCGCGGTGCCCGCCGCGGCGGTCGTCGCCGAGGCGATGGTGGCGCTGGTGCTCGCCGAGGCGGCCACCGAGAAGTTCGGCGGGGACTCGGTCACCGAGATCCGCCGCAACCTGGCCGGCTACCTCGACGCGCTGGTGATCCGCTGATGGCGCCGATCGTCGTCCTGGTCGGCGCGCCGGGCTGCGGCAAGACCACCGTCGGGCAGGCGCTCGCGACCACCCTCGGGGTGGAGTTCCGCGACACCGACGCCGACATCGAGTCGATGGCCGGCAAGCCCATCCCGGAGATCTTCATCGACGAGGGTGAGGCGCACTTCCGTACGCTGGAGCGGGCCGCCGTGGCCGCGGCGCTGGCCGGCGGCACGGGCGTGCTCGCCCTCGGCGGCGGCGCGGTGCTGGCCGAGGAGAACCGCGCTGCACTGGTGGGCCACCGGGTGGTGCACCTGTCCGTGGAGCTGCCCGACGCCGTGAAGCGGGTAGGGCTCGGCGCCGGCCGGCCGCTGCTGGCGATCAACCCGCGGGCCACCCTGAAGCACCTGCTGGACCAGCGCCGGCCGCTCTACGCGGAGGTGGCCACCGAGACGGTGGTCACCGACGGTCGGACCCCGGCGCAGGTCGTCGCCGAGATCGCCGCGCTGCTGCCCCGCTGACCCGGCTCAGCCTCGGGCTGCGGCCGGATCAGCGCCTGGCTGCGGCCGGCTCAGCCCCGGGCTGCGGCCGGCTCAGCCTCGGGCTGCGGCGTCGAGCACGTCGGCCAGGGCCTTGGGTTCGCTGAGCATCGGCCAGTGCCCGGTGGGCAGCTCGAACAGCTGACCGTCGGCCAGCCCGACGAAGAACGGATGGCGCTTGTCGATCATCTCCCGCACCACGGTGAGCGGGAAGGTGCTGGCGACCAGGGCGGTGGGCACCGGCCGGCCGCCGGTGCGTCGGACCGGGTCGGTCGCCGTGCGCAGCGGCTGCGGTGTGGCCCGGGACCGCAGGACGGCGAGCGTCGCCTCGTCCAGGCCGGCCAGGTTGGTCGGGTCGGCGACCGGGTCCCACGCGGGCGGTGGGAGCAGGTGCCCGTCGCCGATCGCGGCGCGCAGCCGCTGCTGCTCCTGCGGGGGCACGGTGTCGAACTGCGCCGTCCCGTCCGGCAGCGGTCCGCTCTCCACGTAGACCACGCGGGCGACGCGGTCCGGGACGCGGTCGGCCGCCTGGGCGACCGGCATCCCACCGCCGGAGTGCCCGACCAGCAGCACGTCGCGCAGGTCCTCGACCTGGAGCAGCCGGACGATGTCGGTGGTGTGCGTCTCAAGACTGACCTCCGGCCCGGCGAGGTGGTCGCGCTCGGCCAGCCCGGTCAGGGTCATCGGGTAGACGTCGTGCCCCTGCGCGCGCAGCAGTCCGGTCACCTCCCGCCATGCCCACGCACCCAACCAGAACCCCGGTACCAGCACGAACGTCGCCATCTGTCGCTCCCTTTTCTCGGCTACCGACAGACCGTACGATCGAAACCGGACAGTATCCGCCCGGTTTCCAGGAGTTTCCATGTCCCATCCCGCCGGACGGGTGCTGGCCCTGCTCGAACTGCTCCAGACCCGGCACCGGGCGACGGCCAACGAACTCGCCGGCCGGCTCGGTGTGGACGAGCGGACCGTGCGCCGGTACGCGGCCACCCTGGTCGAGCTGGGCATCCCGGTCACCGCCGACCGGGGCCGGCACGGCGGCTACCGCCTGCACCCCGGCTTCAAACTGCCGCCGCTGATGCTCACCGACGACGAGGCGGTCGCCGTGCTGCTCGGCCTGGTCGTCGCCGAACGGGTCGGTCTGGCCACCGAGCAGCCGGCCACGGCGACCGCGCTGGCGAAGATCCGCCGGGTGCTGCCGGCGACGCTCGCCGACCGGCTGGCCGCCGTGCAGGAGCACCTCGGCTTCACCCTGCGCCGGCCCGAGCCGGAGCCGAGACCCGCCTCGGGCACCCTGCTCGCGCTGGCCGAGGCCGCCCGGCACCGGCGACGGGTGGCACTCGACTACCGCTCCTGGCGCGGCGAGCAGTCGCACCGGCAGCTCGACCCGTACGGCCTGGTCTTCCACGCCGGCCGCTGGTACGTCATCGGCCACGACCACCGGCGCGGGGAGATCCGCACGTTCCGGCTGGACCGCGTCGGCGCCGTCACCCCGGGCACGGCGACGTTCACGGTGCCGGACGGCTTCGACCCGGTGGCCCGGGTGACCCGGTCGCTGGCTGGTGTGCCGTACACCCACGAGGTCGAGGTGCTGCTGGAGACGGATCTGGTCGCCGCCCGCCGTCGTGTCCCGCCGAGCGTGGCCGAGTTGACCGCCACCGACGACGGCGTACTGCTGCGGGCCCGGGCCGAAAGCCTGCCCGGCATGGCGGCGCTGCTCGCCGGGCTGGGCTGCCCGTTCACCGTGCGACACCCGGACGCGCTGCGCGTCGCCGTGGCCGCGCACGCCCGCCGGCTCGCCGAATGGGCGACCCGGCCAGCAGGTGGGCGGACACCCGCGCCACGGCGCCCGCTCGACTAGGCTGCCGGCGATGGACGAGGTGATCCGGATTCCGGTCGGCGGCGAGCGGCCGTACGACGTGCTTGTGGGACGCGACCTGCTGGGTTCGCTGCCCGGCCTGCTACCCGGCGCGAGCAGGGCGGCGGTTCTGCACGCGCCCCCGCTCAAGGCCCTGGCTGACGCGCTCGGCGAGCGGCTGCGCGCGGCCGGCGTCGAGCCGCTGCCGATCGAGGTGCCGGACGCCGAGTCGGGCAAGCAGATCGACGTGGCCGCCGCCTGCTGGGACCGCCTCGGGGCGGCCGGCTTCACCCGTACCGACGCGGTGGTCGGCGTGGGCGGTGGCGCGGTGACCGACCTGGCCGGCTTCGTGGCGGCCTGCTGGCTGCGCGGGGTGCGCTGGGTGCCGGTGGCCACCTCGCTGCTGGGCATGGTGGACGCGGCCGTGGGCGGCAAGACGGGCATCAACACGGCCGCCGGCAAGAACCTGGTCGGCGCGTTCCACCCGCCGGTCGGTGTGCTGGCCGACCTGGCCACCCTGGACAGCCTGCCGGCTGTCGACCTGACGGCCGGGCTCGCCGAGGTGGTCAAGTGCGGGTTCATCGCCGACCCGGTGATCCTGGATCTCGTCGAGGGTGACCCGGGTGCCGCCACCGATCCGCGCGGGTCGGTGATCCGGGAGCTGATCGAGCGGGCGATCCGGGTCAAGGCCGACGTGGTCGCCGGTGACCTGCGCGAGTCGGGCCTGCGGGAGGTGCTCAACTACGGGCACACCCTCGCGCACGCCATCGAGCAGAACGAGGGCTACCGCTGGCGGCACGGCCACGCCGTCTCCGTCGGCCTGGTGTACGCCGCCGCGTTGGCGCGGCTCGCCGGCCGGCTCGACGCGTCGACCGCCGAGCGGCACCGCCGCACCCTGACCGTGCTCGGTCTGCCGGTGAGCTACCCGGCCGACGCCTGGGAGCGGCTGCTGGCCGTGATGCGGGTGGACAAGAAGGCCCGGGGTGACCGGCTGCGGTTCGTGGTGCTGGACGGGCTGGCCCGACCGGCGATGCTGGAGGGCCCGGACGACGCGCTGCTGGAGGCCGCCTACCGGGAGGCGGTGGCGGCGTGAGGGTCCACGTGCTGAACGGGCCGAACCTGGGTCGGCTGGGCACCCGTGAGCCGGCGGTGTACGGCTCGACCAGTTACGCCGATCTCGTGGCGCTCTGCGAGGAGACCGGCCGGGAGCTGGGGTTGGACGTGACGGTCCGGCAGACCGACGCCGAACACGAACTGCTCGGCTGGCTGCACGACGCGGCCGACGAGGAAGCCGCGGTGGTGCTCAATCCGGCGGCCTGGTCGCACTACTCGTACGCGGTGCGGGACGCCTGCGCCATGCTGCGCGGGCCGCTGGTCGAGGTGCACCTGTCGAACATCCACGCCCGCGAGGAGTTCCGGCACCATTCGGTGGTCTCCGCGGTGGCGACCGGGGTGATCTGCGGTCTCGGTATTGACGGGTATCGTCTCGCGCTGCGACATTTGGCTGCCCGTTGACGGGCCGTCCCGAGCGGGGGCGGCCCGATTCGACGCAGCTAGTAGACTTCCAGGGTCTGTCCGCCAATTGATGATCAAGGCAGGAAATGGCCTCCACCAACGACCTCAAAAACGGCCTGGTACTCAACCTTGACGGCGAGCTCTGGGCCGTCGTCGAGTTCCAGCACGTCAAGCCCGGTAAGGGTGGTGCGTTCGTGCGCACCACGCTGAAGAACGTGTTGTCCGGGAAGGTGGTCGACAAGACCTTCAACGCGGGCACCAAGGTCGAGACCGCGACCGTGGACAAGCGCACGATGCAGTACCTGTACGCCGACGGCGAGGACTTCGTCTTCATGGATCTGGAGACCTTCGACCAGATCACCGTTCCCGGTGGCACCGTCGGCGAGGCAGCCAACTACCTGCTTCCCGAGGCGGAGGCGACCGTCGCCCAGCACGAGGGTGTGCCGCTCTACATCGAGCTGCCCACCAGCGTCGTGCTGGAGGTCACCTACACCGAGCCGGGCCTGCAGGGCGACCGCTCGACCGGCGGCACCAAGCCGGCGACCGTGGAGACCGGCGCCACCGTGCCGGTTCCGCTGTTCATCACCACCGGCGAGAAGATCAAGGTCGACACCCGCGACGGCCGTTACCTCGGCCGCGCCTGATGGCCGAGGGTTCCAAGCAGCAGATGCCGGCGCGCCGCAAGGCGCGCAAGCGGGCGCTGGATGTCCTCTACGAGGCCGACCTGCGGGACAAGCCTCCGGTGGAGGTGCTGGCCGGCTACGTGCAGCGGATCGAGCAGCCCCGACCGGAGCACCTCGGCTACGCCGTGGGCTTGGTCGAGGGTGTCGCCGAGCACCTCAACCGGATCGACGAGTTGATCGCCAGCTACGCCGAGGGGTGGACCCTCGACCGGATGCCGGTCGTCGACCGCAACCTGGCCCGGATCGCCGTGTACGAGTTGCTCTACGTCGACGAGATCGACGACGCGGTGGCGATCAGCGAGGCCGTGGAACTGGCCCGGCAGATGTCGACCGACGATTCGCCGCGCTTCCTCAACGGGGTGCTCGGCCGGATCGCCGAGTACGCCACCCGCTGAGGTCACCCACCCGCAGCACAGAAAGGGCCCGTGCCGTCCGGCACGGGCCCTTTCCGGTGGAACGACAGCTCAGGAGGCGAAGAACGCCCGGGGGTCGGCCACCAGCACACCGTGCTCGGTGAGCCGCTCGATCAGACCCGACGGCGAGGCGTCGTACACGATCGCGAGGGCCCGCAGGTCGTCGGCGCGGATGGAGAGCACCCGCCCGTTGTAGTCACCGCGCTGCTGCTGGATCGCGCGGGCGTAGCGCGCCACGTAGGCCAGGTCCTCGGAGGCCTCGTCGTAGAGCCGCTCCAGGTCCAGGACGATCTTGCTGGTGGGCTCGTGACGGACACCACTGCCGTCGGGCAGCAGCTCCGAGACGGGGACGCGGTAGAACTCGGCCAGGCTCGGCCAGACGGGAAACCGTCACGGCCCGGTCGCCGCGCTCGTACGAGCCGACCACCACGGCCTTCCACCGCCCGTTCGACTTCTCCTCCACGCCCTGCAGGGAGAGACCCTGCTGCTGGCGGATGGAGCGCAGGCGGGCGCCCAGAGACTTGGCGTATTCAGAGGGCATTCGGACACTCCCAGTGCTGCTCGGGGTTCTCCCGTCGATCGCTACGGAGCGTGACGGTACGGGGATTGCGACACCTGGTCAAGTGGTCGTGACCTTACCGTTGGGGAGCACCGGGGGAGTTATCCCCATTTCGTCGACCTGATCCGGTGGTCAGTGGCCGCCGACCATCGGCCCGGTGACCACTGGTAACGTGGCGTGAAGCCCCGGCTCAGGAGCGCTCTGCGGTCCGGCCGGAGGTGCCCGACATCCTTTAACGACCCGTCCAGTGAGGCGGGGAAGGAGGTCCGCCGTGGCGTACCCACCGGCTGCCCGCTCGTCACCACCGCGACAACCCTCGGTGAAGGTGATCCTCGCCAGCGCCGACGTGCAACGCGTGGTCGACCGCATCGCCCACCAGATCCTGGAGAAGACCCAGGGTGCCGCGAACACGGTGCTTCTTGGGATTCCCACCAGGGGAACCCCCCTCGCTCGGCGGCTCGCCGACCGGATCAGCACCTTCGAGGACGTCGCCATTCCGGTCGGTGTGCTCGACATCACCCTCTACCGCGACGACCTGCGCCGGCACGCCACCCGCGCGATCGGCCCGACCGAGCTGCCGCCCGGCGGCATCGACGGCAAGCGGGTCATCCTCGTCGACGACGTGCTCTTCTCCGGCCGCACCGTGCGGGCCGCGCTCGACGCGCTCAACGACGTGGGCCGCCCGGCGTCCGTGCAGCTCGCCGTCCTGGTCGACCGGGGTCACCGGGAGCTGCCGATCCGCGCCGACTACGTCGGCAAGAACATTCCGACCTCGCTCGCCGAGAGCGTGAAGGTGACGCTCGCCGAGACCGACGGGACGGACGAGGTCAAGCTGTACGGGGGTACCACCTCATGATCAAGCATCTGCTCTCCGGCGGAGACCTGGACGCCGACACCGCCACCGAGATCCTGGACACCGCCGCCGAGATGGCCACGGTGGCCGGCCGGGAGATCAAGAAGCTGCCCGCGCTGCGCGGCCGGACGGTGGTGAACCTCTTCTACGAGGACTCGACCCGTACCCGGATCTCCTTCGAGGCGGCGGCGAAGCGACTCAGCGCCGATGTGATCAACTTTTCCGCGAAGGGGTCGAGCGTCACCAAGGGCGAGAGCCTGAAGGACACCGCGCTGACCCTGCAGGCCATGGGCGCCGACGCGGTGGTCGTCCGGCACCCCGCCTCCGGCGCCCCGCACCGCCTCGCGAACTGGGTGGACGGATCGGTGGTCAACGCCGGCGACGGCACCCACGAGCACCCCACCCAGGCGCTGCTCGACGCGTACACGATGCGGTCCCGGCTGGGCCGGCTTGCCGGCCTCTCCGTCGCGGTGGTCGGGGACGTGCTGCACTCCCGGGTGGCCCGCTCCAACGTGCTGCTGCTGTCCACCCTCGGCGCCAAGGTCACCCTGGTCGGCCCGCCCACCCTCATCCCGGTGGACATCGCGGCGGCGCTCGCCCCCGGCACCGACGTCTCCTACGACCTCGACTCGGTGCTGCCGAACGTGGACGTGGTGATGATGCTGCGCGTCCAGCGGGAACGGATGAACGACTCCTACTTCCCCTCCGCGCGCGAGTACGCCCGCCGCTACGGCCTGGACGGCCCGCGCATGCGCCGGCTGCCCGAACACGCGATCGTCATGCACCCCGGCCCGATGAACCGCGGGATGGAGATCACCCCCGAGGTGGCCGACTCACCCCGGTCCACAATCGTCGAACAGGTCACCAACGGTGTCTCCGTGCGGATGGCTGTTCTGTACCTGCTGCTCGGAGGGAACAACCGGTGACCGCGTACCTGATCGCCAACGTGAGCGTCGTCGGCGCCGCGCCGACCGACCTGCTGATCCGCGACGGCGTCGTCGCCGAGGTCGGCCCCGACCTGTCCGCACCGGACGCCACAGTCGTCGACGGCACCGGGCTGGTCGCCCTGCCCGGCCTCGTCGACCTGCACACCCACCTGCGCGAGCCCGGTCGCGAGGACGCCGAGACCGTCGAGTCCGGGTCCCGCGCGGCGGCGCTGGGTGGCTACACGGCCGTCTGCGCGATGGCGAACACCTCGCCGGTCGCCGACACCGCAGGCGTCGTCGAGCAGGTCTGGCGGCTCGGCCGCGAAGCCGGACTGGTCGACGTGCAGCCCATCGGCGCGGTCACCGTCGGGCTGGCCGGTGAGCGCTTGGCCGAGCTGGGCGCGATGGCCGACTCCGCGGCCCGGGTGCGGATCTTCTCCGACGACGGGCACTGCGTCGCCGACCCGAAGCTGATGCGCCGGGCCCTGGAGTACGTCAAGGCGTTCGACGGGATCATCGCCCAGCACGCCGAGGAGCCCCGGCTCACCGAGGGCGCCCAGATGCACGAGGGCGAGGTCTCCACCCGACTCGGGCTGATCGGCTGGCCGGCGGTCGCCGAGGAGGCGATCATCGCCCGGGACGTGCTGCTCGCCGAGCACGTGGGCAGCCGACTGCACGTCTGCCACGTCTCCACCGCCGGCAGCGTCGAGGTCCTGCGTCAGGCCAAGGCCCGAGGGGTACGCGTCACCGCCGAGGTCACCCCGCACCACCTGCTGCTCACCGACGAACGCGCGCAGACGTACGACCCCGTCTTCAAGGTCAACCCTCCGCTGCGGACGGCCGCGGACATCGCCGCGCTGCGGGCCGCGCTCGCCGACGGCGTGATCGACATCATCGCCACCGACCACGCCCCGCACGCCGTGGAGGACAAGGAGTGCGAGTGGGCGTACGCCAGGCCGGGGATGCTCGGTCTGGAGACGGCCCTGTCCATCGCCTTGGACGTGCTCGGCCCCGAGTGGGATCTGATCGCCGAGCGGATGTCGCGTACCCCCGCCCGGATCGCCGGGCTGACCGGGCACGGCATCGACCCGGCACCCGGTGTGCCGGCCAACCTGACCCTGATCGACCCGGCCGCCCGCCGCACCATCGAGCCGGCGGAGCTGGCCAGTCGCAGTCGCAACACCCCGTACGCCCGCATGACGCTGCCAGGTCGCATCGTGGCGACCTTCCTGCGCGGCGAGCCGACGGTCCTGGACGGAAAGGCAGTCAAGTGACCCGTAGACGTTCCGCGATCCTCGTCCTCGAGGACGGGCGCACGTTCCCCGGCGAGGCGTACGGCAGTGTCGGTGAGACCTTCGGCGAGGCGGTCTTCACCACCGGCATGACCGGCTACCAGGAGACCCTCACCGACCCGTCCTACCACCGCCAGGTGGTGGTGCAGACCGCACCGCACATCGGCAACACCGGCGTCAACGGCGAGGACGACGAGTCCGGCCGGATCTGGGTGGCCGGCTACGTCGTGCGCGACCCGGCCCGGATCGGCTCGAACTGGCGGGCCACCGGCTCCCTTCAGGACCGGCTCGCCACCGAGGGCATCGTCGGCATCAGCGGGGTGGACACCCGTGCGCTGACCCGGCACCTGCGCGAGCGGGGCGCCATGCGGGTGGGCATCTCCAGTGTGGACACCGACCCGCAGAGCCTGCTGGCCCGGGTCCGCCAGTCACCGCAGATGGTCGGCGCGGACCTCTCCGCCGAGGTGACCACCACCGGGCCGTACGTCGTCGAGGCGGTCGGCGAGCACCGGTTCACCGTGGCGGCGCTCGACCTGGGCATCAAGCGCAACGTGCCGCGCCGGCTCGCCGCGCGCGGGGTGACCACCCACGTCCTGCCCGCCGGATCGAGCATCGACGACCTGCTCGCCACCGGCGCGGACGCGGTCTTCTTCTCGCCCGGCCCCGGTGACCCGGCGACCGCCGACGGGCCGGTGGCGCTGGCCCGAGAGGTGCTGACCCGGCGGATCCCGCTGTTCGGCATCTGCTTCGGCAGCCAGATCCTCGGCCGGGCGCTGGGCTTCGGCACGTACAAGCTGGGCTACGGCCACCGGGGCATCAACCAGCCGGTGCTCGACCGGGCCACCGGCAAGGTCGAGGTGACCAGCCACAACCACGGCTTCGCGGTACAGGTGCCCGGCTCGGGCGTCGGCGCCGTCGTCCCCGACCAGGTGATCGACACCGAGTTCGGTGGCGTCGAGGTGTCCCACGTCTGCCTCAATGACAACGTGGTCGAGGGGCTGCGGGCGATCGACGTGCCCGCCTTCACCGTCCAGTACCACCCGGAGGCGGCGGCCGGCCCGCACGACGCGGACTACCTCTTCGACCGCTTCGCCGACTTGATCGAAGGCCGGACCCACAGCAGGGGGCGCAGCAATGCCTAAGCGGACCGATCTCAAGCACATCCTCGTGATCGGCTCCGGGCCGATCGTCATCGGGCAGGCCTGCGAGTTCGACTACTCCGGCACCCAGGCTTGCCGGGTGCTGCGCAGTGAGGGGATCCGGGTCAGCCTGGTCAACTCCAACCCGGCCACGATCATGACGGACCCGGAGTTCGCCGACGCCACCTACGTCGAGCCGATCACCCCGGAGTTCGTGGAGCTGGTCATCGCCAAGGAACGCCCGGACGCGATCCTCGCGACCCTCGGCGGGCAGACCGCGCTGAACACGGCCGTGGCCCTGCACGAGGGCGGCGTCCTGGAGAAGTACGGTGTCGAGCTGATCGGCGCGAACATCGACGCCATCAACCGGGGCGAGGACCGCCAGCTGTTCAAGGAGATCGTCGCGAAGGCCGGCGTACGCCTGGGTGTCGACGACCCGGCCGCGCTGGTGCCCCGCTCCCGGGTCTGCCACTCCATGGACGAGGTCGAGGCGACAGTCGCCGAGCTGGGCCTGCCGGTGGTGATCCGGCCGTCGTTCACCATGGGTGGCCTGGGCTCGGGCATGGCGCACACCCCGGAGGACCTGGCCCGCATCGCCGGTGACGGGCTGTCCGCCAGCCCGGTGCACGAGGTCCTCATCGAGGAGAGCGTGCTCGGCTGGAAGGAGTACGAGCTCGAACTGATGCGCGACCGGCACGACAACGTCGTGGTGGTCTGCTCGATCGAGAACGTCGACCCGATGGGCGTGCACACCGGCGACAGCGTCACCGTGGCCCCCGCCATGACGCTCACCGACCGGGAGTACCAGCGCCTGCGGGACCTGGGCATCGCCGTGCTGCGCGAGGTCGGGGTGGACACCGGCGGCTGCAACATCCAGTTCGCGGTCAACCCGGTCGACGGCCGGATCGTCGTGATCGAGATGAACCCCCGGGTGTCGCGCTCCTCGGCGCTGGCCTCCAAGGCCACCGGCTTCCCGATCGCGAAGATCGCCGCGAAGCTGGCCATCGGCTACACCCTCGACGAGATCCCCAACGACATCACGTTGAAGACCCCGGCGGCGTTCGAGCCGGTCCTCGACTACGTGGTCGTGAAGATCCCCCGGTTCGCGTTCGAGAAGTTCCCCGGCGCGGACCCCGAGCTGACCACCACGATGAAGTCGGTGGGCGAGGCCATGAGCCTCGGGCGTAACTTCACCGAGGCGCTGAACAAGGCGATGCGCTCGATGGAGACGAAGTCGGCCGGTTTCTGGACCACGCCGGATCCGGAGGGTGTCACCCTGGCGGACACCCTCGCCGCGCTGCGCGTACCGCACGACGGCCGGCTGTACACCGTCGAGCGGGCGCTGCGCCTCGGCGCGTCGATCGCCGAGGTCGCCGAGGCGTCCGGCGGGATCGACCCGTGGTTCCTGGACCAGATCGTCTCGTTGATCGAGCTGCGCACCGAGATCGTGGACGCCCCGGTGCTCGACGCCGAGCTGCTGCGCCGGGCCAAGCGGGCCGGCCTGTCCGACCGGCAGCTCGCCGCGCTGCGCCCGGAACTGGCCGCCGAGGACGGCGTACGCACCCTGCGACACCGCCTCGACGTGCGTCCGGTCTACAAGACGGTGGACACCTGCGCGGCCGAGTTCGAGGCGGCCACGCCCTACCACTACTCGACGTACGACTCCGAGACCGAGGTCGTGCCGTCGGACCGGCCGAAGGTGCTGATCCTGGGCTCCGGCCCGAACCGGATTGGCCAGGGCATCGAGTTCGACTACTCCTGCGTGCACGCCGTGCAGGCGCTGCGGGCGGCCGGCTACGAGACCGTCATGATCAACTGCAACCCGGAGACGGTCTCCACCGACTACGACACCGCCGACCGGCTCTACTTCGAGCCGCTGACCTTCGAGGACGTGCTGGAGGCCTGGCACGCGGAGGACTCGTCCGGCCGGGCGGCCGGCGGGCCGGGTGTGGTCGGGGTGGTCGTGCAGCTCGGCGGGCAGACCCCGCTGGGCCTGGCGCAGCGGCTCAAGAACGCCGGCGTACCGGTGGTCGGCACCTCCCCGGAGTCGATCCACCTCGCCGAGGAGCGGGGCGCGTTCGGCGCGGTGCTCGCCCGGGCCGGGCTGCGCGCCCCGGCGCACGGCATGGCCACGTCCTACGACGAGGCCAAGGCGATCGCCGACGAGATCGGCTACCCGGTGCTGGTGCGGCCGTCGTACGTGCTGGGCGGGCGCGGCATGGAGATCGTCTACGACGACCCGACGCTGCGCGACTACATCGGCCGGGCCACCGACATCTCCCCGGACCACCCGGTGCTGGTGGACCGGTTCCTCGACGACGCCATCGAGATCGACGTGGACGCGCTCTGCGACGCCGACGGCGAGGTCTACGTCGGCGGCGTGATGGAGCACATCGAGGAGGCCGGCATCCACTCCGGCGACTCGTCCTGCGCGTTGCCGCCGATCACCCTCGCCGGCTCGCACCTGGCCGAGGTGCGCCGCTACACCGAGGCCATCGCGCGGGGCGTCGGCGTCCGTGGCCTGCTCAACGTGCAGTACGCGCTCAAGGACGACGTGCTCTACGTCCTGGAGGCCAACCCGCGCGCGTCGCGGACCGTGCCGTTCGTCTCCAAGGCCACGGCGGTGCCGCTGGCCAAGGCGGCGGCCCGGATCGCGCTCGGCGCGAGCATCGCCGAGCTGCGCGCCGAGGGCCTGCTGCCCGCGACCGGGGACGGTGGCACCATGCCCGCCGACGCGCCGATCGCGGTGAAGGAGGCGGTGCTGCCGTTCAAGCGTTTCCGGACGCGCGCAGGCAAGGGGATCGACTCGCTGCTCGGGCCGGAGATGAAGTCGACGGGCGAGGTGATGGGCATCGACACCAACTTCGGGCACGCCTTCGCCAAGAGCCAGTCGGCCGCCTACGGGTCGCTGCCGACCGCCGGGAAGATCTTCGTCTCGGTGGCCAACCGGGACAAGCGCGGCATGATCTTCCCGATCAAGCGGCTGGCCGATCTGGGCTTCGAGATCGTGGCGACCACCGGCACGGCCGAGGTGCTGCGGCGGCACGGCATCGCCTGCGAGCAGATCCGCAAGCACTACCAGGCCGGCGAGGGCGATGACGCGGTGTCGCTGATCCTCCGTGGCGACGTAGCGCTGGTGATCAACACGCCGCAGGGTTCGGGTGCCAGTGCCCGCTCCGACGGGTACGAGATCCGCAGCGCCGCCGTCACCGCGGACATCCCGTGCATCACCACGGTTCCCGGCGCGGCCGCGGCCGTGATGGGCATCGAGGCGCGCATTCGCGGTGACATGCAGGTCCGCCCGTTGCAGGATCTGCACGCCACCCTGCGGGCGGCCCAGTGACCCTGTTCGAGCGGGTGGTGCGGCCCCAGCTGTTCCGGCTCGGGGGTGGGGACGCCGAGGCGGCGCACGAGTGGACGTTGCGGCGGCTCGCCGCGCTGTCCCGACGTCCGGCGGCGTTGGCGGCCCTGCGGGCCCGCTACGCGGTCCGGGCGCCGCGCACGGTGTTCGGCGTGCGGTTCCCCAACCCGGTGGGGCTGGCCGCCGGCATGGACAAGGACGGCGCGGCGCTGCCGGCGTGGCCGGCCCTCGGGTTCGGTTTCGTCGAGGTCGGTACGGTCACCGCGCACGCCCAGCCGGGCAATCCCCGGCCCCGGCTGTTCCGGCTGCCGGCCAGCGAGGCGGTGGTCAACCGGATGGGCTTCAACAACGCCGGGGCCGAGGCGCTGGCCGCCCGGCTGGCGGCGCTGCCGCGCCCGCTCGGGGTGCCGCTGGGCATCTCGGTGGGCAAGTCGAAGGTGACTCCGCTGGACGAGGCGGTCGAGGACTACCTGGCCTCGTACCGGGCGCTGCGCGGGCACGGCGACTACTTCGCGGTGAATGTCTCCTCGCCGAACACTCCGGGCCTGCGCTCCTTGCAGGACCGCGCGCACCTGGACGCGCTGCTCGCCGCTCTGGTGGGGGAGAAGCCGGTGCTGGTCAAGATCGCACCGGACCTGACCGAGGCGGCGATCGCCGAACTGTTGGAGGTCTGCCTGGCCCGGGGCGCGGCCGGGGTGATCGCCACCAACACCACCCTGTCCCGTACCGGTCTCGCCAGTGTGGACGCCAGTCGTGGCGCCGAGGCCGGCGGCCTCTCCGGTCGGCCGCTGACCACGCGGGCCCGGGACGTGGTCGCCTTCGTGCACCACGAGACCGGCGGTCGGCTGCCGATCATCGGGGTCGGGGGAGTGCTGGACCCGGACGACGCGGCGCGGATGTTTGACGCCGGGGCGGCCCTGGTGCAGCTCTACACCGGCTTCATCTACCGGGGCCCGGCCCTGGTGCGGGCTGCGGCCCGCGCGACGGCCACCGCCTCGGCACCGGACCCGGTCGCCCGGCGGTGACCGACCCCGTCCCGGTGCCGCCCCGCCCCCACGGTGGGTCGGCGCCGGGTCGGCATGGCGCCGGGTCCGCGCCGGGTTGCTGACGGTCAGTCGACGCTTGCCAGCCAGCGCAGCAGCGAGCGCACACCCCAGCCGGTGGCGCCGCGGCTGACCTCGGCCTGGTCGCC
>NZ_JBEXGP010000038.1:0-32706 GCF_040607375.1 Micromonospora sp. NPDC005298
AGATCCACATCCTGATCAACCATCAACACGCGCTGACCCACCACCAACGGCGCCCACAGATTCGGCACCTGCAAATCAAAAGCAACCGACGAGAAGACAGCACACCCGCCGACACCACGACCCGCCAACTCCACCGACGCCCACCGAACATGATTCGCCAGACCCCGATGCGTAACCTGCACACCCTTCGGCCGACCCGTCGACCCCGACGTGAAAATCACGTACGCCAAATCATCCAGATCAACCACACCCGGCAACACCACAGACGAATCCGCCGGGACGTGGTCCACCACCAGAACGTCGACGCCAGGCGCAAACCGATCCGCGTAGCGAGCCGAGGTCACCACACAGGACACACCCGCATCCGCCACCATCGAGCCGATCCGACCGGCCGGATACGTCGGGTCCAGCGGCACGAACGCCGCCCCCGCCTTCCACACCCCCAGCAGCGCCGCCACCAGATCGACACTCCGATCCAGCAGCACCCCCACCACCGAACCCCGACGGACACCCCGCGAGACCAGCCACGACCCCAACGCCACAGCCCGCGCGTCCACCTCGGCGAACGACACACCGTTGACCGCCTCGTTCGACGGCACCCGGGTGACCTGCTCCTCGAACCACCGCGGGACCGACCCCGACACCGGCTCGACCGTGCCGTCGCCATCGGCCAACACCACCGACACCTCACCCGCGGGCAGACACACCACCCGCGCGTCCCCGGCCGGGTCCGCCACCATCGCCTCCAGCACCACCCGGTACATCGCGCCGAGGCGGCGCAGGGCGTCGTGGCCGACGTTGCGCTGACTGGCCTGGAGGGTGAGGAAGCCGAGCCGGCTGAACACGCCGAGCGGGAACTCGGTGGGGCTGTCGTCGATGGACTCCGCGTAGTCGATGTCGTCGGCGTCGATCTGGTGGAAGTCGTGGAAGCTGAACCGCACGTCGAGCATGCGGGTGTCCTCGCCGACCTCCCGTTGCAGCGTGGACAGCGGGTAGCGCCGGTGCGGCCACAGCTCCACCTCGGCGGCGAAGGTCCGCTGGATCAGCTCCGACCAGGTGGCCGCCGGCCCGTCGTAGCCGACCGGCACGGTGTTGAGGTGCATGCCGTACACCCGGTCCGCGCCGGCCGCCTCGGGCCGGATGTTGCAGACCAGGCCGGTGTAGAACCGCTCCGCGCCGGTGAGCTGACTCATCACCTTGAGGTGCGCGGCCAGCATGACCGACTTGAACGGCACACCGAGGCGCCGGGCCAGGTCCCGCAGCGAGGCTTCGAGGTCCTGCACCGGCACCCAGTGCTCGTGCTTGGCGCCCTGCGGCGCGTCGGGGTCACCCCAGCCGGTGGGCAGGTCGTGACGGACCCGTCCGGCAAGCACGCCACGCCAGAACGCCCGGTCCTCGTCGCCGGTGACCGACAGCCGTTCGGCGGCGACGGCGTCGGCGAACCGCACCGAGGGGATCGGCTGCGGAGACAACGGCTCTCCGGCGCGGATCTGGTGGTACGCGCGGACCAATTCCATGATCAGCGAGTGGTAGCTCCAGCCGTCCAGGATCGGGTGGCACTCGGTGATGGTGAGCCACCAGCTGCCGTCCGCGCAGGTCCGGGCGTGCAGTCGCAGCAGCGACGGGCGATCGAGGTCGAACAGGTGGGCCCGCTCGACAGCGATGTGGGCGCGCAGCTCCCGGTCCAGCTCGCCCCGCTCGGTGGTGTGGGTGTGCTCGTGCGTGACGGCCAGCTCGGCGGTGGCGTGCACCAGTTGCATCGGCACCGAATAGCTGGTCAGGTCGAAGGAGGTGCGCAGCACCTCGTGACGGCGCACCAGCAGCGCCGCGGCGCCGCGCAGCGCGTCCAGGGAGAACTCCCCTTCGCCGCGAACCCGGTAGCTGGTCACGTTGTGGTAGGGGTTCTGCTCGCTGTCGGACAGCAGCTCGACGAGCATGCCGAGCTGTCCCTGGGTGCACGGGTAGGCGTCCACCACTCCGGCGGGCAGCAGGGCCCGGTCCGCCTCACCGACCAGCTCGAACGGGGCGACAGTGGGCTCCGGCTCGGTGGCGGGCCGCGCGGTGAGCAGTTCGGCCAGCTCGGCGACGGTACGCCGCTCGAAGATGTCCCGGACCTCCACGTCGAAGTGCGCCGACCGCAACGCGCCGGCCAGCGCCACCGCCCGGATGGAGTCGCCGCCGAGGTCGAAGAAGCCGTCCTGTACGCCCACCCGGTCCAGCCCGAGCGTGGCGGCCCAGACGTCGGCGAGCTGCTGCTCCACAGTGGTGCGCGGGGCCACATACGGCCTGTCGACGGCGACCACCGAACGGCCCGGGGCGGGCAGCGCGGCCTGGTCGAGCTTGCCGTTGACGGTGAGCGGGATCCGGGGCAGTGGCATGAACGCCGCCGGGACCATGTAGTCCGGCAGCGTCCGGCCCAGCGCGGCGCGCAGCTGCGAGGGGCGCAGCAGCGTCGAGGTGTCGTCGGCCACCAGGTAGGCGGTGAGCCGCTGGTCGCCCGGGTTGTCCTCGCGCAGCACCACCACCGCGTCCCGGACGCCGGGCAGGGCGGTCAGGGCGGCCTCGATCTCGCCCAGCTCCACCCGGTAGCCACGGATCTTGACCTGGTGGTCGATGCGTCCGACGAACTCCAGCCCTCCGTCGGCGTGCCGTCGGGCCAGGTCGCCGCTGCGGTACAGCCGCGAACCGGCCGGCCCCCACGGGTCCGGCACGAACCGCTGCGCGGTCAGGTCGGCGCGACCCAGGTAGCCGCGGGCGACACCGGGGCCGCCCACGTGGATCTCGCCGGGCACGCCGATCGGGACCGGCCGGCCGTCGGCGTCGAGCAGGTGGACCGTGAGGTCCGACAGGGGTACGCCGATCCGGCTGGCCGTGCCGCCCACCTCGGCGACGGCGACCCGGTGGTACGTGGTGTGCACGGTGGTCTCGGTGATCCCGTACATGTTGATCAGTTGCGGCGTGTCCACGCCACGGCTGGCCACCCAGGGCGTCAGCTCGGCGAAGTCCAGCTTCTCGCCGCCGAAGGTCACCACCCGCAGGGCGAGCTGGTCCACCCGGGGATCGCCCTCGGCGGCCAGCTGGACCAGCGCACGGAACGCCGTGGGCGTCTGGCAGAGCACCGTGACCCGCTGCGCGATCAGCTCGTCGAGGAGGTCCTGCGGGGATCGGGCCAGCTCGCGGGGCACCACGAGGAGCCGACCGCCGTGCAGGAGGCAACCCCAGATCTCCCAGACCGAGAAGTCGAAGGCGTACGAGTGCAGCAGCGTCCACACGTCGTGGGCGCCGAAGCGGTAGTCGCGGGCGGTGACGGTCAGCAGCCGCAGCACCTGCCGGTGGGCCACCGCGACGCCCTTGGGCCGACCGGTGGAGCCGGAGGTGTAGATGACGTAGCAGAGGTTGTCCACGTCCACCGGCACTGCCGGGTCGGTGGACGGTTGGGCGGCCAGTTCCCCGGCGAGCTCCGGGGCGTCCAGCAGCACGACGGTTCCGTCGAAGTCGGCGAACCGGTCACCGTGGGCGGTGGTGGTCAGCACGATCCGCGCGCCGGCGTCGCTGATCATGAAGTCGAGGCGGTCGTCCGGCGAGGCCGGGTCCAGGGGCAGGTACGCCGCACCGGACTTGAGCACGCCGAGCAGGGCGGGCACCAGTTCGGGGCCGTGGTCGAGGTGGACCCCGACCAGCCGCTCCGGGCCGGCGCCGTGGGCACGCAGCCAGTGGGCGAGCCGGTTGGCGTCGGCGTTCAGCTCGGCGTACCCGCGGGTGGTGTCGCCGACCGTCAGCGCCGCCGCGTCGGGGTGGGCGGCCGCGACCGCCTCGAAGACGCCGTGCACGGTGCCGGTGACCGGGTCGGCGGTGACCGGCGCCTGCGTCACCACGGCCAGCTCGGCCGGGCCGAGGATGGCCAGGTCGGAGAGTCGGGCCGTCGGGTCTGCCACCACCTGCCGCAGGAGCCGCACCAGGTGGTCGGCGGTCCGCTCGACGGTGGCCGTGTCGAACAGGGCCGTGGCGTACTCGATCCGGCCGCGCAGTCCGCCGTCGGCGCCCTCCATCATGTGCAGGGTCAAATCCACCTTGGACGTCCGCAGAGGCAGCTCGACCGGTTCCACGCTGAGGTCGCCGGGCCAGTCGACGGCGGGCGGCTCGGACTGGAGGGTGAACGCGACCTGGTAGAGCGGCGTCCGGGAGAGGTCACGCTCCGGCTCCAGCTCGTCGGCCAGCAGAGCGAACGGGGCATCGGTGTGGTCGAACGCGCCGAGCACGGTGTCGCGGGTCTGCTCCAGCAGGGCGGCGAACGACGAGTCACCACTCCAGCGGGTCCGCAGCACCAGGTTGTCGATGCCGTACCCGACGAGGTTGTGCAACTCCACGCGGCTGCGCGCGGACGACACCGTGCCCACGGCGAGGTCGGTCCGGCCGGTGTAGCGCGACAGCAGCACCTGGTAGGCGCTGAGCAGGGTGACGAAGACCGTGGTACCGGCGTCGCGGGCGATACCGCGCAGCGCGGCTGAGAGTTCGGCGGGCAGGGTGAACGGCACCGACGAGCCGCGCCAGTCCCGGTTCTTCGGCCTGGTCCGGTCGGCCGGCAGCTCCACCGGCGTCAGCCCGGCGAGTTGGTCGCGCCAGTAGTCGAGCGACCGGGCCACCGCATCGGCGCGCCGTCGGCCGCGCTGCCACGCGGCGAAGTCGGCGAACTGCACGGCGGGGACCGGCAGCCAGGGCTCGACGCCGGCCCGCAGGGCGGCGTACAGCTCGGCCAGCTCACCGGTGAGCACCGCGACCGACGGCGCGTCACAGGCGATGTGGTGCAGCACCAGGGCGAGGACGTGCTCGTCGGTGTCCAGCCGGACCAGCACGGCCCGCACAGGCCAGTCCTGGGCCAGGTCGAACCCGGTGAGCGCCGCGTCGGCGAGCACCGTGTCGAGCGCCGCCTCCCGCTCGGTGCCCGGTCGGTCGGTCAGGTCCACCACCGGCAGGTCGCGGCTCGCCGGAGGGTCGATCACCTGGACCGGAGTGGTGCCAGCGAGGGCGTAGCGGGTGCGGAGGATCTCGTGCCGGGCGACGAGGGCGTCGATCGCTCGACCCAGCGCGTCGGCGTCCAGTTGCCCGCGCAGCCGCAGCGCGCAGGAGACCAGGAACTCGGCGCTCGTCGGGTCCATCCGGTTGAGGAACCACATCTGCTGCTGGCCGTACGACAGTGGCAGCTCAGCCGAGCGGTCGACGGTCGGGATGCGGTCCCGCCGGCTGGTACGACGGCCGGCCAGGCGACGCTGGACGAGTTCTTCACGCAGGTTCGGCTCGTTGGCGATGCTGGTCATGCCGGGTACTCCTCAGATCGCGAAAGGTCGTGGGTGAGGTCGGCGGCGTCCAACGCGTCGACCTCCGCTCGGATCAGGTCTTCGACGGCGACCGCCTGGGCGCGCACCGTGGGGTGCTCGAACACCAGCCGGATCGGCAGGTCGAGGTCGAACTCCTCCTGCAACCCGGCGATCAGCCGCGCGGCGAGCACCGAGTGCCCGCCCAGGAGGAAGAAGTCGGTGGTCGCGCCGATCCGCCCGTCGAGCAGCTCCGCCCAGATCGCGGCGACCCGCTTCTCCACCACGGTCTGCGGTGCCACGAACTCGGTGGGGTCGGCGGCACCGTCGGCGAGCGCCGCGTCGAGCCTGCCGCGCAGGGCGTCCCGGTCCACCTTGCCGTTGGCGTTGAGCGGGATCCGCTCCACCGGCACGAACAGGCTCGGCACCATGAACTCCGGCAACTGCCGGGCGCAGTACGCGGCCAGGTCGGTGGCCTCGCCGAGGTAGAAGGCGACCAGGCGGTCCTGGTGGGCGAGGACCACGCAGTCGCGTACCCGTGGATGCCTGGCGACGACGGCGCTGATCTCGCCGGGTTCGATCCGGTAGCCGCGGACCTTGACCTGGTCGTCGGCCCGGCCGACGAAGGCCATCGTGCCGTCGGGCCGCCAGTGGCCCCGGTCGCCGCTGCGGTAGAGGCGGGTGCCCGGCGGGCCGTAGGGGTCGGGCAGGAAGCGTTCGGCGGTCAGCCCCGGCCGGCCGACATAGCCGGTGGCCAGGCACGCGCCACCGATGTACAGCTCACCGACGGCTCCGATCGGCAGCAGCCGCATCTCGTCGTCGAGGATCCGCACCACCGTGTTCGCCATCGGCCGGCCGATCGACACGATCTCGCTGGTCTGCGGCTCCACCACCGGATACGCCGACATGATCACGGTGGTTTCGGTCGGGCCGTAGGAGTTGATCAGGCCGCCGGGACCGAGCAGGTCGAGCCACCTGGTCGCCACCGGCCCGCGCAGCACCCCACCGGCCACCCAGAGCTGGCCGGCGAGCCGCTGCGCCTGCGCCGCGTCGACCTGCGCGGCGAGCAGCTCCAGGTGCGGGGGCGTCATGATGAAGCGGTCGTACGGGCCGGCGGCCAGCAGCAGCGCGCCGAGCTGGGTCAGGTCGAACTCCTGCGGCAGCAGCGTCACCGGTTGCCCGGCCACCAGCGGCCCCCAGAGGTTGGAGATCGACAGGTCGAAGGCGATGGTGGAGAAGAGCGGCGCCCCACCGCCGGTCGGGCGGCCTCCCCGATCGCCAAGCGCCTCGGTCTCCGTGGCGCAGGCCAGGAAGTTCGTGACCGCCGCGTGGGAGAGCAGCACCCCCTTGGGGCGGCCTGTCGATCCGGAGGTGAACAGCACGTACGCCGTCTGCGCCGGGTCGAGGTCACGAGCCGGCGCGGTGGGCGGTTCGGCGCTGACCATCAGCCGGTGGGTGTCCACCTGGAGGGTGGGCACCGCGAACCGGTCGGCGAACCGCGAGTCGGTGACGGCGAGGCCGACGCCCGCGGTGTCGAGCAGGTAGTCGATCCGCTCGGCCGGGTACGAGGGGTCCAGCGGAAGGCAGGCCGCGCCCGCCTTCCAGCAGCCGAGAATCGCGGCGACCAGGTCGGGTCCCCGCCCCAGCAGTACGGCGACCGTCGCGCCCGGTGCCACGGTGGACCGGCGCAGGTGGTTGGCGAAGCGGTTGGCCCGGTCGTCCAACTCCGCGTAGGTGGTGTGCGCGTGGCCGTGGCGCAACGCCACCGCCTGCGGTGTCGCCGCGCGGTGTGCCTCGAACAGGTCGACCACTGTGGTGGCGGGACGGGGCACCGTCGGCCCGTTCCATTCGTGCAGCAGCTCGTGCCGTTCCTCGGCCGAGAACGGGTCGAGCTGGTCCAGGCGGGCGTCCGGCTCGTCGGCGGCGGCACCCACCAGCCGGACGAAGTGGTCGGCGAGCCGTCGCACGGTTGCCTCGTCGAACAGCGCGGTGGCGTACTCCACGGCTCCGGCGAGCGTGCCGTCCGGCTGCGGCCACAGGTGCACGGTCAGGTCGGTCTTCGCCACTGTGGACGCTCGCCGCAGCGCTTCGATGGTGAGCGGGTCGTCGGCAATCCGGCCGGTGATCCCGCCCTCCTGGTAGTTCAGTGCCACCTGGTAGAGCGGGGTACGGGAGAGGTCCCGCTCGCCGACCAGGTCGTACACCACCCGGTCGAAGGGCAGGTCCTGGTGGGCCAGGGCGGCGACGGTCCGGTCGCGGACGTCCCGGACGGCCTGGGTGAAGCTGGACGCCGGGTCCAGAGTGCAGCGCAGCACCACCGGGTTGAGGAAGACCCCGGCGGTCTGGTCCAGCTCGGCGGGCCGGTGTCCCGAGGTGGGCGTGCCGATCGGCACGTCCCACTGCCCGGTGTAGCGGGCGAGGACCGTGGCGAAGCCGGTGAGCAGGGTCATGAACGGGCTTGCCGAGCAGCGCCGGCCCACCTCGGTCAGGGCGCCGGCGACGTCCGCCGCGACGGTGAAGCCAAGCATGCTGCCCTGCGCGTCCCGCCGGGCCGGGCGCGGACGGTCCAGCGGCAGCTCCAGCTGGGGCATCCCGGCGAGCGCCTCCCGCCAGTACGCCAACTCCCGTCCGACGAACTCGTCGGTGAGGTGCCGCTGCTGCCAGACCGCGTAGTCGGCGTACTGCACCGGCAGCTCCGGCAGGTCCGCCGGCCGGCCCCGCGCGGCGGCGTCGCACAACTCCCGCAGGTCCCGTTCGAGGACGTCCGCGGTGCCGGCGTCGGACGCGATGTGGTGCACGGCCAGCACCAGCAGGTGATCACGCCCGGCGGCGACGGCCAGCCCGGCCCGCCACAGCGGCCCGGTGCGCAGGTCGAAGCCCCGGCCGAGCTGTTCGGTGAGCAGGTCGGCCAGCCCGCCGTGGCTGACGTCGCGTACCTCCAGGTCGACGGTCCCCGGCGCCACCACCCGCTGGCGGGCCACGCCGTCGACCACCAGATAGCGGGTACGCAGCGGCTCGTGGCGTGCCTCGAGCGCGTGCAGGGCCGCCCGGACGTGGTCGGGATGGGTGGCGGCGGGCAGCCGTACGTGCACGGGGACGACCCATTCCTTGCTGCCCGGGTCGAGCTGGTCGAGCATCCAGAGTCGGTGCTGGGCGGCGGAGAGCGGCAGGGGCCGGTCGCGTCCCACCGGCAGCACCGGCACGTCCGCCGGGGTGGCCGCCTCCACCAGCCGGGCCTGCGCGGCCACGGTCGTGTGGGTGAGCAGGTCACGCAGCGTCACCGTGCCGCCGGCCCCCCGGAGCCGGCTCTCCAGCGTCAGCGTCACCAGTGAGGAGCCGCCGAGTTGGTAGAAGTCGTCGTCGACGCCGACGTGGTCGACGTCGAGCAGGTCCCGCCAGATGCCCGCGACCGTCCGTTCGGCGGCGGTCCGTGGTGGACGCGGCGCGGGCCGGTCCAGTGGGTCGACCGCCGGCAGGGCGGACCTGTCGATCTTGCCGCTGGCGGTGAGCGGGAACTCCGCCACCGGCTGGAACACGGCCGGCACCAGCGCCTCGGGCAGCCGGCCGACGCAGAACGCGCGCAGGGCCGCCGGATCGACCGACCGCCGCCCGGCGACGTACGCGGCGAGCTGCCGGCGACCGGCCGGATCGGTGTGCCCCACCACCACCGCCGCCTGGACGTCCGGGTGGGCGGCGAGCACCGCCTCCACCTCCGCCGGTTCGATCCGTACACCGTTGACCTTGAGTTGGTGGTCGGCTCGACCGACGAACTCCAGGCTCCGGTCACCGCGCCACCGGACCTGGTCGCCGGTGCGGTACAGGCGGGCGCCGGGCGGCCCGTACTCGTCGGGCACGAACCGCTCGGCGGTCAGATCCGGCCGGTGCAGATAGCCCCGGCCCAGGTTGGCCCCACCGACATAGAGTTCGCCGACCACGCCCACCGGCACCGGTCGCCGGTCGGCGTCGAGCACCTGGACGCGGACGTCGGGCAGCGGACGTCCGATCGGCACCGGCCCGGTCGGCTGTGCCGTGTCCACCGGGTGGGCGGTCACGTCGATGGCGCACTCGGTGGGGCCGTAGGTGTTCCACACCCGCACGTCGGGCGTGACCGCCAGCCGCCGGCACAGGTCGGCGTGCAACGGCTCCCCGGCCGAGAAGACCAGCCGCAGACTTGTGCAGTCCGCCCAGCCGGGCTGGTCGACCAGCCGACCGAACACCGACGGCACTCCCTGAAGGACGGTGATCCGGTGCCGGACGACCGCGGCGACCAGGGCGGCGGGATCGCGGTGCGCCCCGTCCGGGGCGAGCACGACGGTGCCGCCGCTGGCCAGCGGGGCGAAGAACTCCCAGCCCGCCGCGTCGAAACTGACCGAGGTCTTCTGCAGCACCCGGTCGCCGGGGCCGAGGCCGTGCTCCCGGATCGTCCAGGTCACCCGGTTGCCGATTCCGCGGTGGGTGATCAGCACTCCCTTGGGCTGGCCGGTGGACCCGGAGGTGTAGATGGCGTACGCCACCGAGTCCGGGTCGGGTGACGGCACCGCGGCGGTGGCCGGGCAGGCCGCGATCCGCGCCCGGTCGGCGTCCAGGCAGACCACCTGGCCGGGCGTCGCCTCGTCGCGCAGCGCGTCGCGGGTGAGCAGCACCCCGGCCCCGCTGTCGGCGAGGAGTCGCCGCCGCCGCTCGGCGGGGTGGGTCGGGTCCAGCGGCAGGTACGCGGCACCGGCACGCCACACTCCCAGCAACGCGACCACGAGGTCGACGCCGCGGTCCAGGTTGACCGCGACCAGCGATTCCGGACCGACGCCCAGCTCGGCCAGGTACCGCCCGAGCTGGTTGGCCCGCCGGTCCAGCCCGGCGTAGTCCAGCCCCTCGGTGTCGCCGCTCACCGCGATCGCGGTGGGGGTCAGCGTGGCCTGCCGGGCGATCAGCTCGGACAACGTGCCCGACCCGTGGGTGACGGCTGCGGCTACGGGCGCCGCTGGCGGAACGATGCTCATGGTGCTCCTCCGGGGGGCCGGGCGCGGGCGTGGGATCGGATCAGGTGGTCAGGCCGTGGCCTGGGACTCCATGGCCTGGGACTCCATGCGCTGGCGCAGGCTCAGCGGCCGCATGTCGGTCCAGATCTCGTCGATGCGGGCCAGGCACTCGTCGCGGGTGCCCTCGGTGCCCTCGGCACGCCAGCCGGCGGGCAGATCCCGGTCGGTCCACCAGACCGAGTACTGCTCCTCGTCGTTGAGCACCACTCGGTAGCTGCGGTTGTCGGTCATTGCCACTCCTTCAGGGATCCGGTGGACGCCACGGTGGCGTCCACCACGGGTAGGAAGTCGTCGACGCGTACGCCCGGGCGCCGCCGTTCGGCGGTGGCGCGGACGTGCCCGGCGAGCGCGAGACCGGGTCGTCGACCATGCCGTGCGCGGTCAGCAGCCCTTCGGGGAGCAGGTCGAGGTGGGGCTCGGTGGTGGCGATCGAGGGGGTCCCCCACGACGGCCCGCCCGATGATCAGCACTCGGCGTCCTTCCACAGGTGGGTGATCTCCCCGAAATGCCGGGAAACCCATTGATCCGAATAGATCGTGTCGAGGTATCGGTCGCCGTTGTCGGGCAGGATCAGCACCGCCGTGGTGCCCGCCGGGATGCCGGCCATCCGGCGCCGCAGCGCGGCCACAGTGGCACCGGACGACCCGCCGGCGAGGATGGCCTCCCGGTGCAGCAGCAGCCGGCAACCGACCACGCAGTCCAGGTCGGAGACGTGCATGATCTCGTCCGGTGTGGCGTCGGCGGCCAGGGGCGGCACGACCGAGGCGCCGTGCCCGGGAATCAACCGGGCCGCCGGCTCGCCGCCGAAGATGGCGCTGCCCACCGCGTCCACCGCCACCACCCGCGTGGAGAGCCCGTGCTCGCGCAGGTAGCCGACACAGCCGACGAGCGTCCCGCAGGTGCCGGTGGAACAGAACAGATAGTCGATCCGCCCGTCGAGCGTGGCCACGATCTCGGCCATCGTCTGCCGTTGCGCCACGGCGTTGAGCGGGTTGGCGTACTGGTCGGGGCGGTACGCGTACGGGACCTGCTCGCACAGCTCGCGGACGCGGCGCTGCCGGGCCGGCAGGTACTCCCCGGTGACCGGGTCGGGGTGCTCGACCATCTCGATCTCCGCGCGGTACGCGGTCAGGATCGCGAGGTTCTGCCGGGTGGTCTTCGGGTCGACCACGCAGATGAACCGGATCGCGTGGTACGCGCAGAACTGCGCGAGGCCGATGGCGAGATTGCCCGAGCTGGACTCGACGACCACCGATCGGCCGGGCACCAGCTCACCGGACTCGACCTTGGCGCGCAGCATGCTCAGCGCGGTGCGGTCCTTGATGCTGCCGCCGGGATTGAAGCGTTCGAGCTTGACGAACAACCGGGAGGGGAACTCCGGAAACAACCGGACCAGCTGTACCAGCGGTGTGTTCCCGACCGTCGAGAGAATGCCCTCGCGCACCGTTCCTCCCTCCACATGTGACCTCCGACCAACGCCACGACGTTGTCAATCAGCGCTATACCGCCCCTATACCGGCGCCTGGGTTGCCGCCGGGCCTGGACCCGACCGGCGACGGGGGTCGCGCCGGTCGGGTCCGGCCCGTGCGGCGGGCGCACCGTCCCGGTGGCGCCAGGGGCGCCACGGGGCCACGCCGCACCGGTCTATCGGGTGCCGAACGCCAGCAGTTCGCGCAGTTCCGCCCGGTCGACCATCGGTGCCAGGGACACCACCGTCTCCGGCCTCGTGCAGGCCACCCGCAGCATCTGGAGGAAGTGCCCGGCCAGCCGCTGCACGGTCGCCTCGTCGAACAGGTCGCGGTCGTAGCCGAACTCCGCCTGGAGCCGGCCGTCCTGGTACCGGGTGAGGGTCGCCGACAGGTCGAACTGGCCCTCGTCGTACGGGATGTCGAGCAGCCGGATCCGGTGCCCGGCGAACGCGTGCCGCTCGGTGGTGTAGTTGTCCCCGTGCTGGTGAACCAGGAGGGTGACGGTCACCCGCACCGGCGGTTCGTGGTTACGCCGGCCCGATCGCAGCAGCGGGAACGGATAGGCGGCGTGGGCCACCGCGTCGGTCAACTGTCGGCCCGCCGCGGTGATCGCCGTGGCGAAGGTGGTGTCCGCGTCGAACGATCCCCGCAACGCGATCGTGTTGATCAACATGCCGACCACACCGCGCAGCGCCCGTCCCCGGCGCAGCGACGCCGGACAACCGACGGTGAACTCCCCCAGACCCGTGTAGCGGTACATCGTCGCCTGGAAGGCGGCGAGCACGACGGCGTACGGCGTCACACCGGCCGCCGCCGCGGTCTCCCGCAGCCGGCCGGCGAGGTCGTCCGGAAGTTCCTGACTGAACGCGCCGCCGCGGAACGAACGCACCGCCGGACGGGGCCGGTCGGTCGGCAGGGTGGCGGCCGTGGCACCGTCGCAGACCTGATCCCAGTAGGCGCGCAGCCGCTCGTGGCGCTCGCCGGACAGCGCCGCCCGCTCCCGGGCCAGGAAGTCGTCGTAGCCGCCGGAGACCGGCGGCAACTCCACCGCCCGCCCGGCGTGCAGTGCCCCGTACGCGGCGTCCAACTCCTGCCAGACGATCCGCTGCGAGTGGAAGTCGGTGGCGATGTGGTGAATCACCACCACCAGTACGCAGTCGGTGCGCCGCAGCAGCAGCGCCACCCGCATCGGACCGTCCTGCGCCAGCCGTAGCGGCTGGTCGCCGAACTCCTGGCAGCGGCGCAACAGCCCGTCGTCGTCCAGGTCGGGAACATCGTGGACCTCGACCTCGCACTCGAGGTCGGGATCGACGATCCGCACCGGCCCCTGGTCGGTCTCCGCGAACCGGGACCGGAGCAGGTCGTGCCGTGACCGCACCACCGCCACCGCCCGGCGTACGAGGTCGGGGTCGAGCCGTGGTTCGACGTGCAGCCCGTGGACCACGTTGCTGGCCGGGCTGTCCGGGGCCAGCCGGTGGACCAGCCACAGCGCCCGCTGCCCGACCGACAACTCCCGGACGTCCTCGGTCACCCCGCGGACCGGGCGGAGAGGACGAAGTCGCTGAGATCCTGGACCTTGGCGAAGCTGCCGACCTTCTCGTCCGGCACCTCGATGTCGAAGTGGTTCTCCACGGCGGCGAGCAGGTCGACGAGCTTGAGGCTGTCCAGCCCGAGGTCGACGAACGTGTCGCTGGCGTTGATCTCCCGGTCGACGTCCTCGGTCATCAGCTTGCGCGTGAGCGAGACAACGTCGAGGGACACCTGGTTCACGGTCATCGTCATGGTGCTTGTCCTTTCGTAGGAAGGGAGATCTTGATCGAAGTGGGTCAGGGCATCCGGATGATCTGACCGGCGTAGGCGAGTCCCGCCCCGAAGCCCAGGAGCATCACGCGGTCGCCCGGGGTGGTCCGACCGCTCTCGTGCAGCCGGCTGAGCGCCAGCGGCACCGACGCGGCCGAGGTGTTGCCGGTGTCGACGATGTCCTTGGCGACCTTCTCGTCCGGGATCTGGAGGATCTCGGCCAGCTGATCGACGATGCGGAGGTTCGCCTGGTGCGGCACGAACCAGTCGATGTCCGACAGCTCGATGCCGGCGAAGGCGCACACCTTGCGGGCCACCCTCGGCACGTTCTTCGTCGACCAGCGGTAAACCAGGGGTCCGTCCATCTTGGCGAACTCGCGGCCGTTGGCGTCCCACTTGGTGCCGAGGATGTCGGCCCGCGAGCCGTCGCTGCCCCACACGGTGGGGCTGATCCCGTCGACCTCCGAGGGGGAGACCACAGCGGCACCCGCACCGTCGCCGAAGATGACGTACGTCGCCGGGTCCTCCGGGTCGATGAATCGGCTGAGTTGTTCGGCACCGACGACGAGCACGTTGCGGGCGTTGCCCATCCGGATCTCGTTCGACGCGAGCCCGATCGAGTAGGCGAAGCCGGCGCAGGCGGCGTTCAGGTCGAACGCCCCGGTGGCGGTGATGCCGATCCGGCTGGCCACCTCTGGCGCCCCGCCCGGGATGCGGTCCTTCTTCGTCGCCGAGGCGAGGATGACCAGGTCCACCTCGGCCGGGTCGACGTTGGCCATGGCCAGCGCCTTGCCTCCGGCCTCGGCGGCCATCATCGTGACGGATTCCTCCGGGCCGGACCGGTAGCGCGACCGGATGCCGGTCCGCTCCTCGATCCACTCCGGAGTCACGCCGGCTTCCTCGGAGATCTCCTCGTTGGTGATCAGTCTGTTCGGCCGGTACGCCCCGAGCCCGGTGATTGCCGCGCCTGTCATCTGTGCCATCGCCTCCTCCGCACCACGCTGGTCGGCGTCCTGGTGGCACCGTCCGGAGGCAGTGTTCGGCGGGGCTCTCATAACTTCTCTACATCGCGTCCGGTATGGAAAAGAGATAGCCCGGCCCCGGACCGTACGGCGGACGTGTGCCGCCGCAGGCGGCACGCCGATTCCGAGGGGGCGCGCATGGAGGAGTTCCGATCGAAGGTCGCGGTCGTCACCGGTGCGGGTTCGGGCATCGGTCGGGCGCTGGCGGTCGAGTTGGCCGCGCGGGGCGCCCGCCTGGCCCTCTCCGACGCGGCGGCCGAGGGCCTGGCGCAGACCGCCGCGAGCTGCGCCGAACGGGCGGCCGAGGTCCGCACCTACCGGCTCGACGTCACCGACAGGCTGGCGGTGCGGGCCCACGCCAAGGAGGTACGCGCCGACTTCGGCGGCGCCGACCTGGTGATCAACAATGCCGGGGTGACCCTGCTGGCCTCGATCACCGAGGCCGAGTGGGACGACATGCGGTGGGTGCTGGACGTCGACTTCTGGGGCGTGGTGCACGGCACCCAGGCGTTCCTGCCGCTACTCGTCGCCTCCCGGGGACACCTGGTGAACATGTCCAGCATGTACGGGCTCGTCGCGGCGCCCGCGCAGAGCGCGTACAACGCGGCCAAGTTCGCCGTCCGGGGTTTCACCGAGGCGGTACTCCAGGAGATGCGGGTCGGCGACGTGCCGGTACGGGTCAGCTGCGTCTACCCGGGCACGGTGCGGACCGACATCTTCCACAACGCCCGGGTCGCGAAGGGGCTCGGCTACGGCGGGATCCGGCAGCGCTACGCCCGGGAGGCGACGACCTCGGCCGAGCAGGCCGCCCGGATCATCCTGCGCGGGATCCGCCGCAACCGGGTGAAGATCATCGTCGGTGCGGACGCCCGCCGGGTCGACCTGCTCACCCGGTTGCTCGGCACCGCCTATCCGCGGATCACCGCGCACCGGGCCCGGGCACAGGCGAGCCAGGCCCGCCTGGAGGCCATGCGGGCCCGGCTCGCGGCACAGCGGGTCAGAACGTCAGACCACCGTCAACCGTGACGACCTGCCCGGTCAGGTAGGAGGCCCGCTCCGAGAGCAGGAACGTCACCACCGGGGCGACCTCCTCCACCTGGCCGAGCCGGCCGAGCGCGGTCCGCTGCTGCACGCCCGTGGCCAGCCCGGCCGGCAGGTCGTTCAGCATGTCGGTCTCGATGAAACCCGGCGCCACGGCGTTGACCCGGATGCCGTACGGGCCGACCTCCTTCGCCAGCGCCTTGGTGAAGCCGATGATGCCGGCCTTCGAGGCCGAGTAGTTGGTCTGACCGGGGCTGCCGGTGATGCCCGCCACCGAGGAGACCGCGACGATGGCGCCGCCGCGACGCCGCATCATCCGGCGGATCGCCGCCCGGCACACGTTGTAGACACCCCCGAGGTTGACGTCGATCACCGACTGCCAGTCCCCGTCGGCCATCATGGCCAGCGGCCGGTCACGGATGATCCCGGCGACGGTCACCACCGCGGCGATCCCGCCCAGGTCCCGCTCCACCTCGGTGACGAAGTCCCGCACCTGGGCGGCGTCGGCGACGTCCACCTGCCGGGCCAGCACCCGGGCACCACCGACCTCCAGCACCTCCGCGGCCACCTTCTCGGCGGCCTCCCGGTTGCTCTGGTAGCAGAAGGCCACGTCGTACCCGTCCGCGGCGAGCTGCCGGACCACGGCCCGGCCGATCCCTCGGGACCCGCCACTGACCAGGGCGACCGGTCGTCGGATCTCACTCATGTCGACTCCTTGACGTCGGAGACCCCGGCCAGGACGGCGGGGCGAAGCGCGGCCGCCGGGCGCACCGCGCCGACCAGACGACCGACCTGCATGACCACCTCGGTGCCGACCACGCTCTCGCCCCGCACGAACCCCGTGTCGGCGATAAGCCGGATCAGTTCGACCCGGTGCTCGACCGTCTCGCCCGGCAGCACCGGCCGGCCGAAGCGGATCCCCTCGAAGGCGCCCGCGATCGGCACCCCGTCGGCCAGCACGTCGGGCATCGGCCGGTCGTGCCTGATCAGCACGAGCGCGGCCTGCCCCCACGACTCCAACAGCAGCACGGCGGGCAGCGGCCGGGGCCCGGTCACGGTGTAGCTGCCCAGCAGCCGGCGCCGGGGCACCAGTTCACCGACCCGGTCGACCAGGAGCATCGGCGGGCGGTGCGGGATGAGCCGCCGGATGTCGTCGCGGTCGAGCATCAACCGTGTCCTTCCTGGTAGCGCAGCAGCACCTCGGCGGCCGGCGCACCCGACACGGTGACCGCGCCCCGGTGGAGCCCGCCGTCGTACCGGATGGTGACGACCAACTCGTCGTCGAGATCGATCGTTCGCAGGAACCGGCAGGACACCAGCTCGGCGAGGATCGCCGACGGCATCGCCGCGAGGACGGCGCGGTGCACGTACTCGACGATGTAGACGCCGGGCAGCAGAGGGAAGCCGGGATAGTGCCCGGCGAAGACCGGGTCGTCCCGGTCGGGCCGGACGCGGGCGACGATCTCGTCCCCGCTGGCGTGGTCGAGATCGATCCGCGCGCTGGTCGCGCACTCGGGCGGGATCAGGATGGTCACGTCCTGACCGTGCCGGTACCAGCTATATCTTCTCCATACGCCGGCCGGCGCGCGCACCACGCAATCCGCCGGAGCGGCTAGGCGCACAACGCGGACCCGGTGGTCACCGTGCGGTGGTCCACCGGGTCGGCCTTCTCCCGCGCGAAGACGCGGACCAGGTCGTGGAAGCGGTGTCGCTGCCGCCGACCGCCGTCCGAGCCCGCGATCTCCAGCAGCCGGGCGTCGACCAGGCTCTCGGCCACCTCCTCCCCCACCCGCGGCGTCACGCCGAGCACGCGCGCGGCGGCCCCGATCGGGAGTTCGGCGGTTCTCAGCAGTGCCAGCCGGCGCAACGCGACCTGACTGTCGGTCGCAAGCTCCTGATAGCTGCCCTCGATGCGGGCCCGCACGTCCAGCGTCCCGAGCCGCAGCTCGTTGAGCCGGAACCGTTCGTCGGCCAGCCGCTGCGCGAGGTAGCGCAGGGACCAGTGCGGCCGCGCGATGAGCCGCGCCGCCGCCACCCGGATGCCGATCGAGAGCCGCCCGCACAACTGCACGATCCGGTGTGCGGCGCCGGGCTCGGCGGCCACCCGCCGCGGGCCGACGATCGCGGCGAACATCTCCAGCGCCTGCGCCGGATCGAGGATGCCCACCTCGACGCGGGTGACACCGGGCAGCTCGGAGAGACGACCGCGGCAGGTCAGGATCACCCGGCAGGACGGATCACCGGGCAACAGCGGGCGGACCTGCGCGTAGTTGGCGGAGTTGTCGAGCACCACAAGCACCCGACGACCGGCCAACTGGCTGCGGTAGAGGCACTCGCGCTCGTCCAGGCGCCTCGGGATGGCCTCCTCGGCGTTGCCCAGACTCCGGAGGAACCAGCCCAGCACGTCACCCGGGTCGGTGGAGTTGCCCCGGGTGCCGCCGAGGTCGGCGTAGAGCTGCCCGTCCGGGAACTCGCCACGGCACAGGTGCGCGGCCCGCAGCGCCAGCGCCGACTTGCCGACGCCGGCCATCCCGGTCAGCAGCGTCCGCTGCGGGGCGGACCCGGACGTCTCGGCGAGCAGGCCGGCCACCTCCCGCAGCTCCTGCTCCCGGCCGCAGAAGTCCTGCGCCCCGGGTGGCAGCATCGCCGGCCGGACGTCACGCCAGCCCGGTCCGGTCCGTGGTCCGACCGCGACGTCGCGCGTTCCGGGGCCGGCGAGCACCGCCCGGTACGCCTCGGCCAGCGCCGGTCCCGGATCGGCCCCCAACTCGTCGGCGAGCACCCGCCGACCCTCGTGGTAGACGGCCAGCGCGTCGGCCTGACGGTCGCAGCGCAGCAGCGCCGTCATCAGATGGCTGCGCAGTTGCTCGTGCAGCGGCTGCGCGGCGACCAGGTCGCTCAGCTCCACGACCAGCTCAGCCTGCCGGCCCAGCATCAGGTCGACAGTGATGCGATCCTCCAGGACCGCCATCCGCACCTCCGCCATCCGGGGCGACTCCGCCTCGACGAGGTGGTCGGTGACGTTGGCGAGCGTCGTCCCGCGCCACAGCGCCAACGCCCCGTGCAGTTCCTGCGCGGCCACCTCGTGCCGACCGGAGCGCAGTGCGTCCCGACCCGACCCGGCCATCCGCTCGAACTCGTCGAGGTCGAGCCGGCTGTCCCCCATCCGCAACAGGTAGCCGGACCACTGCCGGACGATCTCCACCTCGTCGCCGAGATACTTGCGCAGGCGGGAGACGTAGTTGTAGAGCTGGGCGGCGAACGTAGCCGGTGGGTGTTCGTCCCACAGCAGCTGGCAGAGTCGCGTGTCGGAGACGATTCGCCCCCGGGCGAGCAACAGGACGGCCAGGACGGTGCGCTGCTTGGCACCGTCCAACGGGACCTCACCGCCGTCGCGCCAGGCGCTCACCGGCCCCAGTACGCGAAACTCCACAGTTGCTCCGATCAGGTCGGCCCATCGAACAGTCGGAGAGTCGACCACCCTCGCGCGTCGACGCATCGGTGCCGGGCACCCAAGTTCCGTCGTCCCGTACCGACGTCATGTCGCCGCCCCACCGACACCGGACCCCGGTCACCGCCCTGCGGGTGGTCATCACCGACTGTCGTCCGGGCAGCACCGGAGTGTGCGCGATCCGCGCCGAGCAGCCAGGTCGACAAGAATTTGGGTGGATCCCACGCATGAGTTACCCGCCTCCGCTTGGCACCCTCGATTCGATGAACACCACGGACGTCGACGGGTCACCCGGCCTCGCTCCGGCCGAGTCGCCCCGACTCCGCCGGGGCTGGTGGGCGCGGGGTCTGGCGCTGCACGAGCGGGTGACCGTCGGCGGCGGCACCCACCCGGTGGACGCCGTGCGGCTCGGGCAGGCGCGGCGGCGGCTGGGGCTGTGGCGGGCCGAGGGCGGCCCGGAGCTGGACGCCCTGCTGGGCGGGCTGGACGTCGACGAGAAACGGTTGCTCACGTTCCTCGCCGAGGAGGACGGGCACCTCGCCGCGCGGGTCGACACGCCGCCCTGGGCGGTCCTGATCGAGTCCGCGGTGCGCGCCCCCGCACCGCGCCCGTCGGTGCCGGTCCCGGCGGACTGGACGGCGGCGTTCGCGCTGCCGTTGCGCCCGTTGGTCGAGCAGGCGAGGGCTCGCCTGCGCCGGGACGCCGGCGCGGTGACCGCCGCCCAGGTCGAGCTGGGCGTGCTGGATACCGCGTTGCGGGCCGCACTGGAACGGCAACTGACCGCGCTGGCCGCCCGTACCCTCGTCGAGGAGCTGCACCGGCGCAGGGCCGCCGGCCTCCTCCAGGGC
Source organism: Micromonospora sp. NPDC005298 (assembly GCF_040607375.1). Classification (NCBI taxonomy): domain Bacteria; kingdom Bacillati; phylum Actinomycetota; class Actinomycetes; order Micromonosporales; family Micromonosporaceae; genus Micromonospora; species Micromonospora sp. NPDC005298. The sequence goes on from NZ_JBEXGP010000038.1 coordinate 19,980, forward strand.
GCCGACAGCCGCGCCCGCTTCGTCGACTTCGTCCGCCAGATCGCCACCCCGGCGGGGCTGGTCGCGCTGTTCACCGACTTTCCGGTCCTGGCCCGGCTGCTCGGGCAGGCCACCGTACACGCCACCGACGCGATGCTGGAGTTGCTCGACCGGTACACCGCCGACCGGGGCCGCCTGGTCGACACGCTGCTGGGCGGCGTCGACCCCGGCCCGCTGGTGGCCGTCGACGACAGACGTGGTGACCCGCACCGGGCCGGCCGGACCACCACCGTGGTCCAGTTCGCCGACGGCCGGCGGTTGGTCTACAAGCCCCGGGATCTCACCCACGACGACCGGTTGGCGGCCTTCGTCGGTTGGATGAACCGGATGGTGCCCACCGTCGGCATGCGGACGGCCGCCTGCCTGGTCCGCCCGGAGTACGGCTGGACCGAGTTCGTGATCGCGGCACCGCTGACCGACCCGGACGGCGCGGATCGCTTCTATCGACGGCAGGGCGCGCTGCTGGCGCTCGCCCACGCGCTCAACACCACCGATCTGCACTCGAGAACGTCATCGCCAGCGGCGAGGACTCCGTGGCCATCGACGTCGAGACATTGTTCAGCCCCAGTTGGCGGCCCGCGACCCAGAGCGGCGATCCAGCCGCCGACCTGCTCGCCGCGTCCGTGCACCGAACCGCGTTGCTGCCACTGATCGTCGTCGGTGAGCAGGGCATCATGGACCTGTCCGGCGCCGGTGGCGACGAGGGCCGGCAGAGCCCGGTCAGTCGGATCGACTGGGCCGAGCCGGGCACCGACCAGATGCGCCTGGTACGTCGCGCGTCCACCTTCGACGGTGCCTCGAACCGGCCCCGGCTCGACGACCGGGTGATCGACCCGGAGGACCACGAGGCGGCGATGCTGGAGGGTTTCCGGCTCGGCTACGAAGCGATCGAGGCCCACCGCGGGGACTTCGCCCAGCTGGTCAAGGCGTCGTCGGCCATGACGGTGCGACTCGTCGTGCGGCCCACCTGGGCCTACCGGACGCTGCTCGACGAGGCCACCCATCCGAGCCTGCTGCGCGACGGTCTGGACCGGGACCGCTTCCTCGGGCAGCTCTGCGGCCGGACCACACTCCCCGGCGACCCGATGTTCGCCCACCACGAGATCGTGGCCCTGTGGCGCGGTGACGTGCCGTACTTCCACGCCCGGGCCGACAGCTCCCAGCTGGCAGCCGACGGGGAGCCGACCGCACTGCCGCTGTACCGCAGCGGCGTCGACGCGGCGCTGGACCGGATCGCCGGGCTCGGCGAGGCCGACCGGCAGGACCAGGAGTGGGTCATCATGGCCAGCCTGGCCACCCGCCGGCCGGCCGGCGCGCACGGTGACACGGCGCCGATGCCGGGGCCGTCGCTCGGAACCGCCGCCCCACCCGAACGGCTGGTCTCGGCAGCCTGTGCGATCGCCGACCAGATCGTCGCCCGTGGCGCACCGGGCCGGGACCGGGTGAACTGGCTCGGCCTGGAGCTGGTCGACAACCGGCAGTGGCTGCTGCTCCCGATGGGCGCCGGCCTGGCCAACGGGTACCTCGGCGTGGCGCTCTTCCTCGGCCAGCTCGCTCACGTCAGCGGCGTGGCCCGCTACGGCGACGTGGCCCGTCGGGCGGTCGCCGCGACGCCGGGGCTGCTGCGCCTGCTCTCGGATCGACCCGAGCTGGTCACGGCGATCGGCTGCGGCGGGCTGCACGGCCTCGGCGGCCTGGCCTACGGGCTGGCCCGGCTGGCCGTGCTGCTCGACGACCCGGAGATCGGTCGGTGGGTCGACACGGCGGTCGAACTCGCCGAGGTCGCGGTTGCCGGCCCCGCCACCGACGACTGGGCCACCGGCAGGGCCGGCTGCCTGGCCGCGATGACGTCCATCCACGCCGAGCTGGGACTCGATCGGGCGGCGGCGCTGGCCCGGACCTGCGCCGACCAGCTGACCGGTACGACCGCGTTCGATCACCCCGCCAGCCCGGCTGGCTTCGCCGATGGCACGGCCGGCATCGCGTACGCCCTGCAACGGTTCGTCGACGTCGGCGGCGGCTCGCCGCAGCACGCGGACGCGGCACGGGAAGCTCTGCGGCACGCCCGGCAGACCCCGACCCACTCGTCCGGGTGGTGTGCCGGCACCGCCGGTCTGGCCCTCGCCCTCGCCGGCCGGCACGACCCGGGCACCTCCCCCACGGCGGCCCCGGATGCGCCGGCTCACCTCGTCCGGCGCCTGGCCAACCGGCCGCTGTCGCGCGACCTGAGTCTCTGCCACGGTGAGTCCGGCGTCGGTGAGGCGCTGACCGTGCTGGCCGCCGGGCCGGCTGGCGCTGTGGCCGCCGCCGCGCAACGGCAGCGGACCACTCTGCTCCTCAACTCCCTGCAGTGGCAGACGCGCTACTGCGGCACACCCGACGGAGTGCTCACACCGGGGCTGCTGACCGGCCTCGCCGGCATCGGCTACGGACTGCTGCGCTCCGCCATGGCCGCACGCATTCCGTCCGCGTTGCTCCTGGAACCCGCCCCGCAGCCAACCGGACCCGGCTGGCTGTCGCTCACCAACCCGTTCAATTCGAGGAGAGAAGAACAATGATGGTTCACCAGCACACCGCCGACCTCGCCGACGTCGAGACCGCCCACGTCGAGGAGCCGCACCCCGTCGGGGAGCCGAAGGTCAGCCCGATGGTGGCCTTCGGCCTGCGTACGGCGGCCCTGGCCGGTCTGGCCATCCCGGTGGGTCTCCTGGTTGGACACCTGGTCGGCGGCGATGCCGGAGCCGTCGACGCCGCCGCCCCGCTCACCACGTGCTGCCCCACCTTCGCCCTGTGACCCTGGGTGGAAACCACCCGGTCAGCGCGGCGATCGGTACGGTCGGACGATAATCCCGCCAGGCTCGGTGCGCCTGCTGTCTGACCCTGGTTATCGATGAAGTGCCTCGCTATCGTTGCCGCCGTGCAACGATCACGCGTCCTGGTCGGCCGAGATGCGGAATTCGGTGCGCTGATCGGCATGATCGAGGCTGCCCGCGTAGGGCGCGGGGGCGCGGTCTTCATCGTCGGAGAGGCCGGCGTCGGCAAGTCGCGGCTCGCCGCGGCGGCCGCCGAGTCCGCCTACACCGCCGAAATGAGTCTGCTGCGGGGGCGGGCCAGCGCACTCGGCACCGGAGTGCCGCTGCGCCCGCTCACCGAGGCGGTGCTCTCCCTGCTCCGTTCGGCCACGGTGGACATCGCGGCGCTCGGCCCGTACGGGCCGATCCTCGGCCGGTTGGTGCCCGACTGGGGCAGCCCTCCCGCCGACCAGGAGGCGGGATCGGTGGTGATCCTGGCCGAGGCGGTGCTCCGGCTGACCGGTCTCGCCGGCCAGGACAGCGGCTGCCTGATGGTCCTCGACGATCTCCAGGACGCCGACGCCGAGACGCTCATGGTGGTCGAATATCTGATCGACAACCTCGACCAGCAGCCCACCCTGCTGGTCGGCGTCCTGCGGGCGGACGACTCCCCCGCGCTGGAGGTCGCTCGGGCGGCGGCCCGCCGCGGCCGGTGCAGCCTGATCGAGTTGGGCGGTCTCGGGCCCGAGGACCTGCGCGCCATGGCCGGAGCCTGCCTCGGCGGGGTGGCGGACGACCTGCCCACGGCTGCGGCCGAGCTGCTCTGGGGCGGCAGTGGCGGCAACCCGTTCCTCATCGAGGAGATCCTCGCGGCGATGGTGGACAACGGACTGCTCCGGCACGGTCCACAGGGGTGGTTCGTCACTCCACAGGCGCCCGCGACGCTGCCCCCCGCCTTCGCCCGAAGCATGGCGCACCGGATCGAGAAGCTGAGCCCGCAGGCCCGGGAGCTGCTGTCCTGCGGCGCCCTGATCGGGCAACGCTTCTCGGTGGCCGTGGTGCAGTCGGCGACCGGGCTCAGCGACCGCGACCTGCTCAACCATCTGCACGGCGACATCGTTGCCCAGCTCGTGGCCCCGGACGACCAGTTGACCGACTGGTACACCTTCCGGCACCGCGTCACCCGCGAGTCGCTGCTCGCCCTGGTCGAGCCGGCCGACCGGCGGGAGTTGGCCCACACCGTCGCCGAGGCCGTCGCGAAGGTCCACCCGGAGTTGCCGGGTGAGTGGTGCCAGATCTCCGCCACCCTGCGCGTCGAGACCGGCGACACCCTGCTGGCCGGTCGACTCTTTGCCGAAGCCGGCCGGAGGGCCCTCGCGCAGGGTGCCGCCACCTCGGCCGTCGCCCTACTCGACCGGGCCTGGGAGCTCCAGGCCGACGGGCCGGCCGAGGCCCGCACCGACACCCTGGAGACACTCCTGCAGGCCCTCGGCGAGGCTGGCCTGGTCCGGCGGGCACTGGAGCTGGTCAACAGTCCGGACCAGGTGGCCGGCCTTCCCGCTCGGCGGCAGGCCAGGCTGCACACCCGGCTGGCCTGGACCGCGGTGCTGGCCGGGGAGCTGACCGACGCGCTGGCCCAGGTGGAGATCGCCCGTGAGCTGCTCGGCCCGGACCCCGCGGCGGAGGACGAAGCCCCGATAGACATCGTCGCCGCACACCTGGCCCTGGACACGCCAGGGCGGGACCAGATGGAGGTCGCCGAGACCCTGGCCCGCAGGGCCGCCACCGTCGGCGCCGCCGTGCCGCTGCCGGTGGTGGCCTGTCAGGCCTGGCAGTTGCTCGGTGCGCTCGTCCGGCATCGCGACCCGGCCGAGGCCACCCGCTGCCTGGAGCAGGCCCGGTCCATCGCTGCCGAGCACGGCCTGCCGATCTGGGAGGTCCACGCGCTGATCCGGCTCGGCAACGACGACGCGCTGCTGCACGGCACACTGGACCGGCTGGAACAGGCCCGGGAACGAGCGCTGCGGGCCGGGGCGGTGACCGCCCGCCAGCAGGCCGAGGCGAGCATCGCGCTGCACCTGATCATGCGCGGCGACTACCCGGCCGCGCAGAACCTGATCGACCAGGTCCTCACCGCGACGACCCGCCTGAAGCTGATGGAGACCACCCAGTACGTGCTGCTGCTCAGCGCGGTGCTCGCCGCCCACCAGGGCCGGCGGGCGGAGATGCAGGACGCGCTCGCTGAGTTCCGGCGCTGGGGCGGCGACGAGAGCCTGCACACGCAGCGGGTCCACGGGCTGGCTGGCACGTTCTGCGCGCTGCTGGAGGAGGACCGGCCCCGGGCGCTGGACGAGCTGTCCCTGGCCGTACGGGCGGAGGAGACGAACCCGACCGTGTTCCACCTCGGTGGACGGCTCGGCCTCCAGTTGCTGTTGCGGGCGACGGCCGGCGAGGTCAGCTTCGCCGCGTACGAAGCCATCGTCGGCACACCGGCGAGCCAACTACGGTGGGACCGGCAGTTCGCGCTCTTCGCCCGGGCGGTCCTGCTTGGCCGCGCGGGTCAGCACGACGCCGCGACCGCCACCGTGGCCGAGGCCATGGAGGTCGGCGCGCTGTACGCGATGGGGCGGCACCTCGCCCTGCGGCTGGTCGCCGAGTCGGCGCTCACCGATGGCTGGGGCACACCTGTGGAGTGGCTGCGTGCCGCCGAGGACTACTTCCACCAGGCTAAGGTCACGCCCGTCGCCGGGGCGTGTCGCACGCTGCTGCGCCAAGCTGGCGCGCGGGTCACCCAACGCCGGCGCGGTGCCGCAGAGATCCCACCTGAGCTGCGGGCGGCGGGCGTGACGGTACGCGAGTGGGAGGTGCTGCGGCTGCTCACCGGCCGGCTGAGCAACCGCGAAATCGCCAAGCGACTACACCTGTCGCCGCGCACGGTGGAGCGGCACGTCTCCAGCCTCATCACCAAGACCGGCGAGCCGAACCGGATCGCGTTGAGCGACATCGCGACCGATTTCGAGAATGGCTGAGCGGTCCCTGAGGTTCCTGGCGCTGGCCTCGTCGGCAGCCGTTGACGCGGATCCTGGATTTCGACGATCTCGACGACCTCGTCGTCGAGGCGGACACGTGTCCGTGCAACGGAGGCGAAGGCCGGCAAGCCGGTCGGTCGGACGTGGAAGGACAGTGGCGCACAGATCACGAGTTGTTGCCTGGTGGTTCAGGACAGGCGGGGCGGCGCGCGAACGAGATACCCGATTCCCTGCGAGGACTGACGACCGTACGGTCGGCCTGCCGGGGGGCTATTCCCTGGCCGGCCACTTCGTGAGGGAGGCGCGGCGGTGGGGTTCGATGTGTATGTCGAGAACCAGGTGCACGAGCAACGCTATGCCGGCATGGAAGCAGGCTCCTCGCTGCGACGCCTGGTGGCGGCGAGCGACCGGGAGCGGCACCACCTGGTGTCGAGGATCGATTCCTACGGCGACACCATGATCAACCTGATCCAGCTGCCGCAGCTGACCGCGGAGCTGGACGAGATCGCGAGCCGTGAACCGGAGCTCCGGGTCGACGTGCAGGCGCTGGGGGCGCTCATCGAGGAGGCGACCCGGGCGCGCGGATATCTCTGGATCTCCGGTGACTGACGCCGGTCCCGGCCGGGACGGATAGGTCAGTCGCAGAAGGCGCAGGTCACTGTCGGGCCTGAAGGTCTGATGTGGACAAAAGCGAGGCTCCCGGCAGAAGGCCGTCGAGCAACATCCGATGCCCCGACCGGAAGCCTCGCTGTGCTGCTTGCCCTGCCGCGATTCCGCTGTCCACCCGAACCCTGAACCACCTCGCCGGCCTCATCCGCTTCCACCGTGACCCAGCGCCGGCGACACATCACGAGAAATGTGGAAGCCGAACCGCCTTGTCAACCGTCCGGCAGAGGCCACGGTAGAACTCGACCATCTCCTCGTCTGTCGGCTCCTGCGTCCGCGTCTCCTCCAGGGCCCTGCGGGCGCCCGCGGACAGCGCACGCACGAGCCGCCTGGCAGCCTCCGGATCTTCGATCTTCCGGATGTCCAGATGTCCCATCGCCCGGCCGGGGCTGAGCCACTCGTCGAACTCGTTGACTGTGGCCACGTCGGCGGGGACCAGCCTCATGACGTGCGACAGCACCCTGCCCTGGATCCACCACTCCAGGTCGTCGTCGAACAGCACCGCCAACACCAGGACCCCCATGCGAGCAACAGAACTGGACATCAGAAGCCGATGCGGATGAGGTCCGTCCACCCCGAGGCGTCGGCTCTCGTCGCCATCGCATGATTGTCCACCGACGACACGACCCAGGCCCCGCAGGCAACCTGCTCGCGATTGAAGTCAGCACCACAACCGCGAGGACGGGAGCCTCCACGACTTCGCCAAGCTGTCGGTTCTCACCGGGCACGCCGCCGAGGCAATCGCGGCCCCCGGCGTATCTGCGCAATTAGTCCATCACGGGCAAGTCGCACATTACCTCCACGAAGTCAACCCGTGACCGGATGCATGGCAGTTATTCATATCGATTCAGATCGTCCCGGCGGGCCGATGTTCACCCCTTGACGCGGGGCTTCTGCCGCAGAAGAATCTGGTGTCCATATAGGGGAGGCTGACTTGCGGGAGACTTCCAGCTCGCCGTTCCGACGTCCATGCGTCGGCTCGCGCGGCAGTCGGGGCCCCGAACAAGCCAACGACATTCGCTGCCCGATAAAGGCGGCAGGACTGCGCCCCCGCCCACTGGAGATCGACCCTTCGGAAGGAACCGGGGATGAGTATGAGTTTCTTGAGTCGGCGGGATTTACTGCGCCGAGTGGGTGGCACCTTTATTGCCGGCGCCGGCATTGCCTTGTTTCCGGCCGGGTTCGCCTCGGCATCGCCCAAGACAGGCCTGACATCAAGCCCCGGCAGTACAGCCGGCGGGCCGGCGTATCCGGGAGACCCCGGTTTTGTCGCCAGGACGCCGGGGGAACTGGGTGCCGCTAAAGCCAGTTGGGAAACGCCGGAGTATGGCTACTACACGGGCCACAATCCTGCCAACCCTGGCACGGCGATCGACTCCCCCTGGCAGCTCGTCGCGGTAAACGCGTCCACCGCCTACGCGCTTGGTTACCGCGGGCAGGGCGTCGCGCTGGGCATGATGGATTCGGGTTACCGGCCTACCCATGAAGGATTCCAGACCGGGCTGATCGTTCCGGTGAGAGCAGAGGGGTTCTACGGAACGTCCGGCTTCGGGTACCGGAACTCGGTAACCCCGTCGAACCCGTTTACTGCGGGCCAGCGGTTCACTGTGGCCGGCGACCAGGCGCGAACGAGCGACTACAGTCACGGGACCGGCATGCTTGGTGTCACCTCTGGCATTCGCGATGGCAAAGAGCAGCACGGCATCGCCTTTGGCTCGACGATGTATGTCGCCATGACCGGCGGTTCCGATACCCAGTCCCACGGCCCCTTCCATGATTACGTGTACTGGCGTACGGCCAACAAGGCCCTGGTTGACGCAGGCGCCCAGGTCATCAACAGCAGTTGGGGATCTTATGTCCAGACTCTTGACAGGAGCCGCTTCGACGGCCTGGGTAACGACCTTGGGGTCGATGGCAACCTCGCCAACGCTTACCAACTGCGGGGTAAGGACAGCGCCAGCGCCACGGCGATGGCGATCATCATCCCCAACGAGCATCTGAAGGACCTGGAGTACCAGTACTTCCTCTTCAAGAAGAGCTATTCGGAAGACGGTATTCAATACAACCCGGACTACCCCGGACGCTCCTTCATGGATGCCATCTGGGACGCCATCAAGGACAGCGGTACCGTCAACGTGAGGTCGGCCGGCAACAACGACTGGAGCAACCCGTACTTCCGCCCGGCGTACCCCTTCTTCAATCCTGCGGCGGAGGCGCAGTGGGTATGCGTCGGCGGGGTGCAGCCACCCACTGAGGCCAACCCCGAATACACGAAGCAATTCGGATACAACGAGGCGGGGCTCGCCAAATGGTGGACGGTGTCCACTCCGTCGAACAGTGTTCGGACCACGAACAGCGGTGGCGACACCAACTATTCGAACTCGAGCGGAACGTCTCCGGCGACGCCCGTGGCGACGGCGGTGATGGGGGTTCTGCTCTCCCGCTATCCGAACATGGACGCCAAGCAGGTCCGTGATCTGATGTTCACCACGGCGAACAACAAGATGTCCGACGGTGTGAGGTTCCTCGGCACGGGTCAGACCTCCCCCACCGGGGTATCCATCGCCTGGACCGCTCCCGACGGGGTTCCGGACGCGCGCTGGGGTTGGGGCATCCCCGACCTGGACAAGGGCATGTACGGCCCGGGCCAGTTCTTGGGCCGCATGACCTACACCATGGACAAGGCGCCCCTGGACGTCTGGTCGAACGACATCAGCCAGATCGCGATCAAGGAAAGGGAGCGGGAGGATCGGGAGTGGCTGGCGGCCTACAAGAAACAGGGCATCGCCTTCGCTGGTGAATTCAGCCCCAACGTACTGAGCCCGGACGGCGAGCTCAGCGAAAACGCCTTCATGCTTCAGGGCATTCTGACTGATCCTTACGTCCAAGCCATCACCAACGGCCACCCGGAACTGTACGACAAGATCAGCCATGAGGACGCCACCAAGTGGCGTAAGGAATGGATGGACGCGCGCGCGGCCTTCATCCAGAACAACATCGACAACAACCTCTACACGGCGTCTTTGACCATGCAGGGCTCCGGGATGCTGATCATGTCGGGCCACGCCACCTACGAGGGCGGCACGACGGTGGAAGGCGGCAAGCTTTCGATCGCCGGCTCACACGCGAGCTCGGTCGCCGTCAAGGGCGGCACGCTGGGCGGCAGCGGCTTCGTGGGAGGCGGCATCCGCGTCAACAGCGGCGTGTTGCAGCCCGGCCTGTCGGCAGCGGAAGCGGCGTCCGCATTGTCCGTCAGTCTCACCGACGTTCCGCAGGGCAACGTCCTGAAGGTCGGCGGCGACGTGACCATCAGCCGGGCGGGTCGCCTCGCCATCACCATTTCCGGCGACCGCGACTACACGAGCGTGCGGGCCACGGGCGCCCTGGTGCTGGACGGCGAACTCACCCTGGACGTCCGCGCGCCCATCACCCGGGGCACGGTACTAACGATCATGAGCGGGGCCTCGATCAAGGGCAACTTCCACTCCATGCCGGAACGGCGGGTCCTGAACGTGGGCGGCCACATGTTCCGGGTGTCCTACAAGGGCGGCGCCGTGACGCTGACCGCCGAGCGGACGCTGCCGAAGGCACGGTCCGGCAACGCCTAGCCACACGTGGCCTGGTCAGCCATGCTCAGGTTCGCCTGAGCCTGGCTGGCCAGGCCCTTGCCCGAGCAGAAATCACGACCCGGAGCCTCGTCAACGCCACCGGCCTGATCAGCCTCGCCGGACGGCAACACCCGGTCGGCTACCACTTCGCCGCATGCCGCCGAGCGCTGTCGCCCACCGCTCCAGATCGTCGGACAGGACCTGCAGCGCATGCGCCAAAGGCATGCTCGGTGGCCTTCGCCGCCTCGGTCCGTTCGTCGAGCTGCTCCTTCGCCTTCTGCGCCGAGTCGTCGAGGGCCTCCCATACCGCGGCGGCCTTACTCGCGGCACGGATCAATTTTCGGAGCGTGCCGACCTGAGCGCGGCGGGCGGTAATCGCCGCGTCGAACCGGTCAACGTCCCCGGACGTTGCCCACACCGGCACCTGATCGCCGAGCCCGGCAACCGCCGCCGTCTCGACCGCTCGGCCTGCGGCTGCGCTTACTTCATGCTCGGCCTTGCCGAGTTCTCCTTCGGCTCTTTCGCGCTCCGATCTGGCCGTTTCGAGTTCGGCGCGGGTCCGGGCCCGGTGCACGGCGGCTTTCTCCGCGCGGCGTTTGCCGCGTTCGCTTCGGCGCGCACTGAGCCGCAATCCTCCCAACTCGACCAGGCAGGCGGTCAGCGGCATGACAGTGGGTTCCGTGGTGGTGGGCATGCAAATGCAACCTGCGCTTCGGTCTGACTCAGACCGTGTGGTGCCACCGTGACAAGATCGGCCAGGTGGCGAGGACGGTACTGATCACCGGCGCGAGCGGCGGCATCGGCGCTGCGGTGGCATGGGCGGCAGCCGACCATGGCTACCGTGTACTGACCGCGGGCCGGGACGCTACGCGGATCGACCAGGTCTGTGCGGGGATACCGCGGAGCAGCCCAGTGCTGCTTGATCTACGAAACCCTACCGACGTGCTCGAATCGCTCGCCGAAGTTGACCGCCTGGAGGCGATCGTGCACTGCGCCGGAGTCGCCGAAGCTGCCAGCGTCGAAGAAACGCCGTACTCGCGATGGTTGGAGACCTTGACCATCAACGTCGCGGCCGCCGCCGAGATTACCCGCGCGTTGCTGCCTGCGCTGCGCAAGGCGGTTGGTCACGTCGTGTTCGTCAGTGCAGCGCCAGGGCTACATGCCGTGCCTCGGTGGTCGGCCTACACAGCGAGCAAGGCCGGGCTGCGAGAGCTGGCCGACGCCCTCCGGGAGGAGGAAGCCCGCCACGGGCTGCGGGTGACCACCATCTACCAGGGCGGTACGGCGACGGAGTTGCTCCAGAAGGTCCGCGCAAAGTTTGGTAGGCCGTACCACGCGGCCGACTGCATCCAGCCAGCGACGCTGGCGTCAGTAGTGCTGACCGTCCTCGACATGCGCGACGACGCGTACCTGCCCGAAGTTTCGGTACTGCCCACACCTCGCCCATGACACGTCCGGGGGTAGCGGCCAGACCTCGCTGTCAAGGTTCTCACGCGACCGCTCATCGGCAAGCCGCGAGGGCTTGCTACGTCCCGGAGGCCATGTACGGCCAGGATGTAGTTGGGGTGGCGGTCGAGGTTCTTGCGGGCGCGGTCGTAGCGCATGGTGGTTCGGGGGTCGGCGTGGCGGGCGGCGATCTGCACGTCGCGGAGGCTGACGCCGGCGTCGAGCATGGTGGTCACGAAGGTGTGGCGCGGCATGTGGGGATGCATCCTCGGCATCCGGATGCCCGCCGTGTCGGCCAGGTGCTTGAGTCGGCGGGTGGCGGCGTGTCGGTCCATCCGTCGAGCATGGATGTTGTGCAGGATCGGCCCGCTGGTGCGCTCATCGACGGCCCGGTCAATGGCTCGGGCGACTGCGGGTGGCAGCGAGACGAGGACGACCTTGCCGCCCTTGCCGCGCACGCGTAGGACCCGGTGGCCGTGTTCCTCACCGAGGTCGGTGATGTTCGACCCGCAGGCTTCGAAGATTCGCAGGCCGAGCAGGCCCAGCAGGGGGACAAACCTGAAGTCGTTCGGGTTCGTGGACTGTCGGGCGGTGGTGATCAGGGCTTCGAACTGTAGGTGCCCCAGTCCGAGGGTCGGTGACTCGGCCGGCACGGTGGGTCGGCGGACGTAGTCGGCCCTCGAGTGCTCCAGGATGGCGTCGATGACGCAGACCCGGTAGAAGCCGACCACGACGGACAGCCGGCGGGAGACCGTCGAGGGCTGGTACAGGCGTACGTCCTGCAGCCAGCGTACGTACCGCTCGATGTCCACCCGGGCCGCAGCCAGCGGGTCAAGGCCGTGGTCGGTGCACCAGCGTAGGAAGACTCGCAGGTCGGACTCGGTATGGACGCGTGTCTGACCACGGTAGCGGCCGCGGAAGGCGGAAACCGCGGCTCGCAGAACGAGTTGGTCAGCCGGTACGACGCTAGAAGCGGGAGCAGGAGAGGTAGTCATACATCACCGTGCGTCACCAGCGGTGATGAACGCCAGCACGCCGGGCGGCATGAGAGCGCTACCTCAAGCCGTACGCCTGCGCCCGCTGGGTGCACCCCGCGCTTGACGCGTTCCGCGCCGCCGTCGCGGACGTCGCCGACCCGGTACGCGAG
>NZ_JBEXGP010000039.1:0-30572 GCF_040607375.1 Micromonospora sp. NPDC005298
TAACCCCCCAGGGGCTGAGGACGCCATCCTTCGGCGGCGTACTCTGACCAACTTGTACAACGAGCGCCCGACGTGGCTCGATCAGGCACACGCCCCTCTTGATCAACCTGTGCGAGGCCGAGGCCGAGGCCGGGCGGACGCGGCGAGGCCGGGTGGGGCGGCGAGGCAGGGCGGAGGCGGCGGGGCGGGAATCGGGTGGCGGGGGTGTGGGTTTGGCGCGCAGGATGCGCGTGTGACTGAGGCGTACCCGATGCAGGTCCCTGTCCGTGCGGCGACTGCCGTGCGTCGACAGCGGCCGGTTCACCGGCGGACCTCGATCCGACGCCGACGGCCGTGAGCGGCGCCTTCCTGGCCGGTCTGGTGGCCGGTTACGGCGTCGCTATTCCGGTCGGCGCGATCGCGATCCTGGTCCTGGGGCTCAGTGCCCGCACGTCGTTGCGGGTCGGCGCGGCGGCGGCGTTGGCGGTGGCGACGGCCGACGGGCTCTACGCGGCGGTCGCCACGCTCGGCGGCGCCGGCCTGGCCGGGGTCGTGACGCCGGTGGCCGGCCCGCTGCGGCTCCTCGCTGCTGTGGTGTTGCTGGGGCTCGCCGCGCACGGCCTGTGGCGTACCTGGTCGACGCACCGGTCGGGGCGGCCGCCGGCGGCGCGCGCCGGGGCGGGCATGGACACTCCCGGGCGGGCCTACGCGGCGCTGCTCGGGTTGACCCTGCTGAATCCGACGACGGTTCTGTACTTCACCGCGCTGGTGGTCGGCCGTCGGGGCTCGGCCGATGTGGGCGCGGTTCCGGCGGCGCTGTTCGTGGTCGGTGTGTTCGTGGCGTCGGCGAGCTGGCAGTTGCTCGTCGCCGGCGGCGGCACGGTGGTCGGTCGGGCGTTGACCGGGCCGCGCGGCCGGCTGGTCACGGGGCTGGCCTCCAGCGCGCTGATCGCCGCGCTGGCGGTGGCCACGCTGCTGCCGATTTGAGCATGCCGTCACGGTGGCCGCGCTGCTGCCGGGGTGAGCGTGCTGCCGGGTGGGGCGGTCACCGCCCGGCCGCCCGCGGGGCCCCGCCGTGCCGTACGGTCGGGCGGTGACCAGTCGACCCGCAGCCGGGGGAGGCCGGTGGGTCGAGGTCGACCCGGCCCGCGTCGGCCGCTGGGTCGAGGGCTTCGCCGACCGGCACGGCCCGCACACCACCACCGCGCGGGAGTACGGTCTGCTGCTCACCGCCCCCGACGGGACAACCGCCGAGTTGTACGCCCCACCGGGCGCACCGGCCGGCGTCGACGTGCCCGGTTTCGTGGCTGCCGCCGTCGCGCCCCGCCGGATCGGTCTGCTGCTGGCCCGTAAGGGCGCGGTGGCGCTCGGTGTGGCCGAGGGCGCCGAGCTGGTCGTCTCCAAGGTGGACACCCGGTACGTGCAGGGGCGCACCGCGGCGGGGGGCTGGTCGCAGCACCGGTTCGCCAGGCGGCGCGACAACCAGGCGAAGGCGGCGCTCGGCGACGCGGCGGACCTGGCGGTACGACTGCTGTTGCCGGAGGCCGCGAGGCTCACCGCGGTGGTGTGCGGCGGTGACCGGCGGGCGGTGGACACGGTGCTCGCCGACCGGCGGCTGTCCCCGCTCGTGCCGCTGCGGGCCGAGAGGCTGCTCGACGTGCCGGAGCCCCGGCACGCGGTGCTGGTGTCGGCGGTCGCGGCCGCGCGGGCGGTACGGATCCGGCTGCGCGACCCCGTACCCGACTGACCCCGGCGGTGGGGTGGCAGGTCCGGCGTTCCCGGTGTACGGCCGTGCCGCTGGTCGGAGGATGGGCGTGACGACCGCACCGGGGCACCTCCGGTGGGGAGGTCGCCGACATGCGGCGGGCTGACGGCCCGGTTCGGCCGCCGCGTTGAGCCCTGCCAGGGAGAATGTCATGTCCGAGGGTGAGATCCTGCGTGCCGTCCTGGACCGGTGGAGGTCGGCTGTCGACGCCCACGAGCCGGATCGTGTCGCGTCGTGCTTCACCGGGGACGCGATCTTCCAGGGTTTGCGCCCGTACACGGTGGGTCGTGCCGGCGTCGCCGCGTACTACGCCGCCCAACCGCTCGGCCTGACCGCCGCGTACGACATCCGGGAGGTCCGTCGGCTCGCCGGCGACCTGGTCCTCGGCTACCTGGAGGTGGAGTTCGGCTTCACCGACCGACCGGCCCTGACCGTGAACCTCGGTGTGCTCCTGCGCCGGGTCGACGAGGAGTGGTTCATCGAGCACTACCAGGTTTCGCAGCTGCCGTGACCGGCGCTGTGGTCGTGGCGGGGCCGGTGGGCCCCGCCACGACGCAGCGGGCGGTCAGAGCTGGTCGGTGCCGAAGGTGTCGCAGGTCTTCGGGTCGCCGCCGTCGTAGCCTCGGTTGAACCAGCGCTTGCGCTGCTCGGACGTGCCGTGGGTGAACTGGTCCGGGTTGACCCGGCCGCCGGAGCGCTCCTGGATGCTGTCGTCGCCGATCGCCTCGGCGGCGTCGACGGCCTCGTTGATGTCGGCCTCGGTGATCGACGTGAAGAGCGGCTCCTGGCCGGTCTTGTCCTTGCTCTCGGTGGCGTGCTTGGCCCAGGCGCCGGCGTAGCAGTCGGCCTGCAGCTCCAGGCGGACGGAGGCGGAGCGGGGTCCGCTCTGGTCGCCCTGCCCGGCCTTGGCGTTGGTGCCGAGCAGGTTCTGGACGTGGTGGCCGTACTCGTGGGCGAGCACGTACGGCTGGGCGAACTCGCCCTTCGCGCCGAACCGGGACGCCAACTCGTCGTAGAAGCTCAGGTCGATGTAGACCTTCCGGTCGGCGGGGCAGTAGAACGGGCCGACGCCCGAGTCGGCCTGCCCGCAGCCGGTGTTCACGGCGGCCTGGAAGAAGTTCGTGGTGGTGGGCTCGTAGTCGCTCCGGCCCAGCTCGGGGTACGCCTTCTTCCAGTAGTCCTGGATGCTGTTGACGAAGAGCAGGTTGCGGCAGCGCGCGTCGTCGAGACGGTCGGCGTTGGCGGTGGAGCACACCTGCTCCAGGTCGCCGCCCCCGGCCTGGCCGCCCTCGTCGCCGTTCGTCATGGCGTTGAGGCCGAACCCTCCGCCGAGCAGGGCGACGAGCACGGCCACCACGATGCCGATGATGCCGCCCCGGCCGCCGCCGCCGGGGATGGGGATGCCCATGCCGCCGCCCGACCCGCCGCTGCCCCGACCCAGGTCGTTGGCCTGGGAGGTGTCGAGCTCGGCCCGCTCGTTGAGTTCCATACTGACCCCGATCGCCGTATGCCGGTGAATGTCGTCTGTGTGTCGGTTCGTCATGTCGGTGCCGGACCGGGTCCGGACAGGCGTTCCGGTACCCGATGATCTTGATCGGTAATCCGGGCGGGTCACCGGGAGGCGCCCGGTACACTTGTCCCCGTGCCGCGCTGCGAAGGCTGAACCGCCCCGCGCCGACGGGCCCCCACCGCCCGCCGGCGCTTTCGCGTGCCCTGAGTCAGCCTTCCAGACCCCGAGAGCGAGTCCCACGAGATGATCACTGCCACCGGCCTGGAGTTGCGCGCCGGCTCCCGGATCCTGCTGTCCGACACCACGCTTCGCGTGCAACCCGGCGACCGGATCGGTCTGGTCGGTCGTAACGGCGCCGGCAAGACCACCACCCTGAAGGTGCTCGCCGGCGAGGGGCAGCCGTACGCCGGCCAGATCGACCAGCGCAGCGCCATCGGCTACCTCCCGCAGGACCCGCGTACCGGCGACCTGGAGGCGACCGGCCGCGACCGGGTGCTCTCCGCGCGCGGCCTGGACGTGCTGATGTCCCAGATGCAGGAGATCGAGGCCCGCCTCGCCGAGGACGCCGACGAGAAACTGGTCCGCCGCTACGGCGCGCTGGAGGACCAGTTCGCCGCCCTCGGTGGGTACGCCGCCGAAGCCGAAGCCGCCCGGATCTGCGCGAACCTGGGTCTGCCGGACCGCGCGCTCGCCCAGACCATCGGCACCCTCTCCGGTGGTCAGCGCCGGCGCATCGAGCTGGCCCGGATCCTGTTCCGCGACGCCGGTGAGAACGGCGGCGGCATCCTGCTGCTCGACGAGCCGACGAACCACCTGGACGCCGACTCGATCACCTGGCTGCGCGGCTTCCTCGCCAACCACAAGGGCGGCCTCATCGTCATCTCCCACGATGGCGCGCTGCTGGAGTCGGTCGTCAACAAGGTCTGGTTCCTCGACGCCACCCGGTCCGTCGTCGACGTGTACAACCTGGGCTGGAAGGCGTACCTGGAGGCGCGTGAGACCGACGAGCGGCGTCGCCGCCGCGAGCGGGCCAACGCGGAGAAGAAGGCCGGCGCCCTGATGGCGCAGGCCGACAAGATGCGGGCCAAGGCCACCAAGACCGTCGCCGCGCAGAACATGGCCCGCCGCGCCGAGAAGCTGATCTCCGGCCTCGAGGAGGTGCGCGTCGCCGACCGGGTCGCCAAGGTGCGCTTCCCCAGCCCGGCGCCGTGCGGCAAGACGCCGCTCACGGCGACCGGCCTGTCCAAGTCGTACGGCTCGTTGGAGATCTTCACCGACGTCAACGTGGCGGTGGACCGGGGCTCCCGGGTGGCGATCCTCGGGCTCAACGGCGCCGGCAAGACGACCCTGCTGCGGATGCTCGGCGGCCTGCTCCCTCCGGACACCGGCGAGGTGCACGCGGGGCACGGCCTCCGGTTGGGCTACTACGCCCAGGAGCACGAGACGCTTGACGTGGAGCGGACAGTCCTGGAGAACATGCGGGCCGCCGCCGTCGAGCAGTCCGACACCGACCTGCGCAAGATCCTGGGCGCGTTCCTCTTCTCCGGCGATGACGTCAACAAGCCGGCCGGGGTGCTCTCCGGTGGCGAGAAGACCCGACTCGCCCTGTCCACCCTGGTCTGTTCCGGGGCCAACGTGCTGCTGCTCGACGAGCCGACGAACAACCTCGACCCGGTCAGCCGGGAGCAGGTGCTCGACGCCATCGCCAACTACCCGGGCGCGATCGTGCTGGTCACGCACGACCCGGGTGCGGTGCTCGCGCTCAAGCCGGACCGCGCGATCCTGCTGCCCGACGGCGACGAGGACGCCTGGAGCGACGACCTGCTCGAGCTGGTCGAGCTGGCCTGATCCGCCCGCGTTCAGCCGAGCAGGTCGACCAGCCGGCCGAGTACGCCGGAGCTGACCAGGATCACCGCACCGATGCCGACGAAGATCGCCGGCACCAGCCAGTGGCCGGCGCGCTCGACCAGCCGGACCACCCGGGGGTGCCCGCCCAGCCAGGCCCCGACGGCGCACCACAGCGCGATGAGCACGACGAACACCAGCAGGAAGACCGCGCTGTCGGACGCGCCGAGGGCCCGGAACACCGGCACGTAGGCGGCCACGTTGTCGGCGCCGTTGGCGATCGTCACCCCGGCCACGCCGAGGGTGGACGCCACCACGGCCGGCGTCTCGTCGTCGTCACGGTGTGCCAGGGCACGGACTCCCAGCGCGATCGGCAACAGACCCAGCAGCCCGGTCCACGGGTCGGGCACCACCAGCAGGCCGGCCGCGACGACTGCGCTGACAAGCGCGAGCGCACCGATGCCCAGGTACTGGCCGGCGACGATCTGCCAGGGGCGGGGCCGGCCGCTGGTGCGGGCCGCCACGAAGAAGAGCGTCAGGATGACGATGTCGTCGATGTCGGTGGCCGCGAACACGACCGCCGCTCCGGCCGCGGTGCCCACAAGGTCGATCACGCCCGGAGGGTACGGCCCGCCGGCAGGCGTCGCCGAGCGGCGGTGGTACGCCCGGCCGGTACGGCGGGACGGATCGCCAGGATCACTCTATCGGGAAGCTGACATTGCATAGCGTGTCGGTTGGCGAAGAGTTGATATCTGGCGCATGATCGTTCGAGGCGGTCTAATAGGTGGGACCGTATCCGAACCGCACAGTCTGGGACGTGAGGACACAGCATGGCAGCCACTGGCACAGCCACCAGCACTGAGAAGGGTCGCCGGATCGTCGGAGCCGAGCGTCAGACGCTCGCCAAGGACCTGGTAAAGCGGTACACCTCGGGGGAGAGCATCCGCGCGCTGGCGGCCTCGACCGGCCGTTCCTACGGGTTCATCCACCGAGTGCTCACCGAGTCCGGGGTGCAGCTACGTCAGCGTGGCGGTGCCCGGCGCCGCAAGAAGGCGTGACCCGCCCCCCAGCGTCGTTCACCAGCGCCGCGCCCCGGGCCGCCCGGTGACCGCCGAGGCGACCGGGGTCCGGCTGTCCTGCGACGGGCCGGTTGCCACGGTGACGTTGTGCCGGCCCGACGTGCTCAACGCCCAGACGCCCGCGATGTGGCGCGCCATGAGCGACTTCTCTCGCGACCTGCCCGGCGACGTGCGTGTGGTGGTCGTCCGTGGCGAGGGTCGCGCGTTCTCCGCCGGCCTCGACCTCGCCGTGGCGGGTGCCTCCGGTCCGGGGTCGTTCGCCGAGCTGGCCACGCTGCCCGAGCAGGAGTGCGCGGACCGGATCGCCGAGCTCCAGGCCGGTTTCACCTGGCTGCACCGCCCCGACCTCATCACCGTGGCCGCCGTGCAGGGGCACGCGATCGGCGCCGGTTTCCAGCTGGCGCTCGCCTGCGACCTGCGGGTCCTGGCGTCCGACGCGAAGCTGTCGATGGCCGAGGTGACCCTCGGGCTGGTGCCCGACCTGGCCGGCACGAAGCGCCTCGTCGAGCTGGTCGGCTACTCCCGCGCGCTGGAGATCTGCGCGACCGGCCGCCGACTGGACGCCGCCGAGGCGGACCGGATCGGGCTGGCCACGCTCGTCGTACCGCCGGGCGAGCTGAACGACGCGGTCCGTGACCTGACCGCGGGCCTGCTCGCGGGTGCCCGCGACGCCGTGGTGGAGATCAAGGCGCTGATCGCCGGCGCGGCCGGGCGCTCGCACGCCGACCAGCAGCGTGCCGAGCGGGAGGCGCAGACCCGCCGGCTGCGTGACCTCGCCGGCCGGGGAGAATAGTAAGGACCGTACGGGAAGATCCGGGTTACGACCGAGGTTGTCAGAGTCGTCGGGAGAATTGACCTGGCGGTGCGGTCAACCCGACGACGACCCGGAGGTGAACGGTGTCCAACCCGATGTCCGGCGGTGGCATGGCGGGATGGAGCATGCTCCGGTCGATGCGCAACCGCGACGAGGTCTCCGCCCATCGGCTCAAGCGTGGGGTGGCCCGGCGCATCGTCGCCTTCGCCCAGCCGTACCGCCGCGACATCATCGTCTTCCTGGCCACCGTGGTGCTGGCCGCCGTCATCGGCGTGGCCACCCCGGTGCTCGCCGGCGACGTGATCAACGCGATCAACCGGGGTGGTACCGAGGCGGGCCGGCTGGTTGTCCGGCTGGCCCTGTTCATCGCCGCGCTCGCTGTCGCCGACGCGCTGTTGTCACTGGCCCAGCGCTGGTATTCGGCCCGCATCGGCGAGGGCATCATCCTCGACCTGCGCACCCGGGTCTACGACCACGTGCAGCGCATGCCGTTGCAGTTCTTCACCCGCACCCAGACCGGTGCCCTGGTCAGTCGACTCAACAACGACGTGCTCGGCGCCCAGCGGGCGTTCACCTCCACCCTCTCCGGCGTGGTCAGCAACGTCATCCAACTCGTCCTCACCGCCGCGGTGATGTTCACCCTGTCCTGGCAGATCACCGCGCTGTCCCTGGTCCTGCTGCCGATCTTCATCATCCCGGCCCGTCGGGTCGGCCGGCGCCTGGCCGACATCACCCGTGAGGCGTACAACCTCGACGCCAAGATGAGCGCGACCATGACCGAGCGGTTCGGGGTGGCCGGCGCGCTGCTGGTGAAGCTCTTCGGCCAGCCCGAGATCGAGGCCCGCCGGTTCGCCGACCGGGCCGAACGGGTCCGCGACATCGGCATCCAGTCCGCCATGTACTCCCGCACGTTCTTCGTGGCGATGCTGCTGGTGGCCTCGCTGGCGCAGGCCCTCACCTACGGCCTCGGCGGCTGGCTCGCCGTAACCGGCGGTGTCAGCGCCGGCACCGTCGTGACCCTCGCGCTGCTGCTGACCCGCCTGTACGGTCCGCTCACCGCGCTCTCCAACGTCCGGGTCGACGTGATGAGCGCGCTGGTCTCCTTCGACCGCGTCTTCGAGGTGCTCGACCTCCAACCCGGCATCGTGGAGAAGCCCGGCGCGGTGCCGGTGCCCCGGGGCAACGGCCGGGTCGACTTCCGGGACGTGCGGTTCCGCTACCCGAGCGCCGCCGAGATCTCCCTCGCCTCGCTGGAGGAGGTCGCCGCCCTCGACCGGACCGTCAACGAGCCGGTGCTCAGGGGCGTGTCGTTCAGCGTCGAGCCGGGGCAGATGGTCGCCCTGGTCGGCCCGTCCGGCGCCGGCAAGTCGACGCTGTCCATGCTCATCTCCCGGATCTACGACGTCACCGACGGGCAGGTGCTGGTCGGCGGTGTGGACGTCCGCGACGCGACGCTCGCCTCCCTGCGCGACGAGATCGGCGTGGTCACCCAGGATTCGCACCTGTTCCACGAGACGATCGCCGAGAACCTGCGCTACGCCAAGCCGGACGCCACCGACGACGAGATCTGGGCAGCCCTCGCCGGCGCCCAGGTCGCCGACCTGGTCCGGTCCCTGCCCGACGGGCTGGACACGACCGTGGGGGAGCGCGGCTACCGGTTCTCCGGCGGCGAGAAACAGCGCATCGCCATCGCCCGGCTGCTGCTCAAGGCCCCGTCGATCGTGATCCTCGACGAGGCGACCGCCCACCTGGACTCGGAGAGCGAGGCCGCCGTGCAGCGGGCGCTGTCGGTGGCGCTGGCCGGGCGTACCGCCCTGGTGATCGCGCACCGGCTCTCCACCGTCCGCGACGCCGACCAGATCCTGGTCCTCGACGGTGGACGGATCGTCGAACGGGGACGCCACGACGAGCTGGTCGCGGTCGGCGGGCTCTACGCCGAGCTGTACCGCACCCAGTTCGCGGTCGCCGACTCGCCCCGGCCCTTCGTGGACGCGACCGGCCCCGAGCCGGTGGTCATGCCGCTGGGCACGTACGTCGCCGACGAGGCGATGCCACCGGCCGCGGCCAACTGATCGGCGGCGCCTCAGGCCGGACGGCGGTCCGGCAGGCCCGTGGCCACCCGCAGTTCGGCGAACGCGGCCCCCAGCGTGACGGGGGTGAAGTGCGCGTTCAGGCCGCTCGGGTTCGGCAGCACCCACAGCCGCGCCCCGGCCAGTGACTCCGGCTGCGGCCCGAAGGCGGCCTTCGGCCGCTGAAAACCGATCCGGTACGCGGTCACCCCCACCACCGCCACCCAGCGCGGCCGGTGCCGGGCCACCTTGTCGGTCAGGATCTCGGCGCCGTCGAGGAGTTCGGAGGCGCTCAGCTCGTCGGCGCGGGCGCTGGCCCGCTCGGCCATATTGGTGATGCCGAGCCCGAGGGCGGGCAGCGCGTCCTGTTCGCTCGGGTGCAGCAGTCGGGGAGTGAACCCGCCCGTGTGCAGCGCCGGCCAGAACCGGTTCCCCGGTCGGGCGAAGTGCCAGCCGGTCGCGGCCGACCAGAGACCGGGGTTGATGCCGACGAACAGCACCGCGAGGCCGGGCGCGAGCACGTCGGGAATGGTCCGGTCGGCGGCGGCGGCCAACTCTGCCCTGGTCGGCCGGGGGTGGGCGGCGGCAGCATCGCCAGGTTGGGGGTGGGCGGCGGCAGCATCGCCAGGCCGGGCCAGGGCGGGCGGCACCTCGCCGGCTCGCCGGCCCGCGCCCGCTGTCACAGGCCGCGCAGCGCGCCACCGTCGACCGGCACGGTGAGACCGGTCAGGTAGCTGGCGGCGGGGGAGAGCACGAACGCGGCCACCCGACCGAACTCGGCCGGATCGCCGAGGCGTCGCAGCGGGATGATCGCCTCCGCCTCGGCGCGGGCCCGCTCCGGGTCACCGGTCGCGGCGAACAGTTCGCGGTTGCGGTCGGTCATGATCCGGCCGGGCAGCAGGCCGACCACCCGTACGCCGCGGGGGCCGTAGTCGTCGGCCACGTCCTTGGCGACGCCCACCAGCCCCGGCCGCAGGCCGTTGGAGATGCCGAGACCGGGCACCGGGCCACGGGCCGAGGTGGAGAGCACGAGCCCGATCGCGCCGCCGTCGTCGAGCGCGCCGGCGATCGTGCGTACCGCGCGGACGGTGCCGAGGAAGACGGTCTCGAAGGAGGTCCGCCACTGCTCGTCGCTGATCGACGCCGCGTTGCCGGCCGGCGGGCCGCCGACCGAGATCAGCGCGCCGTCGAGCCGGCCGAAGTGTTCCCGCGCCGCCGCGACGAGTCGCTGCGGGGTCTGCGGGTCGGCCAGGTCCGCGGTGATGCCCACCGCCCGCTGCGGCCCGCCGAGTTGCTCCGCGGCGGCGGCCACCGCGTCGGCGTCCCGAGCCGACAGCACCACCCGCGCACCGTCGGCGACCAGGCACTGCGCCGTCGCGTACCCCAGGCCGCGGGAGGCGCCGGTGAGCACGTAGACGCGGTCGGTCAGTCCGAGATCCATGGGGCCGATCCTGCCGCATCCGGCAGGTCCCCGCCAACGCCGCCGGGTGGCGCGGGCGGGCGGCGGGCCGGGCGCAGCAGGCGTACCCGACCGGCGATCTGCACCGCCACGGCCCCGCCGGCGCGGGCCACCGCCGGCAGCCGGCGCGGACGTGGCGTCGCGCGCCCGTCGTAGCGCAGGCCCGCCTCCCTGACGGCCAGCTCCTCCGCGCCCGCCGGCGGCAGCGTGCCCCGCTCGCGCATCGTCCGCGCCAGGTCCCACCCGTCGCGCAGCGAGCCCGACGTGGGCCGGCCGGACGCCCAGCGCACGAACGTCGTCGGCCATGCGGTGCCCAGGCCGGCGGCGAGCAGCGGCCAGTGCCGGGCCACCTCGCCGGCCCTCTTGCGCAGCAGCGCCGCACGGGCGGCGGCCAGCGGCCCCGGCGCGAACCCGGCCGGCGGCGTACCCCCGGCGACCAGCGCCGCGACCAGCTCGGCCTGCCGCTCGGCCAGCCCGGGACGGTGGTCGCCGGTCATGTCACGGCCGGAAGACCGGCGGCGGTGGCCAGGGCATCCAGCTCGGCGCGCAGCTCGGCCGCCGGCGGATAGTCGCCGTCGCGCTCCAGCAGCAGCGCCGGTGGGCGGTGTCGGGCGCAGAGCGCGCCGACCAGGTCCAGCACCGCCGGTGGGATCGGGTCGGTGTGCGTGTCGTGGTAGTAGCCGCCGTGCTCCGCCCCGCCCGCCACGTGCGCGTACCCGACCCGGTCCAGGGGCAGGCGGTCGAGCAGCGCCAGCGGGTCGGTGCCCCGGTTGCGGGCGTTGGCGTAGACGTTGGCGACGTCGAGCAGCAGCAGAGCGCCGGTGCGGTCCAGGATCTCGGTGAGGAAGTCCGCCTCGTCGAGCTCGTCGTCGGGCCAGTCGACGAGCGCGGCGATCGGTTCCAGGGCGATCGGCACGGGCAGCTCGGCCTGCGCCCGGGCCACGTTGGCGCAGACCGCGTCGACCGCCTCCCGGCTGCGGGGCAGCGGCAGCAGGTGCCCGGCCTCCAGGCCGCCGGCCCGGACGAAGGCGATGTGTTCGCTCACCAGCGGGGCGTCGACCCGCTGCGCCACCGCCGCCAGGTGGGCGACCCGGGCCGGGTCGACCGGCTCGGCGCCGCCGAGCGAGAGCCGCACCCCGTGGGGTACGACGGTCACCGCGCGGTCGCGCAGCTGCGCCAGCCCCGACGGGAGCGGCCCGGACGCCGGCACCGACTCGGCCACCACCTCGACGAACCGCAACCCGGGCAGCTCGGCCACGAAACCGGCGATCTCCGGACGCCAGCCGATGCCGATCCCGGACGGGCCGGTCATCCGCCGCACCCGCCTCCGCCGCAGCCTCCGCCACCGCCGCAGGAGCTGCCGCCTCCGCAGCCGCCGCCGCCCGACGTGCCGCTGGAACCCGACGACCAGCCGCCGAGGGCCTGGCGCTGCACCTCGGCCTGCTCGGCGAAGCCCGGGTCGAGCGCCCAGAGCGACGCGGTGCCGTACAGGGCCACGCCCATCGCCGCGCCGGCCGCACCGTAGGTGGCGTACGCGGGCGACGAGCCGGGGTCCAGGTGGGTGTGCGCCCGGCGCTGGTCGCGCAGTACGCCGCGACCGGCCCGGGTGGTCTGCGGTACGCGCCACAGCAGCAGCACCGCCGCCAGCACCCCGAACAGGGTGAGCAGCAGGTAGCCCACCGGGCGGCCGTTCGTCAGGCCGGCGAACAGCCGCACCACACCGAGCACCAGCAGGGCGGCGAGGACCCGTGTCCACCGCCGGACGACGGCGCGCTGCGCCGGGCTCAGTAGCAGGCCGCGCTGCTCCAGGTCGGTGCGGAGCTGGTCGAGCGCGTCGCGTACCCGCTGTTCCCCTGGCAGGTCCCGGGCCCGGGACCGCTGGTGGGCGGCCCAGTGGATCGCCTGGTCCAGTGCGGTGAGCCCGGTCGGTGCCGGGCCGGTGGTGAGCAGCCGGCGGTCCGGCCCGACACCGATCGCGCCGCTGCCACGCAGCCCGCCGAGCGCGGCGTGCACGGCGAGCGCGGGACCGCCGTTGAGGTACGCGAGCTGCTGCGCGCCGAGCGGCCCGGCGGCAGCGTTCGCGCCGGTCAGCAGCCGGACCCGGTGGTACACCGCGACCGCCACCACGACGGCGTTCGCCACCAGGTAGAACCGGAGGAAGGTCGGGCCGGAAATGCCCCAGGTGTCGCCCGACGCGGCATGGACGATCATCGGCTGCTCCTGTCGCCGGAGGGATCGGCGGCCCCATTGTGGAGCAGCGTCGCCACGTCCCGCGGACCGGTGCCGGCGCGGTCAGTGGCGGCGGACCGCCTCCTCGACGAGGTCGAGCACGGGACCCAGGTCGCCGGCCGGCCGGCCCATCGCCAGGTGCAGCACCAGGCCGTCGTAGGCCAGTTCGAGGAACTGGGCGAGCACGTCGATGGGTACGTCCTCGCGCAGCACGCCGGCGTCGCGCTGGCGGGCCAGCCGGTCGCGGGTGGCCTCGGCGATCGCGGCGGACCGTTCCGCCCAGCGGCGGGCGAACGCCGGGTCGGTGCGCAGGCGGCGGGACACCTCCAGTTGGCTGCCGAGCCAGCCGGTGGTGTCCGGGGACACCGCCCGGGCCAGCAGGTCGCGCATGACCTGCACCAGACCGTTGCGCGCCACCGTCTCGACCATGACGGCGGCGTCGTCCTCGGCGACGGCGAGGAAGAGCGAGTCCTTGTCCCGGAAGTGGTGGAAGATGGCGCCGCGGGAGAGCCCGGTGGCCTCCTCGAGGCGGCGTACCGTCGCCCCCTCGTAGCCGTGCCTGGCGAAACACGCCCGCGCGGCGGCGAGGATCTCCTGCCGGCGCGCGTCGAGCTGGTCCTGGCTTACTCTGGGCACGCGTCGATCGTCGCAGGTCACCCCGGGCCGTGCAAACCGTACGTACGGCTTGGTGCGGTGCCGTCTACCATCGGCCCGGTGACCCCGCCCCGCCCTGTGCCGACCGCCCCGCTGACCGTCGCCACCGTCCAGGCCACCCCGACACCCGGTGACGTCGCCGGCAACGCGCTCGCCGCCGCCGAGCTGGTCCGTCGCGCCGGTGGACAGGGCGCGCGGGTGGCGGTCCTGCCCGAGCTGTACCTCTGCGCGTACCACCCGCCGACCCTCGCCGCCGACCCAGCCGGCACCGACGTCCTGGCCGACGCCACCGGCGCGGTCGCGGACCCCCGTCTCGACCCGCTGCGCGACGCCGCGCGCGAGGCCGGCGTCACCGTGCTCGTCGGCGCCGCCGCCCGCCACCCGGACGGCCGACGGACCATCGCCGCCCTGGTGGTCGACCGGGCCGGCGCGGTCCGCGTCGGGTACGACAAGCAGCAACTGTGGGGCGACGAGCGCGAACTGTTCGACAGCGGTGGACGGGGTGCCACGCTGCTCGTCGACGACTGGCGGCTCGGGCTGGGCATCTGCTACGACGGCTGCTTCCCCGAGCACGCCCGGTCCGCCGCCCTCGACGGCGCGCACGGCTACCTGTGCCCCAGCGGATACCTGGCCGGCTCCGAGCACCGCCGGGACCTGTACTACGCGGCGCGGGCACTGGACAACACGATGTTCGTGGTCTTCGCGAACGCCGTCGGGGGAGCCGACCCGTGGCGGTTCAACGGCGGCGCCGCGATCTACGATCCGCAGGGACGGGTCCTGGCCCGGGGCGCCGACGAGGGCACGGCGGTGCTGGTGGCCACGCTGGACCCGGCCGTGCTCGCCGCCACCCGGGCGGCCCATTCGATGCTCGCCGATCGGCTGCCGGACCAGGGCGGCCAGCGGCTGTCGATGTCCGGTTGAGCACCCCGTCAGGTCGACACCCGCCGGATCTGTTGGCGGACACGTCGGTCCCGTAGGGTGCCCGAGTGCCACTGCTCCTGCTGGACCTGGACAACACCCTGCTGGATCGGGCCGGGCCGTTCCGCCGCTGGGGTGAGCGCTTCCTGGACGGCATCGGCGCGCCCCCCACCGACATCGACTGGCTGCTCTCGATCGACGCGGACGGGTTGACCGACCGCTGGGACCTGGCCGACGCCATCCGGGACCGTTACGAGCTGCGGATCCCCTCGATCGACCTGGTGGAGGAACTGCACGACGGGGTGGTGGCGCAGACCCGGCTGGATCCGCTGACCGCGTGCGCGCTGCGGATCGCCGACGACGCGGGCTGGGTACCGGTCGTCGTCTGCAACGGCACGGTACGCGTCGAGGACGCCAAGATCCGCCGGACCGGCCTGGACCGCTACGTCGCGGACTGGGTGATCTCCGAGGAGGCCGGGGTCAGCAAGCCGAATCCGCGGATCTTCGCGCTCGCCGCGCAGCGGGTACGGATGCCCCTGCGGGGCGCCTGGGTGGTCGGGGACAGCCCGGAGGCGGACATCGGCGGCGCCGCCGCGGTCGGGTTGCCCAGTGTCTGGCTGCACCGTGGGCGTACCTGGTCGGACGTGCGGTTCGCGCCCAGTCGCACGGTGGACGGGTTGATCGCCGCGGTCGCCACCGTGCTCGCGAGCTGACGCGTACCCGCCGGTCCGGCGGCGCGGCGGTAAATCGGTTGACCGGCCGCCGGGGCTGCGGCGAGCATGGTCGGCGCATCGTGCGTCCCGGGCGTGCGCCCGGTCGAGGAGAGGGGGTCGGTCATGGCCGTCTTCGCAGGTCGCTTCCAGCTGCCTAACCCAGCCTCGACCAAGGGACCCTCACCACAGTGCGCGATCACGACCTACCGGCGCTCGAGCGCCGTAGCCGCGGCAAGAGCCGCTTCGACGACGACGACGAACCACAGTTCCTGAAGCGCGGGCGGCCCACCGAGCCGCCCGCCGATCCCGACACCGAGCCGGACCCGGACACCGGCGAGCACTGGTCGTCCTGGGACGACGCGGTGCACGGGCCGCAGCCGTACCCGGACTGGCTGGTCACCGAGCTGGCCGCCAAGGACACCGAACTGGGTGTGCTGAAGACCGGCAAGGAGGCGGACGTCCACCTCGTCCGCCGGGCGGTGCCGGACACCGACCGCTCGTGCCTGCTGGCGGTCAAGCGGTACCGGGACGCCCAGCACCGCCTGTTCCACCGTGACGCCGGCTACCTGGAGGGCCGCCGCGTGCGCCGGTCCCGGGAGAACCGGGCGATGGCCGGCCGGACGGCTTTCGGTCGACAGATGATCGCCGGTCAGTGGGCCGCGGCGGAGTTCGCTGCCCTGTCCCGGCTCTGGGAGATCGGCGCCGGACACGACCGGATCGCCGTGCCGTACCCGGTGCAGTTGCGCGGCACCGAGCTGATGCTGGAGTTCGTCGGCGACGCCGGGTCGGGGCTGGCCGCGCCCCGGCTGGCGCAGACGCGACCCGGCCCGGCCGAGGTGCGTGACCTGTGGGCGCAGCTGGTGGAGGCGCTGCGGGTGCTGGCCCGGGCCGGGTACGCGCACGGCGACCTGTCGCCGTACAACCTGCTCGTGCACTCCGGCCGGCTCGTGGTGATCGATCTGCCGCAGGTGGTGGACGTGGTGGCGAACCCGCAGGGGCCCGACTTCCTGGCCCGCGACGTACGCGTGGTGAGCGCCTGGTTCGTGGCCCGGGGGCTGCCCGCCGAGCAGGCCGACCCGATCGCGCTGACCGGGGAGCTGCTGCGCGAGGCGGGCCTGCGCTGACCGGGCGGGCGGATCGGGCGGCTGGACCGTCCGACCCGCCCGCGCCGTGTCACTGGAGGTAGCGCTCCACCTCCGGCTTGGGGCGTTCGCCCTGTGCGTCCGGGTCGCCGTGGGTCTCCCGGGCGGCCCGCCGGCGGCGCAGCAGGTCCCAGCACTGGTCGAGGGATTCCTCCAGGGCGCGCAGTCGCTCGCTGGCCTCGCCCTCGGTGCCCGACTCGTGGGCCTGGGCGTTCGCGCGCAGCTTGTGTTCCTCGTCGACCAGTTCGGAGATCCGGCTCAGGATGGTCTTGTCGTCCATGCTCCTGAGCCTGGCACAGCGCCCCACGACGCGCCTGGCTTCGTGCGCCGACAGTGGGGTCACACCACGATCAGTGAGTCCACCCACACTGACAGCAACATGTCAATGTGGCGTTTTTCACGCCCAACCTCGGGGCGGTCGGCACGCCGCCCCAGGCTGGGCGTCACCTGCGCGATCTTTTGGAGTCACCCCAGCCGGGCCCGGGTCCGGCACTGCCGGGTTCACACAACGCGAGAAATACTCCAGATCCGTCCCATGGAAAAGCAGTTTCATGAATGACATGCTCGGCCAGATGGTTACACGCCATCAACAAGGCAGCACGGAGCGCAACCCGCTGTGCCACCGGAGAGGACGGATCCGTGCAGGTGGAAAATGTCTGAGCCGAGCACACCCGGGTACCGAGAGCCGCACGTCGCCACCCTGCGCCGCACGTTGCCCAAGCTGATCAACGACCCACTGGGCACCCTGGTCGGGCTCGCGGACGCCGCGCCAGGGCAGATCGTGCAGCTCAACCTGGGCACCATCCGGCCGTACCTCGTCGCTGAGCCCGCGCACGTCCAACACGTGCTGAGGGACAACGCCGCCAACTACACGCGGGCCGGCGACAGCATGATGTGGAAGTCGGTCCACAAACTTGCTGGTGACGGGATTCTCTCCGAGGGCCCGGAATGGGAGGCGAGCCGCCGACGACTTCAACCCCACTTCACCGCCAAGCGGATCGACGCCGTGGTCGACGACCTGAGCCAGGCGATCAGCGAGGCGGTCGACGAGCT
Organism: Micromonospora sp. NPDC005298; assembly: GCF_040607375.1. Lineage (NCBI taxonomy): Bacteria > Bacillati > Actinomycetota > Actinomycetes > Micromonosporales > Micromonosporaceae > Micromonospora > Micromonospora sp. NPDC005298. Next base: position 17,230 of record NZ_JBEXGP010000039.1, read on the forward strand.
GGCCGTCCCGGCACGCGACGGTGAACCGGTCGACGCGGCCCGCGAGATCTCCAGGATCATCTGCCAGGCCGTCATCCGCGTCTTCTTCGGCGACAAGATCGCCGTCGCCGACGGTGTGCGGGTGGTCGAGGAGCAGGACACCGTCGCGACGGCACTGCGCTTCCGGCTGCTCACCCCGTTCATGCCGGACTCCGTGCCGATGCCCGGCGATCGTGCCTTCCGTCGGGCTGTCCGCAACATCGACGAGATCCTGCTACCGCTGGTCCGCGCCGAGCGTGCTCACGACGACGGAGGCGACGACATCCTCGCCTCGCTGGCCCGGACCCGGGACGCGCAGGGTCGCAAGCTCGACGAGAAGCGGGTCCGCGACGACCTGGTGGCGATGTTCGCGACCACCACCGAAACCACGTACGTCGTGCTCACCTGGCTGTTCCCGCTGCTGGAGCAGCTGCCCGACGTCGCCGCGCGGCTCTACGAGGAAATCGACAGTGTGGTCGGGCCCGGCGAGGTGATCAGCCGCGAACAGCTTGGCGAACTCCGCTACACCCGGATGGTGCTCGACGAACTGGTCCGCGCCTACCCGTCCGGCTGGTTGGTGCCGCGCACCGCCATCGCCGACGACGTCATCGGTGGCACCCGGGTCAAGGCCGGGGGAACGATCGTCCTGAGCCCGTACGTGACCCAGCGGCTGGCCCGCTTCTGGGACCGGCCGGACGTCTTCGACCCGGAACGCTTCGCTCCCGAGGCTCCGCGCCGCGCCCACCGGTACGCCTACTACCCCTTCGGTGGCGGCGCCCACCAGTGCATCGGTCAGTACCTCTTCCAACTGGAGGCGCCGCTGATCGTGGCGACCCTGCTGAGCCGATTCCGGTACCAGCTCGTGACACCCGGGATGCCGACGCCGCAGCTCGCCGCGTCGCTCCGGCCCCGCGAGCGGGTGCCGCTGCGGCTCACCCCACACCGGCAGCCGGCCGTGGCCTGACCGGATGACACCTCTCACAGCCGTCGGCGACGAGTTGCAACAGGCCGCCGAGCACGGGCGGATCTGCGCGCTCGCGGCCAAGGGCCAACGTGACCTGCAACGCTGCCTGGCCGCCCACCCGCAGATCTTCGCCGACGGGCCCTTCGACGGCGCCCTGACAAGCAGCATCGCGATGGCGATCGCGTTCAGCGCGCCCTCGTCCACCGCCGCCGAGCTGCGGTTGACCAACCGGGCGGTGCTCTGGGGATTCGCACTGGACTGGCAGGTGGACCGGTTGGCCAGCTCCGGCGCCGAGCTGGACCAGCTGGTCGAAGGGCAGCTCCTGGTCGTCGACGGGGCGCCCGCGGCGACGGATGACGCGCTGGGCCGGTTCCTCGCCGGGCTCCACGCCGACCTGGCTGCCGTACCGGCCTTCGCCACGCTGGGCGGGGCGTGGCGGGCGGCGGCACGTCGGACGCTGGAGGCGATGCGCAGGGAATGGCACTGGAAGACAGCGGTACGCGACGGCCTGCGGCCCCCGCCAACCCTCGCGCAGTACCTGGGCAACGCCGACAACCTGGCCTGCACGGTGGTCAACGTGGCGCACTGGATTCGGACCGGCGGCTCGGCCACCGCTGCGCGGATCGACCGGCTGGTCGACGCCAGCGACGCGGTGCAGCGCGCCCTTCGGCTGGTCAACGACCTGAGCACCTACGAGCGTGACCTCCGCTGGGGCGACCTCAACGCGATCATGCTGGTGGGCGACCGGACAGTGGTGGAGCAGGAGCTGACAAGCCTCGTCAGCCAGGCCACCGACCTTCTCGACGAGCTGCGGGACGACTGCCCAGGGGAAGCGGCCTACCTCACCCGGCAGCTCGGCTACACCAACGGCTTCTACCGGAGCACCGACTTCTGGGGAGTCTCGTGAGCACCGAGGCGGTGGCCCGGGACGGCACCGCCGCACCGGACACCGGGTGGACGGCGGTTGTCGACGAGCTGACCGCCGAGCTGGCCCTGCCGTCGGCCGGGCGTACGTCCGCTTCGCCGTACGAGACGGCCCGGCTGGTCTCCCTGGCACCGTGGCTGCCGCGACACGCCGAGCGGATCCGGTACCTGCTGGCCGGTCAGCGCCCGGACGGTGGCTGGGGCGGGCCGGACGGCTATGCCCTGGTGCCCACCCTGAGCGCTGTCGAAGGGCTGCTGACCGCTGTGCGTCGCGACGAGCCGGTGCACTGGTCGCCGGCCGCGGTGCACGACGCCGTCGACCGCGCGCTACGCCTGTTGTTCGACCGGACGAACGGCCCGGCGACCCGCCCGGCGCCGGACCTTCCGGCCGTGGACCTGATCGTTCCGGCGCTGGTCGCCCGGATCGCCGAGCAGCTTGCCGACCCGCCAGCGGAGTTGAGCCACTGGCGCGGCGTCGGCGGGCCACCGATGCCCGCCGGCATGGACCAGCAACGGCTCGACCGGGTACGCCTGCTGGCCCGATCGGGCCGGGCGATGCCCCCCAAGCTGCTGCACGCGCTGGAGATCCTCGGACCGGCCGCACGGCGTACGGCCGGTGTCACCACGACGGCCGGTGGCACGATCGGCGCCTCGCCGGCCGCCACCGTCGCCTGGCTCGGTGGCCCTGCCGCCGATCAACCCGACGCGTTGGACTACCTGAGTCGGGTGCTCGCCGAGTACGGCGCAGCGGTGCCGTGTGCCACCCCGATCACCGCGTTCGAACGATCCTGGGTGCTGAGCACCCTGGCCCGGGCTGGTGTGCTTCCGGCGGTCACGCCGGAACTGCTCGCCGGGCTGCGCGACGCCCTCGGTGCGGAAGGCGCGGCCACGGGGCCGGGTCTGCCCCTGGACGCCGACACCACGGCGGTGACCCTGTACGCGCTGGGCGCGCTGGGCCAGCCCACCGACCCGGCGTGCCTGACCCGGTACGACACCGGCGAGCATTTCTGCACCTGGCCGGGGGAGAACGGCACGTCGGTGACCACCAACGCGCACGTGCTGGAAGCGTTCGGCCGGTGCCTCAGCCGAGACGACCCGTACGCGGCTTCGGTGTCGCGTCGGCTCACCGGCTGGCTGCTCGACCGGCAACAGGCCGACGGGTCATGGTCGGACCGCTGGCACGCCTCGCCCTTCTACGCCACCTACTGCGTCGTGCTGGCGCTTCGGGAGTACGGCGGCCCCCTGGCCCGTCCGGCACTTCACCGGGCCGTCACGTGGGTGCTGGGCGGTCAGCGGGCGGACGGCTCCTGGGGGCGGTGGCGTGGCACGGCGGAGGAGACCGCGTACGCCCTGCTGGTGTTGTCGGCGGGGCCTTCGTCGCCAGCGATCGATGTCGCCCGGGCCACCGCGACGCAACGCCTGACCACATTGGAGGCCGAGGGTGTTGACGATCCACTGTGGCATGACAAGGATCTCTACCATCCGGCGCTGATCGTGCGAGCGGCAGTGGTGGCTGCCCAGGTGTCGGCCGCTGCACGGCTCAGCGGCTCCGCCCGGGGCGCACCAAGTCGTTGGTCTGCACCGCTTGAGTGAATTTCCGGACACTGCTAGCGTGCGCCGGGCCAGGGGCTGGGCGCTTTCAGTCCATCGAACCTGAATCGACATGGGCGAGGGACGGGTGGGGATGGCTTCCCGCAGTGCAAGCTTGCGCACGAAGGTCGTGGCCCTACTGGTCTCGCTCGCCGCCCTCTGGGCGTTCGCGGCATGGGTCACCCTTCGCGACGGCCTCAACGTGCTCGGTGTGCAGACGCTTGACGCGCAGGTCGCCGAACCGAGCGAATCGCTGCGCACCGAGCTCCAGCAGGAGCGTCGGATGTCGGTGGCGTACCTCGGACGCCGCGATCAGGACCTGGCGCGACAGTTGCAGGAGCAGCGCCAGCGCACCGAGGAACGGGCCGCCGACTTCGCCACGGCGGCCAGGAGCTGGCGTGCGCGCTTCGCCTCGACCGACGAGCTGACTGTACGAATCGACCAGGTGGTCGCCCAGTTGGACGGCCTCGGTCCGATGCGCGAGGCCGTCATCACCGGGTCGGTGGACCGGACGGCCGCCGCCGCCGCGTACACCGGGGTCCTCGATTCGTTGTTCCGGGTGTACACGGCCCTGGGCCAGCTCGACGACGAGGAGATCGCCAAGGACACCGTCACCCTCACCCGGCTGGTACGCGTGCGCGAGCTGATGTCGCAGGAGGACGCGCTCTTCGCCGGCGTCTCGGCGGCCGGTCGGATCAGCGACAAGGAGTACGCCCAGTTCGCGCAACTGGTCGGCGCGCAACGGTTCCTCGTCTCGGAGGCACTTGCCGAACTCCCCGAGGCCGACCGCCAGCGGTACGTCCAGATGACCGAGGGCCCAACCTTCACCAAGCTCCGAACGCTCGAGGACCGCATGGTCTCCAGCGCTCGACCGAACGCCCCTCTGCCGGTCGGTGCCGACGACTGGCAGGCGGCCCTCGCTCCCGCTCTGGAGGAGCAGGAGGCCGTCGTGCTGGCCGGTGGGGACGCGCTGGTCCAGCGGGCCACCCCGGTCGCGATCTGGGTTGTCATCCGGCTGGTGCTCGCGGCCGGTCTCGGCCTGCTCGCCGTCATCGCCTCCATCGTCGTCTCCATCACCACCGCCCGGGCCCTGCTGCGCCAGCTGGAACGGTTGCGCCAGGCCGCCTGGCAGCTCGCCGACGAGCGGCTGCCCCGGGTGGTGGAGCGCCTCGGCCGCGGCGAGGAGGTCGACGTGGCCACCGAGGCGCCTCCCCTCGATTTCGGCAACGACGAGGTCGGCCAGGTCAGCAAGGCGTTCAACGCGGTGCAGGAGACCGCACTGCGGACCGCCGTCGAGCAGGCCGAGCTGCGGCGCAACGTCCGCGAGGTCTTCCTCAGCCTGGCCCGGCGTACCCAGGCGCTGGTGCACCGCCAGCTCACCCTGCTGGACGCGATGGAGCGGCGCGAGCACGACGCGGAGGAGCTGGAGGATCTGTTCCGGGTCGATCACCTGGCCACCCGGATGCGGCGTAACGCGGAGAACCTGATCGTCCTCTCCGGCTCGACGCCGGGCCGGGCCTGGCGGCGCAACGTGCCGATGGTCGACGTGGTGCGCGGCGCGGTGGCCGAGGTCGAGGACTACACGCGGGTCAACGTGCTGCCGCTCGGCCCGGTCTCGCTGGCCGGCCGTGCGGTCGGCGACGTCATCCACCTGCTCGCCGAGTTGATCGAGAACGGTCTGTCGTTCTCCCCGCCGCACACCACAGTGGAGGTTCGCGGTCAGCTGGTGGCCAACGGTTTCGCCATCGAGATCGAGGACCGGGGCCTCGGGATGAGCGAGGACGACCTGGCCGCCGCGAACGACCGCATCGTCGACCAGTCGGAGCTGAACCTCGCCAACGCCGCGCGGCTCGGGCTCTACGTGGTGAGCCGGCTGACCGAGCGGCACGGCGTGCGGGTCCGGCTCAAGGAGTCGGCGTACGGCGGCACCACGGCGGTCGTGCTGATCCCGGCGGAGCTGATCACGGAGGCCGCGGACGCGGAGACCTCAGGCGGGATCCGGACCGGTTCGCCGGCGATCCCGCTGCCCGCGGGGTCTCCCGCCCCCTCCGACAGTGTCCGCCCGGCCCCAGTGGCGCTGGCCGCGCGGCCGACCGCACCGAAAACGCCCGACTCGGACGTGCCGCAGGCCACGACCGAGGCGCAGACCGCCACCGGGACGGACCAGGCCGACGGCGCCGAGGCCGACGCGTTGCCCACCCGGCGGCGGACGACGCCGGCCACCGGGACGCCGGAGCTTCCCACCCGGGTCCGCCGCACCCAGGGGCAGCCCGCACTGGAGGGCCCGACGTTGCCCACCGGCCTGCCCGCGGTCAACGGCACCCGGCCGACGGCCGGCACGGACCCCACGGAGTCGGACGTGAACGGTGACGACAGCCCCGGACCGGACCGTGCCGAGGCGGACCGGACGAACACGGGCCTGCCGGTCCGGGTGCGGCAGGCGAGCATCGTGCCGGAGTTGCGCGACGAGCCCGCGACGGAGAGCGACCACGACGACGTGGTGCGCCAGCCGGAGCAGGTGCGCAAGATGATGAGTTCCTACCAGACCGGCACACGGCGTGGTCGCACCGACGCGGCCCGGCTGCTCGGCGGCGCCTCCGACGCCCACCCGGCAGCGACGCCGGAGCCGGCCGAGGATCCGGACGTGACCTGACCGGGTGCCGGTGACGCGGTTCCGCGCAGCGTGACGGTCAACCCCAGATGAGTACGGCGACAACGCCGGGCGAGAAGAGGACGACGAAGTGGCCCAGAAGACGGCTTCGAGTGCCGACCTGACGTGGTTGCTGGATGACCTGGTGGGCCGGGTGAAACAGGCGGAGCACGCGGTCGCCCTCTCCAGCGACGGCCTGCTGATGGCCGCCTCCCGGGGGCTGAGCCGGGACGACGGCGAGCACCTCGCAGCGATGGCGGCGGGCATCCAGAGCCTGGCCCGGGGCGCCGGTAAGCGCTTCGGTGGCGGGCAGGTGCAGCAGACCATCATCGAGATGCAGTCGTCGTTCCTGTTCGTCACCGCGGCCGGCCGCAACGCCTGTCTGGCGGTGCTGGCCAGCGAGGACGCCGACGTCGGCCTGATCGCCTACGAGATGGCGATGCTCGTCACCCGCGTCGGCAAGTACGTCGCATCCCCGTCGCGGGGAGCTGAGCAGCCGGCCAGCGAGAGGTAGCGGCATGACGGTGCAGGGTGAGGCAGCGGACCATCAGTGGGTGGATGACCATGCGGGTCCGGTCGTGCGCCCGTACGCCATGACGCGCGGTCGGGCCCGCCCCGTCACCGGCACGTTCGACCTGATCTCCCTGGTCACCGCGACCCGAGCCGAGGTCACGCCGGAGGTCGGTATCGGCCCGGAACATCTGGCGATCGTCGGGCTGTGCCAACGCATACAGTCCGTCGCCGAGATCGCCGCCCATCTCGACCTGCCGGTGGGCACCATTCGGGTGCTCCTCGGTGATCTGGCGGCCCGCAGCCTGGTGCAGGTACGCGAGCCGCAGACCACGGCCGGTCTTCCCGACAACAGCATCTTCGAGGCGGTTATCAATGGACTACGGGCACTCTGACCGGCCGGCGGGAGCCCCCCCACTGCCCACCGCGATCAAGATCCTGGTGGCAGGTGGGTTCGGCGTGGGTAAGACCACCATGGTCGGCGCGGTGAGCGAGACGCGACCGTTGCGCACCGAGGAGGTGCTGACGGAGTCGGGGGTCGGCATCGACGACCTGTCCGGGGTGGAGGGCAAGACCACCACCACGGTGGCCATGGACTTCGGTCGCATCACCATCAGCGACGACCTGGTGCTGTACCTGTTCGGCACGCCCGGCCAGGACCGGTTCTGGTTCGTCTGGGACGAGTTGGCTCTGGGGGCGATCGGCGCGGTGGTGCTGGCCGACACCCGCAGGCTCGCCGACTGCTTCCCGTCGATCGACTACTTCGAGGGTCGGGGCACGCCGTTCGTGGTCGCGGTGAACTGCTTTGAGGGCGCCCGGACGTACCGGCTCGACGAGGTGCAGACCGCGCTGAACCTGGACCCGGGCGTGCCGGTGCTGCTCTGCGACGCCCGGCAGCGGGAATCCAGCAAGGAGGTGCTCGTCACGCTGATGGAGCACGCCATGAAGACCCGCGAGGCCCGCCGCCGCGCCGCCGGAGGAAACTGACCGGGATTTCCTGAGGGAAGGTGTCCGGAACGCTCCCGCCCGATCGTCATGCTGGCGACACCCCGAGAAACCAGGGAGCGACCAGATGAAGTACATGATGTTCGTTTGCAGCGACACCGAGCCGGACAACGACCCGACGGAACTTCCCGACATCTACAAGTGGGTGGCGGACAACGACACCCGTGGTCGCCGCCTCACCGGCAACGTGCTGGCGCCCACCACCGCGGCCACCACGGTCCGGGTACGCGGCGGTGAGCTGCTCGTTTCCGAGGGGCCGTTCGCGGAGACCGTGGAGGTGATCGTGGGCTTCGACCTGCTCGACTGCGCGGATCTGGACGAGGCGATCGAGGTGGCGCGGACGCACCCGATGGCGCGGGAGGGGCGGCTGGAACTGCGCCCGTTCGCGGACCTGTCCGCCTGACCGGGTTGTCCACACCGCAGCGCCGGCCGGTACGCCCGCCCGCACCGGCGGGCGCGGCGGCCCCCGCACCGGCCGGCGCGGTGGCGGCTGCGGCGGCGCAGGCCGTCGGCGACGCCAGCGTCGAGGCGTACCCCCGGATTGTCGCGACCCTGATCCGGGTGACCGGGGACTGGGCGCTGGCCGAGGACTGCGCCCAGGAGGCGCTGGCCGTCGCCCTGGAGCGCTGGCCAGCCGACGGCGTGCCGGCCAACCCGGGCGGCTGGCTCATGACGGTGGCCCGCAACCGGGCGCTCGACGTGCTGCGACGAGCCACCGTTGAACGCCGCAAGCTGCACGATTTGGCGCTGCTCACGCCGCCCGAGGGGCAGCCCGACCCGGAGATGCCGGAGGACGTGGTGGACGACCGCCTGCGCCTGATCTTCACCTGCTGCCACCCGGCGCTGGCGATCGACGCCCGGGTGGCGCTGACGCTGCGAACCGTCTGCGGCGTCCCGACCGGTGACATCGCACGACTCCTGCTGGTCAACGAGTCGACAATGACCCGACGGCTGACCCGGGCCAGGACCCGCATCGCGCAGGCCGGCATTCCGTACCGGGTGCCCAGCGGGCAGGCGCTGACCGAGCGGCTGCCCGGCGTCCTCGCCGTGCTGTACCTGCTGTTCACCAGGGGCTACGTCGTCGACGGCGAGCCGGCCTTCGCCGACGAGGCGGTCCGGCTGGCCCGGCTGCTCGACCGGTTGATGCCGGAGCAGTCCGAGGTGGCCGCGCTGCTGGCGCTGGTCCTGTTCCAGCACTCCCGCCGCGACGCCCGCCGGGACGCCGCGGGCAACCTGCTCACCCTGCAACGGCAGGATCGCGCACGGTGGGACCGTGCGGCCATCGCCGAGGGCCTGGACGCCCTTTCTCGGGTACGCCACGACGGGCCGTACGCCTGGCAGGCCCGGATCGCCGCCTGCCACGCCACCGCACCGTCCTCCGACGCCACCGACTGGCCGGCGATCGCACAGGCCTACGACGCGCTGATCGGCATCCGGCCCTCACCCGTGATCGCGCTCAACCGCGCTGTCGCACACGGCTACGCGTACGGGCCGTACGCCGGGCTGGGCCTGCTCGACGCGGCGCAGGCCGGGGGAGGGCTGGACGGCAACCCGCTCGCCGTGGCGGTGCGGGCCGATCTGGTCGCCCGGCAGGGTGACCGGCTGCGGGCCGCCGCGCTGTTCCGGGAGGCCGCTGGGATGGCCGGTTCGACGGCCGAGGGCCGTGCGCTACTCGACCGGGCGGATGGCCTCGGTCGCTAGCGTCCGGTCGGTGGAATCGCGGGCGGTGACGAACGGCCCGGAAACGACGCAGGCTCCCTCCCGCCGGGGCGGGAGGGAGCCTGGTGACGTCGGTACGTCAGTTAGCGATCATGCGGCGCAGCACGTACTGCAGGATGCCACCGTGCCGGTAGTAGTCCGCCTCACCGGGGGTGTCGATCCGCACCACCGCGTCGAACTCCACGCCGGTGTCGGTGCTGACCCGCACGGTACGCGGGGTCTCGCCGTCGTTGAGCGCGGTCACACCGGTGATGGTGAACGTCTCCGTGCCGCTCAGACCGAGCGACTCGGCGGTGGTGTCCACCGGGAACTGCAACGGCAGCACACCCATGCCGATCAGGTTCGAACGGTGGATCCGCTCGTACGACTCGGCGATGACCGCCCGGACGCCCAGCAGCATGGTGCCCTTGGCCGCCCAGTCCCGCGACGAGCCCGAGCCGTACTCCTTGCCGGCCAGGATGACCAGCGGGATGCCGGCCTCCTGGTACGCCATCGAGGCGTCGTAGATCGAGGACTGCTCGCCGGTGAGGTGGTTGACGGTGAAGCCGCCCTCCACACCCGGCACCAGCTGGTTGCGCAGCCGGATGTTCGCGAACGTGCCCCGGATCATCACCTCGTGGTTGCCCCGGCGTGAGCCGTACGAGTTGAACTCGTGCCGCGGCACACCGTGCTCGGCCAGGTACGTGCCGGCGGGGGAGTCGGCCTTGATCGAACCGGCCGGCGAGATGTGGTCGGTGGTCACCGAGTCACCCAGCTTGGCCAGCACCCGCGCGTCGGCGATGTCGACGACCGGGCTCGGCTCCTGCTGCATCCCCTCGAAGTACGGGGGCTTACGCACGTAGGTGGAGTCGTCGGCCCAGGCGAAGGTGTCGCCGGTCGGGGTGGGCAGCGACTGCCACCGCTCGTCACCGGCGAACACGTCGGCGTAGGCGGCGCTGAACCCGGTCGCGCCGATCGCCTGGGCGATGACGTCCTGGATCTCGGCGCTGTTCGGCCAGATCTCGCGCAGGAAGACCGGGTTGCCGTCGCTGTCCTCACCGATCGGCTCGTTGGCCAGGTCGATGTCCATCGTGCCGGCCAGGGCGTAGGCGACCACCAGCGGCGGGGACGCCAGGTAGTTCATCTTGACGTCCGGGTTGATCCGGCCCTCGAAGTTCCGGTTGCCCGACAGCACCGACACGACCGACAGGTCGTGCTCGTTGACCGCCGCGGACACCTCCTCGGGCAGCGGGCCCGAGTTGCCGATGCAGGTCGTGCAGCCGTAGCCGACCAGGTTGAAGCCGAGCTTGTCCAGGTACGGCGTGAGGCCGGCCCGCTCGTAGTAGTCCATGACGACCTTGGAGCCCGGCGCCAGGGTGGTCTTCACCCACGGCTTGCGGGTCAGGCCCTTCTCCACGGCGTTGCGGGCCAGCAGGGCCGCCCCGATCATCACCTGCGGGTTGGACGTGTTGGTGCAGGAGGTGATCGCGGCGATCACCACCGCGCCGTGGTCCAGCTCGTACTCGACGCCGTCGGCGCCGGTGACCTGGACCGGGTTGGTGGCCCGGCCACCCGCACCGACCGCCGCGGTCTCCAGGTCGCGCGGCTCGTCGGCCGGGTCGCTGAAGTCGTTGGCGGGCGGGTCGCTGGCCGGGAACGACTCGGCGCTTGCCTCGTCGGCCGGACCGTTGGCGCCGCGCGGCAGCTCCTCGCGGGGCACGCCCGGCTTGAGGTCGCGCTCACCGACGGAGTCGTCGGCGACGTAGTCGGTCAGGGCGGAGCGGAACAGCGTCTTGGCGGCGCCCAGCGGCACCCGGTCCTGCGGGCGCTTCGGGCCGGCGAGCGACGGCTCGATGGAGCCCAGGTCCAGCTCCAGGCGCTCGGAGTACTCCGGCTCGGCGTCCGGGTCGTGCCAGAGGCCCTGCTCCTTGGCGTACGCCTCGACGAGCGCGACCTGCGCGGCGTCCCGGCCGGTCAGCTCCAGGTAGCGGATGGTCTCGGCGTCGATCGGGAAGATCGCCACGGTGGAGCCGTACTCGGGGGACATGTTGCCGATGGTGGCCCGGTTGGCCAGCGGCACGGCGCTCACGCCGGGGCCGTAGAACTCGACGAACTTGCCGACCACGCCGTGCTTGCGCAGCATCTCGGTGATGGTCAGCACCAGGTCGGTGGCGGTGGTGCCGGCGGGCATCTCGCCGGACAGCTTGAAGCCCACCACGCGGGGGATGAGCATGCTGACCGGCTGTCCCAGCATCGCGGCCTCGGCCTCGATGCCGCCGACGCCCCAACCCAGCACGCCCAGGCCGTTGACCATCGTGGTGTGCGAGTCGGTGCCGACCACGGTGTCCGGGTACGCCTGGCCGTTGCGCTCCATGATCGTACGGGCCAGGTACTCGATGTTGACCTGGTGCACGATGCCGGTGCCCGGGGGGACGACCTTGAACTCGTTGAACGCCGTCTGACCCCAGCGCAGGAACTGGTAGCGCTCCTTGTTGCGCTCGTACTCCAGCTCGACGTTGCGGGCGAACGCGTCCTCGCGGCCGAACAGGTCGGCGATCACCGAGTGGTCGATGACCAGCTCGGCGGGGGCGAGGGGGTTGACCTTGGTGGCGTCGCCGCCCAGGTCACGCACCGCCTCGCGCATGGTGGCCAGGTCGACCACGCAGGGCACGCCGGTGAAGTCCTGCATGAGCACCCGCGCCGGGGTGAACTGGATCTCCACGCTCGGGTCGGCGGTGGGATCCCATCCGCCGAGCTGGCGGATGTGGTCGGCGGTGATGTTCGCGCCGTCCTCGGTCCGCAGCAGGTTCTCCAGCAGGACCTTCAGGCTGTACGGCAGCCGGTCGTGGCCGTCCACCTTGTCGATCCTGAAAATCTCGTAGCTCGCGTCTCCGACGCGTAGCTGGGTCTTCGCACCGAAGGTGTCGAGGCTCGCCACGTCGTACTCCTTCACACCAGCGACCGTGAGTAGTCCTGAGCAGTGTGTCGCACCGGTCGGGGCGCCGCCGAGGTTAGGTGACACTTACCGCCGATTCCGCTCTCAACAAAACCGTACGTCCGTCTTGCTAGATGTGCAAGCCAGGGCGGGTTCATCCTTATCCCTAGCCTCCTAGGACGCCCTACGGTGTGTGCGGCCGATCCCGGGCCGCGCCGCGACGGCACGTACGAAAGGTCCGCCGCGGGTAGGGTTCGAGGCCCGGCAGGGGAAGGGGTCCACTGTGTTCGACGTCCAGCACTGGCTCGAGTCCCTGCCACCCATCGCGGTCTACCTGCTCGTCGGCGGAGTGATCGGCGTCGAGAGCATGGGAGTTCCCCTGCCCGGCGAGATCGTCCTGGTCAGCTCCGCCCTGCTCGCCGCCACCGGGGTGGTCGAGCCGGAGTGGGTGGCCACCGCGGCGGCCACCGGCGCGATCGTCGGCGACTCCATCGGGTACGCGGTGGGCCGCCGAGGTGGACGTCCCCTGCTCACCCGGCTGGGCCGGCGCTTCCCCCGCCACCTCGGCCCCGCCCAACTCGTCCGAGCCGAGCAGAGCTTCGCCCGGTACGGCGTGTGGGCGGTCTTCTTCGGCCGGTTCGTGGCGCTGCTGCGGATCCTGGCCGGACCACTCGCCGGGGCACTGCACGTGCCGTACCGCCGCTTCCTGCTCGCCAACGCCGCCGGTGGGCTGGTGTGGGCGTTCGGCACCACCTACCTGCTGTTCAGCGTCGGTCGGGCCGCCGAGCACTGGCTCAAGGACATCTCCTGGGCCGGGCTGGCCCTCGCGGTGCTCGCCGGCCTCGCCAGCACCTGGTGGCTGCGGCGACGGGCCCACCGGATCGAGCCCACCTCGCCGGCCCCCGACGCCGAGCCGGCCCGCGCGGGCAGCGAACTCTGACCCGGTCATGCCGGAAGGGCCGGGCCCCGTGGTGGGGTCCGGCCCTTTCGCGTTTGTGTGTGCTGGTGGTCAGTTGGTGGCGTAGCCGCGGGTGGCGATCCAGTCGGCG
>NZ_JBEXGP010000040.1:0-29104 GCF_040607375.1 Micromonospora sp. NPDC005298
CCAACCCGAACACCGCCTCCTACTGGATCACCGTCGAGCACCTCGCCGACTGGATCGCCACCCGCGGCTACGCCACCAACTGACCACCAGCACACCCAAACGCGAAAGGGCCGGACCCCACCACGGGGCCCGGCCCTTTCGGCTTACGCGAACGACACCGAAGGCCGGACCTCAACCGAGGTTCGGCCTTCGGCAGGTGGTCACCCGTCAGCGAGGACGGCCAGGATCTGCTCGCCGTACTTGGCGAGTTTGTTCTCGCCGACCCCGCTGACCCGGGACAGCTCGGCGAGGGTGCCCGGGGCGTCGCCGGCGATCTGCCGGAGCGTGGCGTCGTGGAAGATCACGTACGCCGGCACACCCTGTTCCTTGGCGGTGGCCGCTCGCCAGGCGCGCAGGCGTTCGAAGACCGGTACGGCCGCCGGTGCCAGTTCGGCGACGACGGTGGCGGAGCCGCGGGGCTTCGACGAGCGGCTCGATGCCGGCCTCTCCGGCTCGCGGCGCATCGTGACGGTACGGCGGCGACCCAGCACGTCGGCGCTCGCCTCGGTCAGGGCCAGGGTGCCGTAGTCACCCTCCACGGCGAGCAGCCCTTCGGCGAGCAGTTGCCGGACGACGCCCCGCCATTCGGCCTCGCTCAGTTCGGCGCCGATGCCGAAGACGGTCAGCGCGTCGTGACCGTACTGGCTGATCTTGTCCGTCTGTCTGCCGAGCAGGATGTCGATGCACTGCCCGGCGCCGAACCGCTGGTTGCGTTCGCGGTCGAGGCGGAAGACGGTGGAGAGTAGCTTCTGGGCGGCGACGGTGCCGTCCCAGGACTCCGGTGGGGTGAGGCAGGTGTCGCAGTTGCCGCAGGCAGCCGTCGTCGTCTCGCCGAAGTATTCGAGCATCTGCACCCGCCGGCAGCGCACGGTCTCGCAGAGGGCGAGCATCGCGTCCAGGTGGGCGGCGAGGTTACGCCGGTGCGCGAGGTCGCCGTCGGACGTTTCGATCATCTTGCGTTGCTGGACGACGTCCTGGAGCCCGTACGCCAGCCAGGCCGTGGACGGCAGCCCGTCGCGGCCGGCGCGGCCGGTCTCCTGGTAGTAGCCCTCCACAGACTTGGGCAGGTCGAGGTGGGCGACGAAGCGGACGTCCGGCTTGTCGATGCCCATGCCGAAGGCGATGGTGGCGACCATGACCAGGCCGTCCTCGCGCAGGAAGCGTTGCTGGTTGGCGGCGCGGGTGGCCGCGTCCAGGCCGGCGTGGTACGGCAGGGCGGCGATGCCGTTGGCGACGAGGAACTCGGCGGTCTTGTCCACCGAGGCGCGGGACAGGCAGTAGACGATGCCGGCGTCGCCGGGGTGCTCGTCGCGCAGCAGGGCCAGCAGTTGCTTGCGGGGCTCGCGCTTGGGCACGATCCGGTACTGGATGTTGGGCCGGTCGAAGCTGGCCACGAAGTGCTGGGCGTCGTCGAGCTTGAGGCGGGTGGCGATCTCGGTGCGGGTGGCGCTCGTCGCGGTTGCGGTCAGGGCGATCCGGGGCACCTGCGGCCAGCGTTCGTGCAGCATCGACAGCGCGAGGTAGTCAGGGCGGAAGTCGTGCCCCCACTGGGACACGCAGTGCGCCTCGTCGATCGCGAACAGGGAGATGCGGCCCCGGTCCAGCAGGGCGAGGGTGGACCGGACGCCGAGCGCCTCCGGGGCCAGGTAGAGCAGGTCCAACTCGCCGGCGACGAAGGCGGCCTCGACCCGGCGTCGGGCGTCCAGGGTCTGGGTCGAGTTGAGGAAACCGGCGCGGACGCCGACGGCGGTGAGCGCGTCCACCTGGTCCTGCATGAGCGCGATCAGCGGGGACACGACGACGGCGACGCCCTCGCGGACCAGCGCCGGGATCTGGTAGCACAGCGACTTGCCGCCACCGGTGGGCATCAGCACCAGCGCGTCGCCACCGGCGACCACATGGTCGATCACCTCCTGCTGGAAGCCGCGGAAGGCGTCGTACCCGAACACCCGGCGCAGCACCGGCAGCGTGTCAGCGGTCCGCAGGTCGGTGGGGGAAGCCATCCGCGGAGTCTACGAGCCCACCCCGACACCACACGCCCGGCGCACCCGAGCCGCGTGACCCGTGCCGGGTGCCCCGCTCCCCGCCGGGCGGCGGGATAGAGTCGCTGATTGACCAATCGCGGCCGATGGCGGCCGCGGCGCCACGGCTTGGGGGTACGTACGGGTGAGCGAGGCGCGCACAGCCGCAGACCGGATCGACGCCCCGACGGGTGCCGACGGGCACACGACTGCCGAGTCGGAGACCACGCTGGTGGTGGTCACGGGACTCTCCGGCGGCGGCCGCAGCACCGTCGCCCGCGCGTTGGAGAACGTCGGCTACTACGTGGTGGACAACCTGCCGCAGGCGTTGATGCTCGACATGGCCGAGTTGGCGTTCAAGGCCGGGGGAGCGGCGCGGCGTACGGCCATGGTGCTGGACGTGCGGTCGCGGGCGTTCTCCACCGACTTGGCCGGGGCGATCCGCGAGCTCAAGGAGCGCGGCTTCTCGCCCCGGGTGGTCTTCGTCGACGCCGACGACGAGGTGCTGATCCGGCGGTTCGAGAGCGTGCGCCGGTCGCACCCGTTGCAGGGCGAGGGGCGGCTGGCCGACGGCATCGCCGTGGAACGCGGGCTGCTGGAGGAGGCCCGCGACCAGGCCGACGTGATCATCGACACCAGCCACCTGAACGTCAACCAGCTCCGGCGACGCATCGAGGAGCTGTTCGGCGGCGAGGACGCCCGCCGGCTGCGGGTGACCGTGCTGTCGTTCGGGTTCAAGTACGGCCTGCCGCCGGACGCCGACTTCGTGCTTGACGCCCGGTTCCTGCCCAATCCGTACTGGGTGCCGGAGCTGCGCGAGCACACCGGGCGGGAGGAGGCGGTCAGCGCGTACGTGCTGGGCCAGGAGGGCGCGGACGCCTTCGTCGCCTCGTACGCGGACCTGGTCAACGCCACCACCACCGGTTTCGAGCGGGAGGGCAAGCGCTACCTGACTGTCGCTGTCGGCTGCACCGGCGGCAAGCACCGCAGCGTGGCCATCGCCGAGGAGTTGGCGGGCCGGCTGCGCCAGTCCGGGTTGGCGGCCAACGCGCAGCACCGCGACCTGGGGCGGGAATGACGGCGCGTCGGGTGGTGGCGTTCGGCGGGGGGCACGGGTTGTCCGCGTCGCTGCGGGCGCTTCGCCACTGCGCTCCCGAACTCGACCTGGACATCACCGCTGTGGTCACGGTCGGTGATGACGGCGGGTCCAGTGGTCGGCTGCGCGCCGAGCGGGGCGGTCTGCCCCCGGGCGACCTGCGGCAGGCACTTGTCGCGCTGGCGGGCGACCACCCGGCCACCCGGCGCAGCGCCGGGCTGTTCCAGCACCGCTTCGCCGCCGTGCCCGCGAAAGGCCTACCCGCGAACGCCGTGCCCGCGAACGCCGTGGCCGGGAACGCCGTGCCCGCGAACGCCGTGCCCGCGAACGCCGTGCCCGCGAACGCCGTGCCCGCGAACGCCGTGCCCGCGGACGACGTACCCCCGCTCGGTGGAGCCGGCGCGGACCCGGCGGCGACCGACGGTTCCGGTGAGGTCACGCGGCGGGCGGCGGCCCGCGTCGACGGGCTGGCCGGGCACGCGGTGGGCAACCTGGTGCTCTGCGGCCTCATGGAGCTGCTCGGTGACCCGGTGGCGGCGTTGGAGCACGCCGGGGCGATGCTCGGCGCGGTCGGCCGGGTGCTGCCGATGTCCCGCCAGCCGGTGGGCATCGAGGCCCGAGTGCGCGGGGTGGACCCGGCCGCACCCGACGAGGTGCGCACCGTTCGCGGCCAGCACCAGGTGGCGGTCACCACTGGAAGGGTCGAGTCGCTGCGGCTCACCCCGGCGGCTCCGGCGGCCTGCGCGGAGGCGCTCGCGGCGATCGGCGCGGCCGACTGGTTGATCTTCGGGCCGGGCAGCTGGTACACGAGCGTGCTGCCGCACCTGCTGGTGCCGCAGCTCGCCGATGCGATCGTGTCCAGCCCGGCCCGGCGGCTGGTCACCCTGAACCTCGCCGCGGAGAAGGAGACCCTCGGGCTCTCCGTCGCCGACCATCTCGCGGCGCTGCGCTGGTATCTTCCCGAGCTCAAGGTGGATCTCGTGCTGGCCGACGCCAAGGCGGTGGGTGACCCCGAACCGGTCGAACGTGCGGCAGAATCGCTTGGTGCCCGCCTGGTCCTCGCTCCCGTCGCCGTCACCGACGGCACTCCCCGCCATGATCCGGCTGCCCTGGGCGCCGCGCTGGTGCCTGTCCTGGGCGCCGATCGTTAGACACGTACGTAATCTCCGGCGACACGCCGGAACAGGTCCGTGAGGGGACGCACAATGGCGATGACGGCTGCGGTCAAGGACGAGCTGAGTCGGGTCGACGTGCCCAAGCCCTGCTGTCGGCGGGCGGAGATGGCGGCGCTGCTGCGCTTCGCCGGGGGGCTGCACATCGTCTCCGGCCGCGTGGTGGTGGAGGCCGAGCTGGACACCGGGGCGGTGGCGCGCCGGCTGCGGCGGGAGATCGCCGAGGTGTACGGGTACCCCAGCGAGATCCACGTGCTGGCCTCCGGCGGCCTGCGCAAGGGCAGCCACTTCATCGTCCGGGTGGTCAAGGACGGCGAGGCCCTGGCCCGGCAGACGGGCCTGCTGGACGTGCGCGGCCGGCCGGTGCGCGGGCTGCCCCCGCACGTGGTGGCGGCGAATGTCTGCTGCGCGGTGTCCGCGTGGCGGGGGGCGTTCATGGCGCACGGCTCACTCACCGAGCCCGGTCGGTCCAGCGCGCTGGAGATCACCTGCCCGGGTCCGGAGTCGGCGTTGGCGCTTGTCGGCGCGGCGCGGCGGATCGGCATCACCGCGAAGAACCGTGAGGTACGCGGGGTGGACCGGGTGGTCGTCAAGGACGGTGACGCGATCGCCGCGCTGCTCACCCGGATCGGCGCGCACTCCAGCGTGCTGGCGTGGGAGGAGCGTCGGGTACGCCGCGAGGTGCGGGCCACCGCCAACCGGCTCGCCAACTTCGACGACGCCAACCTGCGCCGCTCGGCGCGAGCGGCGGTCGCCGCGGCGGCCCGGGTCACCCGTGCCCTGGAGATCCTCGCCGACGAGGCGCCCAACCACCTGACCGACGCCGGGCGGCTGCGCCTGGAGCACCGGCAGGCGTCGCTGGAGGAGCTGGGAGCGCTGGCCGAGCCGCCGCTGACCAAGGACGCCATCGCGGGGCGGATCCGCCGACTGCTGGCGCTCGCCGACAAGCGGGCCCGGGACCTCGGCATCCCGGATACCGAAGCGGCAGTCACGCCCGACATGCTCGTGGTCTGATAGGACGGTAAGGCCGCACGGTGCGCCCGGGAGCACGACCCGGCGCAGCGTGGTCTCGCACGCTCGGATAGGGTCGCTGAGTACGGCAAGGGGGCCGACACAGGCACTCCTCGTCGTGCACACCGCCTCGGGCGGTCAAGGTCCTCAGACCGCGGCGGGGTGGCCGAGACGAAACCGTCAACGGCCGGCTCCAACGGTCGGCGCACACCACTCCGCCGGCCCGTTGTCTGAAGCCGGCAGACCAGAACGCGAGGAGATGGGACCTGTGACCATCCGGGTTGGCATCAACGGCTTCGGCCGAATCGGCCGTAACTTCTTCCGGGCAGTGCTGGCGTCCGACGCCGACATCGAGGTCGTGGCGGTGAACGACCTGACCGACAACGCCACGCTCGCCCACCTGATCAAGTACGACAGCATCCTGGGTCGCCTGCCGTACGAGGTGAAGGCCAGCGCCGACGAGATCACCGTCGGTGGCAAGTCCATCAAGGTCTTCGCCGAGAAGGACCCGGCGGCGCTGCCGTGGGGCGAGGTCGGCGCCGACGTCGTCATCGAGTCGACCGGCTTCTTCACCGACGGCACCAAGGCCAAGGCGCACATCGACGGCGGGGCCAAGAAGGTCATCATCTCCGCTCCGGCGAAGAACGAGGACGTCACCGTCGTCATGGGTGTCAACCACGACACCTACGACCCGGCGAAGCACACCATCATCTCCAACGCTTCGTGCACCACCAACTGCCTCGCCCCGATGGCGAAGGTCCTGCAGGACACGTTCGGCATCACCAAGGGTCTGATGACGACGATCCACGCGTACACCCAGGACCAGAACCTCCAGGACGCGGCGCACAAGGACCTGCGCCGGGCGCGCGCCGCCGCGCTGAACATCGTCCCGACCTCCACCGGCGCCGCGAAGGCCATCGGCCTGGTGCTGCCGGAGCTGAAGGGCAAGCTCGACGGGTACGCGCTGCGCGTGCCGATCCCGACCGGCTCGGCCACCGACCTGACTGTCGAGGTCGGCCGTGAGACGACCGTCGACGAGGTCAACGCCGCGCTGAAGGCCGCCGCGGAGGGCCCGCTCAAGGGCATCCTGGTCTACAACGAGGACCCGATCGTCTCCAGCGACATCGTCACCGACCCGGCGTCGTGCATCTTCGACGCGCCGCTGACCAAGGTCATCGGCAACCAGGTCAAGGTCGTCGGCTGGTACGACAACGAGTGGGGCTACTCCAACCGCCTCGTCGACCTCGTCAAGCTGGTCGGTTCGTCGCTGTGAGCATCCGGACCCTCGACGACCTGCTCGCCGAGGGGGTGTCGGGTCGGCGCGTGCTGGTGCGCGCCGACCTGAACGTCCCGCTCGACAAGGAGACCGGTGCCATCACGGATGACGGCCGGATCCGCGCGGTGCTGCCGACCCTCGGCGCGCTGGTCGAGGCCGGCGCGAAGGTGGTCGTCTGCTCGCACCTGGGCCGCCCGAAGGGCGCGCCGGACCCGCAGTTCAGCCTGGGCCCGGTCGCCGGGCGGCTCGGTGAGCTGCTCGGCGCGCCGGTGCACTTCGCCACCGACACCGTCGGTGAGTCGGCCCGTTCCACGGTCGCGGACCTGGCCGACGGTCAGGTCGCCCTGCTGGAGAACCTGCGCTTCAACGCGGGCGAGACCAGCAAGGACGAGGCCGAGCGGGGCGCGTTCGCCGACCAGCTCGCCGCGTTCGGTGACGCGTACGTGGACGACGCGTTCGGCGCGGTGCACCGCAAGCACGCGAGCGTCTTCGACGTGCCGGCCCGGTTGCCGCACGTCGCGGGCCGACTGGTGCTGCGTGAGGTCGAGGTGCTCTCCAAGCTCACCGGCAGCCCCGAGCGGCCGTACGTGGTGGTGCTCGGTGGGTCGAAGGTCTCCGACAAGCTGGCGGTGATCGAGGCGCTGCTGCCGACGGTCGACCGGCTGCTCATCGGCGGCGGGATGTGCTTCACCTTCCTCAAGGCCCAGGGCCTGGAGGTGGGCACGTCGCTGCTGGAGAAGGACATGGTGGAGACCTGCCGCAACCTGTTGGAGCGGTCCGACGGCAAGATCATGTTGCCGGTCGACGTGGTGGTGGCGGACGCGTTCGCCCCGGACGCCGCGCACGACACGGTCCGGGTCGACGGCATCCCGAGTCACCGGCTGGGTCTGGACATCGGCCCGGAGACGGTCGCCGGGTTCGCCGCCGCGCTGTCCCAGGCGAAGACCATCTTCTGGAACGGCCCGATGGGCGTGTTCGAGATGGCCGCGTTCGCGGCCGGCACCCGGGGGGTCGCCGAGGCGATCACCAAGGCCGACGCGTTCACTGTCGTCGGCGGCGGTGACAGCGCGGCGGCGGTCCGTGCGCTCGGTCTGGACGAGTCGTCCTTCGGGCACATCTCCACGGGTGGCGGCGCCTCCCTGGAATACCTCGAGGGCAAGTCCCTCCCCGGCATCGCGGCCCTGGAGAACTGAACATGGCGAGCACCACCCGCCGGCCGTTGATGGCCGGCAACTGGAAGATGAACCTCAACCACCTCGAGGCCAACCTGCTGGTGCAGAAGCTGGCCGCGAGTCTCACCGAGAAGCAGCTCACCGAGGTCGAGACGGTCGTGCTGCCGCCCTTCACCGACCTGCGCACCGTGCAGACGGCTGTGGACGGCGACAAGCTGCTGATCGGCTACGGCGGGCAGGACCTCTCCCCGCACGCCTCGGGCGCGTACACCGGTGACATCTCCGGCGCGATGCTGGCGAAGCTGGGCTGCACGTACGTGGTGGTCGGTCACTCCGAGCGGCGGGCCTACCACCACGAGGACGACGCCCAGGTCAACGCCAAGGTGAAGGCGGCGCTGACGCACGGCCTGAACCCGATCCTCTGCGTGGGGGAGGGGCTGGACGTGCGCGAGCAGGGCACCCACGTGGCGCACTGCGCGGACCAGCTCGACGGTGGCCTCGCGGGGCTCACCGCGGAGCAGGTCAAGCAGGTCGTGATCGCGTACGAGCCGGTCTGGGCGATCGGCACCGGCAAGACCGCGACGCCGGAGGACGCCCAGGAGGTCTGCGGCGCGGTCCGCAAGCGGTTGGCGGAGCGCTTCGACCAGGACACCGCCGACGCGGTCCGGGTCCTGTACGGCGGGTCGGTCAAGGCGTCGAACGTCGCCTCGATCATGGCCCAGCCGGACGTGGACGGCGGTCTGGTGGGGGGCGCCAGCCTGGACGCGGAGGAATTCGCGCAGATCTGCCGGTTCCCCGAGCACATCGCCCGCTGATCGCTCGCTATCCTTGACACCGCCCGTCCACCGGCCGGTGCCATCGTGCCCGACCTGTCCGGGCGAGGATCGCTACGAGAGGACTGCCCCCAGCCATGCCGATCTGGTTCGCATACACGTTGATCGTGTTGCTGGTCATCACGAGCGTTCTGCTCACCCTGCTGATCCTGCTGCACCGCGGTAAGGGCGGCGGACTGTCGAGCATGTTCGGCGGTGGTGTCAGCTCCAGCCTCGCCGGCTCCTCGGTGGCGGAGAAGAACCTGGATCGTTACACCGTTCTGGTGGGCGTCGTCTGGTTCGCCGCCATCGTCGGGCTCGGCCTCTGGCTCCGCCTCCAGATGAACAGCGGCGCCTGAGCAGGCCCGTAAAGTCGTACAATCTGCGCGCGGTCCGTCACTCGACGGGCCGCGCGCAGGCTTTTCCCCGCTGCACCGCGTCGCCCGCCGTCCACCCCCGAAGACGGTGGGTCCCCTCCGACGACAGGAGCGAGCAGCCGTGCCTAGTGGCAACGTTATCCGCGGCGCCCGGGTCGGGTCGGCGCCCGTCCGCCCGGACGAGCGACACCAACCCGCACCCCGACAGGACGTCACCTACTGGTGCCGCAACGACCACCGGACCAGCATCCGGATCGCCGCGGACGTCGCGCCGCCGCCGCTGTGGGACTGCCCCCGGTGCGGGCTGCCCGCCGGTCAGGACGAGCAGAACCCGCCCGGCCGGGTCCGCGCCGAGCCGTACAAGAGCCATCTGGCGTACGTGAAGGAGCGGCGCACCGCCGAGGAGGGCGAGGCGCTGCTGAACGAGGCGTTGGCCGCGCTACGCCGCCGTCGAGGCGAGTAGGGCCGGGCTCAGCGCAGGCTGCGCAGCCGGGTGGGCACGTCCGCCGCGGCGGCCCGGTCCAGCAGCCAGCGGGTGCGGTCCACGCCGTGCACGCCGGCCGCCGGCAGTTGCACCGGCCCGGCTCCGGCCAGCGCCATGCCCACCGCGCGGGCCTTGTCGGCGCCGGCGGCGACCAACCAGACCTCCTCGGCGGTGTTGATCGCGGGCAGGGTCAGGGTGGTACGCACCGGCGGCGGCTTCGGGCTGCCCCGCACCGCGCTGACGGGCCGGGTGTCGTAGTGCACCGGATGTCCGGGGAAGACCGACGCGACGTGGCCGTCCTCGCCGACGCCCAACATCAGCACGTCGAAGTGCGGCAGCGCGGCGTGCCCCGGCCGGGCGGCGCGCGCCAACTCCTCGGCGTACGCGGCGGCGGCGGCCTCGGGGTCGTTGCCGGCCGGGCCGTCGGACGCCGGCATCGCGTGCACCCGGTCCGGGTTCAGCGGCACCGCGTCCAGCAGGGCGGCCCGCGCCTGGGTCTCGTTGCGGTCCGGGTCGCCGGCGGGCAGGAACCGTTCGTCGCCCCACCACACGTCGACGCGGGACCAGTCCACCGCGTCCCGGGCGGGCAGCGTCGCGACCGCCCGGTACACCGCCGCGGCGACCCGGCCGCCGGTCAGCACCACCGAGGCCGCACCGCGGTCGGCCTGCGCGTCGAGCAGTTTCACCAGCAGCCGGGCCGCCACGGCCTGCGCCAGCAGGTCGGCGTCGGCGTGGACGGCGACACTCGCCTCACTCATGGGTTGTGCCTTCCCGACCGCTGAGCGGTCGCTGTCGCGTCGTGCCCGGACGGAACGCCCGGAGATGGCGGTGGAGGGCCGGGACGCCGGTCCCGGCCCTCCGGTGTCGTGCGGCTCAGCTGTCGCCGCTCGTGCCGGCGTGCGCCGTGACGCCGGCCTCGGCGCGCTGCGCGGTGGCCGGGTCCTTCCAGACGTGCACCCGCTGCGGTGGACGCTGCTCCAGGCCGCGCAGCCCGACGGTCGCGCCGAGCGCCTCCGCGTACACCTGGTCGGCGTCCAGCCGGCGCAGCTCCTCGGCCAGCTCGTCGCCGAGCGGTCGACGGACCAGCGGCAGGGTCCGGTCGTCCTGGCCGGTCCGCCGGAACACGGCGAGGCTGTCCTCCCGGGTCAACGTCAACTGGTCGCCGTTGGCGCAGGTCAACTGCACCTCCCGCATCCGGGGGAACTCGTCGGAGTCCACCCGGCGTGGGGTGATGCCCAGCCGGCTGGACAGCCAACCGACCATCAGGGCCGCCGTCGGGTCGCTCGGCGGCGCGACGACTGTCGCCTCGGTGACCTGCTCGCTTGTGGTGTCGAACGCCCCGGCGACGAGGGTCCGCCACGGGGTGATCCGGGTCCACGCCAGGTCGGTGTCGCCCGGGCCGTAGTCCCGGGCCCGCTGGTGCAGCGCCTCCAGCGGGTCGGCGGCCTGCGCCGAGTCGGTGATCCGCCGGTCGGCGACGACACCGAGGAAGTCGGTGGCGATCTCCGCCGGTGGCTCGCCGTGCCACCAGGTGACCACCGGCACGTCGGGGACGAGCAGCGGCATCACCACCGACTCGGCGTGCAGGGCCAGCCGCCCGTACATCCGGGTGACCACCGCCTCGCACGGGCCGAGCCGGCCACCGACCACGATCTCCGCGTCCAGCCGGTTACGGTCCCGCTCGATCTCGGAGCGGACCACCACCACGAGCCGGCACGGGTGGGCGGCGGCGGCGATCGTCGCCGCCGCCTCCGCCTCGCGGACCCGCCGCTCGTCCACCACGACGATGAGGGTGAGCGCCATACCGCTGGCCACGCCACCGGCGCTGCGCCGTTCGGCGGCGAGCGCCTTGACCACCTCGTTGCCGGTGGTGTCCCACAGCCCGATCATGCTCTTCTCCAAGCGCGGCCCTCGCGGGCCAGCATCTCGTCGGCCGCCCGCGGCCCCCACTCACCGGCGCGGTACGGCTCCGGCGTGGTGCCCTCCCAGGCGTGCTCCAGCGGGTCGATCACCTGCCAGCTCTGCTCGACCTCGGCCGCGTCGGGGAACAGGGTGCGGTCGCCGATCAGCACGTCCAGAACCAGACGCTCGTACGCCTCCGGGCTGGACTCGGTGAACGCCTCGCCGTACTGGAAGTCCATCGCGATGTCGCGGACCTCCATCGTGGTGCCCGGCACCTTCGAGCCGAACTTGAGCACCACGCCCTCGTCCGGCTGCACCCGGATGACCAGCTGGTTGTTGCCCAGCGACTCCATGTCGGCGTCGTTGAACGGCAGGTGCGGCGCCTTCTTGAACATGATGGCGACCTCGGTGACCCGCCGGGGCAGTCGCTTGCCGGCCCGGATGTAGAACGGCACCTCGGCCCAGCGCCGGTTCTGGATGCCGAGGCGCACCGCCACGTACGTCTCGGTGGTGGAGTCGGCGGGGACGTCCTGCTCCTCGCGGTAGCCGACGGCGCGTTCGCCGCCCACCCAGCCGGGCAGGTACTGGCCGCGTACGGTGTCCCGGGCCACGTCCCGGGGCAGGGTGATCGCCTTGAGCACCTTGAGCTTCTCGGCCCGGATCTCGTCGGCGTCGAAGCTGGTCGGCTCCTCCATGGCCACCAGGGCGAGGAGCTGGAGGAGGTGGTTCTGCAGAACGTCCCGGGCCGTGCCGACCGTGTCGTAGAACCCGGCGCGGGTGCCGATGCCGACGTCCTCGGCCATGGTGATCTGCACCGAGTCGACGTACTTGGAGTTCCACAGTGGCTCGAACAGGTTGTTGGCGAACCGCAGGGCCAGGATGTTCTGGACCGTCTCCTTGCCCAGGTAGTGGTCGATGCGGAAGACGTCCTGCCGGGTGAACACGTCGTCGACCAGGTCGTTGAGCGCCTTCGCCGACGGAAGGTCGTTGCCGAACGGCTTCTCCACCACGACCCGGCGCCAACCGCCGGACTTCTCGTTGTCGGCCATCCCGGTGCGGGCCAACTGCTTGAGCACCACGGGGAACGCGGCCGGGGGGATCGAGAAGTAGAACGCCGCGTTGCCGGCGATGCCGTGGGTCTGACGCAGGTCGTCGAGCGTCGCCGCGAGCTGGTCGAACGCCGCGTCGTCGTCGAACGACCCGCCGACGAACTTGATGTTGCCGGCCAGACGTGCCCACACCTCGTCCCGCCACGGTGTGCGGGCGTGCTTGCGGGCCGCCTCGCAGGCGAGGGTCTCGAAGTCGCCGTCACCCCAGTCGCGGCGTGCGAAGCCGAGCACCACGAAACCGGGCGGCAGCAGCCCTCGGTTGGCCAGGTCGTAGACCGCGGGGAGCAGCTTCTTGCGGGCCAGGTCGCCGGTCACCCCGAAGATCACCAGAGCGCACGGCTCCGGGATCCGGGGCAACCGGCGGTCCTGCGGGTCGCGTAGCGGGTTCACGCCTTCGGTCACGTCGTCCATCCTCACCTGCGCAGCTGACCGGCCGCGTCGAGCAGTTGGGCGACGCCGGCGGCCCGGTCGGTCAGGTGCAGCCGCAGCACGGGCCGTTCCCGACCCGCGAGGGCCTGCCGGTCACCGGCGGCCTGCGCCGCCTGCAACTCACCGAATGTGTACGGCTTGCCCGGCACGTCCAGGTCCTCGGCGACCGCGCCGGTCACCTGGAGGTAGCTGCCGACCTGCGGCCCACCCTTGTGGTACTGGCCGGTCGAGTGCAGGAACCGCGGCCCCCAACCGAAGGTGACGGGCCGGCCGGCCGCCTCGGCCAGCAGCGGACGCAGCCGGGCGGTGTCGGCGTCGGCGAACCGGTCGAGGTACGCCATGACCGCCAGGTAGCCGTCGTCGCCCAACCCGTCGAGCAGCCAGCGCAGCACACCGGCCAGGTCGCCGGGAGCGCCCTGCGGGGCGTACACCTCGATCGCGCCCTCGGTGAACGACGGCGTCTCCGCCGGCAGACCCGAGGCCAGGATCTTGTTGGTGTTCTCCTTGGACTCGGTGACGTTCGGCTGGTTGAACGGGTCGATGCCGAGCACCACACCGGCCACCGCCGTGGCGTACTCCCAGGCGAGGAACTGCGCGCCGAGCGGGCCGTTGACGGCCACGTCCGGGTCGGTGCCGCCACCCGGCACGTCGCCGGGGGCCAGCGCGCCGCCGTAGGTGACGGTCAGCACGTCGGAGCCGACGGCGCCGGGGCTCTGCGGGGACTCCACCACCACCGGAAGGATGCCCACGCCGGCCTTGCCTGTCGACTCGGCGATCAGCTGCTCGGCCCAGTCGCCGAGCCCGTCGATGCCGGTGCCGTCGGAGATCAGCGCGACCTTGTCCCGGGCCAGGGTGGCGGCGGCGCCCAGCGCGGCGCCCAGCGCCAACGCCGGGTTGTCCCGGTCCCCGGCCAGCGACGCGGCCAGCGCGTCGGCCTGGTCGATCAGCTCGGACACCTCGACGCCGGCGAGCGCCGACGGCACCAGCCCGAACGCGGTGAGCGCCGAGTACCGGCCGCCCACGTTCGGGTCGGCGAGCACGGTGAACGCGCCCATCTCGGTGGCGGTCGTCTCCAGCGGCGAGCCCGGGTCGGTGACGATGACGAAGTGCCGGCCGGCCTCCGCCTCGGTCATCCCGGCGTCGAGGAACGCCTGCCAGTACGCGCGCCGGTGGCTGTCGGTCTCCACCGTCGAACCGGACTTGCTGGCCACCACCACGACCGTGCGCTCCAGCCGGTCGCCCAGGGCCGCGCGGACCTGACCGGGGTCGGTGGTGTCCAGCACGGTCAGCGGCCGGCCGAGGGTACGGGTGATCACCTCGGGGGCCAGCGACGAGCCGCCCATGCCGGCGAGCACCACGTGGTCCAGATCGGCCAGCTCGGTGGTCAACTCGGCGAGCTGCACCAGCAGCTCCCGACTGCGCTGGTGGGTGTCCACCCAGCCGAGCCGGATCTTCGCCTCGGCCTCGGCGTCCGGACCCCACAGGCCCGGGTCCTTCGCGGCCAGCTTGCCCGGGACGCCGGCCTTGACCAGCGCGTCCCGGGTCGAGGCGGGCGCGGACCTGTCGACCGCGTCCGCGCCGTGCACGACGAGCCCGGCGGCGGCCTCCGCCGGCCCTGCGAGAAGGTCGCTCATGCGTTACCACCAGCCTGCTCAGCGGCCTTCGCGTTGCCCTTGGCCGCCTTGTTCGGGGCACCCTTGCCCTTGGCCGCCGCCTCCAGCGACTTGCGGACACCGTCGAGCAGCTCCTGCCAGCTGGTCTCGAACTTCTCCACGCCCTCGCGCTCCAGGGTGGCGATCACGTCGTCCATGTCCACCCCGACCGACTCCAGGTCCGCGAAGACCTTCCGGGCCGCGTCGTAGGCCCCGGTCACGGTGTCGCCGCGGGTCTCGCCATGATCGGCGTACGCGTGGATGACCGACTCGGGCATGGTGTTGACCGTGCCGGGAGCGATCAGCTCCTCGACGTAGATGACGTCGCGGTAGTCCGGGTTCTTCGTCGAGGTCGACGCCCACAGCGGCCGCTGCGGGTGCGCGCCGGCGGCGGCGAGCGCCTTCCAGCGGTCGGAGGAGAACACCTCGGAGTAGCGCTCGTACGCCAGCTGGGCATTGGCCACGGCGGCCTTGCCCCGCAGCGCCTTGGCCTGGTCCGAGCCGATCTTCTCCAGCCTCTTGTCGACCTCGGCGTCGACCCGGGAGACGAAGAACGACGCCACCGAGCCGATCTTCGACAGGTCGTGGCCGTTGGCCTTGGCCTTCTCCAGGCCGGCCAGGAACGCCTCCATGACCGCCGAGTAGCGGTCCAGGCCGAAGATCAGCGTCACGTTGACGCTGATCCCCTCGGCGAGCGTGTCGGTGATCGCCGAGAGGCCCTCCTCGGTGGCCGGGATCTTGATGAAGAGGTTGGGCCTGTCGACCAGCCACCACAGGGCCTTGGCCTCGGCCACGGTCTTGTCGCTGTCGTGCGCCACCCGGGGGTCCACCTCGATGGAGACCCGGCCGTCGACACCGTCGCTGCCGTCGTACGACGGGCGCATCACGTCGCACGCCCACCGCACGTCGTACGTGGTGAGCATGCGTACCGACTCCTCGACCTCCACGCCACGGGTGGCGAGGTCGCGCAACTGCCAGTTGTACTCGTCGGCGTCGCTCAGCGCCTTCGCGAAGATTGTCGGGTTGGTGGTGACCCCGGCCACGTGCTTCTCGCGGCGCAGCTGGTCCAGCCCGCCGGAGCTGAGCCGCACCCGGGAAAGATCGTCGAGCCAGACCGCCACACCCGCGGCGGTGAGCTCATTCAGCTTGTCGGTCATGCCGTCCACGCTCCCTCAGTTGCCGGTCGTGAAACCGGTGATGTCGCCCACCCGGGCCAGCGAGGCGTGCGCCGCCGCGACGATCCGGTCGGGGGTGAACCCGAACTGCTCGAAGAGCACGGTGTGCGGGGCGCTCGCGCCGTAGTGCTCCAGGCTCACGCTCTCGCCGAGGTCGCCGACGATTCCGCGCCAGGACATCGCGATGCCCGCCTCCACGCTCACCCGTGCCTTTACCCCACGGGGGAGCACCGACTCCCGGTACGCCTCGTCCTGCTCGTAGAACCACTCCTGACAGGGCATCGAGACCACCCGGGTCGGGGTGCCGTCGGCCTCCAGGCGCTCCCGGGCGGTCAGGCAGAGCTGCACCTCGGAGCCGGTGCCGACGATGATCACCTGCGGCTTGCCGTTGGACGCCTCGGCCAGCACGTAACCGCCCTTGGCCACGCCGTCCGCGCCACCCAGGACGTCCCGGTCCAGGGTCGGCAGCGGCTGACGGCTCAGCGCCAGCGCGGTGGGCCGGTCGGTGTGCTCCAGCGCCTGCCGCCACGCCCAGGCCGTCTCGTTGGCGTCGGCCGGGCGGACCACGTCCAGGCCCGGGATGGCCCGCAGCGCGGTCAGGTGCTCCACCGGCTGGTGGGTCGGGCCGTCCTCGCCCAGGCCGATCGAGTCGTGCGTCCAGACGTACGTCACCGGGAGCTTCATCAGCGCCGCCAGCCGCACCGACGGGCGCATGTAGTCGCTGAACACCAGGAAGGTGCCGCCGTACGGGCGGGTGCCGCCGTGCAGCGCGATGCCGTTGAGGATCGCGCCCATGGCGTGCTCGCGGATGCCGAAGTGCAGCGTGCGGCCGTACTCGTGGCCGGGGAAGTCCTTGGTGGCGTGCGAGGCCGGGATGAACGACGGCTCGCCCTTCATCGTGGTGTTGTTGCTCTCGGCCAGGTCGGCCGAGCCGCCCCACAGCTCCGGCAGGACCGGCGCGAGGGCCTCCAGCACCTTGCCGGACGCGGCCCGGGTGGCCACGCCCTTGGCGTCGGCGGGGAAGACCGGCAGCGCGTTGGTCCAGCCGTCGGGAAGCACCCGGCCGGCCATCCGCTCGTAGAGCGCCGTGCGCTCCGGGTTGGCCTTCTTCCAGGCGTCGAACGCGGTGGTCCACTCCTGCTGGGCGTCGGAGCCGCGGCCCATCACCGTGCGGGCGTGGCCGAGCACCTCCTCGTCCACCTCGAAGGTCTGCTCCGGGTCGAAGCCGAGGATCCGCTTGGTGGCCTTCACCTCGTCGGCGCCGAGCGCCGAGCCGTGGATCTTGCCGGTGTTCTGCTTGTTGGGGGCGGGCCAGCCGATGATGGTGCGCAGGGCGATGAAGGAGGGACGGTCGGTCTCCGCCTTCGCGGCGAGCAGCGCGCGGTACAGCGCCTCGGCGTCCTCGTGGTAGTCGCCCTGGTCGGCGTCGCCGCTGCGCCAGTCGACGGTCTGCACGTGCCATCCGTACGCCTCGTAGCGGGCTGCCACGTCCTCGCTCTTGGCGATGCGGGTGTCGTCCTCGATCGAGATCTCGTTGTCGTCGTAGATCACCGTGAGGTTGCCCAGCTGCTGGTGCCCGGCGAGGGCGCTGACCTCGTGGCTGATGCCCTCCTCGATGTCGCCGTCGGACACGATGCACCAGATGTCGTGGTCGAAGACCGAGGCGCCCGCCTCGGCCTCCGGGTCGAACAGGCCGCGCTCGCGGCGGGCCGCCATGGCCATGCCCACCGCGTTGCCCAGGCCCTGCCCGAGCGGGCCGGTGGTGGTCTCCACGCCCGGGGTGTGCCCGTGCTCGGGGTGACCCGGGGTGAGCGAACCCCACTGCCGCAGCGACTTCAGGTCGGACAGGCTCAGCGGGTACCCGGACAGGAACAGCTGGATGTAGAGCGTCAGGCTGGAGTGCCCGGCGGAGAGCACGAACCGGTCCCGACCGGGCCAGTTCGGGTCGGCAGGGTTGTGCCGCATGACCCGGTTGAAGAGGAGGTACGCCGCGGGCGCCAGGCTCATCGCGGTACCCGGGTGGCCGTTGCCGGATTTCTCCACGGCATCCATGGCCAGGACGCGGACGGTGTCGACAGCCCGGCGATCGAGGTCGGACCAGTTGAGTTCGGAGTGCTCGGGTCGGTTGGCAGCCACGATGGTTGTGCTCCTCGGCAGATGGGCGGAACCCTCACTGGTGACCCTATCGAGCGTGACTAAACGTCCGCCCGGGGATCTCTGCATGGTCTGCGGTACGGGACCGGGCGCCGAGTCGTTCAACCCGGTGGTGTGACGGCCCGCACCGTTGTCGGGTCGGCCGGGCAGCCAAAACGACAACGCGTAGTGTGTGGGTCGGTGTGCGGCCCCCGAACCGGTCGGGCCGACCGATCTCCCCGTGCCGATGCCGGAAGGTGGCAATCCGTGAGCATGATCACCGAGCGCCCCGCGAGCAACCCCGCCGGGCAGCCCCCGGCGCGGGCGGCCGACGGCCCGGTGGCGCGGCGGGACGTCCGCGCCATCGTCTCGGCGTACGTGGCGCTCACCAAGCCGCGCATCGTCGAGTTGCTGCTGGTCACCACCGTGCCGGCGATGATGCTCGCCGAGGGTGGCCTGCCGTCGCTGTGGCTGATGGCCGTGGTGCTTGTCGGTGGCTCGCTCGCCGCGGGCGCGGCCAGCGTGCTCAACTGCTACATCGACCGGGACATCGACCAGTTGATGCGGCGTACCAAGCGCCGGCCGCTGCCGGCGCACACGGTGTCACCGCGCAGCGCCCTGGTCTTCGGACTGGTGCTGGCGGCGATCTCGATCGTGCTGATGGCGGCGTTCACCAACCTGCTCGCCGCCGCGCTCACCCTCGCCGCGATCGTCTACTACGACGTCATCTACACGATGTGGCTCAAGCGCTCCACGCCGACGAACACGTTCTGGGGTGGCGCCTGCGGTGCCGCTCCGGTGCTGATCGGCTGGGCGGCGGTGACCGGCACGCTGGCACCGGCCGCGTGGGGTCTGTTCGCGGTGGTCTTCTTCTGGCAGATGCCGCACTTCTACCCGCTCGCCATGAAGTACAAGGACGACTACGCGCGGGCCGGGATCCCGATGCTGCCGGTGGTGGCCTCCACCCGCCGGGTGAACGCCGAGATCCTGATCTTCGCCTGGCTCACCGTGCTGACCTCCCTGGCGGTCTGGCCGCTGGGCCTCAGCGCGATCTACGGCGTCCCGACGCTCGTGGTGGGGGCCGTCTTCATCCTCGAGGCGCACCGGCTGTGCCGTCGTGCGACGCGCGGCGAGGCCGTCAAGCCGATGCGGCTGTTCCACTGGTCGACCACGTACCTGACGATCGTCTTCGTGGCCGTCGCGCTCGACGCGCTGATCTGATCCCGTTGCGGATCGACCAGTTCCGTCTCAACTAATCACCATCATGGATCAGTTGTCCGGGTTTAACGTCACATCAGGGTAACTTTCGCATGAGTCGGATCGGCTCAACCTGCGAGGGCTCGATACCGGTTTGCCAGCGCATTTCGCACCCATATGTCGGTAAAAAACCGGACAGCAAACCTGTGTTCTGTCTTAAACCTGTAGGTAATTGGCATCACAAAAGCTTCATGGTTCTCGCACGGCCGACTGGAACTCTGCTTAGGCTTCGCGTCATGGCAGATGGTTCCGATACGACGCTGACGGACGAGCAGACCGTCGGTGAGCAGGCCCCGCACGGTCTGGTCGCCGGCCTCAAGGCGTTCGCCGCCGGACACGGTGGAGCGAAGGCGGTCATCGAGTACGTCGGCAAGCGTGGCGCGCGGATCGTCCTCGTGGGTTCCGACGGTGAGTGGGGCGACCAGTTCGCCGACGACACCGTCACGGCCCGGGAGGCGTGCGCCAAGGCGGGAGTCACCGTCGAGAACGCCTGGGAGCGTGAACTGATGGACCAGATGCGTCCGAGCAACGACCTCTGGCGGTCGATGGCCCGGCGCACGATGGCCCGCTGAGATAGATAACTGACATTGACCGACCACCACCAGTCGACCCGGGGGAGACCCCGGGTCGCTCTCGTCACCTGCACCGAACTGACCGAGCTGGACCCGGACGATCGTCTGGTCCTCGCCCCGCTCGCCGCCCGAGGCGTCACCGTCGAGGCTCCCGTCTGGGACGAACCCGACGTCGACTGGTCCTCGTACGACCTGGTCGTGCTCCGCTCACCATGGGACTACGCGCTGCGCCGCGACGAGTTCGTCACCTGGGCGGCAACCGTCCCGGCGCTCGTCAACCCGGCCGACGTGGTCCGCTGGAACACCGACAAGCGCTACCTCGGCGAGCTGAGCGCGGCCGGGGTGCCCACCGTGCCGACCTCCTGGGTCGAGCCGGGGGAGAGCTGGCAGCCGCCCGCCGACACCGGCGAGTACGTGATCAAGCCAGCGGTCAGCGCGGGCAGCCAGGACACCGGCCGGTACGACCTGGCCGACCCGGAGCACCGCGACCTGGCCGTGGCACACGTACGCCGGCTGTCCACCGCCGGTCGGACGACAATGATCCAGCCGTACCTGAGCGCCGTCGACACCGAGGGCGAGACGGCACTGCTCTTCCTGGCCGGCCCGGACGGGCTCGCGTTCAGCCACGCCATCCGCAAGGGGCCGATGCTGACCGGTCCGGACCTCGGCCCGGACGGGCTCTACAAGGCCGAGGAGATCAGCGCCCGTACCGCACGACCTGACCAGCTCGCGGTCGCCGAACGCACCCTCGCCACCGTGCCCGGCGGCACACGGCAGCTGCTCTACGCCCGGGTCGACCTGATCCCCGGCCCGGACGGCGACCCCGTCCTGGTCGAGCTGGAGCTGACCGAGCCGTCGCTGTTCATCGGGTACGCCGACGGCGCCCCCGAACGCCTGGCCACCGGGATCACCACCCACCTGGCCCGTCGCGCCTGACCGCACACCAGCGGTTCCTGCGCCGTCCCCGCACACGCGTCTACCGGGGTGGTCCCGATCAGGGCCAGCCCGGGAAGATCGCGCCACGTGTCGGGGCAGCCCCATCAGGGCCGCCGGGCAAGATGGCGCGCTACGTGCCGGGCCGGTCCCGGTCAGGGTCGCCGGGCAGGATCGCGCCATGTGCCGGGCCGGTCCCGGTCAGGGCCGCCGGGCAGGATCGCGCCACGTGTCGGGGCAGCCCCGATCATGGTCGCCAGCCGGCAAGATCACGCAACATCCAGGATCGAGTGGCCTTGGCGCGCCGCGAGGCCACTATTTCCGGGATCGAGCGCGATCTTGGCGCGGGGCGCGTCGCTGAGGCCACTACTTCCTGGATTGAGCATGATCTTGGCGCGGGGCGCGGGGCGCGGGGCGCGGGGCGCGGGGCGCGGGGCGCTCAGGCGGCGACCGAGTCGAGCAGGCGGTCGGCACGATCAGGCGACCGGGACGAGCGGGCGGTCAGGACGAGCAGGCGACCGGGACGCTCAGGCGGTGACCGGGACGGCGTCCGCCGGGACGGGCTGCGGTGTCGGGGCGGCGTTCGGGCGGCGTTCCCGGGTCGACCACTGCACCGAGAGGGTGGCGAGCAGGACCAGGCAGGAGCCGAGCATGTGCGCGCCGACCAGGAGCGCGGGCACGTGGGTGAAGTACTGGACGAAGCCGATGAGACCCTGACCCAGCTCGACGGCGACGAGGACGATCGCGGCGCGGGTGGCCCGCCGCGCGCCGACGGCCCGGAACGCGAAGATCAACGCAACCGAGAGGCCGATCAGCAGGAAGACCGCGTCGGCGTGTACCTGGGAGATCGCCTCCGGGTCGAGTCCGTTGCGGGCGGCGCCGTGGTCGCCGGCGTGCGGGCCGCTGCCGGTGACCCAGGTGCCGATCACCAGTACCGCGACGCTGACGCCGGTGGTGATCCGGGCCAGCGTGCGCAGCGGTGTGGGCACCACGGCCACCGTGGGGCCGTCCGGGTCGCCGATCCGCCGCCAGAGGGCGTACGCGGCGGCGATCACCGCCATGGAGGCGAGGAAGTGCAGCCCCACGACCCACGGGTTGAGGTTGGTCAGGACGGTGATGCCACCGATCACGGCCTGGGCGGGGATGCCCAGGAACACGGCGACGGCCAGCGCGAGGAGCCCGGGTCGGCGCGGCCGGTGCGCCAGTACGGCCAGCACGGTGGCCAGTGCGACGAGGCCCACCGCGAAGGTCAGCATCCGGTTGCCGAACTCGATCACCCCGTAGACGCCCATCTCGGGGGTGGTGACGTACGAATCGTCGGTGCACCGGGGCCAGGTGGGGCACCCGAGGCCGGAGGCGGTCAACCGGACGGCCCCGCCGGTGACGACGATGCCCACGTTCGCGATGATCGAGGCGAGCGCGAGGCGGCGCAGCAGGGTCCCGGAGACCGGACGGACGATTCGGTTCACGGCGCAAATCCTACGCACCGTAGTGATCGAGCTTCGTCCGACTCCGTCGGGTCGGTGGTTCGGATCACCGGGACCCGGGTTTGCGACCCTCCGGGTAATTACGTAACGTTGGCGTTGTGAAAAACGCGGCGGCGCTCTCCGGGCAGCGGTCGGCGGCCGTTCCGGCCGTCGGTGCTCCCGCGTCCGCGCCCGTCGTGACCCCGTCGACCGGGTTCGCCGGTGCGGCGGCGACCGAGGTCTCCACCCGGGAACGGGTCACCCAGCTCCTGCTGGAGCGGGGCGCGACCACGGCCGCGCAGCTCGGTCAGGCGCTCGGCCTGAGCCCGGCGGCGATCCGCCGGCACCTGGACGCGATGCTCGCCGACGGTGACGTCTTCGCCCGGGAGCAGACCGTGCAGGGCAGTCGCGGTCGAGGGCGCCCGGCGAAGGTTTTCCTGCTGACCGAGGCCGCGCGGGTGCGCTGTGGCACCCATCACTACGACAACATGGCCACCGCCGCGCTGCGGTGGATCGCCCGCAGTGGTGGTTCGGACGCGGTCGAGGCGTTCGCCACCGAGCAGGTGTCCGCCCTGGAGTCGCGGTGCCGGGCCGCCATGGAGGACGCCGGCGACGACCCCCTCGCGCGGGCGGAGGCACTCGCCGGAGCGCTCACCGCCGAGGGATACGCTGCCAACGCGACCACGATCGCCTCCGGCGGGCAGCTCTGCCAGCACCACTGCCCGGTGGCGCACGTGGCCGCCGAGTTTCCCCAGCTGTGCGAGGCCGAGACCGCGGTGATCTCCCGTCTGGTCGGCACCCACGTGCAGCGCCTGGCCACCATCGCGCACGGCGACGGGGTGTGCACCACGCACATTCCGACCCAGCCGACCCGCGCCCATTCCGGTAATCCCGTCACCACTGTGAGGACAGATAGATGACCGAGCAGATCGTCCAGCCCCTGACCCAGGAAGAGCAGCTCGCCGCCCTGGGTCGCTACGAGTACGGCTGGTCCGACCCGGACGCCGCCGGGGCGGTCGCCCAGCGCGGCATCAACGAGGCGGTGGTGCGGGACATCTCGGCCAAGAAGAACGAGCCGGCCTGGATGCTCGACCTGCGGCTGAAGGGTCTGCGGCTGTTCGGCCGTAAGCCGATGCCGGCGTGGGGCGCGGACCTCACGGGCATCGACTTCGACAACATCAAGTACTTCGTGCGGTCCACCGAGAAGCAGGCCACCAGCTGGGAGGACCTGCCGGAGGACATCAAGAACACGTACGACCGGCTGGGCATCCCGGAGGCGGAGAAGCAGCGCCTGGTCGCCGGTGTCGCGGCGCAGTACGAGTCGGAGGTCGTCTACCACAAGATCCGTGAGGACCTTGAGGAGCAGGGCGTCCTCTTCCTGGACACCGACACCGCGCTGCGCGAGCACGAGGACGTCTTCAAGGAGTACTTCGGCACGGTGATCCCGGTCGGCGACAACAAGTTCGCCGCGCTCAACACTTCCGTGTGGTCCGGTGGCTCGTTCATCTACGTGCCGAAGGGTGTGCACGTGGAGATCCCGCTGCAGGCCTACTTCCGGATCAACACGGAGAACATGGGCCAGTTCGAGCGGACGCTGATCATCGTCGACGAGGGTGCGTACGTGCACTACGTCGAGGGCTGCACCGCGCCGCTCTACTCCTCCGACTCGCTGCACAGCGCCGTCGTGGAGATCATCGTCAAGAAGAACGCGCGCTGCCGCTACACGACCATCCAGAACTGGTCGAACAACGTCTACAACCTGGTGACCAAGCGCGCCGTCTGCCACGAGGGCGCGACCATGGAGTGGGTCGACGGCAACATCGGCTCCAAGGTGACCATGAAGTACCCGGCGGTCTACATGACCGGCGAGCACGCCAAGGGCGAGGTGCTCTCGGTGGCGATGGCCGGCGAGGGTCAGCACCAGGACGCGGGCGCCAAGATGGTGCACGCCGCGCCGCACACCTCCTCGACGATCGTGTCGAAGTCGATCGCCCGGGGCGGCGGCCGCACCTCGTACCGGGGTCTGGTGCAGGTGTTGGAGGGTTCGCACCACAGCCGCAGCACGGTCAAGTGCGACGCGCTGCTGGTCGACACCATCTCCCGCTCGGACACCTACCCGTACGTCGACATCCGCGAGGACGACGTGTCGATGGGTCACGAGGCGACCGTCTCCAAGATCAGCGACGACCAGCTCTTCTACCTGATGAGCCGGGGCCTGAGCGAGGACGAGGCGATGGCCATGATCGTGCGTGGCTTCATCGAGCCGATCGCCAAGGAACTCCCGATGGAGTACGCCCTGGAGCTGAACCGGCTGATCGAACTCCAGATGGAGGGCGCGGTCGGCTGACGCCGTCCGTTCCCCGTCCGGCCGACCTGACACCGTCGTCGTAGCAGAGAACAGACCAAGGAAGAAATGACTACCCAGGCTTCCGCGCCGCCGCCCAGCACCAAGTCGCAGGCGCTGCGCTCGTTTGACGTCGCCGACTTCCCGGCCCTCACCGGCCTGGAGGAGGAGTGGCGCTTCACCCCGCTCAAGCGCCTCCGCGGCCTGACCAGCGACGCGCCGGCCGCGACCGGCGCGGTCCGACACGAGTACGCCGACCTGCCCGAGGGCGTCGCCATCACCCGGGTCGGCCGTGACGACGAGCGGGTCGGCAGCGTCCTGACCCCGGTCGACCGGGTCAGCGCGCTGGCGTACGGCGCCGCTCCCGACGCCCTGCTGCTGCGGGTGGCTCCCGACGTGGTGGTCGGCGAGCCGGTGCGGTTGCGGGTGGTCGGCGAGGGCGTCGAGCAGCCGTCGTTCGGGCACACCTTCGTCGAGGTGGGCCGGTTCGCCGAGGCGACGGTGGTCCTGGAGCACGTCGGGTCGGCCACGCTGGCCGACAACGTCGAGGTCGTCGTGGCGGACGGCGCGAAGCTGACCCTGGTCACGGTCGCGGACTGGGCCGACGACGCGGTCCAGGCGCAGCACCTGAAGATCAAGCTCGGTCGGGACGCGCGGGTCGTGCACATCCAGGTGTCCCTCGGCGGTGATCTGGTCCGGCAGTTCACGAGCGTCGAGTACACCGGCCGTGGCGGCGAGGCCGAGCTGTACGGCGTGTACTTCGCCGACTCCGGCCAGCACCTGGAGCACCGGCAGTTGGTCGACCACAACGTGCCGGACTGCCGCAGCTACGTCGGCTACCGGGGCGCGCTGCAGGGCGAGGACGCGCACACCGTCTGGGTGGGCGACGTGCTGATCCAGGCCGAGGCGACCGGCACCGACACGTACGAGATCAACCGGAACCTGCTGCTCACCGATGGCGCGCGGGCGGACTCCGTACCCAATCTGGAGATCGAGACCGGCGAGATCGCCGGCGCCGGTCACGCCAGCGCGACCGGGCGTTTCGACGACGAGCAGCTGTTCTACCTGATGGCCCGGGGCATCCCGGAGGGCGAGGCCCGGCGCCTGGTGGTCCGTGGCTTCTTCGCCGAGCTGATCAACAAGATCCCGGTGGAGGAGCTGCGCGAGCGCCTGGGCGACGCCATCGAGGCCCGGCTGGCCAAGGCCGGCGCCTGATGATCCGGATCTGCTCGACCGAGGACGTGCCGAAGGGCACCGCGATCAGCGCGGACGTCGACGGCATGCCGATCGCCCTGGTGCACGGCGAGGACGGCAGCTTCTACGCCGCCTACGACGAGTGCTCGCACGCCGCGGTCGCCCTCTCCGAGGGCGAGGTCGACGGCTGCACGCTCGAGTGCTGGCTGCACGGCTCCCGCTTCGACCTGCGCACCGGGCAGCCCACCGGCCTGCCGGCCACCGAACCCGTACCCGTCTACCCCGTCGAGGTCCGCGACGGGGACATCTACCTCAGCCTGACGCCGAGCAATGGAGTGACCCGATAATGAGCACCCTGGAGATCCGCGACCTGAAGGTGTCGGTCAAGCTGCCCGAGGGTGAGCTCAAGCCGATCCTGGCAGGCGTCGACCTGACCGTGAAGTCCGGTGAGACCCACGCGATCATGGGCCCGAACGGCTCCGGCAAGTCCACCCTGGCGTACTCGATCGCCGGCCACCCCAAGTACGAGATCACCGGCGGCTCGGTGACCCTCGACGGCGAGGACGTGCTGGCCATGACGGTCGACGAGCGCGCCCGCGCCGGCCTCTTCCTGGCCATGCAGTACCCGGTCGAGGTCCCCGGCGTATCGGTGGCGAACTTCCTGCGCACCGCCAAGACCGCCATCGACGGCGAGGCCCCGAAGCTGCGCACCTGGGGTGGCGAGCTGCGCGGCGCCATGGAGCGACTCCAGATGGACCCGGCGTTCGCCCAGCGCAACGTCAACGAGGGCTTCTCCGGTGGTGAGAAGAAGCGGCACGAGATCGTCCAGCTGGAGCTGCTCAAGCCGAAGATCGCGGTCCTCGACGAGACCGACTCGGGTCTCGACGTGGACGCGCTGCGCGTGGTCAGCGAGGGCGTCAACCGGGTCCGCGACAACGGCGACACCGGCGTGCTGCTGATCACCCACTACACGCGGATCCTGCGCTACATCAAGCCGGACTTCGTGCACGTCTTCGTGGCCGGCCGGATCGTCGAGCAGGGCGGCCCGGAGCTGGCCGACAAGCTCGAGGCCGAGGGCTACGAGCGGTACGCCGCCGGGGCCGGCACGGCCAAGGCCTGAGCGGGAGAGGCGCCGCCGAGATGACCAGCATCGCGATCCCCGAGGGGATGCCGCAGTACGACGACGTGCCGCGTTTCGACGTGGCCCGGGTGCGCGCCGACTTCCCGATCCTCGATCGGGAGATCAACGGGCACCCGCTGGTCTACCTCGACAGCGCCAACACCTCGCACAAACCCCGCCCGGTGCTCGACGTGCTCGCCGAGCACTACGCGCTGCACAACGCCAACGTGTCGCGCTCGGTGCACACCCTGGGCACCGAGGCCACCGAGGCGTACGAGGGAGCGCGGGCCAAGGTCGCCGCGTTCATTCACGCGCCGAGCGTCGACGAGGTGGTGTTCACCAAGAACTCCACCGAGGCGATCAACATCGTGGCGTACGCCTTCTCCAACGCCTCGCTGCGCCCCGACGGTGACCCCCGGTTCCGGCTCGGCCCCGGCGACGAGGTGGTGATCTCCGAGATGGAGCACCACTCGAACATCGTCCCGTGGCAGCTGCTCTGCGAGCGGACCGGCGCGACCCTGCGCTGGTTCCCGGTCACCGATCAGGGCCGACTCGACGAGTCCGGCCTGGAGGACCTGGTCACCGAGCGGACGAAGATCGTCTCGCTGGTGCACATGTCGAACATCCTCGGCACGGTCAACGCCACCTCCCGGATCACCGCGCGGGTCCGTGAGGTGGGCGCGCTGCTGCTGCTGGACTGCTCCCAGTCGGTGCCGCACCTGCCCATCGACGTGGTCGACCTGGACGCCGACTACATCGTGTTCACCGGGCACAAGATGTGCGGCCCCACCGGCATCGGTGTCCTCTGGGGTCGGGGTGAACTGCTCGCGGCCATGCCGCCGGTGTTCGGCGGCGGTTCGATGATCGAGACGGTCACCATGGCCCGGTCGACGTTCGCGGCGCCCCCGGCCCGGTTCGAGGCGGGTACCCCGCCGATCGCCGAGGCGGTCGCGCTCGGCGCGGCGGTGGACTACCTCACCGGCATCGGGATGCCGTCCATCCAGTGGCACGAGAAGGAACTGACGGCGTACGCGCTGGACGCCCTCGGCTCGGTGCCCGACCTACGGATATTCGGCCCGAACGTGCCAGTGGGTCGGGGCGGCACCATCTCGTTCGCGCTGGGGGACGTCCACCCGCACGACGTGGGTCAGGTGCTCGACTCGCTCGGCGTGCAGGTGCGGGTGGGCCACCACTGTGCCAAGCCGGTGTGCAGCCGGTTCGGCGTCCCGGCCATGACCCGGGCCTCGTTCTACCTCTACACCACCACCGAGGAGATCGACGCTCTGGTGGCCGGTCTGGAGCAGGTGCGGAAGGTGTTCGACTGATGGTGCAGCTCGACCAGCTCTACCAGGAGATCATCCTGGATCACTACAAGCATCCGCACGGCCGTGGCCTACGCGACGCCGACGACGCGGGTGACCGGGTCGCCGAGGCGCACCACGTCAACCCGACCTGCGGCGACGAGGTCACCGTCCGGGTGGCCACCGACGGCGCCGTGCTGCACGACATCTCGTACGACGGGATGGGCTGTTCGATCAGCCAGGCCTCGGCGAGCGTCCTGCACGAGTTGCTGCGCGGCCGGAACGCCGGGGAAGCATTCGAGGTGCACGAGGCGTTCGTCGAGTTGATGTCCGGACGTGGTCAGGTCACGCCGGACGAGGACGTACTCGGTGACGGGGTTGCTTTCGCGGGTGTTGCCCGCTACCCCGCCCGGGTCAAGTGCGCGCTGCTGCCGTGGATGGCGTTCAAGGACGCCGCGGCACGCGCCGGTGTGGGCGTGAGCCCGGAGGTGAAGGCATGAGCAGCGAGAACACCGCTACCGCAGCGACCCCGGAGGCCGGTGACGCCACCGCGGCGCCGCAGACCGACGCCGTGACGACAGACGGTGCCGCGACGCCGGGTGCCGGCGACGCCGCCACCCCGACGGCCGGCGTCAGCAAGGCCATGATCGCCGACATCGAGGAGGCGATGAAGGACGTCGTCGACCCCGAGCTCGGCATCAACGTGGTCGACCTCGGCCTGGTGTACGGCGTGCACGTGGACGACGAGAACGTCGCCACCCTGGACATGACGCTCACCTCGGCGGCCTGCCCGCTGACCGACGTCATCGAGGACCAGACCCGGCAGGCGCTGACCACCGGCCCCGGCGGCGGCCTGGTCAACGACATCCGGATCAACTGGGTGTGGCTCCCGCCGTGGGGCCCGGACAAGATCACTGACGAGGGTCGGGACCAGCTCCGCTCCCTCGGCTTCAACGTCTGAGTCGACCCCGGTCGGCTCTACCCGTCGAGCGCGACGCCCCGGCCGCTCAGGGCAGGCGGGTCTGGAGCATGCCGTTCTCGATCCGGGTGGGCAGGA
>NZ_JBEXGP010000041.1:0-23786 GCF_040607375.1 Micromonospora sp. NPDC005298
AGGCCACGATGGCGACCCGGAAGGCGAAGACCCACGACGGGGAGACGCTGGAGGAGCGCCTGACCCGGTGGGATGCCGAGCTGCGCGCCGAGGTGGCGGACGGCCTGGCCAGCGTCGCCCGGGACGTGCACGGCCACGCCACCGGCACCGCAGCGGCCGAGGAGTTCAGCCCGAGCGCGGTCATCGCCGAGGCCCTGGCCGAGGTGCAGGGCAGCCAGGCCGCATGGACGCGCTCGGACCTGGCCCGCGCGGTCAACGCCGCGTTGCCGGACTCGCTCGGCGGGCTGGACGCCGACAAGGTGACGCGGTTGCTGGACGGTCTGGTGGACCAGGCGTTGGCGATGGCCGACACGCACCAGGTGACCACCGACGTTGCCGCCGAGACGCCGGCCGAGCTACGCCGGGCCGATGGGGCGTCGGCGTACGCCGCGCCGTCCGGAGCCCGGTACGCCACGGATGGGCACCTGCGCGCGGAGCAGGCGCTCCGGGATGCGGCGGTGGTCCGTGGACGCCGGTCGGTGGCCCGGGCGGACGCTCGCGGGTGGCTCGCCGGCGTGGCCGACGCGGGGGCGACGCTCGGCGTCGACCAGGCCGCCGCGATCGAGGGTGTCCTGACCTCGGGTGCCGCCGTTGAGGTGCTGATCGGCCCAGCAGGGACGGGCAAGAGCTACACGCTGGGCCACCTGTCCAACGCCTGGTCCGACCTGACCGGCGGGAAGGTGTTCGGCCTGGCGACCAGCCAGGCCGCGACGGACGTGCTCACCGAGGACGGCGTGACCGCCCGGAACATCGCCCGGTGGCTCGCCACTCAGGCCCGCATCGAGCAGGGCAACACCCGGCCCGGCGACGAGGAGTGGCGGCTGACCGCCGACGACGTGGTGGTGATCGATGAGGCCGCGATGGTCGACACCACCGCGAAGGCCGACATCAAGCGCCGGGTCGACGCCGCCGGCGCGAAGCTGATCCTTGCCGGCGACCCGCGCCAGCTCGCGGCGGTCGGCGCCGGTGGCGTGATGGCGATGCTCGCCGGCGAGGCGATCACGTACGAGCTGGCCGAGGTTCGCCGGTTTGAGGCCGAGTGGGAGCGGAGCGCGTCGCTGCGGTTGCGCGCCGGCGACCCGGCCGTGATCGATGAGTACGACCGGCGCGGCCGGGTGGTCGACGCCGGCACGGCCGAGGCCGCCGGGCTGCGCGCCGCCGGCGCCTGGCTCGGTGACCACCTGGCCGGGCTGGACAGCATCGTCATCGTGGACACCAACGAGCAGGCCGCGAGCCTGTCCGCGCACATCAGGGCCGAGCTGGTGAAGCTCGGCCGGGTCGCCGACGACGGGGTGTACCTCGGGCGGCAGGGCAACTGGGCCGGGGTCGGCGACCTGATCCAGCTACGCCACACCAACCAGGCCCGGGGGCTGGCCAACCGCGCCCGGTACCAGGTCCGCGAGGTCGGGGCGGACGGATCGATCGTGGCCGCCAACGCCGCCGGCGACGTGGTGACCCTGCCGCCGGAGTACGTGGCCGCCCATGTGGATCTCGGCTACGCCTCCACCGTTCACGCCGCCCAGGGCCTCACGGTAGACACCGCTCATGGTGTGGTCACCCAGGCCACCGGGTGGTCGGCCCTGTACGTCGGGATGACCCGGGGCCGCCAGCGCAGCACCGCGTACGTGGCCACCCACGCCGAGGCCACCGACGCGCCGAGCGGGCAGACCCACGCCACCGAGCGCCGCGACCCGCTGGAGGTGCTGCGCAGCGTCGCCGCCGGTGCCGAGGAGGAGCTGGCCGCCCTGGAATTGCAGGCCCAGGAAGCCGAGCGCGCCGCCAGCGCCGCAACCCTGGTTGACCGGTACGCCGATGGTGTCCAGACCATTGGCGCCGCCCGGGTGGCCGGGGTGCTCGACGGCCTGGCCGCGACCGGCGTCATCAGCGAGGCCGAGCGCCTGACCCTGGCCGCCGATCCGGCGATGGGTCCGCTGTC
Source organism: Micromonospora sp. NPDC005298 (assembly GCF_040607375.1). Classification (NCBI taxonomy): domain Bacteria; kingdom Bacillati; phylum Actinomycetota; class Actinomycetes; order Micromonosporales; family Micromonosporaceae; genus Micromonospora; species Micromonospora sp. NPDC005298. The sequence continues at coordinate 1,976 of NZ_JBEXGP010000041.1, forward strand.
GCGGTTGCTGCGGTCCGCCGAGCTGGCCGGGCACGATCCGGCGACGCTGCTCACGGAGGCGATCGAGGGTCGGACACTGGACGGCGCCCGATCAGTCGCACAGGTGCTCCACCACCGGATCGAGGAGCAGCTACAGGGCCCGCCGGTCCCGGCCGTCGAGGATCTGTCGCAGGCCGCGCCGGTCGGGCTGTCCGGCGAGTGGACCCGGTACATGGACCGGCTCGGCGAGCTGCTGGAGGACCGCCGCCGGGAGCTGGCCGAGCGGGTGGCCGAGGACGCCCCTCAGTGGGCCGTCGAAGCGCTCGGCCCGGTGCCGGCCGACCCGATCGAGCGGGCGGAGTGGGAGTACCGCGCTGGCCTGGTCGAGCTGGCCCGGGAGGCGACCGGGTACGAGGACCAGGCCGTCCCGCTCGGCGTGGCCCCCCGCCCGGGGCAGACCGAGCACCGGGCGGTGTGGCACGCCGCGTGGCGTGCGCTCGGCAAGCCCGAGGCCACCCGCGAGGAGGCCGAGCTGCGCGACGGCGCGTTGCGGGTGCGGGTCCGGGCGTGGGAGCGGGAGCAGCAGTGGGCCCCGGCGTACGTCGGCGACGAGCTGCGCTCGACCGCCCAGGCCGTCGCCCGCCACGAGCAGGAGGCCGCCGTGTTGCTCGCCCAGGCCGACGCCGAGCCGGACCAGGCCGAGGCCGCCCGGTTGCGGGAGCTGGCCGAGCAGCGGTCGGCGCTGGCCGAGGTGCTGGCCGAGCAGGAGCAGCGGTTGACCGTGGCGCACGAGGCCCGCGGCGAGTGGTACGCCGAGACGGCGATGACCCGGGCCGCCGCCGACCGCGCCCGGTCGGAGCTGGTCGGTCGGGGCCGGGACATCACCGACGAGGACGACCGGACCACGGCCGAGGAGTGGTTGGCCGCCCAGGAGGAGGCCATGCGCGCCGAGGACCCGGATCGGCAGGTCACCGACGAGAGCCAGTTGGCCGACGTCCGCGAGGCCCGGGACGCCGACGTCCAGTGGGCCCACACGGTCGACGTCGACCAGGACGCCGCCGGCGCCGAGGTGCCGCGCGTGCCCGAGCAGCGCACCGCCGAGGCCGACGCCCCGGTGGTCGACGTCGACCAGGACCAGGCCGCCGATGTCGACCAGGCCGCCGAGGTCGACCAAGCCGAGCCAGCGATGCCGCGCGGGGTGCCGAGCATGGCGGACACCGCCGTGGCGGTGCTGCGCGCTCAGCAGGTGCTCGCCGAGGTGGACGACCGCCGGTCGGCCGAGTCGACGCACCAGGTCTACGCCCAGGAGGCCGAGCAGCGCGCCCGCGAAGCGGCCTGGCGCGAGGAGGCCGAGGCCCGCACCGCCGAGCGGGAGGCGACGTTGGGTCTGTAGACCCGTGGGGTGGCGCCGGTTGGAGTAACCGGCGCCACCCCCAGGAGTCACTTTCCTGTGATCGCGTGCATGGCGAGCAGCACGGTCAGCCCTGCCGGGAGGGCCTGGCCCCACGTGGGGAACAGCACGGCCGCTACGCCTGCGGCGCTGGCGAGGACGAGCAGCAGGAGTGTCCTTGTCGTCAGCAGCGGTAAGGCGGTCACGGAATTGGGTGTTGACCTGCGTCGCGCTTTGCTGCTTACTGTCATCGGCAAACGTCCTCCCATGATCTAGAACCGGTCGGCGAGACGTTTTACAACGGCCTCCTGCGTCACCAGGAGGCCGTTTTGCTCGCTGTGCATGGGACAAGATGTCAGAAGCACGGCAGATAACTAAGCTGGCCCGTCGTGCTGCGTCAGGATCTCCTGACATGGATATTCGGCGATGGCGTTGGCTCTCTCCCTTGCAGGGCTCACTCTGGGGCTCGATGTGCACTGAGCCCCGAGCGAAGCTGCGCAACCTGCTGCTGTCGATGGCGGATCAGCAGCACCTCGCTCGCACGGGCAACCAGCGATACCTACGGCCCGACGCCGCTGGCCGGCTTCGGCTGGTCGAAGTCCTGACCGAAGCGGTACGCCTCCGTGAATTGCTCGACCAAGAGATCACTTGTCTAGTCGCGGAAGCGCGCGTCCGGCGGGTTTCGTGGAGAAGGGTGGGCGACGCCCTGGGCTGCCGCCGGCAGAGCGCTCACGAGCGGTTCCACCGGGTCGCGGACCCGCCTGACCCCGAGCTTGTGCACCGGATGGACGAGGACTTGGCGCAGGCGATCGTGCGCGCTCGTCAGGTTCTGTCGAGCCCACGCGTCGACCCGCCCCGAATGTGGGAGGCGAGTCGTCTGCTCGATGCTCTCGATGAGTCCCAACGCCGTCTCCGGCCGTCAGCGCACGCGGTTCCAGCGCAGCGACGTTCCGGAGTCAGGGCTCCGCGTACCGGCGCATAGGTCCGGTGCAAGCAGAAGGCCCCCACGAGTCCGTGGGGGCCTTCTCGCAGCGGGCGGACTGTGCGGCTACGACGCCGCCGGGTCTGCGGTGGTGGTTATGCCCGGGTCGCTAGCCGCCGGCGCTGCGCCCGCAGGGTGCGGACGAACGATCCGCAGTGCCACCAGCGACGCCAACCCGCCCAAGAGGAGGTCGAAGGGTAGGGTCAGCAGCGCCCCTAGCACCGTGGTCAGCCAGAACTCGACAGCCACCAAGCCGGGCAGCAGCGCGAACAGCAGCGGCACGCCGACGCCGACCGCCAGCGCCGGCCGGGGCACGGAGAACCGGTGTCGGTGCAGCTGCACCACGGCGTAGACCAGGGCAGCCACCGCGAAGGCGTGCGAAGCCACCGCACCGCCGTGTGCCTGCGCCGACCGGACTCCGGCGTCCATGTACATCTCGGCCTGCGTGCGTACCACGAAGCTGCCGTACAGGATCGTTGGAACACCGACGATCGCCAGAGGGATCACCGCCAGTACGCCCACTTCATCTGCCTCGGAAGTTACGTGGCGCATTCCGAGGGCTAGGCGGTTGAGCAGGGTCGAAGCGCGGGACTCGTGGGGCATGGGCGAGGGGTTCCCTTCTGGGGACGTGGCGCTACCGGCAAGATATGACGATTGGCCGCCGAAGCCGGGTCGACCGGGCGCGGTCGGTCAGGCAACGCGGCGCGGGTCGACGGCGATCGGTGGCCGCCGGGCAGCGCCGCGCGCCCAGCTCACCATGCCGGCGACCCCGAGCGCCCACCGCTGGTCGATGCCGGCCGGCGCGTGCGGCATCCCGTACACCACGGCGTCGGCCATCATCTGGCACGACTCCATGCCCTGCGCGGTGCAGGGCTCGCGGCCGTCGCGGATGGGGTGCCCGTCGGTGATGCCGGCGATCCACTGAGCGCAGGCCAGCGCTCCGGCGGCGAACCTGTCCGACCGGTCGGCCGCGAACCGGGCCGCCGCGGCGTTGAGCGCGGCGGCGAAGTCGGCCGCCGGTACGCGCAGCCGATCAACGGGCATCCGCCGGTAGAGCGCATCCATGCCCATCAGGCTCCCATGTGGGGGTGACAGTGCGCCACCGGCCGCCCACGGCGCCGGTCGCTGCTCACCCGTCCCAGGTGATCCGCCCGCCGTCGACCGAGACGGTCCCGCCCACGCTGATGTCCACCGTGGTGGCGGTCCCTGTCCACGTCCTCGGTTCGATGACGTCGAGGGTGTACGAGTAGTCGACGCGAGCCCGGCCCGGCGTGACCGTGTGGACGGTCACCGCCCCGTCGTCGGCCTGCCGCAGCTCCACCCGGGGGTACTCGACTACGGTCCACCGCGCTCCCCGGGTGAAGGAGTACCGGGTTTGCGCCCGCATTGGGCAGTTGCTCAGCGGCCCGGTTCCGGTGTCCGGCTGGAGGGTCGGCTGAGCGGCGCAGGCGTCGACCCGCTCCCGGATCTGGCGCGTCACCACGTCAACCACCTCCGGCCGCACGGCCACGGTGACCGTGACGGCCTGGCGCTCGCCGGCGACGACCACGGTTGACGGGCGGGCCGCGACCAGGGGCGTTTCCACGGCCGCCAGGGTGTAGACACCGGGCGGCGCCCACACCGCGCCGTCGCGCCGGTCGCCGGCCGTCGCCTCCCGCACGGTGGGCACCTCGCCGCCGGCGAGCCGGGCCGTGGCCACGGTGGTGCTGAGGACGTCGACCAGGGCGCCGGGCGGGGTGACCACCCGCCAGGACCGGGCGAGGCCGCGGCCGTCGCGGATGAGCGTCACCGCCTGGTCGTGCGCCTGGCCGTCGACCCGGTACCGCACGCTGACCGTGGCCCGGTTGCGGTTCGGTCGCCGGGTGCTGTCACCGGCCGCCGGGTCGCCGTATGCCACGGTCAGGATCTCCACCTGGTCGGGAGGCTGGTAACCCGTCCGCAGTCCCGCAGGTTGGCACAATGGCCCGCCGGCGCACCCGGCCAGCTCGGCGAGCCGGCCGCCGTCGCGGTCCGCCAGCGCACCGAACAGGGCCCGGACCTGATCGTCCGGACCGTTGCCAGCCGCTACCAGGCTGGTAACGCCGTACCCGGCCAGCAGGATCACGCCGAGGCCGCCGGCGATGGCCAGCCGCAGCCGTCGACCAGGTGGCCACCACCGCCGCCGGCGAGCCGGGGGCGGCGGGTCGGTCACCACCTGGTCGCCGTTGGCGGGCGGCCGAGGAGCGGGGATCAGCGCCGCAGCCGGGGAGAGCTCGGCGCCGCACGCCCGGCAGAAGCGGGCACCCTGCCGCGCCGGCGCCGAGCAGCGCGGGCAGCTCGCCGGCGCGTCGACCTCGGTCACGCGGGCACCTGGCCCGCCGGGGTGTAGCCGGCGCGTGCCCGGAACGGCTCCATGAGGCCCGCCGGGCGCGTCTCGACCAGCAGCGGCGCATCGGAGCGGTAGAACAGCCAGGCGTGCAGCGGGGGCGTGCGCTGGAGCGCGTCGACCGGCAGGACGGGCCGGTACAAGCTGCCGACCGCGTTCTGTCGGCCGCCGCCGTCGCGGTCGCCGAGGCGGCCCGGTTGCGTCGGGGAGCGGGTCGGGTCGACGCCGCCGGCGTAGTAGGTCACCTGAGTTTCGCGGTACTCCCCCGCCCATCCGGAGATGTCCCGCAGGTCGGCCCCGTTGGACATCCCACCGAAGATGACCTTTGCCGTGGTCGCGGTCAGGATCGATTGCTGGACGTCGGCGCCGTACCGGGCGCGGAGCTGCGCGAGGCTCTGCGCCGCCCACAGGGTGACGATGCCCCGACCGCCGCCCTCGGAGACGAGCGCCGGCAGGCTCTCCAACGGCGCGATGTTGGGCACCTCATCGAGGGCCAGGAGCAGCCGCGGATCGAGCCGGCCCAGCGGTGACGCCGCCGCCAGCTCGGCCGCACGCTGCGCGATGGAGTCGACCAGGCCGACGATCATCGGCGCGGCGACCGCCTGGTAGTGCGACGGACCGACGATGAACAGGCTCGACTTGCTGGACAGGAAGCGGTCGACGTCGAAGCTCTCACCGGTGGTCGAGGCGAGCACGCGCGGTTCCGCCGTGGCGTCGAGGGTGTTCCTGGCCACCGAGAAGAACGACCCGCGCTCGCGCTCGCCGAGCAGGGCCATCGCCTGCAAGTCGTCCGCCCAGCTCGCCGCTGGCGACCGCGAATCCCGCAGCAGCCCGGCAGGCTCGCGGACATCCTGCCGAGCCAGCCACCGGCGGACGTCGACCATGCTGAGGCCGCCGTCGCCGGCGACGGCCGCGGCGTGGAACACCGCGCGCAGGATGGTCGCCGCGCCGGCCCGCCAGTGCTCGCCGTCGGTGATGCCCCGCCCGACCACGGCCACCATCGCGGAGGCCCGCCGGTACGCCACCGAGGGGTCGGCGCAACCTGCCAGCGGGGACCAGCGCAGCGACGTCACGCCGGGCTCGCTTCCAAACGGGTCGTAGACGAAGACGTCCCCGCCGTGCTGCTCGGCGATGCGCCGGCGCCAGTCGCCTGCCGCGCGGAGCAGGTCGCCCCGGGTCGAGGTAGCCACCACCGGCCCGTCCCAGGTCAGTAGGGCCGGGATGATGAGGCCGCTCGACTTGCCGTAGCGGGGTGGGCCGACGATGCCCACGGAGTCTTCCGGGCTGGACCAGCACGGCCGGTGCCCGTCGCGCGGGTCCAGGCCCAGGTACACGGCCTGACGCGGTGCCGGGTCGAACGCCGGCAGCGGCGCGAAGTCGGTCACGATCACCACCCCTTCCGGACCGTCGACCGGTCCGACCAGCCCGGCAGCGCGCGGACCAACGGGTGGTCCTCCCGCAGCGGCGCCGGCTGCTCGCCGCGCTCCAGGCGTTCCAACCGCAGCTCGTTCGGCGGATGGGTGGCCAGGACCGCCCGGTCCCAGCCGGACCGGTCCCCGTCGAAGCTGTGCCGCAGGTAGCCCAGGGCCGCCCGCAGGCCCGCGCCGTAGCCGGCCGCCGCCGCCACGGCGTCGGCCCGGTACTCGGCCTGCCGCCAGAGCCGGGCTTGGACGGGGACCACGAGGTACCGCACCGTCACCAGCACTGGCCACAGCAGCACCCGCACGGCGAAGTGCAGCGGCCGGGAAGACCCGCGCAAGAGCCGGTCGGCCAGCTCGTAGAGCAGGTAGAGCGGCAGCGCCACACCGCGCGCCCAGGCCATCGACACCGGGTCGCCCGCCCGCCAGTGCGCCAGCTCGTGAGCGAGGACGCCGGCCACCTGGTCGCGGTCGTAGTCGAGCTGCTCCAGCAACCCGTAGTTGATGACGACGTGCCGGACGTACGCGCTCGCGTTGGGCTCGCGCCGGTCGTCGACGAGCAGCCGCGGCACCGTCCGCAGGCCCATCCGCGCCGCGACGTCGGCCACGATCGGGCCGAGCCACGCCGCCTCCCGACGGGACAGCCGCCGGGCGCCGGCGATCCGCAGTCGGGTGCTCTCCGTGGCCACGGTCCACACCAGGTAGAGCGCGCCGACGACCAGCGCGGTCACGACCTGGCCGAGCGCGACCGCCCACGGCCACGTCGGATCGCCGTCCGCCAGGGCTTCCCAGGGCCACACGGCCGCCATCCAGGCGAGCCGGCCGGCACCGTGCACCGCACCGAGGATGCCGCCGACGATGCCGCCGACCTGAGCCGCCGCCGTGGGGAGTAGCTGCTCTGCCTTGATGGGCAGTGGGAAGACCCAGGTCAGGAGAGCGTCGAGGCGGGAGAGGACGCCCTGACCGGCGATGGTGCCGGACACCACGCCGGCGAGGCCGCCGAACACGGCCCCGATGGCGGCCAGGAGAACGACGAACGGCACGTTGAACCAGGCCGCGACGAGCCCGGCGCCGGTCCCGGTCAGGTTCCGGCCCAGGGTGGCGCGCGCCCAGGTGGCCCAGCCAGGCCCGCGCGGCAGGTCGCCCACCTGGTCGACGTCGACCGGCGCAACCGGGGTTGTCGGTGGCGGCAGCAGCTCGGCCGCCGCCGGCCGCCGTGGTGACGGGATGGGCGGCTGCTCGACCGTGGCCCCGCAGCGCCCGCAGGCCGCCGCGCCGGCCGAGAGCGCCGCGCCGCACTGGTCGCAGAACACCCGGACACCTCCCCCGCGTACCGGCCACCGACGGGCCAGCGCCGACGGGCGATCAACTGTAGTCACTGCCAGCGACAGCGGAAGCCCTTACCCGTAGCGAGCGCGCAGCGTGATCGGGAGTGGACGGAGAGTGTGGAAGATCCGAATGCGAGCCGCGATCTGATCTTTGCGCGGCGTGTCGGAAAGGCAGAACGCCGGCCCGAGGGCCGGCGCTCAGTAGGTTATCGATTGCCTAGATCAAACAACCTAGGGCTGAGCATACCCGGTGCTGCTCACTGGCGCGAAGATTGGCGCTGGTTTTCGGAGGTGGGCAGAGGCTCCGAGCACGCCGGGAGGCGTCCGAATCAAGCGACCGGCCCGCGCGGGCCGTCCCTCAGAAGGTAGCTTCCGCGTATTGGAGTCGTCAGCCAGCGCGCGTTGCCCCGTGAGTGATCGCGGGAGCAGAACACGGCAGGCCCAGCGCGGCCGGGGCAGACCCGGCGCGGCACCGGCGATCTAGGCCATCCGGACCGACAAGAGCTGTCGACATATCCCGCCCTGGCGTCGGAGTAGTACCCGACGCGGCGTGGCAGGCCCGTACCTGGCCCACCGTCGCCCCCTCCCTGTGAGTAGAGACCGTCCCGCCAGGGGCGGAATCTGCTTGCAGGGGGCGGGGCGCCGTCGAGGGCACGGAGAGTAACGAACACTCCCCCACCGAGCACCACGACCGCACGCACGGCCTGACGACCCGCGCGAGGCCGCCGGCGACTCGCTCAGGTCGGGACGCCACCGCGACCAGGTACGAGCGGTGCCCACTGCGGTCGGTTTTCCAAGGCCAGCCCCGTACGTACCTGGCGCGGGCGCGCGAGCGCGCGAGGCTGATTTGCTGCGCGGAATTCCGCACTTGCGGATCTGCGCACTTCCGCAGTACCGCCGCGTGCCTGGTCAGCGGCGGATGTGCTGCCCGCCGCCACCACGAGGAGGCATCGACGGGTGGTGGGTGGCCGAGCACATCCCGTATGGCATCCTAGGACGTTTTACCGGATGCGCCCGTGGCCACGTCACCGAGTCAGCGCCGCCGGTTGCCGCCGCTACGCGCGAGTTCCTGCGCGACCCGGGCCGCGAGGTCGCTATCACCGTCGAGGAGGCCCAGCAGCACCCGGACCACCTCCGCGCCGGCGACCTGGACCACGCCGATGTCGTCGGCCACCTGGTCGCAGTAGCGGCGCAGCCGACGGTGCTCCATCGGCGCCAGCTCGACCGTCATCCGGACCGGAGTGGTCCGGGGAGTCGACCCGGAGCGTTCAGGGGTGCTCCGCGCTTCCGCAGGTGCGGACTTGCGCACTTCCGCAGGTGCGGAGTCGTGCGGTTGCGCGGGTGCGGTGAAGCGGGCTTCCGTCGTTTCCGCCGGCCGGTCGAGGCCCGCGCCGGCGACGCGGGCAGCGCGGGCCGCGAGGTCGGCGCCGCGGCGACTCGCGCTCACCGCTCGCCCCACATGGTCAGCAGTTCCTCCGCCACCCTGCCGTGCGGGTCGTCCCTGCCGATCGGTGACCCGAACGCCTGCGCGTACGCCTCCCGGCGCGGGATCGTGGCGGTCAGTACCCGCCGCCCCTGCTCGGTGAGGACTTCCCGGAGCGCCTGCGTGCTGCTGGCGTTGGTCACCACCCGGTTGAACAGCACCGACACGGACGGGTCGTCATCGCGGTAGCCGGTCGCGTCCTCGATGGCCTTCCAGACCGGTCCGATCCGGTCCAGCTCCATCATGGTCGGCGCCATCGTCACCAGGACGTCGGTTGCCACCCGCAGCGCGGACACCACGATGCCGTGACGGTCCTCCAGCGGAGGCGTGTCGATGACCACCAGGTCGAAGCGCTTCCGGTCGACAACGCCCGCGAGCTGGCGATGGAGGGTCGCGGTCGGTAGCGCGACCGCCGGCAACGGCCAGTCTGCGAGGCCCTGCCAACGCACGGCCGAGCCCTGCGGGTCAGCGTCCACGACGATTGGTCGCCGACCACGGTCGGCGAAGGCGTGGGCGAGGTAGGCGGCTGTCGTTGTCTTACCGCTCCCGCCCTTGAGGTTGACGGTCGTGAGGACTCTCATGCCTGGCCACGGTACGCAGGTCCGCACTTGCGCAGAAGCGGACTCGCGGACATCCGCACCGAAGAGAGGGAGCCCCGGACCAGCAGGTCCGAGGCTCCCTGTACGTGTGGCGGGTAGCTACCAGTCCGATCGTGCCGACCTGGCCGCGCGAGCCTCAGCCATCACCGCCGGCGACGGCGCCGGCGCGGCCGTCGACCCGTGCGAGCTGGCCCACCAATGCGCGATCTCGCCCGACATCTCGACACCGGGTATCCGCACGGGCCGGTACTCGCGGTCGCCGCCGGGGGCGTGCCGGTCCAGGTGGCAGTCCGCGAGTTCCTTCCCGATGCGCTGCACCGCCCGGGGGCGGTACCCGTCGTGCCAGTCCATCACCCGCGCCGGCGACGCGCCGTCGCCGTAGTGGGCCGCCGCCCAGGCATTGCGCAGCGCGATCAGCTCGGCGACCACCCCCGGGTGCCACAGCCAGCACTCCCCCAGCTCGGCACCGTGGTAGTGCAGGTAGACATCCCGCAGCCAGCCCACCAGCTCGGCCAGGTCCATCCGGGTCTGGTCGGCGTCGTCGCCGATCAGCCACGGCGGCACCGAGGCGGCCGGCGCGGACCCGGCCCCTCCGTCGCCCCCAGAGGCCGCCAGGCGGTCCGAGACGAGGTTGGCCAGGTCGACCACCGCGCGCCGGGCGTTGCCCGCGTCCTCGGCCGCCTGAGTGGCCGTCTTGGCCACTCCGTGAATCTTGCGGCCCAGGTCCTCGACGTCCGCCGCGAGCGCCCCCACCGCAGCCGCGGTCTGGTCCCCTCGGTCCCTGCTCACGACGTCGCACCCTCCGTCTCTCGCTCATCGGTCATGGTGTCCTCGTAGTTGGTCTGCTTCGGCAGGTTGACGGCCCGACGCAGGGCCCGCCGGACGTCGCGGCGTGCCCAGGTGTTCGGCGTGCGGACGATGGTCACCGGCCCCGCGCCGTAGACGATCGCCTGACCCTTCTCCAGGTTGGCGATCTGCTCAGCCGAGATCACCGGCACCGGGCGGGTGGTGCGCGACATCAGCTTGCCGTCAGGGTCGTGCGTCTCCACCGTCTCGTTGCGGGTACCGCTCAGCTTCTCCCAGTGCGCCAGGTCGCCCGGGTCCTTGCAGCCCGCGCCGACAAGGATCACGTTCGCGTTGGACTGGATCATCCGCGCCGGGGCTGCGCCCCACGTCGCCTCCAACGCGGCGAGGGACTGCGCCGCGACGTCGAGGAGGATGCCCCGGCCGCCGCAGTCGGCCGACCACTGGTGCAGCGGTCCGGGCGCGACCTTCGGCGCTTCGTCCAGCACGAGCGTCAGCGGTGGGTCGAGTCGGCCGCCGCGCTGCTCGGCGGTCACCTCGGCGAGCCGGATCAGCTCGGCCACCAGGGCGCCCGTCAGGGGACCGGTGGTCCCGTCGTTGCGGCCCAGGATGTAGAGCGTCCCGGACCGGTCGATCAGGTCGGCCAGGTCCATCGACTCGGACACGTCGCAGTCGCCGACCGTGCTCGCCCTCGGGTCGTTGAGCCAGGCCAGCGCCGGCATGGCCGTGGTGACGATGGACGAGCGGGTCCGGTCGACCGTGGCGAAGTACTGCCGGGCCGTCAGCCGCATCATGTCGGCCATCGGCGAGCGGGTCAGCGCCTGGTCGACCTCGGCCGCGACCTGCTGGAGCGCCGGCCCATCCGCCGACATCCAGCGCATCACGGTCCGCATCGGCCGGTCCGCCAGGGCCGCCGCGTGCATCAGCACGCCGAGCACCCGCCGGGCCTGGCCGTCCCAGCGCTCGCCCTCGGCCGACCCGGACTCGGGGATCATGTCGTATCCGCGCTGCTGGGCGATGTTCGGTCGCCGGCAGCCGGCCAGCGGGGACCACTTGATCGTGGACCCGTGGCCGCTGATCCCCGCCGGGTCGTAGACGTGGCACGGGCCCAGCCCGGCCCGGATCGGCAGCGTGCGGAGCAGGTCGACGCGGGTCGACGTGACCACGCAGCCGCCCGGGGCGTCCACGATCCGTGCCGCCATCGCCGTGGTCTTGCCCGACCGAGGGCCGGCGACCCGCAACACGTTGTCCTCCATCGAGGCGTAGAGCCGACGTGCACCCGCGCGACCCAGCGGCACCGCGACCGCCGTCATCGGCAGCCGCAGGCGGCCGACCAGCGTCTTGTCCGCCAGGCTCGGCCGCAGGTGCGTCGCCCGTCGGTGCATCGCCACCGCCGACGTGCGCCGGTAGTGGTCGAGCAGGGTGGCCGTGCCGTCCGTACGCTGGCGCCGCCGCGACCAGCGGGAGATGGTCGCGCCCGTCGAGCCCCGGCCCTGCGCCCACCAGGTCACCGCGCCGGCCGCCATCACGACGCCCGTCCCGGCTGCACCGCCGCCGACGAGCGCCGCGTGATCCAACGGCAGCTCCATACCCTGCCAGCCAGCCACCGCGATCAGCAGCCCAGCTCCGGACGTCCTCAGCGGAAAACTACGATCTTTCGTCATGGTCGGGGTTCCCTCCCGATCTAGACCCTCGGCCGGCGCTAGCCCCGCCGGTCGAGGGTTGCCCTCAGTTGCCGGTCAGTCGCGCTTCGATTTGATCGAGGTTAAGCCCGAAGGCCGCTCGCGTTGAGCCCTTGGCGATGATCTTTCCCGTGCCATCGCGCAGGTGGTACGTGCCGAAGTCCAGTGCCCTCGGATCACGGGCGCGCGACTTCTCCAGGAGCAAGCCCTGACGCTGCGCCGCCCGTCGTAGACGGTTCTCCCGCACCTTTCGTGCGCCTTCTGGTGTGGACACCGCGCCGAAAACCTCCCCTGTGATGATGCTTGAACTGATGCCCGAAACTGTACCCGGCGCGATGCTGAAAAGGTAGGGGATAGTCAAGCTGGCCGTTGTCCTGTCGGCCCTGAGCTGCTGAGGCTTACCCCGTTCAAGCATGGGGCGGCGTGCCGCCGTGGCCCAGCTCGCACCCCGGGAGCCGGCACGCCGTCGGCTGAGGTCAGGTCAAGAGCAGTCACCTGGGAGGGGGAGGGGTTGCCGCGGGTGGCCAGCTCGCACCCCGGGAGCCGGCGCGTCGTCGGCTGAGGTCAGGTCAAGAGCGCCGCTGTGGCGGTGTCCGCCGGGCGCCCGGTCCGCAACACGAAAGCCGAGCCCGTGGCCCCTGCGGTCACCCCGGACGCGGAGCCCGCCGCAACCCAGGTTGTCGACGCCGGCGCCAGCTCCACCCGCACAATCCAGCGGATACCTGTCCAAAGTGTCCGATTACCCGCATAAGGCCAGGCCAGGCGTATTGATCCCCACTTTACAAGGTCACCTTGTAAAATTGATGGCAGAGACAAGGCAGCCCCCGGCGGTGCTGACGACACCAGCCGGGGGCCTAGATCGGGAGGAGTCCCCGACCATGACCCGACAGGCTACCGGTAAGCCCCGATCCCGATGGGTGCTGCTGCCCTGCGGCCGGCACTCCGTGACGTTGTGGGGCAACGCGAAGCCGCCCACCTCGTGCGACGACTGCGCCCCGCAGCGATGAGCGCCGACCGCCGGCGCGGCGACGTTCCCCGGACCAGCGCGGCCGAGGAGCCGTACCCGCAGCCGAACACCGAACCCGCGCAGGCCGAGGAGTCGCCCACCCGTTCGATCTACTCCCTGGCCGACCCGCTCCGCATCCCGGTCGGCACCCGGGTGTGGTTGGTGCCCAAGACCATCGGTGCGCCGGCGATCTGCTGGACGGAGCCGCGCGGGTCGTGGGTCCGGTACGAGCACCCGTACGCGGTGGTGATGGTCGACGGTGTGGAGCACCAGGTGCACGAACGCAACGTCCGGTTGACCGACCCGGCCCGCCGGTACCTGGCCGCGCCGCCGGCGCCGAAGCCGAAGCCGCGCCCGGAGTTCCCCGACGGGTTCGATGAGGTGCCGCTGTGGTGACCCGGCGGACACGTCCGGCGCGATGAGCGCGACGCCCGGCGGGCTGGACTGGACGAAGACCGGCAGCGCCGGCCCGCCGGAACCGTGCGTGATCTGCGGAAAGCCGGCGATTTGCCGCAGTCCCAAGGGCGTGCCGTGCCACAAGACGTGCGCCGAGGACTGGACGCGGCAGCGCCGCACCTGACCAGCGACGGAGGCCGTGGGGCCGGACCCAGGGGAGCCGGCCCGCGCGGGAGCCGCCGAGTGGCGGGAGGTAGCTCGCGCGAGGTGCTGACGACACCGAGCGGGAGCCAGTCGGGAGGAGTCCCCGATGAGCAAGGCCCAGCAGATCCAGCAGGCAGCGGCGCAGCTCGACGCCGCGAAGAACGTTCAGCGGGTGATCGGTGGCCGGGCCGCCGACCAGGCCGTGAAGGACGCGACCACCGCGCTCCAGCAGGTCGCCGGCCGCCGCCGGTAACGCCCCCTGGCCAGGTCGCCGGTTCCCCGCAGGGCCGGCGACCTGGCCACCCCGACGACCAGGAGGTGACCACCGATGCCCGGCCCGCTCTACACCGCCGAAGAGGTGTTGGCCGTCGCCGCCGCCGCGTACCTGCGTGGTCGCTACGACCGCGACGTGTTGGAGCTGCGCGGCACCTGGGCCGAGCACGACGAACCCCGCGCCACCCGAGAGCGCCTGATCGCCGACCGGCTCGCCGAGATGGACCAGGCAGCCCGGACCCGGGCCGCCCGCGAGGGCCGTACCTACCGGCCCTACCAGGGTGGCCCGGTCGACTGGCACACCGGCGCCCCGGTGGCGCCCACGACAACGGAGGTTGACCACCGATGACGCCGCTGGAGATGGTCCGCGCGTACGTCGCCGCCAAGGCCGAGGAGGTCACCGCGGCTTCCACCCCGGGTGAGGCGTTCGCCGCCCTGGCCGAGCTGGAGGCCGCGATCGGCAAGGCCCGCGAGCGCCTGGCCGTGCGCCTGGTGCTGGATGACGGATGGAGCTACGCCGAGGTTGGCCGCGCCGCCCGGGTGACCCGCCAGGCCGCCAGCAAGACCTACGGCCCCGCCGTGCGCGAGCAGATGCGCCGGACGATCCGAGGCGGTGGACGGTGGTAACCCGGGTTGTCGTGATCCCGTGCGGTGGGGCGAAGCTCGGCCACGCGGCGCCCGCCGGTGAGATGTACACCGGCAGCTACCACCGGGCGTGCCGCCGGGCCGCCGACCGGATCGGCGGGCACCTGTTGATCCTGTCCGCCCGGTACGGGCTGCTCACCCCGTCGACCTGGATCGAGCCCTACGAGCTGCGCATGGGCCAACCCGGCGCGGTCGACGTGGCCACGTTGCGGACGCAGGCCCGCGCGCTCAACGTCGACCAGGCCGACGCCGTGGTGGTGCTCGCCGGCCGCCGCTACGCCGATGCCGCCACGGCCGTGTGGCCGCACGCCCGCCGGCCGCTCGACGGCGCCGGCGGGATCGGCTACCAGCTCGCCCGGCTCGCCTCCCTGACGAGAACCGGACTCCCGTACGACGAAGATCAGCGCTCTACCATCCAGTGACCGAGCAACTACCCGGGAGGGAACCCCGATGCTCACCAACCAGCCCGTCCCCGTCGACCAGGACACGTTGACCACGCCCCTCATCGCCGGCGCGGCCGAGATCAGCCGCGATCTGGAGGCCCTGGCCGTGCGCGTGTCCGCGCTGCTCCAGGCCCCCGGCTTCCACCGCCAGGCCGTCCCGGAGGAATCCGGCGCCCTGCGGCTGACCGCCGCCGCCATCCGCTCGGCCGCAGTCGACGTCCAGCTCATCGCCGCAGTGCTGCACGGCCGCGCGCTGGCCGCCGGCGACTGCGGACACGGATACCGGGTCACCGATTCCTGCCCCGGGTGCGACCACGAGGGGGAGGCCCTGCGTACCCAGCAGCAGGCCGCCGAACTGGCCGCCATGTTCGGCCCCGAGGACGCGGCGCAGGAGCAGCCGTGACGGCCGTGGTCGCAACGGCCAGCGCCGGCGACGTCCGGGCCGAGATCGCGGCCGTGGAGGCGCAGTTGGGCCGGATCGACGCCAAAGCCGGTCTACTGCTCGGTCTGTCGGGCGCCGGCGCGACCGCCGGCCCCGTCGTGATCCCCGGGGCGCACCTCACCGTGCCGGCCGCGCCCGCAGCGTGGCTCGCCGTCGCCGCCCTGGCCGCCGCCGCAGCCCTGCTCGCCCTGGCAGTACGGCCGGCGCTCACCGTGGCGTCGGGCCGACCGTCCGGGTTCCTGCGCTACGCCAACCAGGCGCCCGCCGTGGTGCTCGCCGAGCTGGCCGACCCCGACGCTCCGGGCCGACTCGCCGCCCACCTGGTCGACCTGGCCGCCATAGCCGCCCGCAAGTACCGCCGAATCAGGCTGGCCGTGGACGTAATGCTGGTCGGCATCGGGTCCGCCGCCCTGGCCGCGCTACTGACCCTGGTCAAGTGAAGGAGGATGACCAATGGCTTCCGATCTGGAGATCCTGGCCAACTACGAGTGCCCCAACCGCGGCTTGTGCAGCTGCAACCACGCCAACGGTGGCGAGTGGGCCTGCCCGCACTGCGGATGTGACTGCTCCCTCCCCGACCAGTTCGACGCGATCGGCGACCCGGACGCCTGCCCGTGCTGCCACCGCACCCCCGACAACCTCTGACGAAGGAGCGAGCATGACCGAGACCGCAACGCCCCCCGCGCACCTGCGGGGCCTCACCGACGATCAGGTGGCCCTCTACCGCCGGATGCTGGAGCAGGTCGCCGCCACCGGGACGGACTACTGGACGACGTTGCGCGAGCTGGACGCGCCGGCCGCCGACAAGTACCGCTTGGCCGCCGCGCTGGGCGATTGGCCCGCCCAGGTCGAGCACGGCACCGCCGCCGGCATCGATCCGCACCGAGGCCAGGTCGACATGCACACCCTCAGCCGCGGGGACCTGTTCGTGGGCCCGGACAGCGCGACCCGCTACGAGGTGGTGACCCCGGCCGCCGAGCACCCGAACGGGTGGGTTGACGTGCGCAACCTGTCCATGACCGACGATGAGGCCGCCGCCCTGGTCGAGCGACCCGGCGCAGTCGAGCGGGTCCGCGACGCTGAGACGGGCGAGATGGTCCCCGGCGACCCGCGCGCAGGGTTCTTCGCCTACTCCTACCCGACCTACGTCGACCGCGTGAGCCCGGAGCTGGCACCCGTTGCGGTAACCGAGGTTGACGCCGACGAACTGTAGGAGGGACCGCCGTGGACCTGTCATTCCTCGATCAGGACGACCTCGATTTCGACGCAGCGATCCTCGCCGGCACGATGGTGGAGGGCCGCTCGCTGGAGCTGCCCGGCGAGTGGGAGCCCATCACCACCTACGCGGACCCGGCCGCCTGCGGCCATGAGGACAGCCTGTGCGTGGGCTGCGTCAAGGGGTGGGCCCGAGACTGGGACCTGCGAACCGTCGCCACGTCCGAGCTGGACGCCGACGAGATGTGATCTATCAGCGTGAGCCCCGACCAGGGGGCGCGGATGCTGCCCGTCCTTACCCGGCAGACCCGCGCTCCCTGGTCTTTTTGCAGGTCAAGACGCTTCCTCTTTACAAGTTCACCCTGTAATATGGCGGGTGGGCACGCAGTGTGTCCCAGGACGGAGGCAAGGAGATGCACCCTCTTCTGCAAGCGCTCATCGTGCCGGCCGCCGGATTCGTGGTGTTCGCCGTGGCGGTGGCGATCGTGCGCCGTCGGATCGATGGCCCTGGCCGGTCCATCGTGGTTGTGGACCGGCGGACCTACCGGCTTGCAGGCCGGCGCGTCGCCGAGGCCCTGGCCGCTGGCGAGCTGGCCCGCGCTCACGCGGGCATGACGGCCATCCGGCTGTGGCTCCGCAGTGAGATCCACACCGGCCCGTCTCGCCGGCGAGTGGAGTACGCCCGAGCGCTGGAGCAGTGGGAGATGCAGGCCGAGCGGGCAGGCCACCGCGGAGTGCTCGGAGCGTGACACGAAGAAGGACCAGCCAGTCCTTACCTGGCTGGTCCTCCCTACCGAGAACGGTACTGGAGGACTGATGAGCAGGAACACGACCGGGTGGCGCTGGCGGCGCCCGGAGCGGAAATGCCCGTGGTGGTGCGCTGCCGACCACCAGTGCACCGCGCAGCACGGCTACCCGTCCGGCGAGCACCGGTCGGACGTCATGGCGTGGAACACGAGGTACGGCAAACTGACTGCCGCGCGCACCGAGCAGATCAGCGGGAGCGGGTGGCTGGACATCCGCGTGGTGGTGCGCCTGGCCGACGACCAGGACCAGGCTCACCGGCAGGCGTCGCGGCTCGCGGTGGACGTCGACCTGGCGATCCGGGCCGTCATGGGAGTGCCCACGCCCCCGCCGGGGGCGACGCAGCCGGGCGCGATCACCCCGCCGCCGCAGCGCGTAGGGGCCGTCACGCAGGGACCGATTCGGCGATGGAGCGGGGCATGATCGAGACGGTTAAGAAGCTGTTCGGTGACCTGTGGAGCTGGAACCCGCTGGTGACCGCGATCTCTGGCGCGCTGCTGGCGCTCCTGGTCGTGACGCTCCTGGTCGTCGGGGTCACCCGACTTGTTCGGGGAACCAGGGGAGCGCCGCCCAACGTGAAGTTGAAGGCCGGAACCTTCGTGGTGCAGGCCGGGGTGACGTGGGCCGTCGTCACCGGTACGTACGCCTTCTGCGAGCGCTACTTCCGGTTGCCGTGGTGGGAGTCGGTGGCGTTCGCCGTCTTCCTGGAGGCCGCGACGTGGGTCACGGTCGGAATGATCATCGCCCACGGGCGGGGCAAGGACGACAAGGACGAGCCCAATACCGGGTTCGGCGCGGCCGGCCCGTTCTTCTTCCTGTTTTCGGTGCTCGGCGGGGTGCTGGCGATCATTGCCGGCGAGACTGCCGGAGCGATGGTGGGCCGCGCCGTCATCGTGGTGTTCGGTACGTGTCTGTGGTACCTGACCCTGCTCACCTACACCCGGCGCTCCGGCACGCGGACCCGGTTCCGGTGGACGCCCCGCCGCCTGTTCGTGGCGATCGGCGCCCTGGAGCCCGAGGACCAGGACGTCGACAACGAGCACCAGGAGTGGCAGATCCGGCGCCTGGCCCGCGCGATGCGTTGGGCGAACGGCCGCCCGCCGTGGCGGTGGATCGGGCAGCGCGCCCTGATCTCTCGCGCCGAGCAGACCGCCGAGGACATCATCGAAGCCGCCCGCCGGCGGTACGCGGTGGCCCACCTGCTGGTGACCACCGTCCGGCCCGACTCGGACGTCATGACGCGCGTGATCGAGTCCGTCAAGGCCGATATGGGCGTGGGTAGCCCGAACCGGGCCACCGGCGAGGACGTCCCGACGTCGCCGGCGCCGGTGACCATCGAGCCGCGGGCACTGCCCGAGGTGGAGCCGAGCAGCGAGCGTCGGGCACTGCCCGAGGCGATGCCGGTCACCGAACCGCACCCGGTGTCCGAGGTGGCGTCGGGCACCGGGCAGCAGTCATCCGGCACCGGGCACCGGGCACTGCCCGAGGTGGCGTCGGGCACCACGCCCCGGGCACTCCCCGAGGTGAGCCCGGCCATCGAGCGTCGGGCACCGAGGCGGGTGCCGACGCCCCGGCAGGCGGCGGGCAGTGAGCCGGGCACCAACGGTCGGGCACTGCCCGCCGACATCGGCCAGATGACCGACGCCGAACAGCGGCAGTCGGCCCGGGAGATCTACGCGGCGAGCCTCGCCGCCGGCGCTCCGCTCTCGGGTGCCGAGCTGGCCCGGATGTACGGCAGGAGCGACCCGAAGTGGGGCACGCGCCGGATCGGCGAAGTTCGTTGGGCACAGGAGCAAGCCATCGACCCGGGAAGCCTGGTCGACGCCGCCCCGCAGGTCCCCGCGCCGATGGTCGGCGTGGCGAGTCAGGAGGACGAGAACCGATGAGCACCCCGCAGCGCCGGCCGCGCACCTCTCGCGCGGCCGGCGCCGGCGCCCAGGGCGAGGAGTGGACCACGGCCGAGGTGCTGGCCTACCTCGCCGAGCAGGGCAGGCCGATCACCGCCAACACCTGGTACTCCTACGTCTCCCGGGAGCAGGCACCCGCGCCGGTTCGGTACATCGGGCGGACGCCGGTCTGGTCCCCGGAGGACGTCCGCCGGTACGACCGGGAGGCGACCCGGCCGCGTCGGGCACCCCGAGGTGGGGCGTCATGACGCCCGAGGGGAAGCGGAGTGCCGGGCAATCGGGCACCGCCCGATCCTCGGGCGCGGGTGTGGAGCGCCGGGCACTGCCCGACGTCGGGCGTCGGGCGTCGGGCACCACCGGCCGGGCACTGCCCGGGGTCGAGGTGCCCGCCGGGCACCGGGCAGCGGCACGGGTGCCGGGCATGGCGTCGGGCACTGCCAGCCGGGCGCTGCCCGAGCTGCCCGCTGACTGGACGGCCCGGGTGGAACAGTTGACCCTTGACCTTGGCTCGCTCACGGAGGCGAGGTGGCGGCACATCGCCCGGTTGCGGCGGGACTTCTTGGGCGACGACGCCGGGGGCGACGAGGCCGAGCAGGAGGCCGACCGGGTGCGTACCCGGTCGGACACCAGGTGCCGGCCGGGTGCCCGGGTGCGGGTGGCCGGCGACCTGTACCACGGGCGGGTGCCCGATGGCGCGGTGTACGTCGGGCGGGGTGCTCCGGGCCTGCCGGGCAGTCGGTACGCGAACCGCCACCGGGCCGGGCACTGCCGGGTGTGCCGGGTGGAGCACGACCGGGCCGGGGCTGTCGCCGCGTACGCGCGGGAGCTGGAGGAGCGCCCGGAGCTGGTCGACGCCGCGCGGCGCGAGCTTGCCGGCGCGGACCTGGCGTGTTGGTGCCGGGTGGACGGTCAGCCGTGCCACGGCGACGTCCTGGCGCTGGTGGTCGCGGGGCTGTCGCCCCGGGCCGCCGCTGGCGCGGTGCTGAGCTGAGCGGGTCGCAGGTGGAGCCGGTCGCCCAGCGCGACCGGCTCGCCGCTTCGCGGCGCGCGGCGTGGCGGGTGTGCGGTCACCGAGAGTAACAATCAGGCCCGAGCATCACGACCACAATCAACCGTCCAAGGCAGCCAAGATCCATCCATCAAGCGCAGAACCAGTCAAGGTCAAGAGCGAAGGTCAACCCCAGCGCATCACCGTACGCATCACTCCACACGAAGCGATGCCAGCGCTACCATCAAGACCACGATCAGACACACCCAGGCATCTTTGATCTGAAGGTGAGCGCGCCGAGCCGCTGGCGCGGCCGGCGCATAGACAGGAGCCGATCGAATGTTGACCTTGAACAGTGGCCACAGTGCCTCTTACCTGACGGATCAGGTCGCGGTCGGCCGGGAGTCGTACTACCTGGACGCCACAACGGAGGGTGAGCCGCCGGGCCGCTGGTACGGCGCCGGCGCCGCCGCGTTCGGCCTGTCCGGCGAGGTCGACCACCGCGACATGCACGCGCTCTACGCGCTGCACCTGGACCCGCGAGACGAGCGCTTCCGGCAGGAAGACCAGTGGTCAACGTGCGCCACGCTCGGCCGCAAGCCGTACGGATTCGCCAGCGTGGACGAGCGCCTGGCGAAGCTGCTGGAGGCCGAGCCGGACGCGCTCCCGGAGCGGGTCGCCGAGCTGCGCCGGGAGGCCGAGAAGGGCGCCCGCCAGGCGGTCAGCTTCATTGACGCCACGTTCAGCGTGCAGAAGTCGGTGACCGTGTTGCACACCGCCTACTCCCGGGCCGAGGTCGACGCCCGCAAGGCCGGCGACGAGATGACCGCGCAGGCGTGGGGCGCTCACCGCCGCGCCGTCGAGGAAGCGATCTGGGCCGGCAACCGGGCCGCGATGGACTACCTCTCCGAGCGCGCCGGGTACAGCCGGGTTGGCCACCACGGAGGCGGCGCGGGTCGGTGGATCGACGCGCACGACTGGACGGTGGCGAGCTTCTTCCAGCACACGAGCAGGGATTTTGACCCTCAGCTTCACATCCACAACGCGATCTTGAATCGGGTTGTCTGCGCGGACGGCAAGGTCCGGACCCTGGATTCCCGCGCCATCCACCACTGGCGCGGGTCGGCCGCGGCCGTGGGCGAGCGGGTCATGGAGGAGCGGCTGAGCGCCACGCTCGGCGTACGGTTCGCCACCCGGGCGGACGGCAAGGCCCGCGAGATCATCGGCGTGCGGCAGCAGGTCATGGACATGTTCAGCAGCCGCCGGCGCGATGTGACGAAGAAGGTCCGCGACCTGGTGGACGCCTTCGAGTCGAAGTTTGGCCGGTCCCCGAACGGGCTGGAGATGACCAGGCTCAGCCAACAGGCCACGATGGCGACCCGGAAGGCGAAGACCCACGACGGGGAGACGCTGGAGGAGCGCCTGACCCGGTGGGATGCCGAGCTGCGCGCCGAGGTG
>NZ_JBEXGP010000042.1:0-19407 GCF_040607375.1 Micromonospora sp. NPDC005298
CCCCCGAACGGCCGTACCCGCCCCGTCTGCACCACTGAGGTGGGGCGAGCCGTGGGGGGGGGGGCGGGGGCCGGCCGGCACCGCCGGGGCGCCCCGGGTCGCGCCGGCTGACCACGGCGCCGCCGGCGCGGAGCTTTCATCTGGTGGACGCCGCGCGGGTCCCCGTCGTCGCCGCCGGGGTCGCCGGTAGCGTCAGCGGGCATGACGGTCGTGCACCCGATCACCCGGGCCTGGATCACCACTGGCGGCACCGGCGCGCAGAACTACGACGAGTTCGCCGACGACGCGGAGATCACCGCGATCATCGAGGCGAATCCGCACAGTGCCCTCGGCATCGAGATGCCGCACCGGGCGCCGGAGAGCGCGGGGAAGTCCTTCCTCGACGCCCTGCCGGACGCGGTGGCCCGCCTCACCGAAGCGAAGGCGGACGGCAGCTACACCCCTTCCGAAGAGGTGGTGGTGCTCTACCGGATCAGCGCGCCGGGCGAGCCCCCGGCGTACGGGCTGTTCGCGATGGTGGACACCGACCAGATCTCCACCCGGGCCGACGAGCCGGGCCTGGTCATCCGCAACGAGGACGTGTTCATCGCCAAGGTGCGGGAGCGGGTGGCGCTCGCCGAGGCGCTCGGTCACCTGCTCTCACCCGTACTCCTGCTCCAGACCGGGTGCGGTGACGAGCTGCACGCCGCGCTCGCGGCGGCGACCGACGCGGGCGGGGCGCCCGCCGCGGCGGACACCGACCAGGCGGGGCGCACGCACGCCATCTGGCTGCTCGGCCCCGGCCCGGAGCAGGACGCGCTGACCGCCCTGGCGGGTGGCGGTGAGCTGGTCGTCGCCGACGGCAACCATCGCAGCCTGGCCGCCCAGACCGGCGGGCTGGCGCGCTTCCTGGCGGTGGTGACCACCCCGGCGTCGGTCGCCATCCAGCCGTACAACCGGCTGGTCAGCGAGCTGACCACCACGCGGGGTGAGCTGTTGGACCGGTTGCGGGCGGCGGGCGCGCAGGTCGAGCCGATCGACGGCCCGGTCGAGGTCCCGACCGCCGGTGGCGTCGTCCACCTCCGGATGGCCGACCAGGGGTACGCGGTGCGCCTGCCCGCCGGTGCCGCCGGCCGCCTGGAGAACCTGGACCACGCCCTGGTCGAGCGGCTGCTGCTGCGCGACGCGCTGGGCCTGGACCCGGGCGACAAGCGGATCACCTACGTGGGCGGGGACTACCCGGCGAGCTGGCTCACCGGTGAGGTCGACGCCGGCCGTGCCGAGCTGGCCATCCTGATCGCGCCGGTGACCGTCGACGACTTCGTCGCGGTGAACCTGGCCCGGGAGAAGATGCCCCGCAAGAGCA
Organism: Micromonospora sp. NPDC005298; assembly: GCF_040607375.1. Classification (NCBI taxonomy): domain Bacteria; kingdom Bacillati; phylum Actinomycetota; class Actinomycetes; order Micromonosporales; family Micromonosporaceae; genus Micromonospora; species Micromonospora sp. NPDC005298. Next base: position 1,346 of record NZ_JBEXGP010000042.1, read on the forward strand.
CCTGGTTCACCCCGAAGGCGCGCGGCGGCCTGGTGGTCGCCGAGCTGCCCCGCTGAACGCCCGCCCACCCGGCCGTGTGACGAACCCGGCTCTCCGACGCCGCCCCCGCGACGTCGGAGAGCGCGGCCTGAGAGACTGCCCGGTATGCGCGTCTACCTGGGATCCGACCACGCCGGTTTCGAGTTGAAGGTGCACCTGGCCAACCACCTGGCCAAGCAGGGGTACGACGTCGTCGACGTCGGCCCGCACAGCTTCGACCCGGACGACGACTATCCGGCGTTCTGCCTGCACACCGGTGACCGGGTGGTGGCCGACGGGACGGGGCTGGGTGTCGTCATCGGCGGCTCCGGCAACGGTGAGCAGATCGCCGCGAACAAGGTCGCCGGGGTTCGTGCCGCGCTGGCCTGGAGCGTCGAGACCGCTCAGTTGGCGAGGCAGCACAACGACGCGAACGTGGTCGCGGTCGGCGCCCGTCAGCACACCCTGGACGAGGCCACCGGCATCGTCGAGGCGTTCCTGAACACGCCGTTCTCCGGCAACGAGCGGCACGCCCGCCGGATCACCCAGGTGGCCGAGTACGAGCGGACCCGGGAGCTGCCCGACCTGCCCTGATCCCGGCCGGCTGGTCAGCGCGGTGAGCGGGGGAGGTCCTCGCGGGGCACCCAGTTGCGCCGGACGACCACCACCCGGGCCTCCGCCTCGGCCAGGTCGTCGTCGGTGGGGCGGGCCGCGTCGCGGGCCCGCAGCGCGGCGCTCAACCCCACCTGTGACGAGCCGGAACCGACCAGGCCGCGCAGCCCGCGTTCGCCGTCGCGGTCGTCGCCGCCGTGACCTCGGCGGCGCGGCGGCGGTGGCTCGTCGCCGTCGTGCACTCCGGCGGTGCTGGCGGTCGAGCCGTCGGCGGTCCGTGTGCCCGGGTCGGGGTCGGAGTGGTGGCGCAGTCGTCGCCGTCGCCGGTCCGGGTCACCCATCAGCCGACCGTACCCTGCCCGGTCCCGGTCGGACGGGGGCGGCGGGAGGGTTTGCCGGATGGCTACCCTCGGATTCAGGCGGTGGTGGTGCCGTCGGTCAGGGGGAGGACGAGATGGCAGACCAGACGCAGCCGTGGGCGGAGCGGACCGTGGAGGTGCCACCGCAGGCCGGCGTCGGGGTGCCGTCGCAGCGCGACGGTTTCCGGCGGGGGGTGGCCCCGGTCGGTCAGCGGCGCACACCGCGCACCGAACCGTTCCCGGTGGTCGAGCAGGAGCCGACCGGCACCGGGTGGCCGGGTGAGCCGGCGCCGCGCCGGCCGTTGAGCTGGCACCTGGCGCAGCTGCGTCGGGGCGGTGAGTGGAGTACGGCGGCCGGCCTGTTCGCCTTCGTGTGCTGGGGGATCTGGGCGCTGTCCGGCGGGGGTGACCTGTCCGGGCCGCTGCTGGTGCTCGTGTTGAGCATGCTGGTGGCGGTCGGCCTGTTCGCGCTGTCACGGCTGGTCGGCAGGGTGGTGCTGGAGCGGCAGTTGGGGCGGGTGCGGCGCAGTGCGCGGGGCGCCCACCTGGCGACGGCGGTCTTCCTGGTCGGTCTCGGGGTGGCCTGGTTGCAGCAGACCGAGTGGGTCGTCTCGGCCTGGAACTGGATCTCCTCGAACTGACCGTGGACGCGCGCACGGGCGGGTCGGCTCGAGGCCGCCCGCCCGTGCACCCGGTCGTCTCCCCACCAGGCAGGGGCGCTGCTTACCCGGCCGGCCACGGTTCATCCGTGGCCGGCCGGTTCGTGTGCGTACGGGCACCCGGGCGTCAGTGGGTGCCGCCGTGCCCCTCGGAGTCCGCCTTCGGCGAGGCGACCCGGGCGGCCGGGTCCTCGACGCCGGGCTCGCCGCCGTCCGGGGCGACCATCCCGTCGTAGTTGTAGAGCGGGCTGCCGTCGTCGTGCTGCTTGGTGGTCTTGATGTAGCGGTGCATCATGCCGTCGATCTCCACCTCGACCAGGGCGTCACCCCCGACGTCGTGGGTGCTGCCGTCGCGGGGTCCGCCGATGAGGTGTGCCGTTGTCGTCGTGTCCATGCAGAACCCGTACCCGAGGGCCCCCGACCGGAAACGGGCGAAATGTCGGCGCCCGTTCCCGGTCGAGCAGTGTGCCGCGGCCGGGGTCAGCCGGTGGCCGACTCGGCCGCCGCGTAGTCGCGGGCCACCCGGACCAGCTCGACGAGCCCGCCCGCGTACTCCTGCGACTCGGCGTGCGCCTCGTCGAACGGCGGCTGGAAGCCGACACCCTCCCACTCGCCGGTGGCCGCGTTCCAGCGGTCGTTGCCCACCTCGAAGTCCCAGGCGAAGATGCCCAGCTCGTAGTAGAGCTGGTCGGCGGAGTTGCCGGCGGCGGAGTAGAGCACGTCGGCCACCGGCCCGGTCTGCGACGGCCAGGTGACGGTGTCCCGCTCCTGCGCGATGGCGCCGACGATCCGCCGGGCGCTGTTCAGGAACAGCGTCGACTCGTCGATCGACGGCCGGGGCAGGGTGACCCGCCCGTCGGCCCGGTACGCCCCCGGCGGCCACATGAAGTACCCGCCGTAGGAGTGCACGTTCATCGCGAACTTGATGTTCGGGTGGCCCTTGGCGAGCGCGACCACGTTGCGGCTCTCCGCCTCGGACAGCTCGGAGGTGCCCGCGTACGTGCCGGACAGGCAGTTGGCGCTGGCACCCACGTACCCGTCGAAGTAGGACCCGACTGTGTAGTTGCGGTTGACGTCGACGCCCCACGAGTTGCGGTTCTTCGGGTCGCGGGCCGCCCCGGCGCAGTGGTTGACCAGGTTCTTGCGCTGCATGTTGAAGTCGTTGAACGAGTAGTTCGCCCCGTCCGGGTTGACCGTCGGGATGACGAACACGTCCACCTGCTCCAACAACTCGCGGGTGGCCGGGTCGGTACGGGAGTTGGCCAGCATCCGCTCGGCGAACTCCAACGTCACAAGCGGCGTGGCCCACTCGCGGGCGTGTTCCTGGGAGTACGCGAGCACCCCGACCCGGGAGCCGTCACGGTGTACGCCGAGGCGCAGCGCCTGCACCGTCCACGGCTTCGCCGGCACCTCCGTGCCCTGGAGGCCGTCGTCCAGTCGGGCGGGACCGGCGACCGGCATCGGCAGGCCGGTCGAGCCGTCCTCGACGGTGGCCCGGAACCGGTTCGGTTGCCGGGCGTTGATCGCCGCCGCCACCTCGTCGGTGGTGCTCACCGTCTTGCCGGCGGTGTCGGTGGCAAGCGAGACGGTGAGGACGCGGTCCCGGTACTTGACGGTCAGCGGCCGGTTGCGCCGGCCCGGGTCGACGGTCCGCACCTGCACGCCGTTCATGCCCTGGTCGCCGAAGCGCACCGACTCGACCACAACGGCGGCGACCGCCGGGTCGCCCAGGTACGCCACGGCGTTGCGCCGGTACCCCTGGGTCTTGTTCGGCAGGTCGATCACGTCCACCAGGTCCCGGTACTGGCGGGCCAGCCGCTTGATCCGCGCCTGCACGTCCACCGGCGTCAGGTACGCGTCGATGAAGTCCCGCTGGTAGCCGGCCGGCAGCGGAGGCGGGGTGGCGTTCGGCCAGAGCGACGGTGTGACCGTCCGGCTGGTCCCGCCCAGGCTCGACGTGGCGGTGAGCTGGACCGGCCGGTTCGGCACCGGCTGGGGGAGGTTGTAGTGGTACTGGTACTCACCGGAGTCCTCGAACCGGTACAGCGGGAAGGACCCGGTGGCCCCGTCGGCGGTCCGCCAGCTGACGGTGATCTCGACGTCCGGGTCGTCGGTGGCGGTGGTCGCGACCTGTGCCTGCAGGAACGTCTGCCCGGAGGCGGTCCACCAGTACGCCTGCTGCACCTGGAGCGTGTCCACCGCCGCAGCGGTGGTCGTCCGCTGGTCGGCGGCCGGTGCCCGCAGCCCGGCCCTGGTGCGGGTCTGCGCGGCGCGGACGCTGTCGGCGAAGTGCCGGCTGCCGTCCCCGGCGCGCTGCACGATCTGCACCGCCGTGGCGCCCTGCGCGGTCAGGTCGGCGAGTTGGGCGCCGGTCAGCACCAGGTCGGCGAGGATCCGGCTGTCCCGTGTCCGGGGCCGGTTGGCGAGGTCGGCGCCGGTGGCGACGAGCCGGTCGAGCTGGGCCTGGTCGCGCAGTTGCACCCGGACCAGGGCGGTCTCGGTGGCGGTCAGGGTGATCGGGCTGGCCGGGGCGGCGGGTGCCGCCGATCCGGAGCCGGGATGGGACAGCACCGCGCTGATCAGGATCGCTGTGGTAGCGGCAGCTGTCCACCGTCGTCGGACGATCATGTGCCCTCCTGTGACGGACGTCGATGTGGCTTGGTCCTTACACCAGTCCATTGATCGGTATCTGTCAAGGAGTGTCGTTGGCGCGCGCTGGGCCGCCCTCCCGCAGTGGCGCGCGGCGGTCTACTCCACGTACGCCAGTTGGACGAGGGTGGTACGACGGCCGCGCCGCACCAGCCGTCCCCGCCCGGGCGGCTGGACGGAGAGGTGTGCCTGGGGCCAGAGCTGGCCCTCCTGCCGCTCGCCGGAGAGCAGCAGGCCGGCGCAGCCGACCTCCTTCATCCGCTGCGGCACCGGCTCGTGCACGGCCCGCCCTGCGCCTCCGCTGCGCCGCGCGAGCACCAGGTGGAAGCCGAGGTCCTTCGACTGCGGCAGGAACTCCAGGAACGCACCCGTACGTCCACGTGGGACGGTTCGTGCTGCCGGTCGTCGACAAGCACCACCACCGCCATGCCCAGGTCTTCGGGGCGATACCGTCAGTTGGAAAGAGGCAACCCCGGTCGCGTACGTTCAACGCGACGCATACCACCGGCGGGACACGTAGCTTGTGCGCAGTGCCCGCGCCTGCCGGGCCACTACGCCGCCCTGGAGGTTCATGATGCGTCCGACGGTCCACTCGTTCCGCACGTTCGGCGGCGTCATCGCGACGGCGGAGGCGTGATGACGACGGTCGAGGTAGACGGCGTCACGCTCGGGGTCGAGCACTTCGGCGACACGGCGGCGCCGCTCGTTCTGCTCGCGGGCGGCACGACCATGCTCTCCTGGCCCGACGCACTCTGCGAGGCGCTCGCGCGCGGCGGGCGCCACGTTGTGCGGTACGACCTGCGCGATTCCGGCGCGTCGACCACCGTCGATCCCGAGGCTCCGGCGTATACACTGCGCGATCTTGCAGCCGACGCCGCTGCGCTCGCCCGCGAACTCGACGACCGGCCGGCGCAACTGGCAGGCATCGGCGTTGGCGGGATGGTCGCCCAGGTCGCCGCGCTCGACCACCCGGACGCGTTCTCGGCGCTCACCCTCGCCGGAACGAGGCCCGTCGCTCCAGGCCCGGTCGACGACGACCTGCCTGACCATGACGCGGCGACGATGAAACGGCTGTTCTCGCGTTCGATGCCCGATTGGTCCGACCGCGCCGCAGTGGCCGAGTATGCCGCCGAAGGCGCAGAGATCCTCGGTGACGACCCCGTCGCCGCGCGCGCGACGGCCGAGCGCAGATGGGACCGCACGCCGGGCACGGAGCCCGCGGTGCAGATGGCCAACCACCTGGGCATGGTGTTCGCCAAGCTCGACTGCAAGCCGCGCTGGCGCGAGCGTCTGTCCGAGCTCGCGATCCCGTCGCTGGTGGTTCACGGTCGCCGCGACCCGTTCTTCCCTGTCGGCAACGGCGAAGCGCTCGGGCGCGAGATCCCCGGTGCGCGGCTGCTCGTGCTCGAACGGGCCTCGACGGCGATCCCCGATGCGGCCGCCGGTGAGGTCGCGGCGGCGATGCTCGCGCTCTAGCAGCGGAAACGCTTCTCGGTATCTCTCACCAGTCCCTCGCCGTCCGTGGACCTCTTGCGGACCTGGCCTCGCTGGCGGATCTCCTCGTCCGGCGAGATTGGTGGCCCTTGTGGTGCCCGGCGAGGTGATCCGCCCGGCCGATCTCTGAGGAGGACCCGGGTTCGGGGCGGAGCCCGCAGGCATGAGTCTTCACGGACGGTCCGCAATGCGCCTACCGGATCTTCCAACCCCGTCGCAGCAGCTCATTGCGGACCTTCTTCCCGCGCAACGCCCAGAAGATCACCGCGTCCCCGTGATCGCTCGTCGCGAATCGGACGCCGTCGGCCAGCACAGGTATCCCGCGTAGGCGTGAGCTATGGCCCACGGATGGCCCACAGGATCAGAGCGGGGGAGTGGCCGACCGGCCCAGGATCGAGGAATGCAACCTCTGAGCTGGGCCGGAGGCCGTTGGAGCGGGCGACGGGAATCGAACCCGCACCGTCAGTTTGGAAGATCGTTTTCGGCTGCCCCGGTCTGTCCGTTGTGCCTGGTCAGCGGCGCGGCAGCGATCGCCCCGTCCTCGACGGCGGCCGACTGCCCTCGCGATCGTTACGGCCCTACACTGTGTCGAGCTTGTCGCTCAGTTCGTCAGCGATCTCGGGCGCTGACCGGCTCGCATCGATGCTGACCAGGCGTCCATGAGCGCGGCAGTAGACGACGACAGAATCAGCGGACTCGTGGTATCTGCTCAGCTGTTGATTCACGACATCCGGCGCATCGTCGTCACGACGGAACAGCTTCCCTCCGCACAAGTTGCAGGCGCCGCCTGCTGCTGATGCCTCTTCAGCCCGGAAGCTCTTGCCGCACTGGGAGCAGGAGCGGCGCCCGCTGAGACGCCGGATCGCCTCGGCGTCGGTCAGGACCAGTTCGACCATACGAATCTGCGGGAAGTCCAGCAAGGGCACCATCGGCCGGGTATGCCCCTCGGCTGCGTACACGAAGCCGTTCGTCGCGTCGGCCTCCTCGACGCGGCCCCGTACGAGCGCCGAGATGAGTTCAGTCGGCAGCGGCTCCTCGTTGTCGAAAAGCCGGCGTACCTTGCTGCCGAAGTCAGAGCCCGCGCGAACAGCCGACTGCACAGCGTCCCGGATAGTGATCATGGGCAACCCGAGTCGGTCTGCGACGTGCGCCGCTACCTCGACGGTTTCCGCCCCGGGCGGCCCGAACAAAGCCAACCTCACAACCCGCATCCCCATCGCGGAAGCATGCCATGCGGCTGGACGCCGTCTTCCGCCCTCGCCTTTGCACCTCGGCCCCGGCCCACCGCGCCGGCCGATGCCGGCCGGAGGCCGCCAGCAGGCCGAGCGCAGGTGGGCCTGCGCCGCGCTTGCGCGGCGCCTTGATCTGATAGAGCGCAATTCGGCAGTGTGGTGCTTCGGTACTTTGTCCTCCGTCGGTTGATGTGCGGCAGTCGTCCGCCAACTGATCTGCGACACCTCCGCGCGCTGACCGCGGCAAATGAGTGCGCTGTGAAGTGCCGTGATGCTGCATGATCAGCCGTGTGGACTTGGAAGCGCAGGTGGATCTGGCTGGCCTCACGCCGGTCGAACGGGAATTGCTCCGGCTCGGCGTCATGCAGTGGGCACGTTCGGAAGGCAACAGGGAGGTGGTCGCCCGCTTGCTCGATTATGACGATCGCCGCGGACTACGATCGGACGTGGAGAGGCTAGCTAGTCTCATTGCCGCGGCGAGCCCGATGTCGCGTCGTGATTGCCGGCGCCTGCTGCTGGCCACCGAGTTGGCTTTCGCCAGTGAAAGCTTGGGTTGGTCGCGTGACTGGGCGGCCGACACCGGTTTTACGGACCGTGACACCATCACCGTGCTGCGCGGCATCCAGGAGAAGCTGGCCGGCATCGTCCACGGTACCGACGACCGCATCACCTGGTCCGGTCAACTGGTCCAGCCAGCGTGGGAGCCGATTTCTATGGACTCCGACGACACGTACTGGACGCCGTTCTCCGAGCGATTCGACTTCCGGCCCGGCATGCAGTCATGGCCGGCGATCACTGAGCCCGTACCGTCGGTCACCATCGACCTCGGCCCCATCTTTTCCAGCAGCCAGCCACAGTTCGCTGCCGGGGCGGACGCCGTCAACGGCCTCGCCCTGCTCGCGCTCGTTCGCGCGCTGGACCACGACACGAGCGTCGTTGTGCTCGACTGGCAGCACCAGACGTACCGGTTCTGGCCCCACCGGTTCGCCTGCCAGCCGGATCCGCAGTGGCCGACGACGGTTTTCCCGAACGGGGATTACTACATCTTCCTCACCGAAGACATGAGCACTGGCACCTTCGGACATCCTTGGGAACAGACACTCTGTGTCTTTGGCGAGCCGCTGGTGTCCACCCTGGTGCCAATGCTCACAGCCTGGCTTCCCGTCAAGCGGAGCAATCGATAAATCGAAGGGTCACCCCTGCCAGTACCTCGGTTGGGACCGTGACTGCGCCGGTCGGTCGCCTGTCATCGGCCTTCGCAGTAGCTGCTTGACCGAGGTCCGCTCCTCACCTCAACCTTGGTGATCCGCCCGGCCGGACGGAAGACTTCAGGCGTGCCGTCCAGCGTTCCCCGAACCGTCAAGGCGATCGACACTGCGTCACTCATCCGGCTGGACGCTGAGGCGATTGAGTACGGCTTCAACCGCAATCACGGTCTCGGCTGGCTCGCAGAGCACGCCGACCCTCAAGCCCTGCACTATCTACGCCCCTTCATGGTGCACCGAGCCGGCCGGCGGCCAGAGTTCTCCCCGCACTGGCGGTGCATGCTGCTGTTGACGATGCGCGACGCCCAAGAGGTCTTCTCGTTGCTGGACGTCTGGCCCGCCTCCTTTGATCAACTGCCCGAGACCCTGGACCGGGCGACCAAGCAGGCGGTCGCCCATCGACTCGACTACGGGAAGCTACCGACCCAGGCGCAATGGGCAGGCCTTAATACGTGAGCGTCCGCAGGAGACGGAACGCGGTCAGAACTTGGGCACAACCGGCTCAGGTAGCTTGCCTGCCCATGCCCTCAGGACCTCGATAGCCTGCGCACGAAGAGTGCCCTCCGCAAGGTCCTCGCGGAGCGACCGGCGGTCGATCGGCTGGGCGATCTCTCGGTAGAACTGCAGGTCTTCGAAGCCGTAGGTGGCTACGTCATGGCTGCTGGCCCCGAAGATCAGACGTGGGATGCGTGCCCAGTAGCAGGCCATGAGGCACATGGGGCAGGGCTCGCTACTCGCGTACATGACGCCGTCTTCGAACAGGTGCCGCTCGAGGTTGCTCCCGGCGTGTCGCAGGGCCATGACTTCGGCATGGGCAGTCGGGTCCCGCAACTCGACAACGCTGCTGGTGCCCTCACCGACAATCTCGCTGCCGATCACGACGATGGCACCGAACGGTGTAAGGGTGCGCTGCTGCGATCCGGCAACTTCGGCCGTGCGGTCAAGTGGACGCGGACGGTCGCAGCGCTCGGCCTGCCCGGCTTCCACTTCCATGACCTGCGGCACACGGGGAACACCCTCGCGGCAGCCTCTGGCGCGAGCACGCGTGAGCTGATGCAGCGAATGGGGCACGCGAGCATGCGTGCGGCGCTGATCTACCAGCACGCGACCAGCGAGCGGGACCGCGAGATCGCCTCGGCCATGGACCGGCGGATCGCCAAGCGGGCCCGTCACATCAACAACCCTCAGGCAGGTCAGGCATGAGTCTTCACGGCCGGGCCGCAATGCGTCTACTGGATCTTCCAGCCCCGTCGCAGCAGCTCATCGCGGACCTTCTTCCCGCGCAACGCCCAGAAGATCACCGCGTCCTCGTGATCGCTCGTCACGAATCGGACGCCGTCGGCCAGCACAGGTATCCCGCGAAAGTGCGTGATGGAAACCAGGTTGGCTCGCGTTACCTTGAATTTCCCGAACAGCGAGGTGATCAGGACGCGTTCCGCGTCGACGCGGAGCCGGGCGAATGGCCAAGTCGCGTTCTTGTGGCTCGCGAAGCCCTGACTCCATGCCGTCACTCCCGGGTCGATGTAGGCCACGCCACCACGGCTACTGAACTCGTCTGCCACAGCCGCGATGATCGCCTAGCCAGGCAACTGTAGGCGTGAGCTATGGCCCACGGATGGCCCACAAGATCAGAGCGGGGGAGTGGCCGACCGGCCCAGGATCGGGGGATGCAGCCTCTGACCTGGGCCGGAGGCTGTTGGAGCGGGCGACGGGAATCGAACCCGCACCGTCAGTTTGGAAGACTGAAGCTCTGCCATTGAGCTACGCCCGCGCTCGGCCCCGCCGAAACGGGACGCGCCGACAGCGTACCCAATGCTCGTGCCGGACGCGCAGCCGCGCCACCCCCGCAGCGCCGCGCCCGCCCCCGGCCCCGGCCAAGATCCGCACAACTTCCGGGATCTAGTGGTCTCCGGGCGGCGCGAGGCCACACCTTCCCGGAAGTTGTGCGGATCTTGCGGTCCAGGCAGTCGGAGCCGGCGGGAGCGGGCGGGCGTGGTGCGGGTTTTCCGGGATTATGTCCGGGTGGGAACGCCCCGGCACCGCCCGGGGCGCGCGGACGGCATAGACTGCACGTCGCCACGGGGTGTGGCGCAGCTTGGTAGCGCACTCGCTTTGGGAGCGAGGGGCCGTGGGTTCAAATCCCGCCACCCCGACTGTTGTCCGCGTCCGGTCGCCCCGGGCGCTAGCAGCCGGCCGCGCCGGCTCGCCTACACTCGATGGGCCAATCGAAGGCCCAGAATCACAACCCAGATCCGTCAAGGAGTACGCCTGTGAAGAGCACCGTCGAGACTCTGAGCCCGACGCGCGTGCGGCTCGCCATCGAGGTGCCGTTCGTCGAGCTCGAGCCGAGCCTCAAGAAGGCGTACCGGGAGATCGGTTCGCAGGTCCAGGTTCCCGGCTTCCGTCGGGGCAAGGTGCCGACCGCGGTGATCGACCAGCGGGTGGGCCGGGGCACCGTCCTCAACGAGGCGGTCCAGGACGCCATCCCGGAGAACATCATGGCCGCGGTACGCGAGCACGACCTGAAGACGCTCGGGCGTCCGGAGGTCGAGATCACCGAGTTCAACGACGGTGACTCGCTGAACTTCACCGCCGAGGTCGACGTCCGCCCGGAGATCACGCTGCCCGACGCGAGCACCATCGAGGTGACCGTCGACGAGCTGCAGATCGACGAGAGTGAGATCGACGAGCAGGTGAAGAACCTGCGGGAGCGGTTCGCCACCCTCAAGACGGTCGAGCGGGCCGCCGCCGAGGGCGACTACGTGCAGATCGACCTGAACGCCACGGTCGACGGCGAGGACGTGCCGGGCGGCCAGGCCAGCAACATCTCCCACGAGGTGGGCAGCAAGCAGCTCCTGCCGGGCCTGGACGAGGCCGTGGTGGGTCTCGCCGCCGGTGAGAGCACCACCTTCACCACCCAGCTGGTCGGCGGCGACTTCGCCGGTCGGGACGCCGATGTGGCGGTGACCGTGCGCACGGTCAAGGAGAAGGAGCTGCCGGAGCTGAACGACGAGTTCGCGCAGATGGCCAGCGAGTTCGACACGATCGAGGAGCTGCGCGGCGACCTGCGGGCGCGGGTCACCCAGGGCAAGCAGGTCGAGCAGATCTACGCCGCCCGGGACAAGGCCCTGGCCCAGCTCGTCGAGGCCGCCGAGGTGCCGGCGCCGGAGGGTGTCGTCCGCGAGGAGGTCGCCAGCCGCAAGCAGGCGATGGTCGACCAGCTCGAGCGGATCGGCGCCTCCCTGGAGGAGTACCTGGCCGCCGAGGAGAAGACCGAGGAGCAGATCGACACGGAGCTGACCGAGGCGGCCACCGAGGGCGTCAAGGTGCAGCTCCTGCTGGACACGCTCGCCGACGCGGAGGACGTGCAGGTCTCCGACGACGAGTTCGGGCACGAGATCGTGCACCGGGCGCAGCGTGCCGGCATGGCTCCGCAGCAGTACTACGACCAGCTGGTGCGCTCCGGCGCGGCCGCCGCGGTCTTCGGTGACGTGCGGCGGGGCAAGGCGCTCGCGGCCGTCATGGAGCGGATCACGATCAAGGACTCGGCCGGCAACGAGGTCACCCTGGACGCGCTGCGCGCCGCCAACGAGGCGGAGCACAACCACGAGCACTGATCGTCGGGTGCGGCCGCCGTCCGCCGCTGCGCGGTGGGCGGCGGCCGAATCCGTTCCGGGGTACGCCCGGACGCCCGCGCCGCGGGTGCGCCTGACACAGCTGCGCTGAGAGCGAACAGTGCCCCGACCGGGACTCTGCCGCCCCGCACAGCGGTTAGTGTCGGGAAAGACGGTACGGAGAGCGAAGGGCTGCCATGACCGACATGCACATCCCCAAGAAGTCGCTCCGGGCGATTGACGCGCGCGGTGGCGACTCCATTGGCAACCTCGACGACTCGGTCTACAACCGGTTGCTCAAGGAACGCATCATCTTCCTGGGCAGTGAGGTGACCGACCAGGTCGCCAACCGCATCTGCGCGCAGCTGCTGCTGCTCGCCGCGGAGGACCCGGACCGCGACATCAACCTGTGGATCAACTCGCCGGGTGGCTCGGTCTACTCCGGCATGGCGATCTACGACACCATGCAGTTCATCGACAACGACGTGTCGACCGTGGCGATGGGCATGGCGGCCTCGATGGGTCAGCTGCTGCTCTGCGCCGGCACCAAGGGCAAGCGGTACGCGCTGCCGCACGCCCGGATCATGATGCACCAGCCGTCCGGCGGTCTGGGCGGTACGGCGTCCGACATCGCCATCCAGGCGGAGCAGATGCTCTACACGAAGCGGATGTTCCAGGAGCGGGTCGCGCACCACACCGGCCAGAGCCAGTCGCAGATCGAGGCGGACTCGGACCGGGACCGTTGGTTCACCGCCCAGGAGGCCATGGACTACGGCTTCATCGACAAGGTGATCATCGGGGCCGCTCAGGTTCCGGATGGCGCCGGGACCCTGAGCTGAGGAGCTGACGATGACCGATCTGAGCTTGCCGCCCCAGTTCGCGGCCGTGCACAACCGCTACGTTCTGCCGTCGTTCGTCGAGCGCACGTCGTACGGGGTCAAGGAGTCGAACCCGTACAACAAGCTCTTCGAGGACCGGATCATCTTCCTCGGTGTGCAGGTGGACGACGCGTCGGCGAACGACGTGATGGCCCAGCTGCTCACGCTCGAGGGCACCGACCCGGACCGCGACATCATCATGTACATCAACTCGCCCGGTGGCTCGTTCACGGCCATGACGGCGATCTACGACACCATGCAGTACGTCCGTCCGGACATCTCGACGGTCTGCCTGGGGCAGGCCGCCAGCGCGGCGGCGGTGCTGCTGTCGGCGGGTACGCCGGGTAAGCGGATGGCCCTTCCGAACTCGCGGATCATCATCCACCAGCCGGCCACCGAGGGCGGCTACGGGCAGGGCTCGGACATCGAGATCCAGGCCCGGGAGATCCTGCGGATGCGGACGCAGCTGGAGGACATGCTGTCCCGCCACTGCAACCGCCCGATCGAGCAGGTCCGCAAGGACATCGACCGTGACAAGATCATGACGGCCGAGGAGTCCAAGGAGTACGGGCTGGTGGACACGATCCTCACCAGTCGCAAGAAGGGTCTGCTGGCTGCCAACGCGGCCAGCTGAGCCAGTACCGGGTCAGGGGTTGGCCGGGGCGTTGGTTCCCGGCCGACCTCTGACACACCCGTTTTGGGGGTCGGAGAATGTCCCGCCAGCGGGTAACGTCGGGTCCGTACCGCTTCGCCGGTTGGGCCGGCGTGGCGAACCAAGCCGGGCGGCGCGCAGCGTCCGCAGGTCAGGGCCGGGTCTCCGGCCGATGAGTGCAGGGAGAACGTAGGTGGCACGGATCGGTGACGGCGGCGACCTACTGAAATGCTCCTTCTGCGGCAAGTCGCAGAAGCAGGTGAAGAAGCTCATCGCGGGCCCTGGGGTCTACATCTGCGACGAGTGCATCGATCTCTGTAACGAGATCATCGAAGAGGAGTTGGCCGAGTCCGGCGAGGTGAAGTGGGAAGAGCTTCCCAAGCCGATGGAGATCTGCCAGTTCCTCGACAACTACGTCGTCGGGCAGGACCAGGCCAAGAAGGCGCTCGCGGTGGCGGTCTACAACCACTACAAGCGCATCCAGGCCGAGGCGGCCGGCGCGCCGGGCTCCGGCAGTGACGCCGTCGAGCTGGCGAAGTCCAACATCCTGCTGCTCGGGCCGACGGGGTGCGGCAAGACCCACCTCGCGCAGACGCTCGCCCGGATGTTGAACGTCCCGTTCGCCATCGCGGACGCCACGGCGCTGACCGAGGCGGGCTACGTCGGCGAGGATGTGGAGAACATCCTGCTCAAGCTGATCCAGGCCGCGGACTACGACATCAAGCGCGCCGAGACCGGCATCATCTACATCGACGAGGTCGACAAGATCGCCCGTAAGTCGGAGAATCCGTCGATCACGCGGGACGTCTCCGGCGAGGGTGTGCAGCAGGCGCTGCTCAAGATGCTTGAAGGCACGGTGGCGAACGTGCCGCCGCAGGGCGGTCGTAAGCACCCGCACCAGGAGTTCATCCAGATCGACACCACGAACGTGCTGTTCATCTGTGGTGGTGCGTTCGCCGGGCTGGATCAGATCATCGAGTCCCGCACCGGTCAGGGCGGCACCGGTTTCGGTGCCCGGCTCCGGTCGGTGTCCGACCGGTCGACCGATGACATCTTCAGCCAGGTCATGCCGGAGGACATGCTCAAGTTCGGGCTGATCCCCGAGTTCGTCGGCCGGCTCCCGGTGATCACCAACGTGCGCAGCCTGGACCGCAGCGCCCTGGTACGCATCCTCACCGAGCCGCGCAACGCCCTGGTCCGGCAGTACCAGCGGCTCTTCGAGCTGGACGGCGTCGAGCTGGAGTTCGACGAGCCGGCGTTGGAGGCGATCGCCGACCAGGCGATGCTGCGGGGCACGGGTGCCCGTGGTCTGCGGGCGATCATCGAGGAGGTTCTGCTCTCCGCGATGTTCGAGGTCCCGAGCAACCCCGACGCCGCCCGGGTGCTGATCACCCGCGAGGTGGTCCTGGAGAACGTCAACCCGACGATCGTTCCGCGTGAGTTCACCGGGCGTCGTGCCCGGCGGGACCGCGAGGAGAAGTCGGCCTGATCCTCCCCGTGTCACGCCGGTCGCCTCACTCCTGACGCGGCCGGCGTGATCGCGTTCGGCGGTCCCACTCGCCCGACGGGGTCACCGCCACCATCATCAGGCGGGCCGGCTCGTCGGTGTCGTTGCGGTAGCCGTGCTCGCGGTCGGCGTGGAACTCGATGGTTTCGCCGGCGCGGACGGGGTGGTCCTGTCCGTCGACCCGGACGACCACGGCGCCGTCCAGCACGTGCAGCACCTCCCGGGTGCCGCGCGGGTGGTCGAGGGATCGATGTGCCTCTCCGGGGGCCATCCGCCAGTCCCAGAGTTCGACGAGGTCCGGCTCGCCCAGCCCGCTCAGCAGGTGGCCGGTGCCGCCGTGTTCGCCCTGCCAGAGCAGGGGCGCCTCGGCGGCGGTGGTGATCTTCACGGTGCGTTCGTCGGCCGGTTCGAGCAGGTGGGCGATGTTGACGCCGAACGCGTCGGCGACCCGGCAGAGCGTGCCGACGCTCGGGTTGGTGCGGGCACCCTCGATCTGCACGAGCATTCCCTTGCTCACCCCGGACCGGCCGGCCAGTTCCTCGAAGGACCAGCCTCGGGCGGCCCGTAGGTCGCGTACCTGTCGGGCGACCGCGGAGGTCACCGCGCCCACCCGGTCGCCCCCGGCGTCGGTCATTAAACTATCCCTCACGGTCACTATTATGGTACGACAGGCAGATGCTACCCATTGTCCTCGCCGCAGTCGCCGCGATCGCGTTCGGTGCCGCCGACTTCTCCGGCGGAAAGGCGTCCCGCCGCGCCGACCCGATCGCCGTGACCGTGGTCTCCCAGCTGCTGAGCGTCCCGCTGCTGGTCGTCCTGGTGCTGCTGGTACCCGGCACCCCGACGGCCGGGGACATCGCCTGGGGGCTCGTCGCGGGAGTGGCCGGCGCGGCCGGGGTCGTGCTCCTCTACCGGGCGCTCGCCGGCGGGATGATGGCGGTCGTCGCGCCGATCACCGCGATCACCGCCGCCGTGGTGCCGATCGTCGCCGGCCTGTTCACGGCGACCTTCCCGGGCGCCCCGGCGCTCACCGGCGCGGGGCTCGCCGTGTTGGCGATCGCCCTGGTGAGTCTGGGGGAGGGCGGCAGTCGGCGGGCCGTCCCCACTCGGTTGGTCGGGCTCGCCCTCGCAGCCGGGGCGCTCTTCGGCATCTTCTTCACACTCCTCGGCCAGGCCGACGAGAGCGCCGGCATGTGGCCGGTGGCGGCGTTGCGGGTCAGTTCGATCGCGTTCGGGCTCGCGCTGGCCGCCGGGACGGGTGTGCGGCTGCGGCTCGGGCGGCGGGTGCTGGTCTGGGCGGCCGTCGCGGGCCTGCTCGACAGTGCCGCCAACGCGCTGTTCCTGGCGGCGGCCGGTCGTGGTCACCTGAGCATCATCGCGGCGATCGCCGCGCTCTACCCGGCCAGCACGGTGCTGCTCGCACTCGCCGTCGACCGGGAACGACTCCGTCCGCTCCAGGTGGCCGGCCTCGGTTTCGCCGCCGGAGCCCTGGTGCTGGCGAGCATCTGAGTCTGTCGGCGCCGGCGGGGTGGTCGTACCCTCGACTCATGCGCGTCGCCGTCTGCCAGCTGAACGCCCGGGACGACCGCAAGGCCAACCTGGCCGCCGCGGAGGTCCTGCTGGAACGCGCCGCCGCCGGCGGCGCGGACCTCGCGGTCCTTCCGGAGTACGTCGACTATCTCGGCCCTGCCGACGGGCTGCCCGACCCGGAGCCGGTCGACGGGGAGGTGGGCAGCTTCTTCGCCGCGGCGGCCCGGCGGCTCGGCATGTGGCTGGTGGCGGGCTCGTTCCACGAGGCCGGTCCGGACCCGGAGCGCACCTGGAACACGTCGCTTGTCTTCGACCGGTCCGGCAGCCTGGCCGCGAGCTACCGCAAGATCCACCTGTACGACGTGGAGATCCCGGGTCGGGTCTCCTACCGGGAGTCGGAGACCGTGGCACCCGGTGCGCAACCGGTGGTGGTCGACGTCGAGGGTCTGCGCGTGGGCCTGTCGATCTGTTACGACCTGCGCTTTCCGGAGCTGTACCGGGCACTGGCCACCGACGGCGGCGCCCAGCTGCTGGTGGTCCCGGCGGCGTTCATGATGCACACCGGCCGGGACCACTGGGAGGTCCTGCTGCGGGCCCGGGCGATCGAGAACCAGTGTTTCGTGGCGGCGGCCGGCCAGACCGGGGACCATGAGCCGGGCCGCACCTGTTTCGGCCGCAGCATGGTGGTCGACCCCTGGGGGACCGTGCTCACCCAACTGCCGGACGGTCCGGGGGTGGCGATGGCCGACCTTGATCTCGACCGGCTCGCGGTCATCCGCAGCGAACTGCCCAGCCTGGCCAACCGCAGGCTCTGAGCTTCAGCCCTCCAGCAGTACGCCGATCACCGCGAGCCCGGCGATGGCCGCGGCGGTGACCAGCAGCGCGGTGGTCATCCGCGACCGACCCCGTCGGGCCAGCCGTCCCACCGAGAGCACCAGGACGACGAGCACGACCGCGCCGATCACCACCTGCCAGAACGGCAGGAGGAGACCGAGCAGCGCCTCCTCGGCGACCACCGTGGTGCGAAGCCCGGAGTCATCCATGCCTGACACTCTGGCACGCCCGACCGCCCGGCGTCGTCGGGTGGGCCGACGAGTCCTACCGGCGGAGCGTCCCAACCAGTGATGAACCCTGATTTGCCTTCTCCGGGCCGTCCGCGTAACTTTCTCTCTGCACGGGGGAGGCCGGACAAACCGGCTGAGAACGGGCGCCAGGCTCGTGGCGGGAACGCCGAGCGAGACTGAGGATCGGGCGGTGCGGAACACCCCGGACACGGGGTTGCGAACGCGAAGCCGACCGGGTAGAGTTCTGAAGCCGGCAGGAGCCGGGCGGAGAGCCGCGAAGCGGCGATCGGCCGGTCTGCGGCTTCCCACGACAGTAGCGACCGCCGGGTACGGCGTGCGTCATCGTGGGTCCGGACGAACCAGATTGCTCACCTCGGGCACGAGGTTGACAATGAAAGTTCGACCAAGTAGGTTTGAGCGGTTGCCCCGAAACGGGTTCCACTGAGTGTGGTTCTTGGTTTGGTGTGTGGTTGTTCTTTGAGAACTCAACAGGGTGCTTGTAAAGCCAGTGCCAATTATGATTTATACC
>NZ_JBEXGP010000043.1:0-15844 GCF_040607375.1 Micromonospora sp. NPDC005298
GGGCAGCCGACCCGCCACCGCCCTGGTTCACCAGCGAGATGTAGTAGTTCCAGTTCCAGTTCGGCCCCGGATCGGTGTGGTTGTTGCCCGGGATCTCGTTGTGGCCCTTGATGCCCGTACGGTTCTTCGGGATGCCGTACTTGTCGCACAGGTAACGGGTCAGCGCGGCCGACGACCGGTACATCGCGTCGGTGAACCACGCCGGGTCCGCGACGTAGCCCTCATGCTCGATGCCGACGCCGTAGGCGTTGCCGGACAGGGCGTGGTACGCCGTGTCGCCCTCGCGGACCATCTGGGTGATCTCGCCGTTGCTGGACTTCACCACGTAGTGGGCACTGACACCCGACGACGGGTTCTGGAACCAGCTGACGGTGCCCGCGTACGACCCCTGGGTCACGTGCAGGATCACCGTCGTGATCCGGCTGGACCGCCCGACGCCGTAGTTGGCGCCGTTCGCGGCGACCCACCGCGCCGGCGCGTACTCCGGCACGGCGGCGGCGAGCGTGCCGGGCGCCGCCCCCACGGGGAGCACCGTGGCGTAACGGCCCCGCTCCGGCTCGGCCCGGTGAGCCCGCACCGGGACGGCACCCGGGATGCCCTGCTGCACCAGGTCGTAGATCCCGTCCGCGTACAGGCGTGCGGTCGCGTCGTCCGCCGCGCCGCCGTACCTGGCCACCACCGGATACCAGGCGGTGACCCGCTCCCGTGCGGCGGCGGTCAACCCCTCGGCGTCGGCCAGGTCGCGCAGCACCGCCGCGCCGCCGCGGATGTTCGCCGGGGTGACGGTCTTCAACCTGCCGACCGGCTCACCGGTCAGCGCCGCCGCCCGTTCCAGACTGCGCTGGGTGGGGTTGCTCACCAGGTGCATCACCCCGTAGCCGTTGGCCTGGCTCGGTTTACCGTCGTGACCGTTGAGCCGGGACTCGCCGTAGCCGACCGCGACCAGGACGTCCCGGGGTACGTCGTACTCCTGCGCCGCCCGCACGAAGGCCGCGTCCAGGTCGCCACGGCCCGGTGGTGTCGCGGTCGCGGGCGTCGGCTGGATCGCGACCGCGCCGACGAGCGCCGCGGCCAGCAGGGCGACGCCACCGCGCCGCCGTCGTCGTGTTCCGGCCATGGGGGCCACCAGTCGCGACATCACAGAGTCACCTCACCGTTCAGGCCGAAGTAGTCGTGCCATTTGCTGCTGGGACCGAACGTGGTCCCGGTCGACAGGGCGACGTAGACGTCGTTCGTGGCGTTCTTGGTGAAGACGATGAGGTCGTCTTTGCCGTCGCCGTTGGCGTCGCCGAGGAAGGGGAATTCGCCCGCGAGGCAGAAGAAGTCGTGCCACTTCACCGTCGTGCCGGTGAAGCCGCTGCCGGTGGAGGTGGCGGCGTAGACGTCGGCGTCAACGTTGCAGGTGAAGGTGACGATGTCGTCGCGTCCGTCGCCGTTGATGTCGCCGACGCGGGGTTGTTCGGTGCCGACGGCGAACAGGTCGTGCCACTTCTGCGGCGCCCCGAACGAGGTTCCGGTGGACAGGGCCACGATCACGTCGGAGGCCGAGGCGGGGCCCTGGGTGAAGGTGATGATGTCGTCCCGCCCGTCGCCGTTGACGTCGCCGAGCGCCGGGAACTCCCCGCTGATCGAGAAGTAGTCGTGCCACTTCACGGCCGTGCCGGAGAACGACGACCCGGTCGACAACGCCACGTAGACGTCCGCCGTCGCGTTGTGCGTGAACGCGACGATGTCGTCGCGTCCGTCGCCGTTGACGTCGCCGACGGCGGCGATCTCCGCGCCCGGGGCGAACCAGTCGTGCCACCGGCCCGGTGAGGTGAACGCCGACCCGGTGGACAGCGCCACGTAGACGTCGCCGGTGTTGCTGTGCGCGAACGTGACGACGTCGTCGCGTCCGTCGCCGTTGAAGTCGCCGGTCGACGCGGTCTCCCCACCGATGGAGAAGAAGTCGTTCCACTTCACCGAGGTCCCGGCGAAGCCGGTGCCGGTGGAGGTGCTCACGTAGACGTCGGCGGCGGCGTTCTGCGTGAAGGTGAGGACGTCGTCGCGACCGTCGCCGTTGACGTCGGTCGGCGCGCCGCCGATCATGGCGTGGGTCCGTGCCGCCTGGTTGAGCAGCGTTCGCGCCGTCGCCGCTGCCTGGTCGTACCGGTCGGGAAAGCCCGAGCGCTGTACGCACTGGGCGACCTGACCGGCCGTGTAGCCGGGATTGTTGCGATCGCAGGTGATCGCCCTGGTGACGTACTGCGTGGTGGCGTAGACCGGGTCCATGATCTGCTCCGGGGTGCCCCAGCCGTAGTCCCAGCGCTGCTGGAACACCCCCAGGCTGGACTTGTCGCCGCAGGGCAGGTTGTTCAGGTGGGACTCGACCCATCCGGCCTCGAACGTCGAGAGCATGACCTTGTCGTTCGCGTTGTACGACCGGGCCACCCGGTAGACGACGAGGGTCACGGCCGGATCGTGGGTGGCGGGCACGGACGGACAGGCGAGCGTGTCGATCGGTACGGCAGCCGCGGGCGCACCGACCGCGACGGTTGCCGTTGCTGTCATGAAGGCGACCAGCATCGCCAGCGAACGTCGTCTCACAATGCTCCTCAGGGACGTCAGGTGTGCGACCGGAAGGTGGTTCGCCGGCTGACGCCCGCCCCCGTGGACGCCGCGTCAGCCGGCGCCGGTCCGGCCGTCCAGGAGCGGGGCCACCCGGCACGCGAGAGCGAGAAATCGATTGCTGACGAGTGTCGTAGTCACTGACATCGATGTCAATAGCTCCGGAGTCCGGCATCCGGAACAGCCTGCGTCCGACCGGAAATCGATTGCCTACTCTGTATAGGATTCCGAGCGATCTCCCGAGGTGCGATCACACCCGGGGTCGGCGACCCGGCCAGGAAACCGCCACGACCGGGCCACAGGCCCCGGGCGACAACGATGAGGGCGGGATGACGACCATCTACGATGTGGCCCGCAGGGCCGGCGTGTCGGCCGCGACCGTCTCCCGGGTGCTCAACGGACGCGCCTCGGTCGACCCGGAGCTGGCCGCCCGCGTACGGCAGGCCGCGGAGGATCTCGACTACCGCCCGAACGCGGTCGCCCGCAGCCTGCGCCGGAGCCGGACCAGCCTCTGGGCCGTCATCATCTCCGACATCGGGAACCCGTTCTTCACCTCCATGGTGCGTGGCGTCGAGGACGTCGCGCAGGAGGCCGGATTCTCGGTGGTGCTGTGCAACGGCGACGAGGACCCGGAGAAGGAGGCCCGGTACGTCGCGGCGGCTCTCGCCGAACGGATGGCCGGGGTGATCATCTCCTCGTCCGGACGGCCGGCACTCATCAGCCGCCTGGTGCAGGCGGGCATTCCGGTCGTGGCCATCGACCGGCAGCCGCGCGGCGTCGACGTGGACACCGTCCTCGTGGACAACATCCACGGCGCCGAACAGGCGACGACCCACCTGGTGGGCAGCGGCTACCGACGGATCGCCTGCATCACCGGCCCGCGCCGGATCTCCACGGCGATGCAGCGGCTGCGGGGCTACCAGAAGGCACTCACGGCGAGCGGACGTTCCCGGGACGACGACCTGATCCGGTACGCCGACTTCCGCGAGGAGGGCGGATACCGCGCGATGGCCTCGCTGCTGGAGACCGACGAGCCGCCGGACGCGGTGTTCGCGGCCAACAACCTGATGACCGTGGGCGCGGTCGAATGCCTGGTCGACAACGGTGTCGAGGTGCCGGACCGGTTCGGCATCGTGGGGTTCGACGACATCCCGTGGGCGGACCTGGTCCGGCCGTCGCTGAGCACCGTCGCGCAACCCACCTACGACCTGGGTCGGACGGCCGCCTCCCTGCTCGTCGAGCGGATCGCCGACCCGGCGAAGGCGCCCTCGACCGTCGTCCTGCGCACCGAACTGCGGGTACGGGAAAGTTCGGCCCCGTCGGCCGGGCAGCCCAGCGACGCCGACGACAGCCCCCGGCGCCGCAGCTCGACCACGGGGTGAGAGCGGACCGTCGCTCAGATCCGCACGTCGCCACAGAGATACACCCGTACGCCCAGTTCGGCGAAGAAGGCCGCCTTCACCCGTAGCGCACGGTCGGCGGTCAGAGCGTCGGGAGCGTAGACGACGTTGACATGGTTGGCCTTGTGCCGGGCCATCAACTGGTCGCGGCCCACACCGTGCAGCACGGCGTGCATGATCGGCCACTGTGGATTCGTGGCGTCGAGCCGACGCTGCGTCTCGGCCGCGGGCAACTCCACCACGGTGCCCCGACCGAGGTCCACGTGCAGAGCCCTGTCCATGACGAACACCCGCGACCAGACGATCTCCCCCGGCTTCGACACGCCGCTGAGGGTGCCGCCGCCGAGCGGGAAGTACATCGGCGGCTGGCGCATGCTGTATGACCTGTCGTAACCACCGTTGTGCGACGCGGGCACCGAACCGGAGATCTCGAACACCCAGACGAAGCTGTCGTCGTACCGCTCTCCCCAGCGGATGTCGTGCAGCGTCGTGGCCGGGTCCAGACCCATCGCGGTCCAGATCCGGTTGGTGATCAACGAATCCACGGCGACGCCCTCGTCGACCTCATTGAAGTGCGGCAGCGGCACTCCCGGGTACAGCTCCCGCGAACCGTCGCGGCTGGTCACCGGGGGCCGCACCACGTTGTTCAGCAGCCCCTCGGCCAGATCACTGGCCGGGACGGTGTCCTTGAGCCCCTGCTGGTACTGGATCCCCACCGCGTCCAGGCCGAAGTCGTCGGCGATGCGCAGCGCGGCGACGTACATCCTGCACTGGCTGAGCAGTTGGGCGTGGGTCAGTTCGGTGGCCTCGTCGGTGCCGGTGTGGAACGTCATCCCGGCCGCTTCGAGCCAGGCGAGCACGGCCCGCGCCTCCGCGTCGGGCACCCGCGCCATCTCCGCCACCAGCGCGCTCTGCGACAGGCGTTCCTTGAAGATGCCCAGCGGGTTGAGCAGCTCGTCGTCGATGATGGCGTTGTACATGCCCATGCAGCCCTCGTCGAAGACACCGATGATGGCCCGCTCCCAGACGAGCTGCCGGGCCAGCGCCGTGCCGAGTTCGACCTCGGCGTCCGGCGGCAGCGACGGCA
Source organism: Micromonospora sp. NPDC005298 (assembly GCF_040607375.1). Classification (NCBI taxonomy): domain Bacteria; kingdom Bacillati; phylum Actinomycetota; class Actinomycetes; order Micromonosporales; family Micromonosporaceae; genus Micromonospora; species Micromonospora sp. NPDC005298. The sequence goes on from NZ_JBEXGP010000043.1 coordinate 5,095, forward strand.
GCGGGCGTACGTGGCTCTCGTCGTGCACCACCTCGCCGGTCTCCAGCCACTTCTTCAACCCGTCACGCGCCCACTCGTCGGTGAAGTCCTCGCTCCACAACGTCGAGTACCGCACGCCCGCCTTGGTGAGGCTGCCCGCGAGGTTGAGCAGCCCCACCAGACCGGGATACCGACCGCTCCAGTTCGCGACGAGCAGGATCGGCCCGCGGTGGGCGCGCAGCCCGGCCAGCACGTGGTGGCTGTACTGCCAGACCGCCTCGACCACGATGAGCGGGGCGTCGGGCGGGATCGTCCGGAATACCTCGATTCCGGCGCGCTGACTGTCGATGAAGCCGTGCCCGGTGATCGCGTCGACGTCGTGACCGCGGCGGACGTGCCAGCCCAGCGCGGTGACGGCGGCGCCCAGGTCCTCCTCGAGCTGGCGCTGCGTGGGCCAGCAGGTGACGTTCGCGCTCAGCCGCAGGTCACCGCTGGCCACGGTGTAGACGGTGCGCGGCGGGGCGGTCGGCGGCTGCACCGGCACGGGCAGGATGTAACGGGTCACGGGGCGGCTCCCTTGACTGTCGGGCGGTTGGCGGGTCGGGCAGTCGTTGCGGCCGGCAGGGCGGTGGGCGCTCAGAGACCGCCGAGCTTCGCGTACGCCTCGGCGGCGTTGTCCCTGGTGATCCGCGTCGTGGCCAGCGTGGTGGCGCGCGGGACGTCAGTGGCGCAGTCGATGAGGATCTTGCGGGCGAGTTCGACGGCCTCGCGGCCACCGGTGGCGTACTGGAAGGTCGCGGCGAGCCGGCCCTGTTCGACGGCCTTGATCCCACCGGAGGGCACCGGCAACGCGTCGATGCCCGTGAACTTGATCTTTTGTTCGAGCCCGGCCGCCTTGGCGGCGAGGTAGGCGCCTTCGGCCATCGGATCGTTGTGCGCGTAGACGGCCGACACGTCCGGGTGGGCCTTGATCAGGGCGTCCGCCACCGACTGCCCCTTCTCGCGCAGCCAGTCCCCGGGTTGGGAGGCGACGATCTCGATCTTCGGATTGCCGGCGATGCCGTCGCGGAACCCCTTCGCGCGCTCGGCCGCCGGCGTCGAGCCGGGGAGTCCCGCGATCTCGATCACCTTGCCGCCGCCGGGGAGCAGTGTCGTGGCGTAGAACTCGCCGGCCGCCCGGCCGATCGCGACGTTGTCCCCGCCGATGAAGGCCGTGTACGCCTCGCCCTCGACCTTGCGATCCAGCACGATCACCGGGACGCCCTGGTCGTACGCCTTCTTGACCACGGCGGTCAGCGGCTTGGCCTCGTTCGGCGAGATGATCAGCAGGTTGATCCTCTGGGTGAGGAAGTTCTCCACGTCGGCGACCTGCTTGCTGTTGTCCTGCGCGGCGTCGGAGACCACGACGCGAAAGCCGGGGACCTCCTTCGCGGCCGTCTGCACGTCGTTGTTCATCACCTGCCGGTACGGCTCGGCGTTGTTGGCCTGCGACATGCCGATCAGGGAGTCCTTGCCGGCGCCGCAGGCGCGGGCCTCGCCGGCGTCGTCGGAGGGTTTCTCGACTGTGCACCCCGTGGTGGTCAGAAGCGCGCCGGTGACCAGCAACGCGAGCACGGTTCGTCGGTCCATGGCAGTGGCTCCTCGATGTTGGATCGGTCAGGCGATGCCGCGGCGCAGCTTCTGCAACGCCGTCGCGAGCACGATCACCAGTCCTTTGATCAGCAGTTGGACGTTGGCGTCGATGTTGTTGAGCGCGAGGATGTTGTTGAGGATGCCGAGCAGCAGGGCGCCGGCGAGGGTGCCGCCCATCGAGCCGGAGCCCCCGGCCAGGCTCGTCCCGCCGATCACCACCGCGGCGATCGCGTCCAGCTCGTATCCGGCGCCGTCGTTGGGGCTGCCCTGGTTGAGCTGCCCCGCGTGGATCACGCCGGCCACCGCCGCGAGGAGGCCGGCGACCGCGAACACGGCGACCTTGACCCGGGTGACGGGGACACCCGAGAGCCGGGCCGCCTTCTCGTTGCCGCCGATCGCGTAGACGTGCCGGGCGAACGCGGTCGTGCGCAGCACCACGATCGCCGCCGCCCCGATCAGGGCGAACAGCACCGCCGGCACCGGGAGCACCCCGTTGACCGAGCCGTTGAGCAGTTCGAAGGCCGGCGGGGCCTCCTGAGGTCCGTCGCCGTAGGCGATCGGGATGCCCAGGCCACCCGACCAGATCCGGGCGATGCCCCGCGCGACCTGGAGACCGGCGAGCGTGACGATGAACGACTGGATGCCGAGGCGGGCCACGGCGTACCCCTGCACGGCGCCGAAGAGCGCGCCGATCACGAGCACCACGGCGACCGCGGGCACGATGCCGAACCCCGAGTCGACCAGGAGGGTGGCGGTGCCGACGGCCGACAGACCGAGGATGGCGCCCACCGACAGGTCGATGCCCCCCAGCAGGATCACGAAGGTCATGCCGATCGCGATGATGCCGATCTCCGACACCGCGCGGACGATGTTGCCGAGGTTCCCGGCGGTGAGGAAGAGGATCTCACCGTCGCGTCGGGGTGAGGCGAGGATCGCGACGACGAAGACCACGAGCAACGCGAAGAGACTCTGCACCGCGAAGAGCCGGTCGACGAGTTCGCGCCGGCTGCGCGGCCGGCGTAGCCACCGGGCGGCGGCGCCCCGCAGCCCGACCGTGCCGGCAGCCGGCGGCACCTCGGTCACGGCGGGCTCCGGCGGCGGTACGCGGATGTCGGTCATCGTTCGTCCCTTCCGGCGGTCGCGCCGCCCATCGCCGCCGCGAGGATGTCCTCGCCGGTGCAGCCGTCGGTGGCGAGGTCGGCCACGGTGCGACCGCCGCGCAGCACCAGCACGCGGTCGCAGACACCGAGCAGCTCGGGCAGCTCCGAGGAGGCGAGCAGGATGCCCATGCCGTCGTCGGCGAGCCGGCGCAGCAGTCGGTAGATCTCGGCCTTCGCGCCGATGTCGACGCCGCGGGTCGGCTCGTCCAGCAGCAGCAGCCGAGGCTCGGCGAGCAGGTGCCGGGCGAAGACGACCTTCTGCTGGTTGCCGCCGGAGAGCGCGCCGACGGGTGTGGCCGCCGAGGACGTCTTGATCGCCAGTTCGGTTATCGTCCGCTGGACCGCGGAACGCTCCCGTTTGCGGCTGACGAAGCCGGCAGTCGTCACGGTCGCCAGGGCAGTCAGCATGATGCTGCGACCGACCGGATGGTCGAGGACGAGCGCGGCGCGGCGACGGTCCTCGGGGACGAAGCCGACGCCGGCGCGCAGGGCCGCGCGCGGGTGCCTCGGCGCGTACGGGCTGCCGTCCAGCCGGATCGTGCCGGTGCGCCGCCCACGCGGGCCGGCACCGAAGAGGGTTTCCAGCAACTCGGTGCGACCGGCTCCCATCAGACCGGCCAGGCCCACGATCTCACCGGCCCGCACGGTCAGGCTGATGCCGTCCGGCTCGCAGCGCCCCGGCCGGGGCGCCCGCGGCCGTACGACCAGGTCCGTGACGTCGAGCAGAGGCTCACGTACGGTGCCGCGCGAGCCGTCCGCGTCTGTCGGTGCGGGCGCGAACAGGGACGTGGCCCGTTCGCCGACCATCATCGCGATGATCCGCCGCCGGTCCATCCGCCCGGCCGGCACCACACCGGCGACCGAACCGTTGCGCAGCACCGTCGCACGGTCGGCGACGACCTCGATCTCCTCCATCCGGTGCGAGATGTAGACGACGCCGACGCCCCGCCGGCGCAGGCCGTCGATGGTGGCGAACAGCCGCCGCACCTCCCCGTCGGCGAGCGCGGCCGTCGGCTCGTCCATGACGAGCACGCGGGCGTCCAGCGCGAGCGCCTTGGCGATCTCGACGAGCTGCTGCTCCCCGACGCGCAGCGAACCCACCGGCCGCCGGGGGTCGATGTCGGCCCCGAGCAGGTCCAGGTGCTCCCGGGCGGTACGCACCGCCGCCCGCCGGTCGACGGTGCGCAGCCGCGTTCGGGGTTCCCGCCCGAGGACCAGGTTGTCGGCCACCGACAGGGCGGGCACCAGGTCGAGTTCCTGGTGGATGGTCGCGATGCCGGCGGCCTGGGCGGCGGCGGGACCGGCGAACCGCACCGGCGAACCGTCGACCGTGACCGCACCGTCGTAGTCGGTGATGACGCCGGAGAGGATGTTGATCAGGGTGGACTTGCCCGCGCCGTTCTCTCCCAGCAACGCGTGCACCTCGCCGGCCCGCACCTCGAAGGTGACGCCGTCCAGGGCCGTCACGCCGCCGAACCTCTTCGCCACGCCGGTCATGGCGACCACCACCGGCCCACCCGTGCCCGCCGCCGCGCGCGGCGCGTCGCCGGGGTCCACGAGGATCACGGGACCGCGTTGACAGCGGCGTGCGCGGCGTCGGCGAACGCCACGTCCCGCCGGAGCCCGCTCGCCACCAGACGCCAGGTGCCGCCCGGATACTGCCCCGGCCCCCAGGACAGGCCACCCGCGCGCCACAACGGTTGCCAGGCCGCCATCGCGTGGCCGGCGTCGTACCAGGTGTTGTCGCCACGCCAGGCCGACCCCCACCGGTGTACGGCGACCACCGAGAGCCCGTCCCCGGTGGACATCGTCCACCTGGGCATTCCGGTGACGTCACCTGTCGGTCGTGCCTCCACGGTCGGGTCGCCGACCGCCGGGGAGGCGCCGTCGACGTTGAACGCCACCTCCCACACCGCAGCGGTCGGCCACCCGTTGACCGACCAGGTGAGGTCGCTCTGCAAGCCGGGGCCGGACCAGCGGGGCGCCACCGTGAGCAGCCAGTCGGCGGTGACCGGCTCGTCGCCGAACGGAATGCCGACCAGGTTGATCCGGGAGCCGTCGGCCGACACGTCGACCCGGGCCGGGGCGCCGGCCCGGTCGGTCACGTCGAACCGACCCACCGCGAGGTACGGGCCGGTGCCGCGATGCGAGGAGTCGAGCGCCGGCCGGTAGTTGCCCGCCCCGGCCGGGTCCACGGCCAGCGCCGCGATCCGGGCGTTCGGCCAGGTGCGCACGTCGGCGCGGAGGAACCCGGTGCTCACCGTGTAACCGCGCGCCACCACCTGCGTCGACCACGTCAGCGGCGCCAGCCAGAGGCCGCCCTGCCCCCAGCCGGCGTGACTGAGATACCAGGTCGAGCCGTCCACCACGACCTCGGCGGCGTGCGCGTCCAGGACCGCCACCTTCTCCGCGCCGTCGAACCGCAGCGGGTCGCGGCTGCGGTAGACGGCGGTCCGCCGGTACGCGGCGCCGTAGTCCGTGCCGTCGCAGCAGACGAAGAGGTACCACCACTCCCCCCGGCGCACCACGAACGGCGACTCGGTCTGCCCACCCGCCTGACCGGTGTACGGCGACGTGTACGCGATCGCGCGGGCGCTCCAGGAGCGCAGGTCGGTGCTGGTCCGGTACGCCACGACGTGGTTGCCGCCGGACGGGCTCGACGTGGCCGTGTAGTACATGACCCAGCGGTCGCCGACCCGGGTCACCATCGGGTCGCGGCCCTCCCACCCGTCGGTGAACAGCGGGTTGGCGGAGCTGCGGGTCCAGGTGAACAGGTCGGTCGAGGTGGCCAGGTGCATGCGGTAGCGGGCGTAGTCCGGATTACCCGCCGCGTAGAACATGTAGTAGACGCCGTCGTGGTGCACGACGTGGGGTGCCCAGATCCACTGCTCCCCCGCGCCCGGGTCGGCGACCAACGCCACAGGCCGTTTCGTCCACGGGCCGGTCGGGCTCGGTGCCGTCGCGTGCCCGAAGACCTTCTCGTCCTGCGGCGCCCCGGGTTCGGCGTGGGTGATGCCGAACAGGTGCCACACGCCGGTCTGCTGGTGCCGCACCAGCGTGTGGTCGTTGTAGTACCAGGTCGTCGACTCGCCCACGCTCGGGTCGTAGACGCGTGTCGACGCGCCCCGCGACGGGGTCTCACCGACCGTCTCGTACGGGGTCGTGGTGACCGCCGCGAGCGGGCCGACGCGGCGCAGCGTCACCGTGTCCAGCCCCGCGAAGAACCCGGTCGATGACGCGGACCGGCCGGTGACCGTGACCGTGAGGCGATGGGTGCCGGTCGCCAGCGACGCCGAGCCCACCGGCACCGCACCGGTGCGCTGCACGGTGCCGGCGTACCCGTCGAAGAGTTGGCCGACCGCCACCCCGTCGACGGCGAAACGCAGCGTGCCGTAGTCGCCGGCCCGGGTGAGCACCGCGCCGAGGTCGTACTGCCCGGCCGGCACCGACGGCAGGGTGAGCGTCACCGAGTCGCCGGCGCGGACGCCCCGGAACCACAACTGCCGTCCGCCGGACCAGCTCACCCCGCAACAGTCGGCCTGCGCCCCGACCGGCGCGCTGGCGTTGACGACCGCCAGCGACTCGGCCTCGAACCGTACCGGGTCGTCGGCCAGGGCCGACGCCGCCGCCGGAACAGTCGCCTGGGCCGATGCCGATGCCGGGACCGCTGCCAGGGCCGGTGCCGTCAGGACCGGTGCCGTCAGGACCGCTCCGAGCAGGAGCGCGGCGGTGACAGGTCGGGCGCGCATCACGACACGCTCGGGCGGGGCAGGTCGACACCGGGGGCGAACTGGTTGTGCCAGCGGTTGACGGCCCCGAGGGCGCCGCCGGTGGAGAGCGAGACGTCCACGTCGGCCGTGAGGCCGCGGGTGAACCGCACCACGTCGGCCCGCCCGTCGCCGTTGAAGTCCCCGACCCCGGGTAGGTCGTCGCCGAGCGCGAGGTTGTCGTGCCACTTCCAGGCGTTCTGCACGAAGCGGGTGCCGTCGGAGAGCGACACGAACACGTCGCCGGCCGTACCCCGCGTGAAGGTCAGGATGTCGTCGCGACCGTCACCGTCGACGTCGCCGACCGCTGGCAGTTCGTTGCCGACGGCGAAGCTGTCGTGCCACTTCCAGCCGTCCTCGACGAAGCGGGTGCCGTCGGAGAGCGACACGAACACGTCGCCGGCCGTACCCCGCGTGAAGGTCAGGATGTCGTCACGTCCGTCACCGTTGACGTCGCCGACCGCCGGGAACTCGTCGCCGAGGGCGAAGTGGTCGTGCCACCTGACGCCGGGTCCGAAGCCGGAGCCGGTGGACAGCGCCACGTAGACGTCGGCGGCGGCGCCACGGGTGAAGGTGATGATGTCGGTACGTCCGTCGCCGTTGACGTCGCCGACCGCCGGGATCTCGGTGCCGACGGCGAAGAAGTCGTGCCACTTGACCCCGGCGGCGAATCCGGTGCCCGTGGAGAGTCCGACGTAGACGTCGGCGGTGTCGCCTCGGGTGAACGTGATGATGTCGGCGCGGCCGTCCCCGTCGACGTCACCGGTCAGCGGGATCTCGGCGTCCACCGCGAAGAAGTCGTTCCAGGGCTTGCTGTCCGGGACGAAACGGGTGCCGTCGGAGAGCGCGGTGAACACGTCGGCCGCCGCGCCGCGGGTGAAGTCGATCGCGTCGTCGCGGCGGTCGCCGTTGGCGTCGCTGGTGTTGCGGCCACGGGTGGTGGCCGACACCTCGGCCGAGGGCGCTGCGGCGTTGCCGGAGCCGTCGACCGCCACGACCCGGTAGTAGCGGGTCTGGCCGGACGGCAGCGGCCCGTGCCGGAACCCGGTGGCACGGGTGGTGCCGACCAGGTTGGTGGCGGCGATCGTCACGCCCGGGTTCCGGGACGCGTAGACCCGGTAGGAGACGACCCCGACGTCGTCGGCGGATGGCGACCAGGTGAGGCCGAGCGCGTGCACGCGCCCGCCGGCCAGGGCGAGGCCGGCGACCGGGGCCGGGGCGGTGGTGTCGGCGAACGGCGTCACCATGCTGTCGGCCTGGTACCGGGCTGCGGTCCAGGCCGGCGCGCCCGGGGCGGGGGTGAGCTGGACGGTGACCGTCGACCGGCCCGCCGTCAGGGCGGCGGGCAGGACGAACTCGTCGGCCAGCCAGCGTTGCCTGTCGTTGCCCAGGGGCTGGAGCCACACCCCGGCCGGTACGCCGTCCACCGACACGGACGCCTGCTGGTAGCTGCCGGACTGATCGCCGTGGCGGCGCAGCCGTACCCCCTGGTTGGTGGGGTCGACGGCCAGCCGGAAGCGGACGGGCGCGGTCGTGGCGCGGACCTGGGCGGTCTGCGGGGCGTTGTCGTCGTCGCCTTCGAAGCTGGTGGTGAGCGCGGTCTGGGTCGCCGACGAGTCGGTGTACGCGTGCGCGGCGCGGCTGGCGGCGTCGCCGGTGACGACGGTGTCGGTCCGGCGCGTGGCCACGGTGCGCTGGGTGTAGAGGAACGCGGTCGAGCCGTACTCGGCCGGCATGTCGTTGGCCGGCCCGTGTTCGATGCCGAAGCGCAGAGCGGTGCCGTACGTCACCGCGTCACCGATCATCAGCCGGTAGGCGGCGTCGCACTCGTCGACGCATCCGCCACCACGCACCAGGTGCGCGGTGTTGCCGGTGAAGACGCCGCTGTACTCGCCGCGGTTGAAGTACCACCCCGACTCGTAGAAGTCCTCCGTGCCGGTGCCGTGGATCTGCGGCGTCGGCGAGTCGTCCACGTACACCCGCTCGTCGCCTTCGAGGTAGTTGCGGGTGTTGCCGCCGATGATGTGGCCGCGCATGGTCTGTGAGACGCCCACGAACCGGCCCCGGCCGGACTGGTCGGCGATGATCCAGTCGTTGCCGCCGACCGTTTCCGCACGGCGTGACTGGGTGGTGAAGTATCCGGAGCTGCCGTCGGCGGCGAGCCGCTGCGCCCATTCGGTGCCGGGCGCCGACGTCACCTCCACCTCGACTCCGTTGACGGTGGAGCCTGTCGTGTTGACGAGCGTCACGGCGGCGGAGGAGCGGAAGGGCATCGGCCACCAGGCGCTGTACCAGCCGCCGGGTGCGGAATCCATGGCGAACATGAGGGACCGGACGGTGCGCTCGCCCAGCCCGCCGCCGAAGAACTCCCCGACCGGGCTGTCCACCGTGGTACGCCCGTCGAACGCCATCCGCAGCCGCAGGCCGGCGAGCGTCGGCGCGCCGGCCGCCGCGTCGGGTACGCGCAGCCGCAGCGCCGTGATCGCCCGCGGGCCGGTCAGGCCGGCCAGCGACACCTGACCCTGTGCCGGCGCGGTGACTGTGGCGCGGCTGGTGGATGCGCCGGGTTGCGCGGGCTTCGGGTCGCGGGTGCCGGCGGCGCGCAGCAGGGTGACCACGTCGGTGGCCGGGTCGGCCGGGTCGAACCGGGACACGCCCTCGGCGTCGGCGAAGGTGCGGTAGGTGACGTGGTGAAAGAGCGGGTTGTTCTGGGTGGTGATCCGCATGGAGTCGCGGTAGGGCATCGGCACCTTGATCGTGACGCCGCCGGAGGTCTGGTCGGCGTTGCTGACCAGTGGTGCGACGAAAGGGCTGCCCAGTCGCCCGTCCACCAGGGTCTGGAGGTCGGCCTGGACGACCACGACGCCGTCGAGTTCGATACGGATCCAGCCGGTGGCGCGGACGTCGCCTTCGTCGCGGGTGAACCAGATCGACTGCACCTCGCCGGGTCCGCGCGCCTCGGCGATCACGCAGCCGCCGCTCTGCCGCAGGCACGACCAGGTGCCGACGAACCCATCGTCGTTGGAGCCGTCGCGGCCGAAGCTGGAGAACTGGTGGGTACGCGTGCCGGCGGCCAGCTCCGGTAGGCGGTCGAGCCGCCGGTAGGCGTCCCAACCGGTCGGCCCCTTGTCGGCGGCGACGGCGGAAGCGGACACCACGGTCGGAGCGGGAGCGGCCGGTGGGGCGGCGGAAGCCGTCGCCGGCGGGGTCACGGCGAGCAACGCGACGGCGGCGCCCAGCCAGCGGGTGACACGGAGCCTCATCGGTGTCCCTTCCGAGCGGCCGAGAGCGGTGAGAAATCGATTGCTGGCGAGTTAACTGCGGGACTTCCACGATTGTCAATACCTTGCGGGAGCTTTCCCTCCGGGGCAAGAAATCTTCACCAGCCGACGGCACCCGCCGGCCGCCCGGCAGGGCTGGCCGAGCCGTGGATGAAGGAGTTCTTCGGCCGACCGGACCGCCACGGCAGGTATTGACATACTCCGAAGCCTGCGGTTTCACTTCTCCCCAACGCCAGCGTCCCGCCACTCGGGACGCGACACGCCCTCTCCGACGCGAACTGCCAGGCTCGCCCATCGGCGACACCGGCCTCCGACGCGCCGCGCACCGCTGCGACCGCCCACCCCGATAGGAGTCGCCCGATGTTCAGGCTCCCGACAAGCGCCGCCCGGCGCGCCCTCGTCGCACTGCTCACCCTGGCCGGGGTCAGCCTGACCGCCGTGGTGAGCACGCCCTCGCCCGCGCTCGCCGCGCCGAACTTCAAGGCACCGTTCCCCTGCGGGCAGCGGTGGACGTACGACCACCACAGCGCCGAGGTGCGGCAGGCGCTGGACTTCGTCCGCGCCGACGGCGGCACCACCGGTGGCACGCCGCAGGTGGCGTCGGCGGCCGGCGTCGCCCGCCGCTACTCACAGCCCAGCGGAGCCGGCAACTACATCGCCATCGACCACGGCGGCGGTTGGACCACCTACCACTTCCACCTCAGCGCCTACTCGGTGCCCGACGGCGCCTACGTGCAGCAGGGGCAGCAGATCGGTGTCACCGGCAGCACCGGCAACTCCTCCGGGCCGCATCTGCACTACGAGCAGCTCTACAACGGGGTCGGCCAGACGATCGTCATCAACGGAGTGTCCCTCGCGCCGTATCCCGGGCAGTACAACCAGAAGTACCTGGTCAGCGACAACTGTGGTACGCCGCCGCCACCTGCGGCCG
>NZ_JBEXGP010000044.1:0-13480 GCF_040607375.1 Micromonospora sp. NPDC005298
TTCAACGACACCCAGCCCGACTTCGGGTTCGCCAACACACCCGTGGAGGACCACCGGTACGACGACGGCAGGCTGCACGTACCCGTCGGAGGCGGGGTCGTGGGTGGCGGGGTCGTGGGTGGTGGCGTGGTCGGCGGCGGAGTCGTCGGGGTGGTGTCACCGGTGCACGTCACGCCGTTGAGGGCGAAGCTGGTCGGCGCGGGGTTGCTGCTCGTCCACGACCCGTTGAAGCCGAACGACACCGCGCCGTTGGTCGGGACCGAGCCGTTGTAGCTCACGTTCCGCGCGGTCACCGCGGCACCGCTCTGCGTCAGCGACGTGTTCCACGCCTGTGTCACCGTCTGACCGGCGGCGTACGACCACGTCAACGTCCAACTGCTCAACGGATCGCCCAGGTTGGTGATCGACACGTTGGCGCCGAACCCGCCCTGCCACTGCGACGAAACCGCGTAGTTCACCGAACAACCGGCGGCCGCGGCGCCGGCGGGCATGGCCACGGCGACGGTCGCCGACGCCAGCAACGCGACGCCGGCTGACGCCAGTCCGACATGTCTCGCTCTGAACACGGTCATGGAGCACCCTCCTGACGGGACGGCGGCCTTCCACATTCGTGGCGATCGTTGTTAGGTGAGCGTTAACAGCCGCGTCGTGGATGTTACGGGAGCGCTCCCATGCCATCAAGGCTATCGATGGAGGCGCCCGGCATCGTCGTCCGTGGCCGCCGGCCCGCACCGGGTCCCGTCAGAGCCAGACCACGATCCCGGTCAGGTCGTTCAGGACCGCCGCCACACCCGCCCGGATGGCCGCCGCGCAGCGCTCGGCGGTGAAGGACGCCGGGTCGTACGTCGAGGACGCCCCCAGCCCCTCACCACGGAACGACGCGCCGTCCCAGTCGACGGCTGTGACGTTGTGCGTGGGCTCCGCCAACTCCGCGCCCACCACCAGGAACTTCTCGTCCAGGTGGCTCGGGGTGACCAGAGCGAGCGGGTCGACGAGGTCGTTGCCGGCGCTGACGATGAGGTCCGGACCCATCTCCATGGCCCGGGCGATGCTGGCGACGGCGTCGTGCGCGGTGCCGACGACGATCGTCCTGAGGTCCACGTGCTCGGCGTCGGCCCACTCCTGGACGGCCGTCACGAGCGACCTGGTCGGGTTGTCGTCACCGGACGTCAGCAACACCACCCGGTAGTCCCTCGGCGGGTGGACGCCGGCCCAGGAGCCGGGCTGTGGCGTGATGGTCGCCTCTGGAGCGGGCGTGGAGGAGGGGGCGACGAATCCTGGGCCGAGAGTCCCGATGGCGGCGGGCTCGGGGTGCGGCTGGGACCAGTCGTCGCCGGCGTCGCAGCCGGCGATCAGCGCGGCGGTCGCCGCCAGTATGGCGACGGCCCGGAACGGGGGGCGCAAGGCGACCGTCCTTTCACGTGGGGGCGGGAGTGCGCGTCGTGCGTCGTATTCCTATCGCAATTCCGGGCGCCACATATCTGTGGGTGGCCGTTCGGGGTCGTTGTTATCCGGCGGTTCGTCGGTGTGCGGGCTGGTGTTCACCCGCGCCGTGCAACGTGCACTGGCCAACCGAGGGAGTCGCATGTCCGGGCGCGTCCGCCGTACCGTAATCGCCGCCGTTGTCGGGATCTCCGCGATGGTGGTCCCGTTTCTGGGTGCCTCGGCGGCGTCCGCGCACGGCTTCTCGTCGACCGTGTACGCGAAAATATCGGCGGGAGACGAGGGTCACATCCGCACGACGGTGGACCTCGAATACGACCTTCTCGTGGTGTCCGCCGCCGATTCCGGTGACGACGATCCGCTCTTCCGGACGGGAACTGCCGCGTTCGAGGCGGGCGACCCGACCGCCCAGGCGGCGGCCCTGAAGAGCCACGCCGCGACGATCATCGGGTACGTCTCCGACCGCTTCTCGATCACGTCGGAGGGTGCGGGCTGCCGCCCGACGCAGGTCGGCGACACGACGATCGGTGAGCGCGACGGCGTGCCGTACGCGAATCTGCTGCTGGACTGGACCTGCGCCGGGCAGGCCAACGAGCACGAGGTGCGCAGCGGCCTCTTCCCGGATGGCGAGGGCTACGTCAAGGGCACCAAGACGATCGCCACGTACGAGATCGACGGCCGTTCGGGCAGCGCGGCGCTCGACGCCGCCCACCCCTCCTTCTCGACCGCGCAGGCCTGGTACCAGCGCTTCGGGGAGTTCTTCCTGCTGGGTGCCGAGCATCTGCTGTCCGGGATCGACCACATCCTGTTCCTGCTGGCGCTCATCGCCGGGTCGCGGCGGCCGCGGGAGATCGTGCTCGCGGCCACCAGCTTCACGCTGGCGCACTCGGTGACGTTCATGCTCGCGGCTCTCGGCCTGGTGGAGGTGCCGGCGGCGGTCGTGGAGCCGGTCATCGCGTTGTCGATCGCCGTCGTCGCCGGCTGGCACCTGTGGGGAATCTGGCGGCGCGGTACGCACGCGGCCGACCTCGAGAACGCCCGGGCCGGCCATCTCAGCCTGGACCGGGCCGGCTGGATCCGCCTCGGTGTGGTGTTCTGCTTCGGCCTCGTGCACGGCCTCGGCTTCGCCGGCGCGCTGGGCATCGACGAGGCGTGGTCGTGGACCCTGCTCTGGTCGCTGCTGGTGTTCAACGTCGGCATCGAAGTCGTGCAGTTGACCATTATCGCCGTCGTCTTCCCGCTGCTGCTGGTGCTCCGACGCCGTGCGCCGAAAGCGGGTCTCTGGGCGACCGGAGGTGTTTCGGCTGCGGTGTCCACCATGGGCCTCATCTGGTTTGTGCAGCGCGTTTCCGGGTCCTGAGTAGGGCTAAGTAGTTCGTGAAGTGCAGTGTTTCGCAAGATCACGTTCACGGCTGGTTCATCGGGCAGCGAAAGCGTGGATCTGCTTCCCCGCGTCGGGCGAAGACACATCCATTTCTCTATTTGAAAAGGGAACAATGTCAATGACATTGAGCACCTCGACACGGGCCTCCGCGCTCGTGCGGCGGCGCCTGGTCGCGGGGGTCGCAGCAGGCCTCCTGGGAGTGGGCGCGGCCCTCGGCAGTGGCCTGACGGCCACCGCGAGCGCGGCCGATTCCACAACGATCAGCAGCGTGATCCTCGGGGTCGGCGCCAACGAGACCCAGCGCATCGTGACCTGGTACTCCTCCGCCGACACCGCGCAGAAGATCCAGCTCGCTCCGACCGCCGAGATCGTCAACGGCGAGTTCCCGGCCGGCGCCGTCAACTTCGACGCCGTCGGTGCGGCGAACACCTCCACCACCGGTTTCAACCGGCACGCCACGATCAGCAACCTGCGCGAGAAGACGGCCTACTCGTACCGGGTCGGCTCTGAGGGCAACTGGTCCCCGACGTACGCCTTCAAGACGCAGGACTTCGAGGGCGACTACGACTTCCTGTTCTTCGGCGACCCCCAGATCGGCTCCTCCGGCGACCGGCTGAAGGACCAGGCCGGCTGGGAGGACACCCTGAAGGTGGCGACCGCGGCCAACCCGAACGCCGAGCTGCTGGTCTCGGGCGGCGACCACGTCGAGTCCGCGAACGACGAGGGCCAGTGGACCTCGTTCATGGCCCCCGACCAGCTGCGCCAGTACCCCGTCGTGGCCACCATCGGTAACCACGACGTCGGCGGCAAGTCGTACGAGCAGCACCACTTCACACCGAACACCGACCGCACGGCCCCGTACTACGACAACGGGAACCCGGCGGGCACCAAGTCCGGTGGTGACTACTGGTTCGTCTACAAGGACGTGCTGTTCATCGACATCAACAGCAACAGCTACAAGCTGCCGACCGACGGCAGCAACGCCGGCGACGCGGCGCACGTCGCGTACGTCACCGACGTGGTCAACAAGCACGGCTCCGAGGCCAAGTGGAAGGTGCTGGTCTACCACCACTCCATCTACTCGCCGGCCAGCCACGCCACCGACACGGACAACAAGCAGCGGCGGGAGGACTTCACCACCGCGTTCTCCAACCTCGGCATCGACATGGTGCTCCAGGGCCACGACCACAGCTACTCGCGCAGCTACTCCATCAAGAACGGCCAGAAGGAGAACCCGGCGGAGAAGCCGGGTGCCGCCGACGTGTTCCCCGGCCCGGGTGGCGTCATCTACGTGACGGCCAACTCGGCCTCCGGCTCGAAGTACTACGACATCAAGAAGCCGGACAGCACCGGCACGGGCATCCGCGGCAACGGTCCGGACCCGCTGGACCCGGACAAGTTCTGGTACAACTCCGTGCAGAACCAGGAGCACGTCCGCAGCTACGTCAAGGTGCAGGTGCGCGGCGACAAGCTGGTCCTGGCGAACGTGCGCAGCGGCACCTGCGCGGCACCGAACGCGGCCGTCGAGGCAGGTCTCTCCTGCGTCAACACCCCGGACGGGCAGCCGGTCGGCTCGATCGTCGACAACGTGACCGTGCACCCGTTCCACGGTGACGGCCAGTCCATCCAGGTCAACGTCCCGAACGCGGCTCCCGGCGAGTTCGGCTGGACGATCGACGGCTACAACGGTCTGGTCGACCTGGGCACCGCGCAGGAGCGCGACGGCACCTACTTCGAGGCGACCGGCAAGATCAACCCGATCCTGGTGTCGGACAGCCGCCGTTCGCTCGCCCCGTGGTCGATCTCGGCCAGCGTCGGCGACTTCCAGGACGCCGACAAGACGTTCTCCGGCTCCTACCTGGGCTGGACCCCGTACGTGCTCGACGGCGGCGCGGGCGCCGAGGCCGGTGCTCCGATCCTGTCGTCGTACGACGACCAGGGCAAGGGCCTCTCGGTCTCCAGCGGTCTCGGCGCGGCTGTGCAGGGTCACCCGCGTGGCGGCGCGCGGCTCGGCGCCGACCTGGATCTGAAGATCCCGGACAGCATCGCGAAGGGCAGCTACCGCACCACCCTCACGATCACTGCGCTGAGCAGCTGACCGGACTGCCGCCTTCGGCGGGGTAGGCGCCTCGGGGGCCTACCCCGCCACCCATGTGCACCCCTCCCAAGATCACCTCAAGGAACCGACATGTACCCGTCCGTAACCCGCTGGAAGACACTCCTGCGTACCACCGCACTGTCGGTGCTCACGGCCGTCGCTGTCGTCGGTGTCGGCGCCGGCCCCGCCTCGGCGGCGGACGGCAACGTCGCCTGGACGGTCCGGACCGCCTCCAACGGCTACGGCGAAGCCCGGTCCAGCTACAGCTACACCGTCAATCCCGGCGGAGCTGTCGAGGACGCCATGGTCGTGGCCAACCGTGGCCCGGTGCCGCTGACCCTTGCCGTGTACGCCGCCGACGGCTTCACGACCGACGCGGGCCAGCTGGACCTGCTCACCCGGGACCGGAAGTCGGTCGCGGTCGGCGCGTGGGTGAAGGCGAACGCGCAGAGCGTCGTGGTCCAGCCCGGGAAGACCGCGCAGGTGCCGTTCAGGATCAGCGTTCCGGAGAACGCCACCCCCGGTGACCACGTCGGCGGCATCCTCACCACGCTGACCCAGGGCGACCAGGCCCAGGGCATCAACGTCGACAGGCGCCTCGGCATCCGGATCAAGCTGCGCGTCGGCGGCGAGCTGAAGCCGAACCTCGCCGTCGAGGACCTGCACGTGACGTACGCCGGCACGGCCAACCCGTTCGGCAGGGGCGACGCCACCATCACCTACACGCTCCACAACGTCGGCAACGCCGCGCTGTCCGGGCAGCAGGCGGTCTCCGTCTCGGGTCCGTTCGGCGTGCTGCGGGTCCGGGCCGGCGACATCCCCGCGCCGCCGGAACTGCTCCCGGGTGAGAGCTGGGACGTGCGCGTGCCGGTACGCGACGTGGCTCCCGCCGTCCGGCTCGCGGCGACCGCCACCGTCACTCCCCTGCTCACCGACGCGTCGGGGTCCACCACCTCGCTCGAGCCGGTCCAGGTGACCGCGCACGGCTGGGCCCTGCCGTGGATGGTGGTCCTGGTGCTCGTCGTGCTGATCGCCGTGGTCGTCGGGGCGTACCTGTACCGCCGCCGCACCCGGACGCGGCGCACAGCGCGCGAGGACGCCCGCGTACGCGACGCCGTGGCGCAGGCCCTCGGCGGCCGGGAGCCGCGGACGTCCTGATCGCCGGTCGTCCTGACGGGTGAACGCCAGCCGGCACCCGGCCGGGCCGGCCCGCGAGCCGGCATGCTGCGACGGTGACGCCGGCCCGGAGAGGGAATCCACATGGTTGACGGGAACGTGCCCGAGCAGATGCAGGCTGCCGCCTTCGACACGTTCGGCGGGCCGGAGGTGATCACCCTGCGGAAGCTGCCGGTGCCGGACATCGCCGACGACGAGATCCTGATCAAGGTCCTGAGTGCCGGCGTCGGGGTGTGGGACGTGTACGAGCGGCAGGGCGTGCTGGTCCCGGAGGGCTCCGAACTCCCGATCGTGCCCGGTTCCGACGGCGCCGGCACCGTCGTCGCCGCCGGCGGTCAGGTCTCCAACGTCGCGGTGGGCGACCTGGTCTACGTCTCCGCCACCGCGCGTCCGAAGGGCGGCTTCTACGCCGAGTACGCGGCGGTGCAGGCGCAGTACGCGGCGAAGGTGCCCGACGGTGTGCCCGCCGAGCACGCCGGCGCCATGTCGACCGACGCGTTGACCGCGCTCGCCGGTCTCGACACGGTCAGCCTGTCGCCCGGCGCCTGGCTGCTGATCTTCGGCGCGAGCGGCGGTCAGGGCCATCTCGCCGTGCAACTGGCCAAGCGGCAGGGGCTCAACGTCATCGCCGTGGCATCCGGCGCGGACGGCGTCGCGCTGGTGACCCGGCTCGGCGCCGACGTGTCCCTCGACGGACACGGCGACATGAACGAGCTGCTCGCCCGGATCCGGGACGCGGCACCGGCCGGGGTCGACGCCATCCTCGCGATGGCCGCCGGCGCGACCCTGGACCGGCTCACCGAGGTGCTCGTCGACGGCGGCGTGGTCGCGTACGCCCACGGGGTGCGGCCGGAGCCGGGCGAACGGCAGGGCGTCGTGGTCCGGGCGTACGACGGCGAGTCGAGCCCACGACAGTTGCAGCGCCTCAACGAACTCGTCGAGGCGGGACCGTTCGTGGTGCACGTGGCGCAGACGTACCCGCTGGGCAAGGTGCGCGAGGCGCACAAGCGCCTGGACACCTCCTACCTGGGCAAGCTTCTGCTGTCGGTGGCCTGAGACCTCAGCGGGTGCGCTGCCGCGGCACGCGTACCGAGGCCATGCCGGCCGCCGTCGCGGCCTGGATGCCCAGGTCGGTGTCCTCGAAGACCAGGCAGGAGCCCGGGGGTACGCCGAGGTGCTCGGCGGCGAGCAGGAACGCCTGCGGGTCGGGCTTGGCCCGCGTGTAGTCCTCCGCGCAGACCAGCACGTCGAAGCGGTCGAGCAGACCCAGCGCGTCGAGGGAGGCGGTGACCGAGGCCCGGGTGCTGCCGGAGACGACGGCGAACGGCACCCGCCGGTGCGCGTCGTGGATGTGCTCCACCACGTCGGGCACGGCGGCGAGCTGCGGCAACAACTCCTGGTAGATGCGCTCGCGGCTCTCCACCACGGTCGCCACCGGCATGGCCAGGCCGTGCCGCTCGTTCAGGGCGACGATGATGTCGGCGGTCGGGCGGCCACCCCAGGCGTAGAAGAGGTCCTCCGGGAACTCGCAGCCCCACTCGTCGAGTGCCCGCTGCCAGGCCACGTAGTGCAGCGGCATCGAGTCGACGATGGTGCCGTCGCAGTCGAACAGGTACGCCGCGAACTCACCGGGTGGCAGGGCAAGACTCATCGGGGAAGGGTACAGCGGCAGGTCGTCCGGTCAGTCGTCCGTGACGGAGGCCAGCCGGCGCAGCAGGTGCGCCCGTTCCGGATCCGTTCCCACAAGGGCCAACGCGCTGCGGTACGCGGCCGCGGCCTCGTCGTGACGGCCGAGCCGACGCAGCAGGTCGGCCCTGGTCGCCGGGTAGAGGTGGTAACCCCGCAGACGCGGATCGTCGGCCAACCCGTCCAGCAGGGTGAGCCCGGCGTCCGGCCCGTCGCGCATCGCCACGGCGGCAGCCCGGTTCAACGCCACGACCGGTGAGGGGACCATGGTGAGCAGCACGTCGTAGAGCGCCACCACCTGGGGCCAGTCGGTGCTGGCCACGTCGGCGGCCTCGTCGTGCAGCGCGGCGATGGCGGCCTGCACCCCGTACGGCCCGGGTGTCGGGCCGGTCAACGCCACGAGCACAAGCGCCCGCCCCTCGTCGATCATCGCGTGGTCCCAGCGTGCGCGGTCCTGGTCGTCGAGGAGGACCACCGCCCCGTCCGGCCCGGTACGGGCGGCACGCCGGGCGTGGACCAGCAGCAGTAACCCGAGCAGGCCGGCGACCTCCCGCTCGGCCGGCAGCAGCCGGCGCAGGATCCGGGCCAGCCGGATCGCCTCCTCGGCCAGGTCGGTCCGCTGGAGATCCGGGCCGGAGCTGGCGGCGTACCCCTCGGTAAAGATCGAGTAGACGGCCTGGAGCACCGTGGGCAGACGCCCCGGCAGCTCGTCGGCGCCCGGCACCCGGAACGGGATGCGGGCGTCGCGGATCTTCCGCTTGGCCCGGACGAGACGCTGGGCCATCGTCGCGTGCGGCACCAGGTAGGCCCGCGCGACCTCCGCCGTGGTGAGGCCGCCGAGGAAGCGCAGGGTGAGCGCCCCCCGGTCCTGCGCGGGCAGGGCCGGGTGCGCGCAGGTGAAGAAGAGCGCCAACCGGTCGTCGGGCAGGTCCGGGTCCACGTCGGCGGGCGGCGCGGGGTCGGCCCGCTCGGCCTCCGCCTGGAGCACGGCCAGGCGGGTCGCCAGCACCCGGTCGCGGCGCAGCCGGTCGACCGCCCGGCGGCGGGCCGTGGTGAGCAGCCAGGCGCCGGGCCGGCTCGGCACGCCGTCGACGGGCCAGCGCACGAGCGCCGCCTCGATCGCCTCGGAGGCCACCTCCTCGGCCAGGTCGAGGTCGCCGAAGCGGTGCACGAGCGAGGCGAGCAGCCGGCCGTGCTCCTCGCGGAACACCGCCTCCACGGACCCGGCTGCCGCCTCCGCACCCGCCATGGTCAGACCTCGACCTCGATCTCGGCGACCGGCCGCACCTGCACCGACGCGCCGCCGGTGGCACCCGGGCTGCGGGCCGCCCAGTCCAGCGCGACGTCGAGATCAGGTACGTCGATGATGTCGTACCCGCCGAGCACCTCGCGGGTCTCGGCGAACGGCCCGTCGGTGATCGTGCGCTCGCCGTCCGGGCCCACCTGCACCGTCGTGCACGTGGTCAGGTCCTGGAGCGGGTGCCCGGAGACCCAGATGCCGGCGTCCTTCATCTCCCGGTCGTAGCGGATCCAGTCCTCGAAGGTGCACCCGTTGCCGGCCTCCCCGTCGGTCGCGGGGCTCATGAACAGCAGCATGTACTTCACGTCTCGGCTCCTCTCGGCGCGGCGGGTCGCCCGCCGTACAGCATGACGACGAACGGGTATCGGGGATATCGACACGGCCTCCGGAACTTTCACGGCCGCGCCGGCCGCGCCGATTCGACATGCGGGTCGCGCCTGTCGACGCGCCGCTCGTACCAGGTCACCGCGATCAGGAGCAGGGTGAGCAGGGCCAGTTCGGCAAGCGCGTCCAGGGACCGCGCGACAGGTAACAGGACGAGCGGCAGGACGGCGACCGCCACCTGCCCCCGACGCACGGTACGCAGGGTCAGCCGGCGGAAGAGCAGCCGGGCGAGCAGGTAGAGGGCGGCCCCACCGTACAGGGCGGTGGCGGCGGCCCAGCTCAACCGGGTGGGATGCGACGGCTCGTCGGCGAGGGTGCCGAGCACCTGCTCGATGCCGAGCGCCACGTAGATGGCGCCGATGATCAGAGGGGCGTGCGCGAGACCGTACGCGTCGCCAACCACGTCGGAACGCCGTTCGTCAGGCACCAGCAGTACGGAATTGCGCGCGGCGGGCGCCAGCCTGTCGAAGTACAACCACCACAGGCAGACGGTGATGACCAGGCCGAGCAGGGCTGCGACCAGGGCGGTTCCGGTCGGTGCCATCGACCTCGTCGTGGTGCCGGCGGCGATCAGCGCCTCGCCGAGCGCGATGATGAGCACCAGCCCGAACCGTTCGGTGAAGTGGTCCAGGCTGCGTAGCGGCCAAGGGCGGTAGGCGGAGGCGATGCGGGCTCCCCCGATGTCCATCAGGAGCGCCACCGTCCACAGGACGGTCTGGGCGACGCCGCCGAGCAGCGCGCCGCCGACGAGCGGGAGCCAGGCCGCCGTGACCGGCACGGCGAAGAACCGCAGGGTCGAGCGCAGCGGCGGGTCGGTGACGCTCGCCCAGAACAGCACGACGAGCTGCACCGCCCTGGCGGCCAGGTAGGCCAGGGCGAGCACGAGGGGCGCGTCGAGGAGTTCCGGACCCTGCCGCCAGGCCTCCGGCAACACGAGCGCCGCCACGAAGATCGCGGCCATCGCCAGCAGGGTGGCCGCGCGGGCGGGCCCGACGTCCGCGCGGACCAGGTTCCC
The DNA here is from genome assembly GCF_040607375.1 of Micromonospora sp. NPDC005298. Taxonomy (NCBI): domain Bacteria; kingdom Bacillati; phylum Actinomycetota; class Actinomycetes; order Micromonosporales; family Micromonosporaceae; genus Micromonospora; species Micromonospora sp. NPDC005298. The sequence continues at coordinate 10,487 of NZ_JBEXGP010000044.1, forward strand.
CAACCAGAGGTACGGGCCCCAGGAGTAGATCAACAACAGCAGGAGGAGCAGTCCCTGAGCGAGGGTGAGCGCCGTCGGCGGCTGTGCCATGAACGTGATGACCCGGGTGAGCGCGAACACGAATACCAGGTCGAAGAAGATCTCGAACATCGTCGTCCGGTGCCGGTCACCAGTCGGCACCGGACGAACGTCGAAGATCTCCCTCATCTCCGCATTCTGCGCCAGCTTCGGCACTCGTCGACGGGGATCACCCGCGGCCCGCTCAGGCCGACGCCTCCGTCCGGCGCCGGCTGCGCTCGGCTCGCCGCCGCACCTGCTGGTACGCGCCGGTCAACCCCATCGCCCGGCGTACCTCGACCAGGGTCTGACGGACCTCCAGCCGGGTCCGTTCGGTGCCCTCGACGGTCAACCGGTCGACCAGCCCCCGGTCGGCCTCGATCTCGGCCCGACGCTGCCGGATCGGCGCCAGGAACGCCTCCAGCGCGACGACCAGGCGCTCCTTGACCTCCACGTCGCCGACCTGCCCCGCCCGGTAACGCCGGGCCAGGTCCGCCACCTCGTCGCGGTCCGGGTTGAACACCTCGTGGTATGCGAAGACCGGGTTGCCCTCGACCGTTCCCGGTACGTCCGCCCGTACCCGGTTCGGGTCGGTGTACATGCCCAGCACCTTCCGACGCACCGTCGCCTGGTCGTCGGAGAGGGCGATGGCGTTGCCCCGGCTCTTGCTCATCTTCGCCGCCCCGTCGGTGCCCACCAGGCTGGGTGTCTCCGCCGGGACCAGCTCGGGCACCGGGAAGACCGGACCGTACAGATGGTTGAACCGGCGGGCGATCTCGCGGGTCACCTCGACGTGCGGGGCGTTGTCCCGGCCGACCGGGACGACCTCGCCCTTGACGCAGAGGATGTCGGCGGCCTGGAGCACCGGGTAACCCAGCAACCCGTAGGGCATCTCCTCCTTGCCAGCGTCGCGGGCCATGTCCTTGAGCGACGGCACCCGCTCCAGTCGGGGCACCGTCACCAGGTTCTGCAGGAGCGTGTTGAGGTCGCCGACCTCCGGGATGGCCGACTGGAGGTAGAACGTGGCCCGCGCCGGGTCGACGCCGGCGGCGAGGATGTCGGTCACCATCTCGCGGGCGTTGACGGAGACCTGGTCGATGTCCTCGCGGCGGTTCCTGGTGGTCAACATGTGCAGGTCGGCGATGATGAAGAAGCTCTCGTACCGCTGGTGCAACCGCACCCGGTTGGCGATGCTGCCGACGTAGTGGCCGAGGTGCAGGCGGCCGGTGGGCCGGTCGCCGGTGAGCATGCGTGCGACGGACATGGTGGTGTGCCTCTCGTGCTCGGAAGGTGGGGTCACGCGTGGGCGCGCGCCGAGGGGGCGGGTCGGCCCCCTCGGTCAGCGGGATCGACTCAGCGAGTCGCCCGCCATCGCGCGCCGGCGCGGAACCGCAGACCACCGGCTCGGAGGACATCGAGGAGTTGCTCACGGCCGTCGCCGGAGCTGGACGGGAACCGGGGCGCCACGCCGAGCGGGAGGCCGTCGACCAGGTCGACCGCCTCCGGCGTGCAGCTGCTCACCCGGACCACGGCCTCACATTACCCGCGGTGTCTCCTCCGGCGCTGCGAGGTAACGGTCCGTGTAGTACCTGCCGACGCGCTCCCGGTACTCCGGGTCGGCCGACTCCGGGTCGTACGGCGGCGCGTCCTTGATCTGCTGCCGGGTCAGGTCGACGTGTACGGCGCGGTCCTGGTGGTCCACCCGGTCCACCGTGCCGGCCGGCAGCAGCACCTTGCGACCGAGGATCCACGGCCCGGTGTCCACCACGAGGTAGCGGGCGTCGGCCTCGTTGCTCGCCTCGTCGATGGCGCCGATCCGCCCGTCGCTCGCCTGGACCTGGTAGCCGACCAGGTCGACGGGCGTACCCGGGCCGGGCGCGTGTGGGCCCTCGTGCCCGTCGCCCGGGTCGTCCGGTGGACTGGTCGAGGGAGTGGCCTGCGTGTATCCACCGGCCAGAGCGGACGGGTCACGCCAGGCCCAGGGATTGAAGATCGAGGGTTGCACGGATGCACCTCCGGGGACGGCTTGCACTGTCCCGCTACTCAGTGCCCAGCAGGGTGGCGTCGGAAACAGGCCCGGTCGCCGTCCGGCCCCGGTGACCAGGCCCGCTGGCATACTCGGCAGCCATGGTGCTGTCGCGTGGGTGGTCCGTCTTCCTGGTCGGAGTCGGGATCTGGACCTGGGTGATCTGGCCGAGGTTCGCGCTGGCCATCTGGCAGGACCCGCGGGCCTGGTCGGCCGGGACGGTCGGGGACGGTGTGCCGACGAGCTTCCTGTGGGTGCACGCGCTGTTGATCGGGGCGTCGCTGGCCATCGGAACGACTGTGGGTGTCCTCGGCGTCCGCGCGTGGTTGACCGTCCGTCGCCGTAACGGCGCATCCTGAACTGCGAAAACGTCGTTACAGCCAGAGTGTGACGCGCGCCGCTACCCGTCGATTTGACGATCAAACCCGTGGACGCGTAACTTTCTCTCTGCCAGCGCGGAACGGGGCAAACGGGACGAAGGTCCTGAGGTACCGGAACGGACTGGCAACCGGGTCAGGCAGGGGTTCGCTCCTGCGGGACACGGTCCGGGCGGGGCTCGCCGGATCGGCCGCGAGGCGGATTTGGTGCAGCGCAACCGACCGGGTAAGGTTCACGACCGGCAGGGCACCGGGCGAGCCTGCGGGAAACCGCAGCGGCCGGCCTGCCAAATCCGACGACCTGACGCAGCGGTTCGCTGCTGCGTGAGTGCGCCGGTGCCAACCCGTACGAAGCATGACAGACCGGGACACACGGTTTGACACGGCGAAGACGGTGAGGTAACGTAGTAAAAGTGCCCAGTGCGAGAGCGGCGGGCAGGCAGAGCGGAAAAGCCCCGGGCTGGTTCCACTGAGTGTGGTTCTTGGTTTGGTGTGTGGTTGTTCTTTGAGAACTCAACAGGGTGCTTGTAAAGC
>NZ_JBEXGP010000045.1:0-12049 GCF_040607375.1 Micromonospora sp. NPDC005298
GGCCAGCGGCGGTCAGGGCGGTCTTACGGATCAGATCGGTACGCATGATGGCGTGCTCCTCTGCCTGTCGGGGGTACACGACACACCCCGGGGGGGCGTGCAAAGCGGGGGGGGGAAGTCTTCTCACCCGGCGGCCCGTGCGGGCCGGCATCGGGAGACCGTGCAACAGCCGGGGACGGCGGACCATTCCAGGCCTCACGGCAGGCGGCTGCTTGATCGTGCCGGGGGATGTAACCGCGGCGGCCGGGCCGGTGTTCCCCGGGGACCACCCTCGCCCCCGCGACCCGAAGTCGCGGCGGCATGCCAGGTACAACGACCCCGCCCGGCCCCCGATTCCACCCCCAGGGTGACCCCGCCCACGGCACAAACCTCACAACGGCGGACACCACACATCACCGCACCCGGCCCGAACCGACATGCCGCCCATCCGGACCCCAACCGCCCCGACCCGCACACCCGTTGGATCTGGCTCCGTCCGGACACCTCTGCCGGGCACACGCGACGGGCTGGTGGCGCGGCCCTGTTCGAGTCGGGTGACACCCGCGACCGGGTACCTCTCCCCGCCTGGCAGGGAGAGCAGTAGCGGCTCGCAGCCGAATCCGACAGGCATCGCGAGCGGACTCAGCCTCGCGGGGATCGCCGGGCCCAGCACGCACCGGACGACACCCGCAGCGCGCCGACGAACGACCCACCCGCCCAAGATCGTGCTCGATCCAGGAAAGAGGCCCCTCAACGGCGCGGGAGACCACTACAACAAGGATCGAGCACGATCATGCGGGACCGGCGCGCCAGCGGCACCCGCCGGTGCGACCAACACGACGCCCACCCGCCGCGACCCCGCACGCGCGGACCCGGATCGCACACAACAGGAGGCGCATATGCCCACAAACAGGACGTCGGGCGGGATCGGGCACGGGCCGGACGGGGCGGGCCACGAAGCGGGGCCGGCACGGACCACGAAGCGGGGCCGGCACGGACCACGAAGCGGGGCCGGCACCGCGCACGAGGCGAGGCGGGCGGGACCGGCCGGCGAGCGCCAGCGGACGGCGTTACGCGCCGGGGGTCGTGGCCTCCGCGCTCTCGTCGGCGCGCTCGCCCATCCCGAGGGCGGCCAGGATCGCCTCGGCGGTGCGCCGACCCACCCCGGGCACCTCGGTGATCTCCTCGACGGTTGCGGCTGAGAGCCGCTTGAGCGACCCGAAGTGCCGCAGCAGCGCCTTGCGCCGCACCTCGCCGAGTCCGGGTACGTGGTCGAGTGCCGATTCGGTCATCCGCTTCGAGCGGCGTTGCCGGTGGAAGGTGATGGCGAACCTGTGGGCCTCGTCGCGGACCCGTTGCAGCAGGTAGAGGCCCTCGGAGGTGCGCGGCAGGATGATCGGGAACTCGTCGTCGGGGACCCAGACCTCCTCCAGTCGCTTGGCCAGCCCGCACAGGGCGACGTCGTCGATGCCCAGGTCGGCGAGAGCCTGTGCGGCGGCCGCGACCTGTGGGGCGCCGCCGTCGACGACCACCAGCTGCGGCGGGTACGCGAACTTGCGCGGCCGGCCGGTCGTCGGATCGATCAGCGCACCGATCTGCGGCTCAGCCGCGTCTTCCGGGGTGATCGGGTCGTCGGCCGACTCGACGCCCACCTCGCCGGTCTCGGCCCGCGCGTCCAGGTAGCGGGCGAAGCGACGGCGCAGCACCTCGGACATCGCGGAGAGGTCGTCGGTGGCGCCACGGACGATGAAGCGCCGGTATTCGCTCTTGCGGGGCAACCCGTCCTCGAAGACCACCATGCTGGCCACCACGTCGGTGCCCTGGATCTGCGAGATGTCGAAGCACTCGATGCGCAGCGGCGAGGTGCGCATGCCCAGCGCCTCGCTGATCTCGTCCAGTGCCTTGCCCCGGGTGGTGAGGTCGCCGGACCGTTTGAGCTTGTGTCGGGCCAGCGCGTCCTTGGCGTTGCGCTCGACCGTCTCCATGAGTGAGCGCTTGTCGCCCCGCTGCGGCACCCGCAGCGACACCCGGCTGCCCCGGTGGTTGGAGAGCCACTCCGCGAGGGCGTCGGCGTCGGCGGGCAGCTCGGGCACCAGCAGTTCCCGGGGTACGTCGGACTCGCCGTGCTCGCCCCCGTACACCTGGGTGCAGAAGTGGTGGACGAGGTCGCCGGTGGTCAGGTCCTCGGTCTTCTCCACCACCCAGCCGCGCTGGCCGCGGACCCGGCCGTCGCGGACGTGGAAGACCTGCACGGCCGCCTCGAGGGGGTCGTCGGCGAACGCGACGACGTCGGCGTCGGTGCCGTCGCCCAACACCACGGTCTGCTTCTCCATGGCGCGGCGCAGCGCGGCCACGTCGTCACGAAGTTTGGCGGCCCGCTCGAACTCCAACTGCTCGCTCGCCTCGGTCATCTCGCGTTCGAGTTTGCGGACCATGGTGTCGGTCTTGCCGGCCATGAAGTCGCAGAAGCCGTCGACGATGGCGCGGTGCTCGTCGGCGGAGACGGTGCCCACGCAGGGCGCCGAGCACTTGCCGATGTAGCCGAGCAGGCAGGGACGACCAACCTGGCCGGCGCGTTTGAACACGCCGGCGGAGCACGTCCGGGCGGGGAACACCCGCAGCAGCAGGTCGAGGGTCTCGCGGATGGCCCAGGCGTGCGAGTACGGACCGAAGTAGCGCACCCCCTTGCGTTTGGCGCCACGCATCACCTGCAGCCGCGGGTAGTCCTCGTTGAGGGTCACGGCCAGATAGGGGTACGACTTGTCGTCGCGGTAGCGGACGTTGAACCGGGGGTCGTACTGCTTGATCCAGGTGAACTCCTGCTGGAGTGCCTCGACCTCGGTGCCGACGGTGATCCAGTCCACCGACTCGGCGGTGGTGACCATCTGCCTCGTGCGCTCGTGCAGGTTCCAGACGTCGCCGAAGTAGGAGTTGAGCCGGCTGCGCAGGTTTCTCGCCTTGCCGACGTAGATCACCCGGCCGGTGCCGTCGCGGAAGCGGTAGACCCCGGGTAGCTCCGGGATGGTGCCGGGTGCGGGGCGGTAGGTCGAGGGGTCAGCCACGCCAGCAAGCCTAGCCAGCGGGTCGGACATCACCCCGGTTCGGGCCTCGGGTCAGAGGATCCGCGCGAAGAGATTTGACGGATAGCGAAACAACGAAGGTCAATTTCTGCGGAGCAGGCTAGCTTGCCTGCATGGGCGGTTTCACCGTAGATCCAGGCGAGGTTGCCGGCTTCGCGGAGCGGATACTCACCGCGTCCCAGGAGTTCGGCGATGAAATGCTGCTGGCGCAGGAGCAGTTCCCGGCTCCGTTGGCCGCCTTCGGCGACACGCCGACCGCGGGCCTGGCCTACGACGCCTGCCAGAGCGCGACGGAGGCGGTGATGACGGCCGCCGGCGCGCTGCACGCGGTGTTGGAAGGCGACGCCGACCGCCTCTACCTGGTTGCGTTCTCGACCCAGCAGACCGACGACGAGGCCAGCGGCTTGATGGGTGGGCTGTTCGGCGGGTCGACATGACCTCCCCTGGAGCACCCTCTACCGGGGCGCCGCCGACCCCGATCGTCACGGACGACCTGTGGTCCCTGAAGGCCGATCCGGAGCGGCTCATGGCCGCCGCCAAGTCGTGGCGCGGGCTCGCCGGTGCGGCTCGCGACAGCGCGGCGGACACCAAGCACGGGGCGAACGCGTTGTTCAACAGCGGGTGGAGTGGTGAGGTCGCCGACACGTACGCAGGCCACGGCCGCAAGCTGGTCGTGGACCTCGACGAGTTCGCGTCGCTGGCCGATCGCGGCGCTCGGGAGGTCGACCACCTTGCGGACGCGCTCGGCCGCGCCCAACTGCTGCTCAACGAGGACTGGAAGGCGTTGACCAGGGCGGTGCGGGTCGATCGGTCCGGCGACCGGGTGACCTTCACCCCGACCGACACGGCTGGCGCCGCCGCAGTGCACACCGCCATCGACGCCGCTGAGGCGATCCGCCGGCCGGCCTGGGAGGTGCATCACGAGGCGGCGGCAAACCTACGGGCGATCTCCGAGGGCCTGGCGACCATCACCGCCGCGTGGCAGCGGTTCGTCGGCGGCCCGTCACCGTTCAGCCTGCCGGACGAGCCGCCAGGGCCCAGCGTGATCCTCGTCGGGGGCCGGATGATCGTCAATGCCGGCAGTGGCAACGACGAAGTCCGCGTTGTCCGTGACCCGTTCAGCGGCGAACTCAGGGTGGAGTTCTCGCTCAATGGGGTCCCCGTCAGTCAGAGGGTGCCGGACGGCTTCGAGTTGACGATCCGCGGCGGGGCCGGTGACGACGATGTGTCGGTCGGCCCGGGTGTCGGCGCGGTAACCGTACTTGGCAGCTCGGGGGATGACCGCATCCACACCGGTGCCGGCGATGACATCGTGCTCGGTGGCGACGGTGCGGACACGATCGAGTCCGGGGCCGGTGACGACCACGTGAGCGGCGGCGCGGGCCAGGACTACCTGAGCGGCTTCACCGGTCAGGACAGGGTCATCGGCGGGGTGGGTCAGGACACCCTCTACGGCGGGTCGGGCAACGACCGCCTCTCCGGCGGCGACCACTACGACTTTCTCGACGGCGGCCGGGGTGCCGACAGCCTCGACGGCGGCCGGGGAGCGGACGTGCTCTCGGGCGGCCGTGGCGACGACACGATCGCCGGTGGCGCCGACGATGACACGATCTACACCGGCCAGGGCACCGACACCGTGTCGGGCGGCACCCATGGGGCCGAAGGCGATCTGGTGTACGGGCAGACGCGGAGCGAGATCGGCACAGCCGGCGCCGAGAGAGCCGACGTCTTCGACGGCGCTGAGCAGGTCGAGCACGTCGACGTCTCCAACGACCTCGGCTCCCGCCTGGTGATCGACGGCTCGGACGAGTTCACCGAGCGGGTACGGGACGACCTGGACACCTTCGAGTCCTCGCCGAACGGCCGGCTCATGCTGGATGCATTGGACGACACTGGGCGCGACATCCCCGTCACTGAGCTGTCCGGGCCCCCGCACGGCCGAGCGACATACAGCGAGTTCGGCGTGTCCAGCCTGGAGTACGACCCCACGTTTGACAACTTCCAGGGCGAGGCACCCCCATCAGCCGTGCTGTTCCACGAGATGGCGCACGTGTACGACCGCCAGAACGAGCTCACCCTCGACGGAAAGTACGTGAACCCGGACGATCCGGACACCGGAACGGGTGGCTCCAGCGAGGTGGGTGAGGGCGTGAACAACTCCGAACGCCAGGCCACCGGGCTGCCTGTCGACCGGGACGGCGACGGCGATTTCGGGATCGACGACCGCCACCCGATCGAATACACCGAGAACGGACTGCGCGCCGAGATGCGGTTGGACGACCGGGAAACCTACGGCGTCCCGGCGCCGTACGGCGAGGAGTACGGCGGCTGACCCCGCCGTGGCTGGCCCGACACGCCATGCCGCCCCCGTCCCCCGCCCTGGCGACGCGGGACGGGGGGGACGGGGGCGGGCGCGGTCAGGCCAGGGAGATCTGGTCTCCGGTGACCTTGATGTCCTTCGGCGGCAGGGGCTTGGTGGCCGGGCCGGCCTTCACCGAGCCGTCCTCGATCGAGAACTTGCTGCCGTGGCAGGTGCAGTTGATGGTCCCGCCGTCGACGTTCGTCACCGGGCAGTTCTGGTGCGTACAGATCGGGCTGAAGCCCTTGAACTGACCGGCGGTGGGCTGGGTGATCACCACACCCTCTGCGGCGAGGACCTTGCCACCGCCGACCGGGATGTCGTTCGTGGTGGCCAGCGACTGGGCGTTCTGCCGATCGCCGCCGCCGGCGTCGCCGGTGCTGGGCACCGCCGGGCCACCGCTGGTCGGCGCGGCGCCCTCGCCGCCGTCGTCGCTGCCGCAGGCGGCCAGGACGACGGCCGCGCCGACCGCCCCGACGCCGGTGAGAAGGGCTCGACGGGTCTGCGTACCCGGACCGGTCAGCGCCTGATCGTCACTCATGCCTCGCCTCTCGCTAGCCCAGTGCGCCGGGTCGAAGACCGGCCGCACTTCTTCACACGGGCCACTGTGCCGGATGGTTCATCGCGCCGCCGGGCCGACGCCGGAAATGCGAACGGGGCGGGCCCGACCGGACCCGCCCCGTACACATCGATCAGGCCCGCTCTCGCGGGGTCGGTCAGCGCGCGGCGGCCGGCACCTTGCGGCTGGCCCGCGCCTTCGTCACACCGTTGGCCTTGGCGGCCCGGGTGGTGGCGGCTGCCGCGCCCTTGGCCTCGCCGTCGAGCTTGAGCACCTGACGCAGGAACTCGCCGGTGTGGCTCTCGGCCACCTCGGCGACCTCCTCGGGTGTGCCGGTGGCGAGCACCGTCCCGCCCCGATGGCCCCCTTCGGGACCCATGTCGATCAGCCAGTCGGCCGTCTTGATCACGTCGAGGTTGTGCTCGATGGTGATCACCGTGTTGCCCTTGTCGACCAGCCCCTCGAGGACCATGAGCAGCTTGCGGATGTCCTCGAAGTGCAGACCGGTGGTCGGCTCGTCGAGCACGTAGACCGTCCGACCGGTGGAGCGCTTCTGCAGCTCGGACGCGAGCTTGACCCGCTGCGCCTCGCCGCCGGAGAGGGTCGGCGCGGGCTGACCGAGGCGTACGTAGCCCAGGCCGACGTCGACCAGGGTCTTGAGGTGCCGGTGGATGGCCGGGATGGCGGAGAAGAACTCGGCGGCCTCCTCGATCGGCATCTCCAGTACGTCCGAGACGGTCTTGCCCTTGTAGTGCACCTCGAGGGTCTCCCGGTTGTACCGGGCGCCCTTGCAGACCTCGCAGGGGACGTACACGTCGGGCAGGAAGTTCATCTCGATCTTGATGGTGCCGTCGCCGGAGCACGCCTCGCAGCGACCGCCCTTGACGTTGAACGAGAACCGCCCCGGGCCGTACCCCCGCACCTTGGCCTCGGTGGTCTCGGCGAAGAGCTTGCGGACGTGGTCCCAGACCCCGGTGTAGGTGGCCGGGTTGGAGCGCGGCGTCCGGCCGATCGGCGACTGGTCCACACCGACGACCTTGTCCACGTGCTCCAGACCGGAGACCCGGGTGTGCCGGCCCGGCACCAGCCGGGCGCCGTTGATCTGGTTGGCCAGGACCGCGTACAGGATGTCGTTGACAAGCGTCGACTTGCCCGAGCCGCTGACCCCGGTGACCGCGATCAGCTGGCCCAGCGGGAACGAGACGGTCAGGTTGCGCAGGTTGTGCTCGCGCGCACCGTGCACCACCAGCTCCCGGCCCGCATCCTGTGGGCGGCGCGTCGACGGCGTCGGGATGGACCGACGCCCGGACAGGTACGCCCCGGTGAGCGACTCCTTGTTCTTCAGCAGCGCCGGAACCGAGCCACTGTGCACGATCTTGCCGCCGTGCTCGCCCGCGCCGGGGCCGATGTCGACGATCCAGTCGGCGGTGCGGATGGTGTCCTCGTCGTGCTCGACCACGATCAGCGTGTTGCCGAGCCCGCGCAGCCGGATCAGGGTCTCGATGAGCCGGTGGTTGTCACGCTGGTGCAAACCGATCGACGGCTCGTCGAGCACGTAGAGCACGCCCACCAGGCCGGAGCCGATCTGGGTGGCCAGCCGGATGCGCTGCGCCTCGCCGCCGGACAGGGTGCCAGCCGGCCGGTCCAGGGAGAGGTAGTCCAAGCCGACGTCGAGCAGGAACCGCAGCCGGGCGTTGATCTCCTTGAGGACCCGCTCGGCGATCATCTTCTGCCGGTCGGTCAGCTCGATGCCGGCGAGCAGGTCGGCGCACTCCCCCACGGACAGGTTGCAGACCTCGGCGATGCTCTTGCCGGCCAGCGTGACGGCGAGCACCTCGGGCTTGAGCCGGGCGCCGCCGCAGGCCGCGCACGGCACGTCGCGCATGTAGCCCTCGTACTTGTCGCGGGACCACTCGGACTCGGTGTCGGAGTGCCGGCGCTCGATCCACTGCACCACGCCCTCGAAGCCGGTGTAGTAGGAGCGCTCACGGCCGTACTTGTTGCGGTAGCGCACGTGCACCTGGTCGTCGGAGCCGTGCAGGATCGTCTTCTGCGCCCGCGCCGGCAGCGCCCGCCACGGGGTGTCGACGTCGAAGTGCTGCGCCTCGCCGAGCGCCTCCAGCAGGCGCAGGAAGTATTCCAGGTTGTGCCCGGTGGACCAGGGCTGGATGGCGCCCTCGCGCAGGGAGCGCTCCGGGTCGGGGACCAGCAGCTCCGGGTCGACCTCCTTCTTGGTGCCCAGGCCGGTGCACTCCGGGCAGGCGCCGTACGGCGCGTTGAAGGAGAAGACCCGGGGCTCGAGATCCTCGATGGCGAGCGGGTGGTCGTTGGGGCAGGCCAGGTGCTCGGAGTAGCGGCGCTCCCGCTCCGGGTCGTCCTCGGGCAGGTCGACGAAGTCGAGCAGCACCAGGCCACTGGACAGGCCCAGGGCGGCCTCGACCGAGTCGGTCAGCCGCTGCTTGGCGCTGGGCTTGACGGTGAGCCGGTCGATCACCACCTCGATGGTGTGCTTCTCCTGCTTCTTGAGCTTCGGCGGCTCGGTCAGCGGGTGCACCACGCCGTCGACGCGGGCGCGGGCGTAGCCCTTGGCCTGCAACTCGGCGAAGAGGTCGACGTACTCGCCCTTGCGGCCGCGGATGACCGGGGCGAGCACCATGAACTTGGTGCCCTCGGCCATCGCGAGGACCCGGTCGACGATCTGCTGCGGGCTCTGCCGGGAGATCCGCTCACCGCAGACCGGGCAGTGCGGCTCACCGATGCGGGCGTAGAGCAGGCGCAGGTAGTCGTAGACCTCGGTGATGGTGCCGACTGTCGAGCGCGGGTTGCGCGAGGTGGACTTCTGGTCGATCGAGACGGCCGGGCTCAGCCCCTCGATGAAGTCGACGTCGGGCTTGTCCATCTGGCCGAGGAACTGCCGGGCGTACGACGAGAGCGACTCGACGTAGCGCCGCTGCCCCTCGGCGAAGATCGTGTCGAAGGCCAGGCTCGACTTGCCCGACCCGGACAGCCCGGTGAACACGATGAGCGCGTCCCGGGGCAGGTCGAGACTGACGTCACGCAGGTTGTGCTCGCGCGCGCCACGGATGATCAGTCGGTCGGCCACGGTGCGTGTACTCCCGGGAGAAGATGAAGCGGAGGATCTGTCCCGCTCTGGTGTGATTCGAAAGCGGTCGTGCGGGCGCGGAAAACGCGCCTCGGCAACTCTAGCCCCGAGGTACGACAGTTTTCCCCGCCCGCACATTCCCCCAGCTCAGCACGGTCGGCCGCGCACCCGCGAGCCCTCGCCGCACCGCCGGCGTCAGTAGCCGCCGGGCGCCGGCGGCCGGGCCGCGCGCCGTCGGGCCGACCGCCATCCACCACGCCGCTCGGCGGCCAGCCGCGCCTCCCGGCGTCGACTCTCGTGCGCCACCTCACCCTGCAGACGCCGCCAGCTCTCCCACCGACGGGTGGACAGCTCACCGCTGCGCAGCGCCTCCCGCACGGCGCACGCGGGCTCGCCGTCGTGCCCGCAGTCGGCGTACCGACAGCCCTCGGCCAACCCGGCGATGTCGGCGAACGCCCGGTCGAGCCCGACCAGGCCGTCGAGAAGGCCCACCGCCCGCACGCCTGGCGTGTCGATCACCGCCCCGCCGCCGGGGATCGGCACAAGTGCCCGCCAGGTGGTGGTGTGCCGCCCCTTGCCGTCGACCCGCCGGATCGCCTGCGTCGGCATCATCACCGCGCCGGCGAGGGCGTTGACCAGGCTCGACTTGCCCGCGCCGGACGGCCCGAGCAGGCCGAGGGTGCGGCCCGGGGCCACCTCGTCGCGCAGCGGGTCGAGCCCGGCACCGCGCTCGGCGCTGACCGGCAGCACCGGCACCCCGGGGGCGACCTCGGCGAGCTGTCGGGCCAGCGCGGGCGGGTCGGCCGCGAGGTCGGCCTTGGTCAGCACGACGATCGGCCGCGCCCCCGACTCGTACACCAGGGAGAGCAGTCGCTCGATCCGGCCGACGTCCGGCTCCGGGTGCACCGGCTCGACGACGGCTGCCGTGTCGAGGTTGGTGGCGAGCACCTGGCCGCTGGCGTCCTTGCCGGCGGTACGGCGGATCAGGGCGGTCCGTCGCGGCAGCACCGCCTCCACGGTGAGGCGACGGTCGGGCCACTGCCCGAGCAGCACCCAGTCGCCCGCGCAGGGCAGCGCGGACGGGTCCCGGGCGGCGGTGGCCAGCACCGCCCCGCCCAGGCTGGCCCGGACCGGGCCGGACGCGGTGAGCACCGTGCAGACCCCCCGGTCCGCCCGGGCCACCCGGCCCGGGCGGTACTCGTCCCGGGAGGCGGCGTACGCCGCGCGCTCGGCGTCCCAGCCGAGGGCGGTCAGGTCGATCGTCATGGCATCCTCATCGGTGTCGAAGCTGGTGATGGCGGTACACGCGTGCCACGTCCGGCATGGTCACCACCTCCGTCCGACGTCCCGGTGCCGCATCTGCCGCTGACGGTAGGTCGCGCGCCGACGCGCCGAAAGCGATTTCCCCTGCGACGGCGTGACCGGTTCACCGTTAGGGTCTACGGGTGACCACGGATCCGCTGCTGCTGATGGGTGAGGTGGACGCCGCCACCGGTCGGTTGCTGCGCACCGCGGCCTCCTTCGACGCCGCCGACGTGGCGGGCCCCTCGCTGCTGCCGGGCTGGACGCGCGGGCACGTGCTCGCCCACCTGGCGCGCAACGCCGACGGCTTCGTCAACCTGCTCACCTCGGCCCGCACCGGGGAGCAGGTGCCGATGTACGCGTCCCTCGCAGCCCGTACGACGGACATCGAGACCGGCGCGGGCCGGTCAGCCGCCGAGCACCTGGACGACCTGCGGCGCACCGCGGACCTGTTCGCCGAGGCGGTCGCGGCCATGCCGGTCGAGGCGTGGGCGGCCACGGTGCAGGCACGACGGGGCCCCTGGCCCGCCGCGCTGCTCGTCTGGGGCCGCCTGCGGGAGATCGAGGTGCACCACCTCGACCTGGCCGCCGGTTACGGCCCCGCCGACTGGTCGGACACGTTCACCCACCGACTGCTGCGTGAGGCCGCCAGCCATCACGCGACGGGTGCGACACCGCCGTCACTGGTGTTGCGCGTCGACGGGAGCCCGCACGAGGTGGTCATCGGCGACCGGGCCGACGCCCCGGTCGTCTCCGGTCCCGCCCCCGACCTCGCCGCCTGGCTGATCGGCCGTGGCGGCGGCGACACGCTCGCCGTCACCCCCGACGGTCCCCTGCCTACTCCACCGGAATGGATATAGAAACCTCATGACCTACAGCGGAGATGTCACCCACGGTGGCGCGCCGGCGGTACGCGAGCTGGACGGGCTCACCATCAGCAAGTTGTCGGTGGGTCCGATGGACAACAACGCCTACCTGCTGCGCTGCACGGGCACCGGCGACCAGGTGCTGATCGACGCCGCCAACGAGGCGCCCCGGCTGCTGGAGCTGATCGGTGACGGTGGGCTGACCGCCGTGGTGACCACCCACCAGCACATGGACCACTGGGTGGCGCTGGAGGAGGTGGTGGCGAAGACCGGCGCGCGGGCGCTCGTGCACGCCGACGACGCGGAGGGGCTGCCGATCGAGGCGGAACGTCTCGCCGACGGCGACACGGTTCCGGTCGGCGACTGCGCGTTGGAGGTCATCCACATCAAGGGGCACACCCCGGGCTCGATCGCGCTGCTCTACCGCGATCCGACCGGCACCCCGCACCTCTTCACCGGCGACAGCCTCTTTCCCGGTGGTGTCGGCAACACCGACAACGACCCGGAGCGCTTCGCCGCGCTGATCGACGACGTCGAGCACAAGGTGTTCGACAAGCTTCCGGACGACACCTGGTTCTACCCCGGCCACGGCAAGGACAGCACCCTGGGAGCCGAGCGCCCGGCCCTCCCCCAGTGGCGAGCCCGCGGCTGGTAACGCCCTAGAAGATCGACACCCCGGTCGGCAGGTCGCGCGACCACCGGACGAGCCGCCAGCACAACGGGGCGGGGGCCTGCCGTGCCCGGCGCAGGGATCAAGCCCCGGCCTCTGCACCGACCTGATGTCCGGCAGCAGCGCCCCGG
>NZ_JBEXGP010000046.1:0-4817 GCF_040607375.1 Micromonospora sp. NPDC005298
GGGTGACCCTTTCTGGAAAGATTGTCCGGCGGCGTCCTACTCTCCCACACCCTCACGAGTGCAGTACCATCGGCGCTGGAGGGCTTAGCTTCCGGGTTCGGAATGTGACCGGGCGTTTCCCCTCCGCCATGACCGCCGTAACTCTATGAACATGTCAAACAACCCCGGGCACACACACGCGGGTGTTCGCTTGTTCAGAGTTGCACAGTGGACGCGTAGCAGCTTAGTAGTCAAGTCCTCGGCCTATTAGTACCGGTCAACTGAACCCGTTACCGGGCTTACATTTCCGGCCTATCAACCCAGTCGTCTAGCTGGGGGCCTTACCCCACCAAGGTGGGTGGGATACCTCATCTTGAAGCAGGCTTCCCGCTTAGATGCTTTCAGCGGTTATCCCTTCCGAACGTAGCTAACCAGCCGTGCCCTTGGCAGGACAACTGGCACACCAGAGGTTCGTCCGTCCCGGTCCTCTCGTACTAGGGACAGCCCTTCTCAAGTATCCTACGCGCACGGCGGATAGGGACCGAACTGTCTCACGACGTTCTAAACCCAGCTCGCGTACCGCTTTAATGGGCGAACAGCCCAACCCTTGGGACCTGCTACAGCCCCAGGATGCGACGAGCCGACATCGAGGTGCCAAACCATCCCGTCGATATGGACTCTTGGGGAAGATCAGCCTGTTATCCCCGGGGTACCTTTTATCCGTTGAGCGACACCGCTTCCACTCGCAAGTGCCGGATCACTAGTCCCGACTTTCGTCCCTGCTCGACCTGTCAGTCTCACAGTCAAGCTCCCTTGTGTACTTGCACTCAACACCTGATTGCCAACCAGGCTGAGGGAACCTTTGGGCGCCTCCGTTACCTTTTAGGAGGCAACCGCCCCAGTTAAACTACCCACCAGACACTGTCCCTGAACCGGATAACGGTCCGAAGTTAGATACCCAAATCAACCAGAGTGGTATTTCAAGATTGCCTCCACCCATACTGGCGTATGGACTTCACCGGCTCCCACCTATCCTACACAAGCTAATTCGAGTACCAATGTCAAGCTATAGTAAAGGTCCCGGGGTCTTTCCGTCCTGCCGCGCGTAACGAGCATCTTTACTCGTACTGCAATTTCGCCGGGCCTGTGGTTGAGACAGTGGGGAAGTCGTTACGCCATTCGTGCAGGTCGGAACTTACCCGACAAGGAATTTCGCTACCTTAGGATGGTTATAGTTACCACCGCCGTTTACTGGCGCTTAAGTTCTCCGCTTCGCCCCGAAGAGCTAACAGGTCCCCTTAACGTTCCAGCACCGGGCAGGCGTCAGTCCATATACATCGAATTACTTCTTCGCATGGACCTGTGTTTTTAGTAAACAGTCGCTTCCCCCTGCTCTCTGCGGCCATACAACGCTCCACCCGCGCGGGGCTTCACGTCTCCGGCCCCCCTTCTCCCTAAGTTACGGGGGCAATTTGCCGAGTTCCTTAACCACAGTTCGCCCGATCGCCTCGGTATTCTCTACCTGACCACCTGTGTCGGTTTGGGGTACGGGCCGCTAAGAACTCGCTAGAGGCTTTTCTCGGCAGCATAGGATCACTGACTTCACCTGAATCGGCTCGGCATCACGTCTCAGCCTACATGCGCCACGGATTTGCCTATGGCACGGCCTACACGCTTACCCCGGCACAACCACCGGCCGGGCTCAGCTACCTTCCTGCGTCACCCCATCGCTTGACTACTACCCGCCAGGTTCCCACGCTCCCCACCATCCGTCCGAAGACATCAGGCAGTTCGGGTGGTTAGCACAACGAGGTTCATCAGGGACGCTCTTTCGCGGGTACGGGAATATCAACCCGTTGTCCATCGACTACGCCTCTCGGCCTCGCCTTAGGTCCCGACTCACCCAGGGCGGATTAGCCTGGCCCTGGAACCCTTGGTCATCCGGCGGAAGGGTTTCTCACCCTTCTTTCGCTACTCATGCCTGCATTCTCACTCGTGCCGCGTCCACAACTGGGTCACCCCGCTGCTTCACTCGCGGCACGACGCTCCCCTACCCATCCACACACCTGCACAAGGAATCACGTCCAAGCGAGGTTAAAATGTGAATGCCACAGCTTCGGCGGTGTGCTTGAGCCCCGCTACATTGTCGGCGCGGAACCACTTGACCAGTGAGCTATTACGCACTCTTTAAAGGGTGGCTGCTTCTAAGCCAACCTCCTGGTTGTCTATGCGACCCCACATCCTTTTCCACTTAGCACACGCTTAGGGGCCTTAGCTGGTGATCTGGGCTGTTTCCCTCTCGACTACGAAGCTTATCCCCCGCAGTCTCACTGCCGCGCTCTCACTTACCGGCATTCGGAGTTTGGCTGATTTCGGTAAGCTTGTGGGCCCCCTAGACCATCCAGTGCTCTACCTCCGGCAAGAAACACGCGACGCTGCACCTAAATGCATTTCGGGGAGAACCAGCTATCACGGAGTTTGATTGGCCTTTCACCCCTAACCACAGGTCATCCCCCAATTTTTCAACATTGGTGGGTTCGGCCCTCCACGCGGTCTTACCCGCGCTTCAGCCTGCCCATGGCTAGATCACTCCGCTTCGGGTCTAGGACACGCGACTGAATCGCCCTATTCAGACTCGCTTTCGCTACGGCTCCCCCACACGGGTTAACCTCGCCACATGCCACTAACTCGCAGGCTCATTCTTCAAAAGGCACGCCGTCACCCCGCAAGGCTCCGACGGATTGTAGGCGAACGGTTTCAGGTACTATTTCACTCCCCTCCCGGGGTACTTTTCACCATTCCCTCACGGTACTCGTCCGCTATCGGTCACCAGGAAGTATTTAGGCTTACCAGGTGGTCCTGGCAGATTCACGGCAGATTTCAGGGGTCCGCCGCTACTCGGGAACACCCACAGAAGGTCAGCAACTTTCACCTACCGGACTTTCACCGTCTACGGTCAGCCATTCCAGACTGTTCGACTAGCCACTAACTTTGTAACTTCTCGAACAAGTGTCAGCTTGTTCAGCAGGGTCCCACAACCCCAACCACGCAACCCCTGACAGGTATCACACGCAGCCGGTTTAGCCTCAATCCGCTTTCGCTCGCCACTACTCACGGAATCACTAAATTGTTTTCTCTTCCTACGGGTACTGAGATGTTTCACTTCCCCGCGTTCCCCCCACACACCCTATGTGTTCAGGTGTGGGTGACACCACATGACTGGTGCCAGGTTTCCCCATTCGGACACCCTGGGATCACAGCTTGGTTGACAGCTCCCCCAGGCCTATCGCGGCCTCCCACGTCCTTCATCGGCTCCTGGTGCCAAGGCATTCACCGTTCGCCCTTGACAACTTGACCACAAAGATGCTCGCGTCCACTGTGCAATTCTCAACAAACGACCAACCCACAACCCACAGCCCCACACCAAACCCAACCCAACAGTCGGCGGTATGTGGAGCCAGGCCATGCCTGGCAACCTCACGAACCCACAGGCTCGCTACGGCTCCGAAAGAAACAACACATGGTTGTTCTTTCAGGACCCAACAGGGTGCTCACATTCTTCCTCAGCCGCACCAGGGCTTCGTTCCCACCACCCGAAGGCAGCTGTACTAGAAGGAACCCGGCCGTTGCCGAGGGAAAACTTGCCAGTGTCTCCGCCATTCGAGCACCCCACCACCACGATCGGGCAGTGCGGGCTCCTTACCGACTTTCGTCGGAAGGTGCTCCTTAGAAAGGAGGTGATCCAGCCGCACCTTCCGGTACGGCTACCTTGTTACGACTTCGTCCCAATCGCCAGCCCCACCTTCGACGGCTCCCTCCACAAGGGTTGGGCCACCGGCTTCGGGTGTTGCCGACTTTCGTGACGTGACGGGCGGTGTGTACAAGGCCCGGGAACGTATTCACCGCAGCGTTGCTGATCTGCGATTACTAGCGACTCCGACTTCACGGGGTCGAGTTGCAGACCCCGATCCGAACTGAGACCGGCTTTTTGGGATTCGCTCCACCTCACGGTATCGCAGCCCATTGTACCGGCCATTGTAGCATGCGTGAAGCCCTGGACATAAGGGGCATGATGACTTGACGTCATCCCCACCTTCCTCCGAGTTGACCCCGGCAGTCTTCGATGAGTCCCCGCCATAACGCGCTGGCAACATCGAACGAGGGTTGCGCTCGTTGCGGGACTTAACCCAACATCTCACGACACGAGCTGACGACAGCCATGCACCACCTGTGACCGCCCCCGAAGGACCCCCCATCTCTGGAGGTTTTGCGGCCATGTCAAACCCAGGTAAGGTTCTTCGCGTTGCATCGAATTAATCCGCATGCTCCGCCGCTTGTGCGGGCCCCCGTCAATTCCTTTGAGTTTTAGCCTTGCGGCCGTACTCCCCAGGCGGGGCGCTTAATGCGTTAGCTGCGGCACAGGAAACCGGAGAGGTCCCCCACACCTAGCGCCCAACGTTTACAGCGTGGACTACCAGGGTATCTAATCCTGTTCGCTCCCCACGCTTTCGCTCCTCAGCGTCAGTATCGGCCCAGAGACCCGCCTTCGCCACCGGTGTTCCTCCTGATATCTGCGCATTTCACCGCTACACCAGGAATTCCAGTCTCCCCTACCGAACTCTAGCCTGCCCGTATCGACCGCAGGCTTGGGGTTGAGCCCCAAGTTTTCACGGTCGACGCGACAAGCCGCCTACGAGCTCTTTACGCCCAATAAATCCGGACAACGCTCGCGCCCTACGTCTTACCGCGGCTGCTGGCACGTAGTTGGCCGGCGCTTCTTCTGCAGGTACCGTCACTCTCGCTTCGTCCCTGCTGAAAGAGGTTTACAACCCGAAGGC
>NZ_JBEXGP010000047.1:0-3863 GCF_040607375.1 Micromonospora sp. NPDC005298
AACTATTGCCGTCGCGGAACACCGTTCGGCTGGAGCCGCGTCGCGCCACTCGCCGAGAGGCGACCTGCACACCGACACCAGCGCCGCCCCCGACCCACCCGGGCCGGGGGCGGCGCTGTCTGACTTCCCCCGCTCGCGAAGATGTCTCGGCTGGCCTATGTTCATGGGGTCGCTCGCGTGGGAGGGGGTGTCGGGGCATGGGTCTGCGTACCTTCATCGAGGGTTGGCCGGTCTACCGGCAGCTCACCGGCACCGACCCGTTGGGCCGGGGTGCCGCGGCGAAGTCCGACGGATCCCGCGCGCTCACCGCTCGCACCGAAACCGCCGACAGCGTGGCCCGTTCGGTGTGCCCGTACTGCGCGGTGGGTTGCGGTCAGCGGGTGTTCGTCAAGGACGGGCGGGTCAGCCAGATCGAGGGCGATCCGGACAGCCCGATCTCGCGGGGTCGGCTCTGCCCGAAGGGCTCGGCCAGTAAGAGTCTGGTGACCAGCCCGCTGCGGCAGACGAAGGTTCGCTACCGCCGTCCCTATTCGACGCAGTGGGAGGACCTGGAGCTCGACACCGCCCTCGACATGATCGCCGACCGGATGCTCGCGGCTCGTGAGCGGACCTGGGAGGACGTCGACACGCAGGGCCGGCCACTCAACCGGACGTTGGGCTTCTCCAGTCTGGGTGGGGCGACGCTCGACAACGAGGAGAACTACCTCATCAAGAAGTTGTTCACCGCGGCCGGCGCGTTGCAGATCGAGAACCAGGCGCGTATTTGACACTCCGCCACCGTCCCCGGTCTGGGGGCCAGCTTCGGTCGTGGCGGTGCGACGGATTTCCAGCAGGACATCGCCAACGCTGACGTCATCGTCATCCAGGGTTCGAACATGGCCGAGGCGCACCCGGTGGGTTTCCAGTGGGTGATGGAGGCCAAGCGTCGTGGGGCGAAGGTCTTCCACGTGGATCCGCGGTTCACCCGGACCAGCGCGGTGGCTGACGCGTACCTGCCGATCCGGGCGGGCACCGACATCGCGCTGCTCGGCGGGGTGGTGCGCTACATCCTGGACAACGAGTTGGACTTCCGGGAGTACGTGCTCGCGTACACGAACGCGGCGACGATCGTCAGCGAGGACTTCAGGGACACCGAGGACGGCGACGGGTTCTTCTCCGGCTTCGACCCGGAGACCGGCAGTTACGTGCAGGACAGCTGGCAGTACGAGGGGCATGAGGATTCCTCCGGCAGCGGGCACACCGCTCAGGAGCGGGACAGCGCCGCCGGGTTGGCCCACGAGTCGCACGGCGCGCAGGTGAGTGGGCAGACCCGGCGCGACGAGACGTTGCAGCATCCGCGCTGCGTCTACCAGATCCTCAAGCGGCACTTCGCCCGCTACACACCCGAGATGGTGGAGCGGGTCTGCGGCATCTCGCAGGAGCAGTTCCTCGAGTTGGCACGGGCGTGGACGGCGAACTCGGGCCGGGAACGCACCGGGATGCTGATCTACTCGGTGGGTTGGACGCAGCACAGCGTGGGCGTGCAGTACATCCGGACCGGCGCGATCATCCAGTTGTTGCTGGGCAACATGGGCCGCCCCGGCGGTGGGGTGATGGCGCTGCGCGGGCACGCCAGCATCCAGGGCTCCACTGACATCCCGACGCTGTTCAACCTGCTGCCGGGCTACCTGCCGATGCCGCACCACGCCGAGCACCCGAGCTTCGACGAGTGGGTGGACAGCATCCGCCACCCCGGGCAGAAGGGCTTCTGGGGTAACGCGCGGTCGTTCGCCGCCAGTCTGCTCAAGGCGTACTGGGGTGACGCGGCAACCCCGGAGAACGACTACTGCTACGGGTACCTGCCGCGGATGACCGGTGACCACGGTACGTATCAGCAGGTGCTGAACATGATCGACGGGAAGATCAAGGGGTACTTCCTGCTCGGGCAGAACCCGGCGGTCGGGTCGGCGCACGGCCGGGCGCAGCGCCTGGGCATGGCGAACCTGGACTGGCTGGTGGTTCGGGATCTGTTCATGATCGAGAGTGCGACGTTCTGGCAGAACGGGCCGGAGGTGGCGACCGGGGAGATCGTGCCGGAGGAGTGTCGTACGGAGGTGTTCTTCCTGCCCGCCGCGTCGCACGTGGAGAAGGAGGGGAGTTTCACCCAGACGCAGCGGTTGTTGCAGTGGCGGGAGAAGGCCGTCGAGCCGCCGGGCGACGCCCGCTCCGAGCTGTGGTTCTTCTACCACCTCGGGCGCAAGCTGCGCGAGAAGCTGGCCGACTCGACGCTGCCGCGCGACCGGGCGCTGCTCGACCTCACCTGGGACTACCCCACGCACGGTCCGCACGCGGAGCCCAGCGCCGAGGCGGTCCTGCGGGAGATCAACGGGTACGACGTGGCGACCGGCCGCCCGCTGTCCAGCTTCGCCGAGGCCCGCGCTGACGGTTCCACGGCGGTCGGCTGCTGGATCTACAGCGGGGTGTACGCCGACGGGGTGAACCAGGCGGCCCGGCGCAGGTCCCGACACGAGCAGGACTGGGTGGCCGCCGAGTGGGGCTGGGCGTGGCCGGCGAACCGGCGCATCCTCTACAACCGTGCGTCGGCCGACCCGGACGGCAACCCGTGGAGCGAGCGCAAACGCTACGTCTGGTGGGACGCGGACAAGGGTGAGTGGACGGGCTACGACGTGCCGGACTTCGAGAAGACGAAACCGCCGTCGTACCGGCCGCCGGCCGGCGCGTCGGGGCCGGAGGGCATCGCCGGCGACGACCCGTTCGTCATGCAGGGTGACGGTAAGGGCTGGTTGTACGCGCCGAGCGGCGTGCTGGACGGGCCGTTGCCGACGCACTACGAGCCGGTGGAGTCGCCGGTGCGTAACCCCCTCTACCGGCAGCAGGCCAATCCGACCCGCAAGATGTACGCGCATCCGGTGAACTCGGTGAACCCGAGCCCGCCGCAGGAGCACGATCAGGTGTTCCCGTACGTGTTCACGGTCAGCCGGCTCACCGAGCACCACACCGCCGGCGGCATGAGCCGTACGGTGTCGCCGTTGGCGGAGTTGCAGCCGGAGATGTTCGTCGAGGTGTCCCCGGACCTGGCCGGCGAGGTCGGGTTGACGCACCTCGGCTGGGCGCACCTGGTCAGCGGCCGCGCCGTGATCGAGGCGAGGGTGCTGGTGACGGATCGGCTCACCCCGCTGCGGGTGGACGGCCGGGTCATCCACCAGGTGTGGTTGCCGTACCACTTCGGGTTCGAGGGTCTGGTGACCGGCGACTCGGCGAACGACCTGTTCGGCATCAGCCTGGACCCGAACGTGCTGATCCAGGAGAGCAAGGTCGGCACCTGCGACGTACGGCCCGGACGCCGCCCGACCGGCCCGGCGTTGCTCGACCTGGTCACCGACTACCAACGGCGTGCGGGGATCACCCCGGGTCAGCACGCCCCGGCCGTGACCACCGACAACGAGGGGACGGGGCATGGTGCTTCCTGACCCGAACAGCCTGTACGGGCCGCTGGACCCGGCACCCGACGCCGGCTACGTGGACGCTCCGCCCCGGATGGGGTTCTTCACCGACACCAGCGTGTGTATCGGCTGCAAGGCGTGCGAGGTGGCCTGCAAGGAGTGGAACGGTGTCCCGGAGAGTGGCCTTGACCTGTTGGGCATGTCGTACGACAACACCGGGGCGTTGACGGCGAACTCGTGGCGGCACGTCGCGTTCGTCGAGCAACCCCGCACGGCCGACGTGCTCGGCGAACCGGCCCCCACCGGTCCGGGGCCGCAGTTCCTCGGGATGCCGGGGTCGCAGCCGCCGGGGCGGGGTTCGGGTGTGCAGGGGCGGACGGATTTTCGGTGGTTGATGATGTCGGATGTGTGTAAGCACTG
>NZ_JBEXGP010000048.1:0-2049 GCF_040607375.1 Micromonospora sp. NPDC005298
GGGTCCAGCGGCACGAACGCCGCCCCCGCCTTCCACACCCCCAGCAGCGCCGCCACCAGATCGACACTCCGATCCAGCAGCACCCCCACCACCGATCCCCGGCGGACACCCCGCGAGACCAGCCACGACCCCAACGCCA
The DNA here is from genome assembly GCF_040607375.1 of Micromonospora sp. NPDC005298. Lineage (NCBI taxonomy): Bacteria > Bacillati > Actinomycetota > Actinomycetes > Micromonosporales > Micromonosporaceae > Micromonospora > Micromonospora sp. NPDC005298. The sequence continues at coordinate 140 of NZ_JBEXGP010000048.1, forward strand.
CAGCCCGCGCGTCCACCTCGGCGAACGACACACCGTTCACCGCAGTAGCCGACGGCACGGCCGCCACCTGGTGTTCGACGGCCGTCAGCACCGACTCCGACACCGGCTCCACCGCGCCGTCGCCGTCGGCCAACAGCACCGACACCTCACCCGCGGGCAGGCACACCACCCGCGCGTCCCCGCCCGGATCCGCCACCATCGCCTCCAGCACCACCCGGTACATCGCGCCCAGGCGCAGGACGTTGGGGTAGCTCACGACGTGGGGATCGCTGAGGATGCTCAGCGTGCCGTCCAGGGTGGAGACGTGCAGGTCGAACTCGCTGGACGCCTCGTAGACGGCGTCGTCGAAGCCGACCCGGTCGGTGTCGACCTGGGCGAAGTCGAGGTAGTTGAAGAGGATCTCGATGGGCCGGGCACCGTCGGTGAACCGCTGCACCGACGGCAGCGGGTAGTGCCGGTGCGGCCACAGCTCCACCTCGGCGTCGAAGGTCTGCCGGATCAGCTCCGCCCAGGTGGCCGCCGGGCCCCGGTGCACGATCGGCAACGTGTTCAGGTGCATGCCGTACACCTGGTCCGCGCCGGTCACCTCGGGCCGCCCGTGGCAGACCAGGCCACTCGTGAAGACGGGCTCGACGGTGATCTGGCTCATCACCTTCAGGTGCGCGGCCAGCAGCACGCTCTTCAGTGCGGTGCCGGTGCTGCTTGCCAGGTCCCTGAGCCCGTCGAGCAGGTCGTGCAGCGGCACCCGGGTGCCGCACTGGAACTGGGGGTCGGAGTCGGGGGTGCCCCAGCCGGCGGGCAGGGCGAAACGCGGGTACTCGACGACGCCCCGCCAGTACGCCTCGTCCTCGGCGGACGTCAGCGCGGCCATTTCCGCGGCGACGAAGTCGGCATAGCGCACGGGCAGCGCGTCGACGGGCACCGGAGCGCCCGTGTCCCGCAGTCGTCGGTAGTTGTCCAGGATCTCCATCAGCAGGGAGTGGTGGCTCCAGCCCTCGAGGATGCCGTGCGACATGGTGAGCACGAACCACCAGGCGTTGCCCTCGCCGACCGCACCGGCGACGCGCATCTGCGGGACCTCGTCCGGGGCGAACGGGTTGGCCCGCTCGGCGGCCATGAAGGCGCTCATCCGCGCCTCGGTGTCCGGGCCACGCAGGTCGAGCTCGGTCACCTCGATCGGCACGTCGGCGTGCACGAGTTGCAGTGGCACCGAGTAGGCGTTCAGGTCGAACGACGTCCGCAGGATCTCGTGCCGGTCGACGACGGTCTGTACGGCGCGGCGCAGCGCGTCGGTGACCAGGGGCTGCTCGTCGTGGATCGGGAAGGCCGAGACGTTGTGGTAGGTGTGCCGCTCGGTGTCGGTCATCGTCTTGACGAGCATGCCGAGTTGCACCTGGGCGATGGGGTACGCGTCGGCGAGGCCGGCCGGCAGGGCGGCCCGGGCGGCGTCGTCGAGCAGCGCAAACGGGGCCACCGGCTGGAACAGCGGCTCGGCGGGGGTCTGCTCCGCTTCGAGGTTCGCGGCGAGCGCGGCGACGGTGCGGTGCAGGAAGACGTCGCGCACGGACGCGGGGATCCCGGCCGTACGCAGGGCGCCGACGAGAGCGATGGCGCTGATCGAGTGCCCGCCGAGGTCGAAGAAGCTGTCCATGACGCTGACGGTGTCGAGGTTCAACACGCGTGCCCAGATCTCCGCGAGCTGCCGCTCCAGGTCGGTACGGGGAGCCACGTGCACCCGCCCGCCACCGGTCACCGACGCCGCGAGAGCAGCCCTGTCGACCTTGCCGTTGGCGTTGAGCGGAATGGACTCCACCACCACCAGGTCCGCCGGGATCATGTACTCCGGCAGCCGGCTCGCGCATTCCCGCCGTACCCGGGCAGCCAGCTCGACGTCCGGGCCGTCCGGCACG
>NZ_JBEXGP010000049.1:0-1787 GCF_040607375.1 Micromonospora sp. NPDC005298
ACGGCACCGGCACCACCCTCGGCGACCCCATCGAAGCCCAGGCCCTGCTCGCCACGTACGGGCAGGACCGGACGAACCGCTCTGGCTGGGGTCGATCAAATCCAACATCGGCCACACCCAGGCCGCGGCCGGCGTCGCCGGGATCATCAAGATGGTCCAGGCGCTGCGCCACGGCGAGCTGCCGAAGACGCTGCACGTCGACGCACCCTCGTCGCACGTCGACTGGTCGACCGGCGCCGTCACGCTGCTCACCGAGAACACCCCCTGGCCCGACCACGACCGACCCCGCCGCGCCGCCGTGTCCTCCTTCGGCATCAGCGGCACCAACGCCCACGTCATCATCGAACAAGCCCCGGCACCCGACCCCACCGGCGACGAGCCCGAGGCACACCAACCAACCGCAGCCGCATCGGCCGCGGCCGACACGACGCCGGACAGGCGCGCCGCCGTCGGCGGTGTGCCGGGCCTCGCCCCACCGTGGCTGCTGTCGGCGAAGACGCCGGCCGCGCTGCGCGCCCAGGCGGCCCGGCTGGCCGGACACCTCGACGAGCACCCCGACCTCGACTCGGCCCAGGTCGCCCACGCGCTGGCCACCACCCGGACCGCCTTCGCTCACCGAGCCACGATCGTCCCGGCCGCGCCGCCCATCGCCGACACCGAGCCGCATGCCGCCGCGGACCTGATCGCCGCCCTGCACGCGCTCGCCGCCGGCCACTCCCACCCGACGCTGGTCACCGGCGCGGCCGGGACGGTCGGGAAGGTGGCGTTCCTGTTCACCGGCCAGGGCGCCCAACACCCCGGCATGACCGCCGACCTCTACCGGCGTTTCCCCGTCTACGCCGCCGCCCTCGACGACATCTGCGCCGCCCTGGACCGGCACCTGGAACACCCGCTGCGCGAGGTCATGACCGGGCCGCACACCGACCTGCTCGCCCAGACCACCTACACCCAGCCCGCCCTGTTCGCCGCCGAGACCGCCATGGTCCGACTCCTGCACAGCTTCGGCGTGCGCCCCGACTACCTCATCGGGCACTCCATCGGCGAACTGACCGCCGCCCACATCGCCGGCGTCCTGGATCTTGCCGACGCCGCCGCGCTCATCACGACCCGCGCCCGGCTCATGAACGCCATGCCCGCCGGCGCCATGCTCGCCGTCACCGCACCCCTGGACCGGATCCGACCAATCCTGGACACCCACCCCGACGTCAGCCTCGCGGGGCACAACAGCCCCACCTCACTCGTCCTCGCCGGCGACACCGACACCATCGACACCATCGCCGCGCAACTCACCACCGACGGCATCCGCGCACGGAAGCTGCACGTCGCCCACGCCTTCCACTCCCCCCACACCGACCCGATCCTCGACGACTTCCGCACCGCCGCCAGCCAGGTCACCTACCACCCCGCGACGCTGCCCATCGTGTCCAACCTGACCGGACAGCTCGCCACCGACGAACAACTCGCCGACCCCGACTACTGGACCCGGCACATCCGCGAAACCGTCAACTACACCGCCGGCAGCGAAACCCTGCACAACCTCGGCGTCACCCACTACCTCGAAGTCGGACCCGACGCCACCCTGAGCACCCTCACCCAGGAAACCCTCACCGACACCACCGCCATCCCCACCCAGCAGCGCGGACACGACGGCACGGCGAAACTGCTCACCGCCCTGGCCACCGCCCACACCAGCGGCATCGACGTCGACTGGCCACCTCGGCGGCGAGGAACCGGGTGGCGAGTGGGGTGTACTCCAGCTTGGACCGGGCGCGCTCCAGCGCGTCGTC
>NZ_JBEXGP010000050.1:0-1756 GCF_040607375.1 Micromonospora sp. NPDC005298
GCCGTACGCAGCTGCCGGCTGGTGTCGGGGTCGAGGGCGAGTGGGGTTTCGATGGTCAGCTCGTCGAGGTGCGGGTGGCCGGTGTGGTGGCCGGCGTGCAGGGCGAGGTCGACGTACGCAGTGCCGGGGAGCAGCACGGTGCCGGTGACGGCGTGGTCGGTGAGCCAGGGCTGGGTGGTCGGGGTGAGCCGGCCGGTGAACAGGTGTCCCTGCTGGTCGGGCAGTTCGATGGCGGCGGCGAGCAGGGGATGTTCGGCGGTGGTCTGGCCGAGATCGGTCGCGTCGCTGATGGTCGTCGGGGCATGCAGCCAGTAGCGCTGGCGCTGGAACGGGTAGGTGGGCAGGTCCACCGGCGGGGCGACGGCCGGGAGGAGAGGTGCCCAGTTCACCGGGAGGCCGTGGGTGTGCGCGGTGGCGAGGGCGGTGACGAGCTGGTCGGTGGTGTCGCGGCGCAGGGTGGGCAGGGCGATGATCTCCCGCTGGTCTGCGGTCTCCTCGATGGGTTGGATGAGGACGGGGTGTGGGCTGACCTCGATGAAGGTGGTGTGGCCGTCGCGCAGCAGTGCTTCGGTGGCGGTTTGGAATTGGACGGGGTGGCGGAGGTTGTCGTACCAGTAGTCGGCGGTCAACGTGTCGGTGTCGATGCGGTCGCCGGTGTAGGTGGAGTAGAAGGCGACGTCGGTCTGCGGGTTACGCCGTCGAGGGCGGCGCGGATGTCGTCGTGCAGTGCTTCGACGTGGGGGGTGTGGGAGGCGTAGCCGACGGGCAGGATCCGGGCGGGGATGTCGCGGTCCTTGCAGTGGGCGACGGCTGCCGCGACGGCGTGGGGGTCGCCGGCGATGACGGTGGCGTTGGGTCCGTTGACGGCGGCGATGTAGGCCCGGGGGGTGGTGCTCGATCCGGTGAGGAGTTCGGTGACCTGGTCGGCGGGTAGGGCGAGGGAGGCCATGTCGCCGTGTCCGATGAGTGCCCGTAGGGCTTGGGCGCGTAGGGCGACGACCTTGGCGGCGTCGTTGAGGGTCAGGGCTCCGGCAGCAAACGCGGCGGCGATTTCGCCTTGGGAGTGGCCGATGACGGCGTCGGGGGTGATGCCGTGGTGCCGCCAGACGGCGGCGAGGCCGGTCATGACCGCGAAGAGCACGGGTTGCACCACGTCGACGCGGGTCAACCAGTCCGGGTCGTCGTCGTGCAGCACCTCACGCAGGTCCCAGTCGACGTAGGGCTGTAGCGCGGTCGCGCACTCGTCGAGGTGGGTGGCGAACACCGGACTCTGGGCGGCGAGTTCGCGGCCCATGCCGAGCCACTGTCCGCCCTGGCCGGGGAACACGAACACGGTCCGGCCGGTGTGCGCGGCGGTGTGCTGGAGCAGGGCCGGGTGCGGGCGGTCCTCGGCGAGGGCGCGTAGCGCTTGGGTGGGGTCGTCGCTGGGGAGCACGGCGGCGCGGTGGGGGAATGCGGTGCGGGTGGTGAGCAGGGCGGTGGCGACCGCGTCGTGGTCGAGGTCGGGGTGCTGGTCGAGGTGGGCGGTGAGGTTGGTGGCTTGGGCGCGCAGCGCGGTCGGGGTTTTCGCCGACAGCAGCCACGGCAGCGCGGCCGCTGCTTCCCCGTTTGTCGCGGCTGCTGCTTCGCCGTTCCCCGCGGGCGCCGCGTCGCCGTTCATGGTGGCCGCCGCGACCGGCGGGGCTTGTTCGATGATCAGGTGGGCGTTGGTGCCGCTGATGCCGAAGGAGGAGACACCGGCCCCGCCGCGCCGGTG
>NZ_JBEXGP010000051.1:0-1632 GCF_040607375.1 Micromonospora sp. NPDC005298
GCCCCATCCGAGACGACCCCAGGAGCACACCCCGAATCGACAGATACCAAGACCCCACCTATCACCAACCGAAAAAAAAAAAGCCCACACGTGTGAAGTATATTGAAATCAACAAGCGCAAGGGCACCCAGATCGAGTTCGCCACCGACGCGGTCGTCCGCACGGCCACCGCCAAGGAGGTCACCGCCGGTGCCCGCCTCTTCGGCATCGTCGAGGGCGCCCTCCTGTACGCCCAGGAAATGGCGGCCGTGGGCCACCCGTTGAGCCCCCCCCTGTCAGCCCGCCTGACCCGAGTAGCCGGCTAACCCCCTCCGCCTGCCCCCCGCCCCCACCCCGCCCCTAGCCCCGGTGATCATGAAGTTAGCGGCGACAAATCGGGGGCGGTTTCTAGGCTTCAGTGCAACTGATCTTGGTTGTGCTGGAGGTGTTGGTGGCGAGGCCGGGTGTGTTGACGTTCGGGCATCGGCAGGTGTTGGAGCATTTGTGGGGGTCGGGTAAGACGATCACGCAGATCGCGGGGCTTCTCGGGGTGCCGGTGTGCACGGTGTCGCGGGAGGTGGCGCGGAACAACAGTGCGCGGCACGGGACGAAGAACCCGCTGGGGCGGTTGTTGGCGGCTGGGCGGGCTCGTCGGCCGTATCGGTGGGGGTATCAGGCGCAGTGGGCGCAGCGGCGCGCGGATGCGGCGCGACGTCGGGTGGTGAGGTCGAAGCTGGCGGTGGGTACGCGGCTGCGGCAGGTGGTGGCGGGGAAACTGGCTCGTAGGTGGTCTCCGAAGCAGATCGCCGCGTGGTTGCGGGCCACGTTCGCCGACCGGCCGGAGTTGCAGGTGTCCCACGAGACGATCTACCAGGCGATCTACGTGCAGTCACGGGGGAACCTTCGGGCCGAGTTGACCCGGCAGGTGGCGTTGCGGTCGGGGCGTACCCAGCGGCGCCCGCAGTCGCGTGCCGCGGGTGCTCTCCGCAGCCGCCGGCCCTGGATCGGGGATCTGCACATCAGCGCCCGGCCGGCCGAGGCCACCGCCCGGGCGGTGCCCGGGCACTGGGAAGGTGACCTGGTCATCGGCAAGGCCGGCGCCTCAGCGATCGTGACCCTGGTCGAACGCAGCACCCGGTATGTGATGCTCGGCGCCCTACCCCACGGCCGAGACAGCCACGCCGTCATCGGCGTCCTGACCGACCTGGCCACGAGAATGCCGGCACACCTGCGCCGCTCACTGACCTGGGACCAGGGCGTGGAAATGGCCACCCACCCGCAGTTCACCATCGCCACCGGCTGCCCGGTCTACTTCTGCGACCCCCACAGCCCCTGGCAACGCGGCACCAACGAGAACACCAACGGACTCCTACGCCAGTACTTCCCCAAAAGCAGCTACGACTTCCGCACCATCGACCAGACCGGCCTCGACGAGACCGCCCACGAACTCAACACCCGCCCCCGCGAAACGTTGGGCTGGAAAACCCCAGCCCAACGCCTCGCCGAACTCATCACGCCCTAACGATTGCACTCACCCCTTGACCCCACCCCGGGTGCCGGGGCGACAACTTCATGATCGACCGGGTCGGGCGGTGGTCGGCGGGCGGTGACGAGTGCGGGGTCAGGCGGTCAGGTGGGGGAGGCGGCGGATGC
>NZ_JBEXGP010000052.1:0-1589 GCF_040607375.1 Micromonospora sp. NPDC005298
GGCCAAGGTTAGAACCTCAAACAAACCAGGGTGGTATTTCAAGGACGGCTCCACCGAAACTAGCGTTCCGGTTTCATAGCCTCCCACCTATCCTACACAGATCGGTTCAAAGTCCAATGCAAAGCTACAGTAAAGGTTCATGGGGTCTTTCCGTCTAGCCGCGGGTAGATTGCATCATCACAAACACTTCAACTTCGCTGAGTCTCGGGAGGAGACAGTGTGGCCATCGTTACGCCATTCGTGCAGGTCGGAACTTACCCGACAAGGAATTTCGCTACCTTAGGACCGTTATAGTTACGGCCGCCGTTTACCGGGACTTCAATCAAGAGCTTGCACCCCATCATTTAATCTTCCGGCACCGGGCAGGCGTCACACCCTATACGTCCACTTTCGTGTTTGCAGAGTGCTGTGTTTTTATTAAACAGTCGCAGCCACCAGTTTATTGCAACCCCTTCACCCTTCTGGCGCGAGCCAGTCAAGCTACAAGGGCGTACCTTATCCCGAAGTTACGGTACCAATTTGCCGAGTTCCTTCTCCCGAGTTCTCTCAAGCGCCTTAGAATACTCATCTCGCCCACCTGTGTCGGTTTGCGGTACGGTCATCGTTAGACTGAAGCTTAGAGGCTTTTCTTGGAACCACTTCCAATTGCTTCGCTCCCTAAGGAGCTCGCGCCACACCCTTGAATTCCGCACCCGGATTTGCCTAAGTGCCTTCTCCAATGCAGCGACCGGGACTTCCAACACCCGGACAACCTTCCGCGATCCGTCCCCCCATCGCATCTAACAATGGTGCAGGAATATTGACCTGCTTCCCATCAGCTACGCATTTCTGCCTCGCCTTAGGGGCCGACTCACCCTACGCCGATGAACGTTGCGTAGGAAACCTTGGGCTTACGGCGAGGGGGCCTTTCACCCCCTTTATCGCTACTCATGTCAGCATTCGCACTTCCGATACCTCCAGCACCCTTTACAAGGCACCTTCGCAGGCTTACGGAACGCTCTCCTACCATGCGAGCAAAGCTCGCATCCGCAGCTTCGGTATATAGCTTAGCCCCGTTACATCTTCCGCGCAGGACGACTCGATCAGTGAGCTATTACGCTTTCTTTAAAGGGTGGCTGCTTCTAAGCCAACCTCCTGACTGTTTTAGCCTTCCCACTTCGTTTCCCACTTAGCTATATTTGGGGACCTTAGCTGGCGGTCTGGGTTGTTTCCCTCTTGACACCGGACGTTAGCACCCGATGTCTGTCTCCCGTGATTGCACTCTTCGGTATTCGGAGTTTGCTATGGCGGGGTAATCTGCAATAGACCCCCCAACCATGACAGTGCTCTACCCCCGAAGGTGAGACACGAGGCACTACCTAAATAGTTTTCGGAGAGAACCAGCTATTTCCAGGTTTGTTTAGCCTTTCACCCCTATCCACAGCTCATCCCCTAACTTTTCAACGTTAGTGGGTTCGGACCTCCAGTACGTGTTACCGCACCTTCATCCTGGCCATGGATAGATCACCTGGTTTCGGGTCTACGACCACGTACTAAACGCCCTATTCAGACTCGCTTTCGCTGCGGCTCCGCCTCTTCAGCTTAACCTC
>NZ_JBEXGP010000053.1:0-1561 GCF_040607375.1 Micromonospora sp. NPDC005298
TTCCTCACCGCCCGCTGGGGCCTGCACACCCGGGCGTACGGGCGCACCCTGCACCTGCCGAACTGGCATCCCCGATGGCCGTTGCACCGGGCCGAACTGCTGCACCTGGACGACGAGCTGGTCACCGCCGCCGGGTTGCCGCCACCGCCCGGGCCGCCGGTGAGCGTGCTGTACTCCCCCGGCATCCCGGTCGTGTTCGGCGGCCCCGCGCGACTGGGCTGAGGCGACGCTCCTATGCCGCGTCAAGTGGCCTGGGTTGGGTTTTCCAGGCGTCGGTAGAGCTCTCGGGCGATGTAGCGCTTGAGGCAGCGTTTGATTTCGCGGTCGGTTTTGCCTTGGGTGCGGCGGCGGTCGGCGTAGGCGCGGGTGCGTTGGTCGTGTTGTAGGCGGGTCAGGACGATGGTGTGCAGGGCGCGGTTGAGTTGGCGGTCTCCTGAGCGGTTGAGTCGGTAGCGGATGGTCTTGCCGGATGAGGCGGGGATCGGGGCGGCGCCGGCGAGCATGGCGAACGCGGCGTCGTTGCGGCAGCGTCCCGGGTGTGACCAGGCGGTGAGCACGGTGGCCGCGACGATCGGTCCCACGCCGGTGAGGTGGAGCAGGTCCGGTCGCCAGGAGCGGACGATCGCGCGGATCGCCTTCTCGTGCTCGACGGCTTCGGCCTCGAGGAAGCGGACGCGGCGGGCGAGGTCCCGCAACACGGTCAGACTGGTGAACACCTCGACGTCGGCGCTGGTGGGGCGCAGTCGGGTGGCGGTGGTGAGCATGGCCCGGGTGCTCTGGCCGCGGAACCGGGCCCGCACCACCTCGGGGGAGGTGATCACCATGGCGTGTAGCTGCCGTTGGGCGGTGGCGCTGGCTTCCACGGCGGCGCGGCGGGCGGTCAGGCGCATCTGCAGTGCTGCCCGCTCGGGCCCGGTCTTGGGCTGCGCCAGCCGGGTGCGGGCGAGTGCGTCGCGGGCAGCCCGTTCGGCGTCGATCGGGTCGGACTTCGCCCCGGCACGGCGCGCCGGTCGCACCGGCCGGTCCAGTTCCACGATCAGCTCACCGGCGTCGGCCAGGTGCCGGGCCAGGCCGGCTCCGTAGCCGCCGGAGCCCTCCAGCGCCCAGGCCCGCAGCCCTGAGTGCTGCTCGGCCAGAGCCACCAACTCGGCATAGCCGTCCGGGTCGGTGTTCACCGTGGCCCTGGCGAGGACCCCTCCAGTGCGGGTGTCGAGGACTGCGGCGGTGTGCGTGTCTTTGTGCGTGTCGACGCCGATGACGACCTCGACCAGTTCTGTCAGCATGGACATGCGTTCTCTCCTCACCGTGGGGACGCACGGGTCCGGTCCGGTGCGGAGATGGCAGGACTGTGATGAGACACGCCAGCCGCTAACTGGCGGTCAAGCTCCTGATCAGGCCAAACGTCTCCCGCCGGGCCGGCGCCGGCAGCAGCAGGCGGACAAGTCGCGTCAAAGGCACGAGGCCAGTCAGAGCAAGAGTCACGCCCACTGCTGCCGACCATCAGCCCATCACCTGCGGACCGACCAAGCCAGCCTCACAGTCAGTCGAGGGTGATCGGCCC
>NZ_JBEXGP010000054.1:0-1341 GCF_040607375.1 Micromonospora sp. NPDC005298
CCCCGCACCTCCGGACGCGCATCACACACCAACCCCGTGTAAAACCGCCGCTCACCCGTCAACTGACTCATCACCTTCAGATGAGCCGCGTGCAGGACAGCCTTGGGTGACACCTCGTACGTCGAGGCCAGCTCGCGGATCCGTGGGTCGAGGTCCTGGTAGCTGAGCCGGTGCCGCAGCACGGTCCCGGGAGCCGCGGACCCGTCGCCCCAGCCCGCCGGAGGGGTGAACCTGGCATGGCCGGAGGTGACCTTCCGCCAGTACGCCTCGTCGGCCGCCGAGGCCAGCGCGGCCCGCTCGCCGGCGACGAAGTCGGCGTACCGGACCGCGATCGGCTCCGGTGCCTCCGGCGCCATGCCGACACAGCGCCGCTCGTAGCAGCTGAGCAGCTCGGCCAGCAGGGTGTTCAGGTCCCAGCCGCCGGTCACCAGGTGGCTGATCGCCACGGTGAGCCACCATCCGCCGTCGGTGCCGACGTGCGCGCTGACCCGCAGCAGCGGGGCGGGGTGCTCCGGGTCGAACGGTCGGGCCCGCTCGGCGTCGACGTAGCCGCGCAGGTGGGCCTCGGCGCGCTCCTCGTCGAGGCGCAGGATCCGTACGTCGACGGGGGCCTGGGCGTGCACGAGTTGCAGCGGCACCGAGTAGGTGTGCGGGGCGAACGACGTACGCAGGGTCTCGTGCCGGGCGACGATGTCGTGCACGGCCGCCGTGAGCGCGTCAGCCGAGAACGGCTGTCGACTGTGGACCCGGAAGCAGCGGACGATGTGGTACAGCGACCGCGTGGGGTCCTTCTGGATTTCCACGAGCATGCCGAGTTGCACCTGGGCGATGGGGTACGCGTCGGTGAGGCCAGCGGGCAGGGCGGCCCGGTCGGCGTCGTCGAGCAGCGCGAACGGGGCCACCGGCTGGAACTCCGGCGCGACCTCGGCGCTGTCCTTGGCCGCGAGATGCGCGGCGAGCGCGGTGACGGTGCGGTGCACGAAGACGTCCCGGACGCCGACGGGGAAGCCCGCTCCCCGGAGCGCGCCGACCAGGGCGACCGCTCGCAGTGAGTCGCCGCCGAGGTCGAAGAAGCTGTCCATGACGCTGACGGTGTCGAGGTTCAACACGCGTGCCCAGATCTCCGCGAGCTGCCGCTCCAGGTCGGTGCGGGGAGCCACGTGCGCCCGGCCGGTCTCCCCCACGGACGAGGCCAGGGCGGCCTTGTCGACCTTGCCGTTGGCGTTGAGCGGAATGGACTCCACCGCCACCAGGTCCGCCGGGATCATGTACTCCGGCAGCCGGCTCGCGCATTCCCGCCGTACCCGGGCAGCCAGCTCGACGTCCGGGCCGTCCGGCACG
>NZ_JBEXGP010000055.1:0-1206 GCF_040607375.1 Micromonospora sp. NPDC005298
GCCGACGTGGCGTTCACCGCCCTCGTCTCGATCGAGAGCCTGGGCCTGGACGCGCAGACCCTGCTGTCGGCCTGCGCCGCAAAGGCGCGCAAGCGGCTGGGCTAGCTCGTCGAGGGCCGCCCGTGGGCTCGCATCGGCCGGGCTCGGGGTACCGGGCCAACTGCGAGAGGGTCCGGCAACACCTCCACGATCTGGAGTCGATCACGTCTCGACTTGTCGACGGCCGATGGGGCCGGCGGGCTGGCGGGCTTGGCGGGCGACCCTGGCCTGCCTCGGCGTGGATAGATGTCCGGTTTGTGCCTGGTCGGGGCGGCGAGTGGAACGCTATGTGTGTCTCCCGGGCCGGGATACCTCGATACCGTTCCACTGACCGTTGCCGGGGTGGCGGATTGTCCGGTTCGCGCATGGCTCGGCCGGTGAGTGGAACCTCATGTATGTCTCCCGGGCCGGGATACCTCCATAGCGTTCCACCGACCGTCCGGCCGTGGGCGTCGTGTCCGGTTCGTGGGGTGACCGGTGGCATCCCGGCGGTGGAATGGCCGGCGGGTGGGCGTCGTTGTATCCGGGTGAACGACGGAGGACCACCGCCCCGCCTGACGGGGTGCCCGGCCCCGGTGACCGCCCGCCGAGGTGAGCGTGCCTGGCCGGGAATGATGGTGGGCCGCCGGTCGTTGTACATGGTCCCGGCGCGACGAAGAGGCTCTGCCCCGCGCGCCGGATGATCCCCCAAGACTTTCTTTGAGCGCCTGACGGTGCTTGCGCACGCCAGCTAGAGCCGACCCCCGTCGGCGCGGTGGTGCGCCAACCCCCGAATGGAGCCATCCCCCATGAACACGAACACGATGCTGCGTAAGAGTGTGCTGGGTATTGCTGGTCTGGCCTTCACCGGTGGAATCTTCGCCGGCCCGGTCGCCGCGCACGCCGACGCCCGCCCCGTCGAGGCCAAGCCCGCCGCGGTGAGTGTGCAGGGCGCCCAGTCGAAGATTGACCTGAACGACGAGCAGACGGCCAACGCGAAGGCGATCATCGCGGCGACGAAGAAGGCCGGCCTGCCGGAGCGGGCCGCGGTCATCTCGATCGCCACGAGCCTGCAGGAGTCGAAGCTGGAGAACCTGGGTCACCTCGGCGACGCCAACGACCATGACTCGCTGGGGCTGTTCCAGCAGCGCCCGACCAGTGGTTGGGGCACCCCGGAGCAGATCACCA